>CAZMMQ010000140.1:0-3136 GCA_964567435.1 uncultured Saprospiraceae bacterium | reverse complement strand
CTCTGAATACGCCTAGATAACAGTTTTATTTGAGGCATGATGATATTCACCATGAGTCATGTTTACTTCATGGACATATCAATTGATCAAGCTTCGTAAAGCTCTTTTTCGACAAAAAAATATTGCTCTTCTTTATTAAGATAATTTGCTCCTCAAAGAATTTCCAACTATTCTGCAAACAGCACAGCTTCCAATTCTACAACCATTTCCCTGTATAAATCAGAAAGTGGCCCATTAAAGAAATCTCCAAAATTGCTGCAAACGACCATGATCGCACTTATTTCATTATAGAAATAAACCTGATTCGCTGCTCCAAAAGAAGCGCCATCATGACCGATCTTGGCACTATTATCACCCCGTACCAATTCGATGTCCAGACCCAATCCAAATTTCACCATGGTCTCTAATGTTGGCCTACTCACTAATTTGTTCTCAAACAGTGCTTTTAGAAAGAGGTGAAAATCATTAGCAGAGGCGAGCATTCCATCATGACCTATTGATACCCTATCAAAGTTGCGTTGGATTTCGGTTGAATTAATTATTTCTCCGTTGCCTTTAGTATCATAATAGGTATTAACAGCTCCCGCCGGCACAGGATAATCCAATTCGTTTTTATAGAATGTTTGCTTCAGTCCTAATCTGTTGATGATCTTTTGAGTAATTACATCTGCATGATTACCAGAAATTTCATCCATAATCAAGGCCAGAAGAACCGTATTGGTATTAGAATACCAATGGTCCGCTCCTGGCTCAAAGTACGCCTTAGTCCCACAGATATAATTTAGATACTCTTCTTGTGTAAAATCTCTTTGCAAGTCGTGAAAATAATCCAGTACATGATCTATATTCTCTATAAAATCAGGTATCCCACTAGAATGATTCATAAGCTGCTTGACCGTTGCAGACCTACCATTTGGCAAGTCATCACATACCCAGTCAGGAAGATAAGTGTCGATTGTTTTATCAATATCTAAGATTCCTTCCTCCATCATCATCAGTGCTGCTGTTACGTGGTAAGTCTTGGCTACACTCCCTGAATTAAATACATGATGTATCTCCATAGGGGTTTGGTCCTCTATTTTAGAATAACCAGCGGCACTCCTTAGAATTCCTTCGTTAGGTATATCGATGACTATTGAGATGCCAGGGAGACCACGAGCAACATAGGAATCGATTATTCTTTGGACTTCCGTTGCTTTTGAATGCTCTCTGTTATCATTTACAATACGAACTTCTGTTTCATTGAGTAATTCAGAAAACTCCTTTTGACAGGCTGTTTGGCAACAGATCAAGAATAATAACAGACTTAGTTTTACTACTGTATTTTTCATTTGGGATTTAGTTCTCTGATATGAATAGTTTGCTACCCAAGTGTACCATCGTGTGCGGAAGAAAGGGCGTAAAATCTGAATAAGGCAATTGGATCAAGCCTTCGTACTTTACAAATGGTGCGAAGTCATTTTCATTTTCCCTCGAAAACCTTCTTCCTAAGGATGTACTGAGCTGTGTAACAAAGCCGTGGCTGATGCCAGATGATCTGGCGTAGGTGCCATTATCAGCAAGTTTGAAGGCAGCATTATTTGTTATATCCAGAATGTATCCAATGCCTACTTCTGGAGCTACAAAAAATCCGCTATCGGTAAAGAAATTTTTAGACAAATTAGTCTTTAGAAGTATCGCTTTGTTAAGCTTTCGATGATTGAACCAGCTAATTTCCAATTCCTGCGTCAAGGGGGTTTGCGTATCCTTATTATAGGCAAATTGCACACCTACACTAAGGCCAAAGTTCAGAGGTCGCTTGACATAATCCTTAAAAGGTATACCTAAGGAATGGGTAAATACGCTCACCCTGAATATAGGCTCATCAAAAAAGTCGCTTTGACAATCTACAATTGGATTGAAGAAAAGACCCGCTAACAGAATCGTGAATAACTGCTTCATTGTAGGAGATGGTTGTTTATCCCTACAATATTATAGTGCATCAAGCCGATCTCATTGTAAAAATTGGACAGCTATGGGCTGAGACTCGGTTTTTGGCCCATTATATACTCCGTTGGCGTAACGCCAGCGATCTTTTTAAAATAATTTATAAAGTGGGATTGATCATGAAATCCGCCATCTACCACCAACTGCATCCAGTCTATCTGAGTCTGAGCATCCATACTCTGAAGGACATTTTTAAAACGATTAAGCTGTAAGTATTTCTTCGGCGAGGTTCCGACATACTTTTTAAACCACCTATCAAGACTCTTGTAGTTAGAGTTCACGGCATAGGCCAATTGCTCTACATTAATCTGATTTTTCCTTTTGTCTATGACATCCAGACAATAGTCAAATTTGGGATGCAGTCTTGTTTCGTCATATTTTTTGATCAAGAACCCTTCTAACAAATCAATTCTAGTGGCCAGCTGAGATTCATTACCCATGTTATCATATACATGGCGTATCTCTCCACCAATTAAATCTTCCAAACACATCTGCCGCTTCCAGCTATGTTTAAGGGGAATACTTGTAATGGGGTAAATGCCATTGGGCTTAAATCGGACATGAATGCCTTGAAAACCATTTGTATACTTTACAGTGTATTTTCTGTCAAACAAGCCCAACAAAGAGTACTTAGGCAAACTGATATCAACATTATTTAATGGCTCAATATTGACACCACCTCCAAAAACAAAGACGATGTCTAGAGCAGTTCGTGGATAGTCTATCATCACAGCATTACAATCAAACTCACTGTCGACTTCAAAATATTGATAGCACTCTATATACGACCTGAGTTCAGGTCTTGGAAAGACTAATTTTCGAGTAATACTCAAATGACTATGTATTAATAAAATTTGCCTTAAGTTACATAAGTACTACCAAATCTCAGTTTACACCATCCACTGATGATGTTGTGTAGATCATTTAATAGACAGATCTAAATGAAAGAACATTCAATAGCGAACATTAGAAAGAGCTAACTATTTCCAGAAAATGTTCTCACAAAAAAAAGTATCTAATAAGGTTGGTCAATCGAGTCGACATAAACTGTGTCCAAGTGTTTTTGGTTGCTCACTTAAGTCACCCAGCAACCTTACATCTATTCAGAAGCCTCTACAATAGTCTCTGCAATACTTCTAAATATCCAGAG
>CAZMMQ010000139.1:0-3520 GCA_964567435.1 uncultured Saprospiraceae bacterium | reverse complement strand
ATTCTTACCGGACTGGGCTGGGGAGGACTCTATACATTGTTTAATTATATTATCATCACTACATTTGGAGTCAAAAATGCTGGTAAAATCAATGGAATTATTTCAACTTTTGAGGGTATTGGTTCAGGCTTGGGTATTTGGTTAACAGCCGTTATATCAGATAGGACAGGAGATTATAGTATGAGTTTTTGGTTGATGGTTGGTTTTTTAGCTATAGCATTCATCTGTTCATTTTTTCTAAAACCGGTCGTGGAGCATGCAGATTAGGAATCCTCGAAATGGGGAATATGATTATACACTAAAAGTAGATACTCCAGAACAGATCAAAAATAAAGCATCCCAGCTTCAGGAAGATCAAAAATTATGGAAGTCTCAAGGCATTGATTTTAGAATATCTGTCTTATTGCAATTTGCAAAGAGCATCGAAGACCACCAAGAAGAGATCTTTCAACAACTTTCTATTGATACTGGGCGAAGAAAAATTAGCAGAATAGAAATTGAAGGCGCCATAGGTGTTATCAAAGGAAGATGTTACTCTGTCAAACATTTATTAGGAAGTAATGAAGGTCGTCCCTCCGTTACCAACCCTACGGTACATATAAAACAAGAATTAGAACCCTACTCTATAGTAGGTGTTATTAGTCCGTGGAATTTTCCACTACTACTTGCATTGATAGATACCATCCCCGCACTCTTGGCAGGTTGTACTGTCCTATTGAAACCAAGTGAAGTTACACCTAGGTTTATAGACCCATTAGAGGAGTGTATAAAGGCGATACCAGACTTGGCCAAAGTTTTAAAGGTTCTTAGAGGGGGCCCTGAAGTTGGCAAGTCAGTGATTGACAATTCTGATGCTATTTGTTTTACCGGAAGTGTAGCTACCGGAAAGAAAATAGCCGCAAGGTGTGTTGAGAGGTTTATTCCAGCATTTTTAGAATTAGGTGGTAAGGATCCGGCCATCATTCTTTCTGATGCTGATCTTGAACAAACTACGGACGCCGTCATCAGGTCGTGTGCGGGAGCTACAGGTCAAGCCTGTCAGTCTCTGGAGAGACTTTATGTTCACGAAGATATTTACCATCAGTTTTTAGATCTTCTTACTGAAAAAGTACAATCAACAACTCTGAACAATGATTATGACAAAGGAGGCACCTTGGGCCCTTTGATTTTTGAGAAACAAGCTGACAAGATTATCGCTCAGTTAGAAGATGCTATTACAAAGGGGGCAGTCGTTCAGACAGGAGGAGAGGTAGAAAATATAAATGGTGGCCTGTGGCTCAAGCCAACGATTGTTACAAATGTCAACCATAGCATGGACATTATGATGGAAGAAACATTTGGACCAGTAATTCCCATTATGTCTTTTGAATCTGTCGCTGAAGCAATCGCTCTAGCCAATGATACAAGATTTGGTTTGTCGGCATCTGTATTTGGAAAAGATGAAGAAAGGGCTTGTCGCGTTGCATCACAGATTGATGCAGGTGGCATCAGTATCAATGATGCAAGTCTGACCAATCAAGTATTTGACGCAGAGAAAAACTCTTTCAAAGAATCAGGTCTCAATGGCTCAAGAATGGGTGCAGATGGTTTCCTAAGATTTTTTAGAAAGAAAGCTCTGTTGATTCAAAGAGGAAAGGCTAGTGATATTCATACACAGGAGGAGGAGATATAGTTCACACATGTCCCGCTACTATTAATCTGAAATAGGAAAATTTTACTATTTATCCTTCAAGTATTGAACAAATTTATCCAACCCAACTTCCAACACATCTCTTTGCAAAAAAGAATATACAAATCTAAATTGCCCTCTCTTCTTATGTCCAAATCCAGTTCCTGGAGTAAGCAGTAGTCCGGTCGTCTCATAGACATCTTGCCATAAATTAAGTTCGGCCTTTTCAGACTTGCCCATCACATATTTCGAGATATCTATCCATACAAACAGACTACCTCGTGCTGGCAAATAAGGTATGTTGAGTTTTTTAAGATACTTTATTACCAATGCATAATTAGTAGTCAATCGAGATTGATTCTTTAATATATAATGTGACATGAAATCTTGATCACATAAGACATCACTCAATGCCCATTGAGTCAGATTAGAAACGAGATGTGGTGCATTAAGGTTAGCATATGCTTGAAGGAATGATTGATTATAAGAATGAATAACGCCTACTCTGAATCCAGATATACCAAGATCTTTGGACAACCCATAACACATATGCAAGTACTCACTTTTTCTTTTATTCATGAACTGGGCATAAGATGTATATACCATCTCCTTTTTATAATCTTCTTTTATATCTGGATGAGAGGTATGGATAAGGGAGAGTCCATAGAGTTCATTAACGAGCAGATGAATCTTATGCTCGATACACCACTCACTAATCTTTGCTAATTGCTTTGTGCCGTATAGACAACCTGTCGGGTTATCTGGACTAGTAAGTACTAGTAGTTTAAATCGTTTTCCAGACTTTTCAATTTTCGTTTTGGCTTTTGTAAGGTGCTTAATTTTGAGATCTGACAGGCCATCATTTGCCGTAAGGGCATGATGTGTTACAATGTCATATCTTATTAACGACGACTTGTTACCAAAGTCTTGGGTATAGACAGGATAAGATGGGGCTGGTATCGCTACCACGTCATTTTTTCCGCTCAGAATCCAAGAAGTCAACTCTAATACTGCTGTTGCACCTGCAGAAGTATGGATATGACTGGGATCTACTGTGCATCCCGTAACATGAATTGACATGAAGTTAGCTACTGCTTCCAAAAAATCAGCATGACCTCCCATGCCCGTATAATTAGAAACCCAATCAGGCATAGATTGGAAAGATATGGCTTGTTCAATTCTAGGTTTTAAGTCATGCCACGAAAGGTTGTTCTCTGCCATATTAACTGGAAACTTCCCTTGTGGATTATTAACAGGGTGATACAAGTCTGCATCGGCATCGAAGAACACTTTGAGGTCCGCTCTAAGCTCTGTATTAAGAGCGAGATTGCCTCTCTTAGAAAGTGAATTGTGAGCCATCAAGCTAATGTATAAATATTATAAATGCCATGGAGCTGGGGAGTTTTGTTTCTCTTAACATACTTTTGCAGTTCTAATTATACTCATAGAGTACAATTAAGTGTCCATCATAATCTACAAATGCCTGTTCCAAGAATATGCCTCCGTCTGATCCTGTTGCCATCTTGGACTCACTAATAGTCAATCCTAAATTTTCTATTTTCTTTATAACAGACGGGAGGTCACTTACTCTTATTACCGATGCAGTCATATGTGGCCTGGAAGAAAGTTCTGGAAGTCGAATGCCAGTAACTTCTGTTAGTGCTAAGGTCCTTATCTGGTCAGGACTATCAAGGGTACATGATTTTAAATTTGCTTCTTTAGGAATATTAAATACGGGGTATGAAAATGAATTTTTACTCGAGTTAGACATCTTATGAACCGTGAATCCTAAAATATCTCGATATATAGTAAGAGACTTTTCTAAATCCGCCACCACAAAATTAGTTCTTT
>CAZMMQ010000138.1:0-3853 GCA_964567435.1 uncultured Saprospiraceae bacterium | reverse complement strand
TTATTATGTCAAATTATAGTGGTTTAGAGGCTAGATTTTCAATTAGAATGCTTTCTTAATTCCTACATTGCCAATAACAAAGGCACTAGCAGGCACAAAGGCTCGATTATTGATGCCAGGCTGGTACCTCACGCTTGGATTGAATACTAAAAAGCCATTTTCTACAAACTGATAAGAGAAATGTAAACCCAATTGATAACTAAATCTCAGATCAGTAAAGACTGCCTGACCAGCATCTATCCACTCCAAGTCTTGATTAAGAATTGGACCATTATATTGACTTCTGGCACTGAGGATAAGCCCAGCAGAGGCGCCAAAAGTGCAATGGTCTCGTTGGAAAAAATTATAATTATAACTGACAGGAATATTAAAAAAGGTAACGCTTATCGGCGCAGCTAGCGTGTTTTCATGTATGACTTCTACCGCAATGCTGTCTCCTATAAATGTACCGTTTATAGTAACGTAAGCCCTAGGATTAAAGTCGATTTCAGTGGTGGAGGTAGTTATGGTTTGTATGAATTGATGTTCGTTGTGCTGATATTCAATACCCAAAAGTATCTGACTTCTTCTAGAAATATAGCGACCCACACTTAGTTGTATGTGATAACTGGCTAAGAGTTGGGCTTTGTCATTCCATTCTTGAGAAAGGGGGATATCTGAGTCCGAAGCAAAGTCAAATCCTGTGTTTTGTCCAACGCCTAATCCCGACTGCAAAAACCAACGGCTAGGAGTATGTGCTGGTTTGATGTTGCGAAGACTAGGGGTGAATGATAGAGAAGTTAATTTTGGAAGTGTTCGGCGCGGCACCGTAAGGAATCCAATTTGATTGTCAAAGTTATGTAGTGGAAACAATTTTGATAAATGTGGCTCCACCTTATCTGCTGATGGCAAAATAGGGGATGTATTAGTCTCAGAGGCTTTTGGCGTTGTTGTAATTTGAAGTCCAACATTTGGGTTACGAACAGAAGTCCTTTCTGTCAAGGTGCTTACAATTGTCCTAGAATTGATTCGTCTTTTTGAGTATGTGTTACTACTTATTGTAGGTTCATTTTTCTCATTTCTAATAATATTAGTTGCTGAGTTAGTTGAAGATATATTTTGCCTGGGTGATACAAGTTGTTCTATTGATTGGCTAGATGATTTTATTGCTTCACTTTTTAGTTGAGTCAATTGTTCTGGTTCAATAGATTGGTCACTTGGCCCTTTAGCCTTAAAGGTCGAAAATAAAAGCGTAGAAATTATGCCTAAGCCAAGGAGGCTCAGCCAAAATATTCTTCGTCTCTTTTTAGGTTTCTCAGGATTTATTCTTTCCCAAAACTGATTTACTTCTGACATAGGAATCTCCTGTTGTGCAAAAACATCTTTAAATAAATCGTCTATGGTATTCTTATCGTTATAAGGCTTCATTTATTTTCTCTTTTGATAACTGTGCAGCAAGTTGCTTTCTTGCCCTTGCTACTAAGGTTCTCGAATAGCTTTCCTTAATGTCTAACAACTTTGATATTTCTTTATGACTATAGCCCTCTATGGCATACAGATTGAAACTAAGACGTTGTTGCTGAGGTAAACTGCTTAAAAGCTTATGTAACATTTGATTTTCAAATTCATACTGTGGGAGGAAGGCTTCTTGGTGAGTATTAAACTGTAGTTTATCCCAATTTTTCTTTTTTCTAATGAGCATCAAGGCTTCATTAATACAGATTTTTTTCATCCACACCTTAGCGGTCGATTCAGGTTTTAGCGCAATAGTATTGAGATTCTGATATATTTTTTCGTAGGTATTTTGAAGGATATCCTTAGCACTGGCATCATCATACACGTATCTTATTGCAATAGCAAAAAGCCACTGATAAGTTTGAAGATACAAATCCTTTGCGGCCTTTCTATCCCCATTTAAGAATTGTATAATGATTGCAGTGAGTGACATTAGAAAAGCATTATATTGATCGCACTCTAAATGATCCTTTTGAATTGTTAGGTTCATTAGTAAAAGTTCCTTCTACAAACTCAAATAGTCCTGGTCTGACTTCATCTCCTAATGCTGTAATTTCTAATTCATAATTTAGATTAGCATCAAATACACCTTGATTAGTTGTAAGTATAATCTCAAATATTGTATCATACCTGTCACCTACTTCCAATTCTGGTAATAAGTTAAATCGTATGAAAAAATTTGTTATGTCCGTTGCCGATACTAGAAAGAGCCCAAGAGTCTGTGCAAAATCTATAGATTTAGGGTCTAGAATAAAATGTTCAATTCTCTCAATGTTACCATTAATGTCAGTAGCATCAATCGTATAATGGAAAAACTCTTCTATTTCTCCATCACATACAGGAACGGTGTTCAGACTAAAATTTTCCGTTAGATTGCTTATAGGAATAGATACTGAGGATGTGAAATCTTCATTATTCACTATTTGTATGCTTCCATTAAAAACACCACATGTTGGTATTGTTACATTAAAATTGCCATTCTCATCAGTTGGGAATGATATTACATCCAAATCGTAATCAATTAGAACTATACCATTGGTCAATGGCGCACCATTACAATCTGTAGATGCACCACTTAGATTTATAAAAGAAATATCAAAATCATTATCTAAGATTACTGGATCCAAATTAACCTTCCCTGACTCATAGGGACCTAAATCTAAGAATCCAACGGTCTCTCCACATAAGTCTTTAATTCGTAGCGTTAGCGATTCTCCACTAGGTACATTTATAAAATTAAATGAGCCATCATTACAGAGCCAGCCTCCCACACTTTGAAAGGAATCTCCACTAAGCTCGACTTGAAAATAAGGAAGATCTATTTCTTGATTTCTAGCAATGGTACCTATGGAACCACAAATATTGACAGGGTCTATCTTGACATCGACATTCCAGGTACTGAAATGAGTAACCTCCCCTACATATTTATCACCTACTAATAGTGCCGTCCCTTCCTCTATCCAATATCCTTCCTCTTCACTATATGACCAAAGAGGAATTTCTACAGGCGCATTCTCTATCAGACTAGCTGGCACAGGAAATTCTAATGTTGCAGAGCTTTGATTGGCTAAGTTCAACGAGATGCCATCTGGTGATTCCAATTCTACTTGGAGCATGCCATAGGTAGCTAGTCCTACAAGATTGTTTTCTGCATCTATAGCACTAAGATCACCCATCATAGACATGTTCAGATCTTTGCTACTTGGATCTATCCAAGACATATAGACCTCGTAATTCCCTGTGTATTGCATGCCATTAACATCGATAATCCCATTTACGGGTAAGTCTATACGAGCGCCGCTTGCATGGTTAAGTGTACCTCCTTCTGCGGTACTTAGATTGCCGACTGATTGTCTTTCCCGAAGTTGAACCCTTGTATAATTGATTCTGTTTTCTACTATTCCTAAACGTCTGTATCCATCAAAATAACCTTCAGCTGTAACAGCAAGAAAACCTGTATTACCACTGAACGGTACATTTAGAAATTGGAAATTCCCCTTCTCATCAGTTATCATTTCTGCTTCTGGTAGGCAGTTGAGACAAGTAACCTGAGCACCGATTAGTGGAAGACCATCTTCATCTTCTACACTTCCATTGAGGCTGGCAATCGAGATTTGTACTGGTTCTGGAAAGATTGTTATCGGTTCTTGGACGCTTAACGACTCCTCTGCACAACTAGTGATGCAAAGGCATACAATTAGGAAAAGGGCAAATTTTGAAGTTGCGATTTTCATGATGTTTGATTTTGTTATCTATATGATGATTTAGAAAAGACATTTGCGACATCATATGCAACTTTTTTTGATTTATTTATCCTCTCTCAACCCAGCCTGCTTATATATCTCCTTTAACTCAAAAT
>CAZMMQ010000137.1:0-4098 GCA_964567435.1 uncultured Saprospiraceae bacterium | reverse complement strand
ATTTATTTATCCTCTCTCAACCCAGCCTGCTTATATATCTCCTTTAACTCAAAATCAATTGCTTCTTCCTGCTCCAGATAGGCATCTGGATTACTTCGATATGGGTCGCGAAGAATGTAGAATCGAGAACTACTATAATGCGTCATACCATCACCTACAGCATTGATAACTTCTCGAACTATTTCCTTTTTGATAAAGTGTTTCATTTCTTCTCTGATGACAGAGACAGGAAGTCCAGTAGCCATACAGATATCCTGAATGCTAACACGATAATCAAAATGTTTGAATAAGAGCATCAGGTCTCCTACTGTCAAGAACGGATCATTTGATAGCGTTGGATAGGGTCCTGTTCGAATCGGTTGCTTTAATGAATAAAAGTACTTGAATCCTGACGAATGAGCAGACTTGACAACGCCTTTATAAATTAAGTTGGTCAGCCTGGCCTTGGCTTCTTTTTTTGTCAGTGAGGTGTTGTTTGAAACCATCTCAGCATTAATCAATTTATCTGGTTGACTGTCGATGAGCATTAATAAATCCTTGTCAGTCATAGTATAATAGCTGTCCTCTAAGGGCTGCTTGTATCCTTTCTTATACCAAGAATACATGGCTGCTGCAAAACATACTATTGATGCACTAATTAGCGTAAAGAGAATCCATCCTGACATGCTATAAATATAGTGGAATCAACGAAAAGTTATTCTAACTTATAATAACTATCAGTATTTGTATCTAAGTTGGAAGGGTTTATTCCTTTACAAATTTTATTGAGGTAATGCCATTTTCCAATTTGATAGTCAGTATATATATTCCGGGTATGAGTTCTTCTACATTGATAATATTACTCAAAGTTTCACTTTTAATTTGTTGACCTGTCAGGTCTAGGATTTCAATTTTTTCTATTTGAAGAGTTGTTTCAATATGTAAAAAATGACGTGCTGGGATAGGGTACACTTGGATTGAATTATTAATTTCTGTTTCTTCGATTGAATCCAAAAAGTCACAGCTTGGATTTGGTGTTTGAAATAGGCTTTCAGTTTTATATTCAATTTGACCATTATCATAACATTGTAAGCCCCCAAAACATCCATCCGCTACAAAGAATTGGTGGTCACCTGTGAAATTTTGAGAAAGACTACCAACATTTTCAATGATTGAATTTCTTAATCCATATGAGTCATCTGGAGAGATTATTTTTGTATCAAAACTTCTCAGACTTGTATTCGAAATGGTTACATTTTCTATTTGAGTTACTTCTGCCATATACTCATTAGGACCTTGTGATATATCCATAACTGGATTAGTGCTGAATTCAGGTTTATTGATAGGCTCATAGTATGTCACAGTATCACCTACTGATAAATCAAAATCAAAGAGTAGATAGAAAATACTGTCTTGTAAGAAATAAACCTTGTTGTCGTTTTCCCATACAATTAGACTATCCGGCGATATTATAAAGTTGGTATTGAGGTTACTTGCAGTATAAGCGAATATGACTGAACAATCTTTGCCATCAATAATTTCTTCTTTCTCGACTACATAATTTATATGATTACCATTACAGTCTAATTCATGCCCCTCATAATTCCAGACTGTATTTATGGGAGCAAATTCTTTTTGACTAATAAGAGAGACTGGAATCAGTAGAAATAGAAATTGAATGATTTTCATGATTGTTTTTCTAATCAAAATACGAATTAATTCTAGTTCATTTTATTAATCTAATCTTTTAGATTTAGTTTTTGTCGCAGTTGACACACTGCATTAAGGTGTAAATTGGAGCAGATCGAATTATTTACAACTAATTTATTCCAACTCCTGTTTTAACTGAGCCGTCGTCTTGCGAGAGCCATCATGACTCCATCCCGGTGGTCCGAAGACATATTTTAGTTTCTCAAAAAAAGAGGTTTTAGACCGCAAGTCCTTCCCAATAGCCACCCACTCATGGAAAGCGATTGTGATAAGATTGTGACTGTGTAGGTTTTCCCTGATACCATAGATTGGCTGTTCTTTTTCTTCTATAAAAGTGCCAAACATTCTGTCCCAGATAATGAGAATACCTGCATGATTCATGTCCAGATATTTGACATCACTGGAGTGGTGGACCCGATGATGTGATGGTGTATTGAATACAAACTCAAACCATCTGGGTAGTTTAGTAATCAATTCGGTGTGTATCCAAAACTGGTAAATTAAACTGACAGCTTTAAGGGTGAGTATCATCATGGGATGAAAACCCAAAAGCGGCATCCACACCCAAAACAAAAAAGTCCCGGTCAATTCTCCTGTCCATGTTTGTCTTAGGGCGGTAGCTAAAGTATACTTTTGACTGGAGTGATGTATGACATGAGAGGCCCAAAAAAATCGAGACCCGTGAGACGTCCTGTGAAAAATATAATAGGTCAGGTCCTCCAAGAAGAAAGCCACAACCCAAACCACCACACCGAAACCAAAAGTAAAAACCCGGTATTCATAAGCAAGATAAAATGCTGCTATAATAATTAACTTTCCACCCATCCCAATGACTTGACTACCCAAACCCATAGCGATACTACTGGTCGCATCTTTCAGGACATAATTTTCTCGTTGCATGCGATGACTTAAGAAGACTTCTAGCATAATCAGAAGCACAAAGAATGGAATAGCAAATGTGATTAAGTCAGGGGCAGCTTTCTTAATCTCATAATCATCAGTAGCAGAAACAATGACAATATCTTGATTATTTAATTGATCACATAGGGCAGCCTCACCAGGTAAGTTTTTGTCCATCCAATCCACTCTAGCCAGTAGCCACTTTTTCATTTTTATGATGACTTCCTCATGTGATTGGACGTGTTCATACATTTTAGAATTAGGCCAAACGCCTTCTCCGAGAATAGGCCACCGTTCAAAGTTTCTGTGGGCTGCTGGTCCTAACTCTGCGACTTTAGAATCTATTATTTCTAAAAGATTATCGTCAGACAAGATGGATTGTCTTAGCTCATCCCACCTACAGTTAAGCGCTGATGTAAATGTATAGCTGCTAAAAAAACGATCCCACCAGAATGGACTATGGCCTTTGCATTGGTAATATATCCAGCCCTTAGGGTTATCACATTGACAATAATTGGCGTTGGCAAGCGATAAGTTGTAATCCCAAACTGGTCCTGCTACAATCCGCCCGCCTTGACTGTCTTTGTCTTTATGGAAGTAAGAACTGAGCCAATAGGCATCTACATTCTTGGTGACCTCATTTATAATAAAATTATCCACGAAGCTGCGGAGATCAATGTATGCTGTATAGTGCTTGCCTAGATCATTGGTATAAGACTGCGCCTTTAGGGCTTCCTCAAATGATGCTACATAATTTTGTATATAATCAGCTTGTTTTGGCAAGATGTC
This sequence comes from uncultured Saprospiraceae bacterium, assembly GCA_964567435.1. GTDB lineage: Bacteria > Bacteroidota > Bacteroidia > Chitinophagales > Saprospiraceae > RFSX01. The sequence goes on along the minus strand of CAZMMQ010000137.1, from coordinate 720 downwards.
GGCTTCCTCGGGATAGACATACTGAAAGTATAGGGGTTCGTTATGACTATATTTTTCATACTCAGATGTCCAGCCACCCGATTTGCCGTGGTCTATTTTAAAAATATACCCACCCGTTAATTCATCCCCACTGAGGTCATCTTTTTTGAGTTTGGAAATGTCTACTCTGTTTTTGTCTCGCTTAATTTTTTCCATCAAGACATATACACCTTGATACTCTCCATTAACTACAAGTTCTACAAACCTTGTTTTGGAGGCATAATGGCCCATCTCTCTGGCTAGTTGCAGGACCACCGTGTTATTAATTAGAGATTTGTCTGAATAAGGGCCATTGAGAATAAAATCTTCTTCACGGTCAAAGCCTAGAAAGCTACCAGTAATATCAGACTGATCCTCATCCCACAATTCTATACCGTAAGATTTCTTCTCAAAGTTGAGGGCAGAATATCCCCTTGTCTCTATTCCACAATATCCACGATATTCATTAGGGAAGTCTGATACTTCATTGTTAGCACCAGGGCCGTTATAGATTATACCTAATTCTGAAAAAGTTTTTGGTTCATTCTCTATGGCAGCCCCTGAGGTATTGATAATGACAATAGGGAGCTGTGTTTCTGTCAGCTGTGCCGTAAGCATACTACCTGAGCAAAAACAAATAAGAAGTATAAGCCGTATCATAAAGAATGATTCAATAAACCGCGACAGACGGTATCTAAAAAT
>CAZMMQ010000136.1:0-4583 GCA_964567435.1 uncultured Saprospiraceae bacterium | reverse complement strand
CCATCAAATTCAATGGAAAAAAACTCATCGTTGAAGGTCTGAGAATAGGCTGAAAACGAAATTAAAAAAGCAATGCTTAGCGTGTAATAATTCTTCATAATTAATAATTTCTCACTAAGGTAATTATTAAAAATGTTACAGCTAACTTCTATTGTGTTAATATGACAACCTCAAAAATTATCGGCTATTTTTCTTTTTAAGACAGGGTTTCCATCTTAATTATATTCTCTTCTAGACTACTTATTTGACACCCAAAAGCTGATTTATTCATCCTGTTAGTTAATATTGTTATAAGTGGTACGACGAAAATAATCAGGCATAGACCTACAGTCAGATATCGGGTATCGTGCATTAACTCTTGGATCATCTCTCCATTATAGGTCCTAGGAAGAAGCATGCCGATTGGTATGGAAAGCGGGAGAAGAAACATGCCCCAGATTGTCTCTATTTGTAATGCCTTCTTGATCGTTTTAAGATTGTGCGTCATCACTTGGAGAACAGAATCATCTTTGTCAGAACTATCCATTTGCAAATATTGCGTAACAAGTAATCCGCCTCCTAGTATATAAATACCTACCGCAAAACCCATTATCATAAGAAATTGAAATTTGTCCAAATTAAGTAACATTAAAGCGACCATTATAACTATGAAGAGCATACACCATAAAATTTTAATGCCAAGTCGCTTCTTTAGTAAGATAATGTCATCGGTAGATTGTTTATTAATTGCATTCATAATTTTAGTTTTTTCTAGTTTATTATTTTCAAACTTTTCTTGCGCCATCGTTTTCCAAAGCGCTTCTAAGTCACTACTTGGTTGCTGATTTCGGTTCATATGATAGCTTTTAATTGATCAGTAATTGATTTTCTAATTCTGTGTAATTTGACATTGATATGATTAGTGCTCATTCCAGTTATCTCTGCGATTTCAGGATTCTTATATCCTTCCAAATTCAAGGTGATAATCATTCTGTCTATCTCATCCAATCGTCTAATCACCTGATAAAGTAGATTGATATTATCATAATTCTCAGACGATTCTTGTGGTTGGCTTTCGCTCAAGGTTTCTGTCTCTATCCTTTTTTGCTTTTGACCATTGAGCACCGTGTTTAATGCTACTTTGTACAACCAAGTAGAAAACTTAGCATCACTCTTAAAGTTATCTATCCCTCTCCATACCTGAAGTAATATTTCTTGGTACATATCTTCCTTATCATTATCATCACTATGGTATAGCCCAACCACTTTATGAATGATTTTTTCGTGAATTTTTATGAGCTCTAGATATGTATTTTCTTTAGTCTTTGACATCCGATATTATCGTACTATACCCTATTAGTATCTTATGTGGTCTAAAAATTACAGGCAAGCGTGATTTTCTTTAAAAAAAGTGAAAAGCGAATTTGCTGACCGCTAAAACTATACAGAAATACCTATAAGGTCCATTATATTAGATGCATCTTACTAATAGTACCTCTGTGAAAAAAGTCCTTATATATCTGGTTATCATCCTTGCCATCATCTTCTCTGCCGCTTACTTGTGGCTTACCAATGCTAATAATCATCAAAGAAGCGGAACAATAGATTTCCACATCAACGAGGCACCAATACAGGTCTATCGTGATGCCTATGGCATTCCTTACATACATGGAGAGAACAAAGCCGATGTCATAAAGGGCCAGGGATTTATCACCGCACAAGACAGATTATTTTTTATAGAATTCTATAGGGCCATCATAGCGGGCCGTGCCGCAGCCATTGTAGGTAACAGTATGTTAGATTCGGATATACAAATGCGTGTATTGGATATGACTAGGCTAGGAAAAAGAACTTATAGTCATCTCAGGGAGGATTCTAGACAGTTCTTACAATGGTATTGTGATGGTTATAATGCCTATCTAAATACGATGGATAACGAATTTCCTTTGGAACTCAGTTTACTTGGGATGGTACCTACCCTGCTCACTGCAGAAGAGATGGTTGCTATCATCCACTTTGTAGGATACAGCCAGTCCCAAAATATGGATGATGAGATACTGAGTCTTAATCTACTGGCCTTAACTAATAATGACACGGGGCTTCTCCCTCTTAATATCAATCCGGACAGGAATTCTCAACATGATGTAAAAATAGATAGTAGCTATTTTCTAAAAGAAACGGACTATATCGGTTTAAACGAGACGACGCCACCGAGCACTATTGACATCCCTAATCTTGGATCTAATAACTGGGCCGTATCTCCAGCTAAGGCAGAGAATGGAAAAGTAATGGTAGGGAATGACCCTCACCTAGATGCCCGGTTGCTACCAGGCATATTCCATCCTATTGGTTTGTCTTGTCCGTCATTCACCAGTGTCGGTGTCGCTATTCCTGGTGTGCCTGGACTTATCATAGGAAGAAACGAACATATGGCTTTTGGCGTCACCAATGCCTATGGAGATTCTCAAGACCTATGTATAGAAAAGATAAACGGTCATAAATACCTGAGTAAAGATGAATGGGCGGACTTTACCGTTAGGGAGGAAATTATAAAAGTCAAAGATGCCGAATATGTAACCATAAAGATACGTGCTACTGTTAATGGACCAGTAATTTCTGACTTTGAATCTTTTGGTATAAAAACGGATGAAGTCGTTACTCTAAGTTGGTCGCCAGCACATACCACAAGTCCTTCATTAGGACTAGAAAATTTTCTGGAGTCTAAAACTGTTTATGAATTCAAACAAGCGCTCTATAGTATAGATAATTTATTCTTCAATTTTATTTTTGGTGACAAAGAGGATAACATAGCGCATCAGACAACTGGGCTTGTACCTATTAGAAGGAATCAGCATGGTGCTATACCCCACCGTCATGCGCTAGATGGCAAGTGGGAGGGATTTATACCCAAAGAGGAAATGCCGCATATGATTAATCCAGAAAGAGCTTGGGTGGGCACGGCTAACCACGATCCCAGAACTGAAAATTACCCTTACTATTACTCTGCACACTTCTCCACTCATTACCGCTATTCACGGATCAAAGAGATAATGGAAACCACCCTTTCTCTATCCACTGAAGACGGATGGGATATAAATATAGATTGCAAAAACATGCAGGCACAAAGTCTATTGCCGCTAATTATTCCAGCCCTCCAATCCCATGAGGAGACTCTTCCTTTAGCAGAAGAGCTGGCAGCGTGGAATCTAGAAGATAAAGTGGATTTAATTGGTCCCACTATTTATAATACCTTATATGATATATTGGCTAGAGAACTCCTTGCAGATGATATTCCAGAAAAAATCAGCACTCAATTCTGGGACAAAACCTACTTCTGGTCACAACGTGTGGATAAAATAATGTTCTCGCCATCCGATTACATAGACAATAAGAATACCGACAAGACAGAGACCCTTAATGATGTCATTATTTCTGCAGGCCTACTTACCAAAGAAAAATTAAACAAAGTACTCGGTCCTGAAATGAGTAGCTGGCAGTGGGGCAATATACACACTATAAGATTTGCCAGCCCTATCAAACAAACTGGCTTCGGATCATCTTTCTTAGGCGCTGAAGAATTTCCAAAAAATGGATCTAATAATACCCTTAACAGAGCTGGTTATTTAGTAGAAGAAGATGGCACCTATACCACTCAGTGGCTGACCACCTTCAGGATGGTGGCTGACTTAAGTGATGATGAGAAAATGATTGGTGTCTTAGCTGGCGGAAGCAGTTCTAGAATACTACATCCTTACTATAAATCTCAACTTACAAAATGGAAAAATGAGGCATGGATACCCTATTGGTTGGATTCTGAGAAAGTACGAGAAAATAGCAAGTTTCATTTGGTTCTTGAGTGAATTGGTGAGTGGGGTTTGAACTTTTATTCATTACAAGCATAAGCCATCGAGACTGCAAGTACTGCAAGTCTCGACGAACATGATAAAAAGCTTATACTCGATAGATATTATTGTTTTTACTTTTGCCAAAAAAGTGAATTGTGCTACCTTTAATAAACATTTGACTAAAACAGCTTTATTTTTGAATAGATACATAGTCCCAATGAAACACTATATTATTGATTCCCAACTAATTCACCTCATCTTAATATTTTCACTTTTAAGTTTTGGCTGCAATGTTGAGGACGAATGTTCATTGAAATATGCGATTCCAGATGGGTATACTAAAATTAAACCAGATAAGTCCAATTATGAAATACTAAAACTTAATTACAAAAATATATCACAAATAACTGTTCGTTGCGGCACAGTAGACTATGATAGAGAAAATGTGTTAGATGATTTCACTCAACTTGGTATGTTTGTTAGAATGCAGATTTCTAGAACAGTGGATAATTTGAAGGCCTATGACAAAACTGCAGTAATTAATAAGTCTTTTGGTGATAAATTGTATAATGGGCAAGGATTTAGTCACACTTCAGGTGAAATTGAAAAATACATTCAGATGGGGATGATTAGAGTAGGGGAAAAGTGTTATGAAATTCACTTAGAATGCCTGTTAGAAGAAAGGGATAAGTCTATTGAGAATCTGTATGAATTTATTAAGAATAGAATTTTTGTACAATGAAGGGATTAGTCAGGAAG
>CAZMMQ010000135.1:0-4607 GCA_964567435.1 uncultured Saprospiraceae bacterium | reverse complement strand
AAAACATGATTACCTCTATTGCTAGTAACCATGATGTTTTTATGGCAGATAGAAGAAATAGTGACCCGCAAAAATGGGTGATCAGACATATTGGAAATGGTAGACACACGATTCAAAGTGTCCATACGGATCGATATCTCGAAGTAGCAAATGGACGCTGTGCAAACAGTGCCGATGTGGGTGCAGCTACCTCCGCCAATTCTAATCACCAACGATGGAGGATAGAGAAAGTCAATGGTAATTATTTCCTCAAGCCAATACATTGTCTTAGTAGAACGCTAGACAGACGGACAGGTCTTGGTGGCAGAAACTCAATCCATGCTTTTAGTAGAACCAATGGCAATCAACAATTTGACTTGATACCAGTTAGCTCTACACCAACGCCGCCACCAACACCGCCGACTCCAACACCACCTACAACAGTGGTAGATTTTGAGACGGTTAATGGTACTTTCTACATAAATTCAAAAACTACTGACCAAAACATGATCACCTCTTTTGGAAGTAACAATGATGTCTTTATGGCCGACAGAACCAATAATGACCCGCAAAAATGGGTGATTTCACATATTGGACAAGGTAGACACACTATCAAAAGTTTCCATACCGATCGATATCTCGAAGTAGCAAGTGGACGATGTGCAAATAGTGCCGATGTGGCTACAGCTACATCTGCCAATGCTAATCAGCAACGATGGAGGATAGAAAAAGACAATGGTAATTATTTCCTTAAGCCTATGCATTGTCTTAGCAGAGCGCTAGACAAGAGGTCAGGCTCTGGTGGTAAAAACTTAATCTTTTCTTTTAATAGTGGCAACGGTAATCAACAATTTGATTTGATACCAGTAACATCATCGCCGTCTGGCGCCTGTAGACTCCAGGATTCAGAGGATTTTGAGTCAGGCTTGGGCATATGGAATGATGGTGGAGCGGATGCTAGAATAGGAGAATTCACACAGAGTTTTTCAGGTAGTCGTGCTGTGAGGTTGAGAGACAACTCTGGACGAAGTTCATCCATATTTACTGATGTGATGGATTTCAGATCTGCAAGCAGTGTGGTTGTTAGATTTAACTACGAAGCCTTCTCAATGGAGCAGTCAGAAGACTTCATGCTGGAAGTATCTACTGATGGTGGATCTTCATTCACAAGAATCAAAAGATGGGTAAGAGGTACTGACTTTCAGAACGGACAAGCTTTGTCTGTAGAGGAAGTTATACCTGAGAATCTACTCAGTAGTAGAACCGTGATAAGAATTCGATGTGACGCCTCTGGTAATGGTGATCAGGTTTATATAGATGACATAGAGATAGAGAGATGTGGATCAAGGCGTCAAAGCAGAAATGGTGTCAATCGAAACTCTGACAAAGAGGGTCTTACCAGTTCTGAGCTGAAGGTGGATCAGAGATTGAGAGAAAATGCTGAGTCAAATCAATATTCCTTATTTCCTAATCCTAGTTCAGATCAGATAACGCTTAAGACCAATGACAAAATGGCATCAGCAATGATCATTGATAGTAACGGAAAGCAACATGGGAAGCTTATTCTTAATGAAAAACAGAGTATAAGTGAACTACAATCTGGAGTTTATTACATCGTAATAAGATCAGGAAGCGAAATCCATATACTCGAATTTATTAAAATTTAAAAGCTACTCATCCGTTGAACATGAACGATATTGGATGCCGTTCATGCACTCATCGCAATGATGCTTAAAGTGTATGAAGAGACTGTCTCATAAATTGGGACAGTCTCTTTGTTTTTGATAATAAGATGGAAACTATTACAATCTTAAAAATATTTAGTTGGTCGCTATAGTTATGTAGCCTCTGGTGTTTTTGGGTTCCATCTTTGTTTTTGACGATCCTAATACTAAATCCATATATAAATACTTCCTGTTCTTTGGAGTAAATGCCTACCGTATTTACCTCTTTTTTAATTCTAGATTGGCTGCAAACATCTTTGATATGCATCGAGAAATAGCAATTTGCTTGTATTTGTGGCCATTTTTTATGTTTCTAATTGTTGCCTTTAGGTTATTAAAGAAGTGATTGTGTAATTCACCAACTACAGGCGTCTATAGTATAAGCACAATAAAGAATATGAATATCAAGCTTCCTGTCCTAGTTTACTTTAGCCTATTCTTATGTTGCCATTCTGTTTCTGCTTATGGCAACAGCTCTTGTTTATTACTATTGAGGTCCGAACAGAAAACAACTCAAGCTGAACTAGACAATTGCGTAAAAGAATTGGCTCTGGATAAAGAAAATGCTCAAAACACCTTTGTTGAACTTATCACTGCATTGTCCAATGAAAAATATCAATCTGTACAACGCTACTTTATAAGTTCAGGTGTTATACTAACTCTTCAGCCTATGGATACTGTATTTATCTACCAAAAGTTTCTTAGTATGCATGAGGTCCTTAAAAAATTAGTTCGAAAGAATCTTATAGAAGAGTCATTAATCCTGCAGCATCTAGACAAGTTAGTACTACCTTGCACTTTCAATGCGACCGTCGGGTCATATAATCATCCATCAGAAAAAATGCTTCGCCTACTGAAGGAATATCTTATAGAATCAATACATCCGAAAGAGGACAATGATTTCGACTACTATCTAAGAATGGCATATTCTAAATATATTGTTGAAAAATCCAAGAAAAAGATGCCAAGGGAGCTCGCCATATATTATGCTAGTTGTTATCCTTACCAACTTTCAATATTTATCAATTCAGCAACAAATAATGGGAGGAAAGATTTATCTCTTTCAGATAGTACAAAAGATATAATCCTTCGGAATCTCTTTGGACAGATAGAAGAACGAAATACAACTCAGTCATATCAAATAATCAAAAGCATAGAAGCCATTACTGACCTTCAATTTATAAATAAATTTTTTCGCTATCCTGATAGAGTTCGGCATTTTGCAGCCGTTAAGAAAAAAGCATTAAAATACTATAGAAAGAATTATGGCCAATCTGATAAAGAATTGTTATCAAACTCTTCAAGACCATGAAGTGTACAGTTTTAATATCCTCTTTCCTCGTTCTGTCTTTTAGCTTATTTTATAATTCATTATTGGCACAAGATTGGAATATGCATGTCACTAATCAATCTAAGCTAATAGAGAAAATTTCTAATAATGAGGATTGGAAAGGTATTTATGATTATGCAAAAGACGAGTTAATTCTCAGCGAGGCGTCGCTTTGTGATATTTCAAAATCTATCGAATTTGGCTCAAGTAATTCCGATGAAACAATAATAGATCAGTTTTTTCATAGTATTTGTGATTCCTCCTATGCTATTTTTCCTTATCGCAGCTCTGGTCGTCTTTCAGAGCGACATTTTTTTGCAGAAACTGATACTTCGTATCTAGCACGAACTTTTAATATAGCAAGTGGTCGAGATCTTCATTCACATTTTGCTGCTCTTGTCAATATTGATGAGGAGGTACTAATTCCTAAGCTGATTGACTATCTGAGCAATGATGCTGCGACCCGTTTATGTATACGTCCCCCTGACTGGGATGATCCTGCTTTCTACATTTCTATCTCAGATGTGGCCATGGATTTAATTGAGGTAAAAACTTACTGCGACTTTTTTGACAATGCATCTCAAGGAAACAAACTTTTTTCTAATCTTAAGCAAGAGGAAAAAGCAAAACTTATCAACGTTATTAAAGATTGGTATGCCAATTCCAGAGGCATGACCGTCACTGAAAAAATCAACCTCTTCTTGTCTACTTATTGTAATTACGGGTATTCTTACATTTTTACTTGTCACAATTTACTTTTTACTGGAGATACTATACAAGCAATAAAGATGTATCGTACATACTATGATTCTCTAAGTATGCCTTGTAGAAAAGAATGGAAAATTGGAGAAACCCTATTGACATTAGGAGATAGAATAGTACTCCATGACTGTATAAATACCTCCACCAACTATAGATGTATGGTAAATAGCGGTATGAAATGTGTAGAAATTCTATTACAATCTGAATACGCTTATTACAGAGACGAACAACTAGCAGAAATTGTCTCTACAGAACCACATAGCCATTATCGTAATAATAAAATGAGTCCAAAGTTTATATGGCACAAAATTTTAGGAGAGCTTTGGAACTACAGCAAGTACAAACTCCCTAAGACTTTGAGAGCTCTCATGAAAATTAAAGATGACTTCTCATCCCTAAGCAGTTATATGCATGGTTGGAAGAGGAAGTACCCTGAAGAATTACTAAATACATACAGAGTTTGTGATTTAGCCTTGCTGAAATATGGTGAAACAATAGAAACACTAGATGATTTCAATTGGGAACTTGTCAGTGAAAGAGACAAAATGATAGCAACAATTTTAAAAAAACACGAAAAGTAATATTGAAAACGGTTTTGTCATGCCGAGCTTGTAGAGACATCTCTGGACTTGTATTGAGAATGTTTGATACGGTTACTCCGGACTTATAACTAGCTCCAACTCTTAAGATAAGTATCTATCTTGTAACATAATTCGTTGTGATGATTCTCAAAGAGTACATACAAGCCATACAGATACATTTTATTAATACCCACGCATTGGTCTTGGGTTGGTTTAACAAAGCACAAGAAT
>CAZMMQ010000134.1:0-4667 GCA_964567435.1 uncultured Saprospiraceae bacterium | reverse complement strand
GTGATGTCCTGAGGTTTCATCAAAAATTCAGGAGCTTGTGAATCCACTTGCGAAATAACTGCAGAGCAAGTTGAGGTATTAGAAGCTCCATCAGTTGCCGTAAAGATGACCGTTGTCATACCTCCGCATACATTACTATTTAGTATCGTGAAGTTATCAGTCACACTTACTGTTTGAGAGCAACCATCTACTGCTGTGGCTCCATTACGCCATATATCCAGTAGAGTATTATTATTAGGTTCTCCACATTCTATCTCTATATCAGTGGGACAAGTAATTATTATGGGATCTATACTATCTACAATACGAATACTAGCCTGACAACTATTTGTATTACCACAAAAATCGGCAGCATTGAAAGTTACCGTTTGAGTTATGGTGCCTGAATCGAAATCATTCGTATTGACTAAAGCATCATCGCAAGCATCTGCGGACATAAAAGTCGCGAGCCAGGCATTGATAGTGCCTATCTGATCTGGGTCATCACAAAAAACTTCGAGATCCCTAGGGCATCTGACAGCAGGTCTTGTTACATCATCTACTGTTATTTCGAAATCACAAGTTCCTATTCTTCCCGTCTCGTCTTCGACAAAGTAGGTGACAGTAGAGGTGCCTTTACCATAGAATATATTTGCTAATCCATTTCCCGCTGCTGTAGTAGCCCCTGCTACAGTATAAGTAACAATTAAATCGTCAGTATCTGTACAATCATCGAACAAAATCGTCGGGGCCAAATCTGTAAAAGTTGCACCACATGGATCCGACTCAGCTGCGTTTACTGTCATGTCCATAGGACAACTAACAGTTGGCTCCACACAATCTATAAATGAATCTGTTAGAGAAAATGGTGTTAGAGAACCACATCCTTCTACAAAGATAAAAGCGTCGCTTCCAGTAACACTTTGTAAGGTTACAGTTAGATTTGTAAAACAAGAAGGTGGAGAAAATTCCCAATATGCCCAGTCATTATAGGTATTGGCACTAGCACAAGCAGAAACAATATTCAGTGGTCCCTTGCAATCAGGTAATGAGCCGATAGGTGTATCAAAAACAACTCCAGCTGGTAATGAAGAGAAATTAGATGTTATCCCAGAAGAGGCGTCGAATACACTGAAGTTTACAATTGCATCGGCAGTCAGGGCTACTGAGAGATTACCATGCCAGTGTTCGCCATAAAGTCTTATGCTACCATCATTTGTGATACAGTAGGCCCATTGGACACTATGACCAAATAAATTTGATGACAGAAATATACTCAAGAACATCAGAAGAAAACTTGTTAATTTTCTCATGACCTCCCTTTTTACTAATTTGTATGACTTCATTCCTAATAATTGACTTTAACACCTTAAGGCCATTATCATTTTCATATTAGAAAATATAGATATGTTGTTCACTGAGAACCAGCAAACAATGGGACTATACTGTCCGATTAGGTTGGAAGAATGAAATCAGTTAAAGGGATTGATTATCAGGGGATTTACATATGAAAAATAAAAATATGTATAAATACGCAATTCACCTAAAGAAATTAGGCCTTTTATAAATATTTAAGACTCGTTCATGGATTCTAACAAGGTGTCTATATCTTCTTTGAGTCGGTCTATATCTCTGTCAGAAGTCCCATTATAAATACCTCGGATACGGCGTTTGGAGTCTACTAGAACGAAATTCTCTGTGTGGACAAAATCATCTAATTCCTTTTGCATTCCTATTTTCCCTTCTACAAAATAAGCTGTCCTGGCCTGCTCATATATATTGTTTTCGTCACCAGTTACAAGATGCCATTTTCCACTAATTACTCCTTTGTCCTTTGCATATCTCTTAAGTTGGGCCACTGTATCAATCCATGGAGTTACAGTGTGAGATAAGAATTTAATATGATCTTGATTCTTGTAAAGCGTCTGAAGCTTCAGCATATTGCTTGTCATCTTAGGGCAGATGCTTGGGCAGGTAGTGAAGAAGAAATCGGTGACATATATTGAACCATCAAAGTTTTTATTTGTGATATAAATTGAATCTTGATTCAGAAAAGAGAAAGGTTTCACCTTATGTATTCTAGTGAACTTCGAATCAGAGGGACTTATCCACTCAGGCTCTAGCTCTGCACTATTAAAGAAGGGCAATTCTGCAGGAGGTACTTGCTTGCATCCTATGACAATTAGCACTATAAGAATTAAGTATTTATTCATTCTCCATTTCATTGAGTACTGAGAAACAATTGCTCGACCCTAAGTATCCAAAATACCTATTATTCTTCCAAACATAATTGGCAATTACTTTTCCTTGTATATTTCTAATTCGAGTTTTGACAGGTCTACCCTCCTCGTTGTATAGTTTAAATATTTGAATATCACCAGAAGGAAAATACTCTTTGTATTCGCCCTTCCTTATGCCTTGCTCTACATTATACTCATATGAAAGCTGTCCGTTATAATGATAACCCATTTGTAATCCATGTTCTTTTCCATTTAAGATTTGCTTTACTGATTTTAAGTCCTCATTCGTGTTGAGTTCTTCTATAGTTCCAGAGTATAATTGTCCATGATAAAAATATAAGCTATCCTGAATTACAAGAGAAGTGTCGGAGGATTGAATGATGATACTTTCATTATTTACACAGCTCGAGATCAATGCTGCAATGCAAATAAGACTAATCAAAACAATACAATGATGGTGCATTCTAAACCCAATCTGCTTAATCCAAATACCCATGGAGTAAAATTACATAGGAGCTTCCAAAACTAAGCTGACTAATAAGAATAATTTTACTGAATAACGTCTCTAAAATGAATTGTACTTGCCTACCGGCGGTTTTCTTTTTCATTGGAAAAAGCCTGCCCTGAGCAAAGTCGGATGGGAAACAAAATTCTAAGCTCTACCCATTTCTTAACACTAACTAAGCTTTAAATAGCTAAACAAGCGCCAAACTCCTCCTCCCTGTCGTCAACGGCCATTTTTTTAACGCCATTTAAAACCTCATTAGCTAAAATGGCTAAAGGCTGTCCAATCAACTATCCATCAATAAAAATCGTGTAGTCTAAATGGTCTATTCAGTAATTTTATTAAACTAAACTTTATTTTATGGATAAGTTAAGTATTATGATAATTGACAATTAGCATAATACAATGTCCAATTGCAAGAAAAAAGCACAGGATGTTACTTGTAGTAGAATCCTGTGCTTGCAAAATTTGGTTTTAAAATGGGATTTTAATCTGCCTTAGTAAGAATCACTTTTTTGACAAAAACTTCAACTCCTATCTGAATTCTGACAATATAATCTCCTTCTGCCAACTGACTCAAATCGACTACTAACTTGGAATTTCTCACATTGTCCTCGTGTGATACTACAATCAATTCTTCTCCAAGAACATCAAAAATACCTCCAGTTACTATATCATCCTTCCTAGTTTTTTGTATCTCTATATTTACTCTTCCAGTAGTTGGGTTAGGAAATATAGAAGAGATTCCACTCTTAATATATTTCTCCTTGACCTGAACACTCCTTACTGGTGAATAAGTATAGGTTCCATCCAAATCAATCATTTTCAATCTATAATAATATGTGCCAGACTCCAAGTCTTCATCAGTAAAATCGTATTCCATTTGTACAGAAGAATTACCGGCTGCTTTCACTTGACCTATCTTAGTAAATTCTTCTGATGCTTCATGACTTCGTTCTATAGCAAAGACATCTGTATTGATTTCATTATTAGTGCTCCATAAGAGCAACGTTCCATTATCTTCTTCTTCATACTTGACTGTAAAATCCAACAATTGAAGTCCAAGTATATTCATTGCTTTCAAGCCAGCATCGATCTCTAGAATGTTTTCACCAACTTCAACCGTTACATTAAGTGAGACACCTTTAGCGTTATCGAATAATTCTGAATGAGCATCACTATCTATCTCTTCATTATGCGCATAAGGATCAACAAAAGTGTAACCGTCTGGTGCTGTAAATTCTACATAGTAGTCGCCAATTGGAAGACTATTAAATAAATATTTTCCAAATTCATCCGTTTCAGCCGCATTAATCAAAGAATCTCTTGCATCAAGTAATCTGACAATGATATTCTCTGCTGGGGAATCACCACTATCAAATCCTTCGAATAACCCCTCGACCCTATTATCTATCCAGACCTGGTCTCCAATTGAATTGGCAGGATAAAATCCAGCATCCATGCTCATAATTGCAGAATCATCAGTTACAGATACGATTTCTGACGACCATATATTGATAGCTGTATTAGATGCTTCCGAGATACTCCATTCTGCCAAATCACTATCTATCGAATTGTCATTACCCATTTTAGACAAGGTAGGAATATAGTCATCATGAGTAGCAGGAAGAGTAAAGTCTAGGTAATAGTCCCCAACTTCTAAATCACCAAAGAAATAATTTCCATTTGAATCTGTAGTAGTCGTACCTATTAAACCTCCATTTCTTTTAATTAGCTTTACAGTGACTTCTTCAATACCTGTTTCACTTGGATTCTGAACGCCATCACCATTTATATCTTCCCATACCATGCTACCTATGCTTGATTGGTCACATGCATTGACAACTAAATCAAGGATTACTTCATAAGAACATCCATCAGCATTTTGCAACTCAACGGTATGTGTGCCTGTTGTTCTAAAGAACTGTCCTGCTACGAAAACT
>CAZMMQ010000133.1:0-4681 GCA_964567435.1 uncultured Saprospiraceae bacterium | reverse complement strand
AACTTATGGCTGCTCCACATAATCACTAAAAGCATTACGCAATCTCTCATCTGTTGTACTATTTACAATCTGAGTCATGTATTGCTCTAGAGTTGATTTGGCGCTCATTGCCTGCTTATCTGTCGCATCCGCTTTGGACAATCCATCTGTAAGAGACTTTATAAGATTTGTTGCAGCATATTTTTTAAAGTAAGTATTACTCTCTTCAGTAGCTATCTTCTTTAGCACGGCGCTTGTTTCTACTTTCATTTCTGGGCTGGCTACTTTAGCCAATTTACCATATTGAGACATAAAATTGAAGAATGAATACAAATTCACTTTATTAACATTCTGCTCAAAGAAATTAAGATATTGAGCATCCTTAGATGAGGCGAATATCTCACCCAGATTACTAATCAATGGTTTGTAATATCCATTACCTAATATTTTCTTAGCATACTCTAGTCCGTCAATTGGATTGGACTTATTAGTAATATCTAAGGCAGTACCTATAACTCTGTAGGACTCATCAGTTGATATCAGAGATTTCGCTAATTCAACATCCTTTATTTTTTTCAATGCTGCTACTCTTACCATTGAACTTTCGTCTCCTTTAGCGAGATTCTTTAGTGTGGCGGCATCTATATTAGTATCAAGTCCTGCAATGCCCATCAATCGTATGTCTGCCGATGGATTATTTATAGCATCCTTGACTAATTCTTTGATAATTGGTTTGCCTTTTAATTTTGACAATGCTGTGTATTTATCTTCATATTCTGAAGACAAATTATACAAATTGATATAGTCTCTATCAGACCTCTTCTCATTTGCCGTCATAAGAATATCATGGGCCCCATCCAATACGACCACAATAGGAAGTTCTTCGCCTTCTATTGGAATTTCAAATTGTTGTTCTCTTTGATCCAACCACAAATCAACCACTTCCTTCTTACCAGATGCATAATATAGCATTGTTTGAAAAGGAATCTGGAATATAGGCACATTGTCTTCAATATCTTGAGTTTGGGTAACATCTATGAAGACACTATTAACTTCTTTGTCTACCTGATATGTTATGTCTAACTGAGGATGGCCTTTATCGTAAAACCACTGATTAAAAAACCAGTTAAGATCCTGACCAACCACATCTTCGAAAACCAACCTTAATTCATGTGCTTCTACATCAGAATATTCATGCTGAGTCAAATATCTATTAAGGGCAGTAAAAAAGGCATCATCGCCCAAATAACTCCTAAGCATATGCACAATTAGACCACCCTTGTTATAACTATGGCCATCGAACATATCTTCCTTATCGTTATACTCAAAATTAATGAGATCATGAGTACCTCCTCTATCAGCTGTAACGACATATCCATTGAGGTCTTGTAGCCTTTTACGTTCTGCCGCTTCATGTCCATACTTATATTCTTGCCATAGAAACTCACTATAAGTTGCAAATCCTTCATTAAGTGTTAGATTGGACCAGCTCTCACAGGTTACCAAATCTCCAAACCAATGGTGAAACATTTCGTGAGCAACAATATCATCATTATTACTATCCAATAATTCTCTAGATGTCTTTTGCACAAATTCTCCAAACACAACAGCACCAGTATTCTCCATTGCACCAGATACATAATCTCTACAAATTATCTGTGCATACTTATCCCAAGGGTATTTATAATCAAGGATGTCAGAAAAGAAGGTCAACATTTCTGGGGTGTGATTAAATATTTTTTCAGCATGCTCTTTGTACTCTGGTTCTACATAGTATAGGAGCTCCTTGCCTTCCCACTCGCCTTTGACCACAGCATACTCTCCTACACCCAACATAAAGAGATAGGGTGCATGATGTTTATCTTGCTTCCAGTGATCTGTTCTAGTTCCATCCGCATTCTTTTCCGATCTGACTAGCAATCCATTAGATAGGGTTTGGAATTTGTCTTCTACAGTAATCATCACTTCCTGAGAACATCTTTCGTTTGGCTTATCTATTGTCGGGAACCATCGGCTACTATTTTCTGTCTCACCTTGAGTCCAAATCTGCTGCGGTTTGAATTTGTTCTTTTTTTCTGGATTAATAAAAAATAATCCTTTGTCAGAACCAATCGCTTGACTTCCAGATGAAGGCCCTTCATTTGGCTTAGCTGTATAATCTATATTGATTGTGAATTTATCATCTCTGGTATAAACCCTATCCAGCATTATATCAAGTTGTGCTGAATCATAATCATATTGAAGTGGCTTACCATTAAGTTTGATAGAGTGAATATCAAATCCTTTGGCATCCAGCTTAAGCTTATTCGTATCATAGAATAACGGAGATAGCGTGAGTTCTGCCTGACCAAGAACGTGTTGTTTTGCCCAGTCAAAGGATACATCCAGCTTGGTATGAATTAAATCATAGGTTCTTGTAGCAGATGATCTATATATATCTATAGTCTGAGGTTCGTGATCTGGTGCAGGAGCAGTTACGACTAAGGTATCTAACATTTGCTCGTCTATGATAACCTCAGGAATTATAGCTATTTCATTAGTGGTCTTACATGCTCCTAAAAATAAAAACAGCAGGCATACCGCGTAAACTCTAACCTTTTTCATATTCTCTTTATTCAGGCTTACAAATATAACTCTATATGTAGACGTTTTATTCAATAATATAGGTCACTTCTAAACTTATAATACTAGTCTATAATTAGCAGTTTTGGCTTGGGGACTACAAATGGTTTCTTACCTTTAGATTATTACTTTCAATATGGTTTTGGAAACCTATTGTCTGAACTACGATAAACTAACATGCGTACTGGATTTATTCTTTTCTCAATACTATTATTAGGGTTAATAGCTGCTATATCATACTTTTTGAGCTGGCATCTATTGTGGGTGCTACTTCTTGTAGTTCCAATACTATTGATTGGCTTTATTGATTTCTTTCAGACCAAATCAGCTATCAAAAGAAACTTTCCAGTATTGGGAAGATCTCGTTTTGTCGCGGAATGGTTAAGACCAAAGCTTTATCAATATTTTATAGAACCTGATACAGATGGTAGACCTTTTTCGAGATTAAAGAGAAATATTATATACCAACGAGCCAAAGGTATCAACGATACCACACCCTTTGGTACCCAGAGAAATGTATATGATGAAGGTTATGAATGGATGAATCATAGCATCAATCCTCTTGACTCGCATAAGATGGACCTTCATCCAAGAGTAATCGTCGGAGGACCAAACTGCAAACAACCTTATAATTGTAGCCTATTCAATGTCTCTGCGATGAGCTTTGGGTCTTTGAGTAAGAATGCGATTATGGCACTCAATGGCGGTGCTGCTATTGGACATTTCGCTCATAATACTGGAGAAGGTGGTATATCACCATATCATGACAAGTTTAATGGGGATCTTATCTATCAGATTGGTACAGGTTATTTTGGCTGTCGATCTAAGGATGGTAACTTCGATGATGACCTTTATCGTCAGAGGTGTGCTGCTGACAATGTCAAAATGATAGAGATCAAACTGTCTCAAGGGGCAAAACCAGGACATGGGGGTATACTTCCAGCAAAGAAAGCAACCATCGAAATTGCTAAAATTAGAAACATAGAACCTCATAAAGCAGTCCATTCACCGCCCTATCACAAGGCCTTTTCTACGCCTACAGGTCTTTTACAATTTATCAAAAAGTGTCAAGATCTATCTGGAGGTAAGCCAGTCGGATTCAAATTATGTGTCGGTCATAAGAGTGAATTCCTTGCCATTTGTAAAGCAATGATAGAGACAGGTATTACTCCTGATTTCATAAGTGTGGATGGAGGAGAAGGTGGCACAGGAGCAGCGCCACTTGAATTCAGCGACTCAGTGGGTATGCCAGCAAAGGAAGGCTTGGCCTTTGTATATAATGCATTGGTTGGCTTCAATCTTAAAAAGAAGATATCTATCCTTTATGCAGGAAAAATTGCCTCTGGGTTTGACATATTCAAAGCCATGTGCTTGGGTGCAGATGCCTGCTATAGTGCTCGTGCTATGATGATGGCAGTAGGCTGCATTCAGGCTTTGGAATGTAATCACAACACCTGCCCTACTGGTGTAGCGACTCAAGACCCTTCATTGGTAAAGGGCCTTGTCGTCTCTGACAAAAAACATAGAGTGGCTAATTATCACAAAGAAACATTGATCTCCTTTGTAGAATTATTGGCTGCTGCAGGACTGGATCATCCTGACAAGCTAAATAGATTGCACGTATATCAGCGTATAGACCAGCATACATCTATGAGCTATTATAAGCTATATCCTTATATCCCTGAAGGGTGCTTACTTAACTCAGAATCCTATCCAGAGCAATGGAATGAATATATGGCGCTGGCAGACCCTTCAAGTTTTAGACCCAAATTTGACGTGGTCTTTATAGAAGAAGACTAGAATAAGGTGTAATAGGAGCAATCTGTATAGCTCATCTGTCAATGAGGTAACAGTACCAAGATTTAATAAGTTAACGACTCATTGGTTTTGTATCGTACCTTAAAAAACACTGCACCCTTACTTTATGTACTCCGCAACTGTCAACTATTTGTCACTATTCGGTCCAATTTCCCAAGTTGTAGTGCCTATGTATAAAAGTCTAGAATTCCTGTAGTAGTACAATTCAAAGGTAGTCACTTGATTTCCTGTCTTATAAGTACAAAACGCAGTTAACATGAAA
>CAZMMQ010000132.1:0-4681 GCA_964567435.1 uncultured Saprospiraceae bacterium | reverse complement strand
ATTGGGTTCATCACTAGATATTCCAAGACTCTCCTTGAAAGTACTTTGTGCAGATACAGATACATGCAACAGTAACAAAAAAAAGGTTAATCGAAGGGCTCGTAATTCTAACATACTTGGATATTAAAGGTGGCAGCAGGCTATCTAACTGCCAACTAGCGTTCTATTGTACTTAATTAGTATCAAGTTAAACATTTTAATTAATGATCCATCACGTTTCATGACTTTACATAAGTAAGTCCCAGGAATCAAGAGGACCTTCTTCTGTTACAAATCAAAAAACAAATCACCATGAGAAAATCACTATTACAACTTTGTATAATCTTTTACATACTACCGTTACAGTCACAAACATATGATTATGTGGCCATTGGTTTCGATGACATTACCCCAGCGACACCTTACAATAGATAGCACTATTATCGGATATACAGATACTGCTGGTTTCAAAGCGAAAAATGAAGAGCAAAGAATTGGCAGAGATCATTGGCATTACACAAGCCAACTTATCTATCCTTAAATCTGGAAAAGCCAAAGCCATTCGGTTCTCTACCCTAGCAACCATCTGCAAAGCCTTAGAATGCCAACCAGGAAATATATTAGAATATACAGATTAGATATAGATTAATCCTTCCTCTGCATCACCTAAGACTTTGCCAGCACCCGTCACTTGCTTGACACCTATCAGGTAACATATGAAGGCGTCCAGTTGATGCCAGTTAGTGAGTGCCAAAGTTAACGTCTGCTTATACGCTTTAGAGAGCATTTTCTCAAGGGTATCTGTATAGGGCTTTTTCTTGAGATAAAATTCTGAATAAGTCGGATTGTTCCTGACAAAATATCCAGGGTAGCATTCTCTGAATTCTATTTCTGGAAAAGAAGCAGAAAGTCGCATAGCCCTGGCCGTTAATCCACCCAAAAACATTGGAGACATGGCCTTGGTTAAGCGATCACAAGAACGATAAAAATAATCTTCACCCTTGCTAGTGTACACACTAGGCAAACTCAGGGGTGCATCGAAATAAACAACAGAGGGTTGATGTTCATTTATAAAGTCGGAAAGAAAAACATCTGCATCTGATTTCTTTTCTGATTGTCTTATAGCCAATCCCTTGTCAGATTTATAACAGATAGCGGTCGTACCTGCCAATTTAGAGCCATAGTCCACTCCTATCCAATCCAACTTAGACGCAGACATTAGAGATCTCCCAATTGCGGTCGAAGGATAATCTCTTCTACGACGGCCGCCTTACTGAGATTAATAATATTCCAGATAGAATCGGCTATATCATCTGCTTGCATCAGTCTAGATTCAGGCAGCTGATCTTTCATACCAGCCCACGAATGGGACCAAGTTGCCCCTGGCATGACTGTGGTTACTTTGATACTATCCTCTTTGAGCTCTTCTCTTAGGACCATAGAAAAACCACGCAGGGCAAATTTTGATATGCTATATGAGCCGCCATTAGGATAAGCCATAAAGCTGGCTATCGATGCCATATTTATTATAAAGCCTGACTTTTGGGCTTTCATCGTCGGTACAAGCTTGCGAGTGAGATGGTAGGCACTGTACAAGTTAGTCTCTATCATACTTTCCAGTGCGCCGTCTTCCTCTTCACAGATGGCACCAGGATAGAATACTCCTGCATTATTGATAAGTATATCTATCTGATTGAGTGATTTCTTACAAAATTCAGCGAATGCTATGACCTCTTCTTTGTTACTGACATCCACTTGCATGGTGTGTACAGTTCCACTTCCTAGAGCATCAAGCGCAGCTCTAGCTGCTGTCAAATCTGACTCATTTCTAGAGCAGATAACCAGATTATAATTATTAGAAGCGAGCTTAGCAGCAATTGCGCGACCTATTCCTTTGGTGCCTCCAGTGATGATTGCATTCATTATTACCTATTTGTGTTGCGAACTTAAGTATTAATCTCAACTAGTATTGAAGGCAAATGCATGTGGAATTAATAGCCTATGTATGAAATGTAATAGTAATTTTAGTCATGTTGAAAATATTACGATATCAACATTGGCATTTACTCTCACTCATTGTATTAGCTATTTTGTTGAGGAAGGTAAGCCAACTAGACCTTACTGTGCTTCAAGGTAGTTGGATGCTCAACACTTCTCAGTGGCTGTTATTGGCTTTCCTTATCCCTGTCATCCACCAAGTGTATGTACTTCTTTGTTGGCGTTCACAGTTATACTATCAATATATAACAAAGACCTTTGGGTCAAAGGGATATGTATTATACAAGGTGGGGTTTGCCCTCTTAATTGCCTTACGTCCAATTACGGTGTTGGCTCTCGCCTATTCTAACCGATTTTCGCTAGAGCTGAATCAGACGATGGCTATTCTGATTTCAGTCCTACTGGGGATGACATCACTCTATTTAGCCTACTCTCTTAGAACTTATTTCGGTTTTGATAGAGCCATAGGCATAGATCACTTCCAACCTGATCGATATAGAGAAATGCCATTGGTAAAAGATGGCATTTTTAGGTTTACTCCCAATGCGATGTATGTTTTTGGATTCCTAGCACTTTGGATTCCTGGGTTATTATTGAATTCGAAGGCGGCGTTATATATGGCTGCTTTTAATCATTTCTATATCTGGATACACTATTTCTTTACAGAAAGACCAAATATGCAAGTGATCTATAATTCTAATTGAATGCTTTTGCATCTAATATTCTGGTTTACACTAATGTCTACTTAAGGTCATAAAGAAAAACAAAAGCAATTAACGAAGACAGTAGTAGTTGACGTACATTTGCACCTCGAACTATGGGCGGTAATATCCTATTTCACATTGGACGATTTGTAAGCTGGCATGGTCAGATATTCAGACTACCTGAAAACTGGACTATGTACTACAAGGAAACCATCCGACAGATGTATGACATTGGCGTGGGTTCTCTAATGATCATCTTTGTCGTTTCCATCTTTATTGGTGCGGTGACTGCCGTGCAATTCACCTATCAATTGGAGGGGACCATGATTCCGAGTTATTATATCGGATACATCGTTAGAGATATGGCCATTATAGAGCTTGCAGTAACCTTCTCCTCCATAATTCTAGCAGGTAAGGTCGGCTCTAATATAGCCTCTGAGATCGGTGGTATGAGGCAGAAAGAGCACATTGATGCTATGGAAATCATGGGAGTCAATACCTCTTCTTACTTGGTGTTACCCAAGCTCATCGCTGCATTGGTTATGATTCCCATATTGGTATCTGTGTCCGCGATAGTGAGTATCGCAGGTGGATACTTCGCTTCCACTTATTCTGGTGCCTATTCTCATGAAGAATTTGTGGAAGGTCTAAGGTCCTTCTTCATTCCATGGAACGTGGTGATTATGTATATCAAAGCCTTTACCTTCGCCTATATCCTTACCTCTATAGCTTGCTATCAAGGTTACTTTGTCAAGGGAGGAAATATAGAGTTGGGTCAGGCCAGTACACGTGCAGTTGTCTTCGGTATCATAGTCATACTCATTGCTGATTACATCATCGCTGTACTATTAACCGGATAATCCATGATTAGAGCTGAAGGTATACATAAAAGCTTCGATGAGAATCATGTCTTGAAAGGCATCGACTTCACCTTTGAGAGACAAAAAACCAATCTGATTATAGGTAAATCTGGAGCTGGTAAAACCGTGTTACTAAAGATATTAGTTGGCTTGATGGACCCTTCTGAAGGGGCCGTTTGGTATGATGATAAGGACTTGTGCTGCTTAGGTAAGAAGGACCTAAGACAATTGCGTATGGAAGTGGGCATGCTCTTTCAGGGCAATGCCTTATTTGACTCTATGACAGTGGAGGAAAATATCCGCTTCCCTATGGATATGTTTACCAAGAAGACAGCGAAGGAAAAGCTAGAAAGAGTCAATTACTGCCTGGAACAGGTCAATATGGAAGGGATCAATAAGAAATTCCCCTCTGAGATCTCAGGAGGTATGCAGAAGCGGGTGGGTATAGCTAGGGCGATAGTTCTGAAGCCCAAGTATCTCTTTGCGGATGAGCCTAACTCAGGTCTTGATCCTAAGACGGCTATCAAAATCGACAGCTTGCTCACTGACATCACAGATGCCAACCAAATAACAACCATCATCAATACGCATGATATGAACTCCGTGATGGAAATTGGGGAAAATATCTGCCTTCTTCACCTTGGCAAATTAGCCTGGCAAGGAACCAAAGACGAGGTGCTTGATAGTACCAACGAAATCTTGCAAAATTTCATTTTTGCCAGTCCTTTCTTGCAAAAGCTCAAAGCCCGAGCGATGGGTAATATGGAGGACTGAATGTTTTCTAACTCATCCAACCTTGCCGAATTCTCGGAAACCCTACCTTCTCTTAGGAAGAAGATGGATGTTGAAATGTATAATTATCGGAGAGTAGATGAGGGCAAGCGTATTGCATCGCGACTATAAGTCTCGACGAACGGAGGCAATGGGAGTATCTAGTCTAATCCGCAAAGAGGATAGGTGTCCTTTTGCTCAAGTTTTCATAAGCACCTAAGATGGTAACATCAATTAAAAGTCTCCCGACCTCTTCTATCGCTGTAGTAAAGAAAATGAATAAATGCTGGTGAGATTGGGCTTCAGATAGGCTGTAAAATGCGAAAAGCCCAAGTACTATTACTCAGGCTCTTTCGACTAAGGTCTCAA
>CAZMMQ010000131.1:0-4948 GCA_964567435.1 uncultured Saprospiraceae bacterium | reverse complement strand
GCACTGGGAGGCAATCTATCAGTTAGTATGGGTGAATGAAAAACTCCTCACAACATAAAGCGAACATACGGCGTGAGTAGCATGCAGATATTGGACGTTGTTGTACAATTCCGTTGCCGAGCGTTTACCCCTTATAGAGATACAAAATATAATTTGGATATTGGGGAAGAAAACGATCAATTAATCTCCTAATATCTGATAGGGTTGCAATATTTAATTTTTGCGCATGTCAGAAATGATGTTTGCATTATATCTGATAAGCTTTAAATTTAGCATTCTATTAATTACTTGCAAAACCTATCTAAGGTTACCGAAGGTTTTGTTCAACACATGGTGATAACGGCATACCCTTCGGGATACGCCGTATACCATCATTCCGTTATAAATTAACAAATATATTTTTCAAAATTAGTAAATCAAATACCACATGGGATTATTTAGTAAACTTATCGGAAAGAAGAAAAAATCGAGAATACTATCAGATGAAGATATTGTCAATGCTGGTGCTTGCCCTAACTGTTGGGGAGTACAAGAATACGATGGACAGTACACTGAATTTGTAAAGGATCAAACTAAAGACAATATCAATCACAATAAGCAAGGCCAAAAAGCATTTGTACAACAGTTTGTTGAAACGAATGTAACAGGAATTAGGTTAAAGACAGATGGCGACAAGCAAGTTTGTCCTATGTGCAAAGGAAAATATAAGTCTGTTTCATCCCATGCTGATTAAATTTTAAGAATGAAAAAATATGACTTAATAGTTATAGGTGCAGGTTCTGGAGGAATAGTTGCAGCGACAACTGCCAACTGTAAAGGACTCAATACTGCAATGATTGAAAAAAATAAAATCGGTGGAGAATGGACTCACTTTGGCTGTGTTCCCAGTAAGGCACTGATCAACGCAAGCTGGTCCTATCACAGCGAAGTAAAATGGATCAGGTAGGAATAGATGTAGAGGTGCCGCAACCCGATTTCGGGAAGATCATGGACAAAGTAGATGATATTGTACAGAGAATCTATTCGCATGAGACTCCAGACATTTTTGAGAACCACGGCATTGATGTATGCGTAGACGAGAGTGGTACGCAATTCATTGATAACCATACTATAACTATAGGAAAAGAGACCTTGAGTGCTGATCACATTATAATTTGTTCAGGCTCGTCACCACGAATGCTTGACATTCCAGGCATTGAAAAGGCCAATATCTTGCACAATGAAAACTTCAGGATACTAAGGGATAATCCAGAGAGGCTCGTATTAATTGGAGGAGGTGTTATCTTTGTTGAGATCGACCAGTCTGTGGTATGATTAGGCTATCAAGTCTTTGATACAGCTACTATATTAGCGACTAGCCAAAGACCTATCGAAGAAGTAAGGGATATATATCAACATTTAGAAAAATGAAAATATCAGCACTAACTTCCTTTTGTATAGATTTTTTTCCTGAACTGGGAAAGGTCTACGTCGGTGGAAATTCATTAAATTTTGCTACTCAATGCAAACTTTCTGGCATTGAACATGTTTCGGTAATGGGCGCAATAGGCAATGACAGGTTTGGAAAACTTATAGAAAATCACCTTGATGATTTAAAAATCAATCGTTCTAATCTATACACGATTAATAAACCAACTGCTTCAAATAAAATTTACATAAACGATAAAGGAGACAGGTATTTCAAAGAAGATAGTTGGAATGGTGGTGCTTTTGATGTTTTTCGTCTTTCTGAAAACGACTGGAATTATATTTCAGATGCCGATATTATAGCAATGCCAGCAGGCGACCCTAATCTGATGGCATTATTACATAGAAGAACAGAAAAGCAACTAGTTGTAATTGACTTTTTAGACTATTTAGGTATTGATTACATAGAGCAGAGAATCCACAATATAGACATTGTATTTTCGAGCGGAAAGGAAGAACTGTTAGATGATTTAGAAATACTATCAAGAAAATATGATAAACTCATAGTAGCAACCTTAGGAGCTAAAGGAAGTGTGGCGTATTGCAACAACAAATCATATTATCAAGAAGCCATTGAAGTAGAAAAGATAGTAGACACCACAGGTTGTGGAGATTCTTTTCAAGCAGCATTCAGTATTGAATGGATAAAGACAAATAATGTAACCCAATCTTTAAAAGCAGGTTCAATCGCAGCTAGTAGGACCTTAGGCTTTTATGGAGGAGTTGTCTCTCATCAATATTAAGAGCAAGAAAAAGAAAAAAATTGAGAAGTGAAGGTGCAATGTTTGATTTGATACTTTCTGTAGTCAAAAATGACCAAAGAATTAGATCAGTAATCTTAAATAGGTCAAGAACGAACAAAAGCATCCCTAAAGATAATCTACAAGACTATGATATTGTTTACTTAGTGACCGAAATATCAAATAATAACTGTCGGTGATGAAGTTTTAGATCATGTGCTAAATAAAACTGAACCTATAAAATTAAATCCAAGATTCAGTAAATGGCAATTCTCAAGATCACTCAACCTAAATTGTGCTTTTGCAGTTACATGCACAAGAGAAAAAATGGGTCAATCAATATATAATGTTAGTGAATTAGATTCTTATACTGAAGAAAAATGGTTTAGCCTCATAGCCAAACACTTGAATTGGAATTACGGCATTGAAAAAAATAGCAATATTGAAATTCCGTATAATATTGATACAAACCAACAATGGGTTATATGCTCAAATAAAATAAGAACCGAACTGGGCTATTATGAAAAATTCGATGTAGTCAAAGGGCTGCATGAAAATATTGACAAATACATCTCACAGAACCGTACGTGAACCTCTCAGTTCATACGGCTCTTCAACTTCACAGTGTACAACAGTTCTTCCTCCGGCTTAAGTCAAAGTTGACAGTAGAATTACGAAATTGTCTACTCCTCCACTCACCCATACTTTCGAATGGATTAAATTGGTATAGCAGCTCATACGAGTAGATCCGCCACTACTCTACTCCTTGGGTATTCGACCTTTAACCTATGGTCTTTCCCTTAACAAGAGTGGGTGGCTTCCTCTGTTCCGTAGATAAGCCCTTCTATGGCTCATGCCGCCTAAATACCGGTTGCCAAACTGATCACCTGCTAAAGTTTGTGTCAGTTTTGTTCGTCAAAGACAAACATTCTTCTCGCTATCCCTCCAAGACATTGATTATCGACAACACTATCCAGCTGTATCCATTATTGAACTTGCGTCCTCCTTGCTGGGATACTTTCGACACTTCTTCGTACTGTTCACTTGCGTTCATCTTCCATAGAAACTCCTTGACATAGTTCACTCTCGTGCTATGCCGTTTCCAGATCACTCAATACCAATCCCGTGAAAGGACAGCACCATCTGGTGGTTTCAAAAGTTGTAGCAAACTTATGGGAGGGCTAGCTCAATTAATCAAGTTAAGAACTCCACCATCTCATCTACAGTTAAGTAACTCATTTATTCAAAGAACAATCTTAAATTAGTACCCAAGAACTACGCAGGGGACACGACTATGTATAGCAAGTGATATGAGATCTGACTCCCTTCGGTCGTCCGCTCCATATCAACGATACGTCAGTAGAAATGAAAGAACTAATCGAATATATAGAAAGAAGTATTTCTTTATCAGATGAAATCGTCAATGATCTTCAGGCAATTACCATTGAAAAAAATGTACAGAAAGGTGAAATAATTCTTAAAGATAATTCAAGCAAGAAGATCCAAATATTTGTAGCGAGTGGATGTCTCAGGGCTTTTTTTAAAACTGAAAATGGCAAAGATCACACATTACAATTTGCTACGAAAAATTGGTGGATTAGTGATTATATGACTTTATTCAATAAGCAAGAGTCTATTCTCGGAATCGAAAGTCTTTCGCATTCAAAAATTATGATATTAAATCAATCAGAACTTGAAAAGCTATATTCCAAATTTCCCAAATTTGGATTAATAAATCGTATAAATCTTCAAAATCGAATTGCAGCGTTACAAAAAAGAATCTTTGGTCTACTGACAATGAGCGCCAAAGAAAAATATGAGCAATTTATCTCGGACTATGAGATATTCGAAAAAGTAATACCAAATTATCAAATCGCCTCCTTTTTAGGAATTACTCCAGAAAGTTTAAGTCGAATCAGAAAGGAAATTGCAAAATCCTAATTTCTTACCATAGATCAATTTTTAAGACCCTCTGAATACCGATCTTTGTACTATAAATCAGTACAATGGATTATATAAAACTACTAAATAAGAGATATGCTACTAAAGCTATGAGTGGCAAAGTAGCACCTCAAGAGAAAATTGATAACATTTTAGAGGCAGTGAGATTGGCTCCTACATCAAGTGGTTTGCAACCTTTCGAAGTTTTTGTCATAACGGACAAAGAAGTGAAGTCTAAAATAAAAGAGATTGCTTGGAATCAATCGCAGGTAACTAGTTGCTCACATCTATTGGTTTTTGCTGCATGGGATCACTATACCGCAGATAGGATAAACCACATGTTTGATCTAACCAATGAAATCAGAGGATTCAAAAATGAAGGCTGGGAAAATTATCGACAACAGTTGTTAGCTAACTATCCGCAAAAAGATCCTCAGCAAAATTTCGAACATGCGGCTCGACAAACATACATTGCTATCATGTCGGCAATAACACAAGCAGCTCTAGAAGGCCTTGATAGCACACCAATGGAAGGATTTGATTCTTCTGCATTGGACGGAATATTGAGTCTGGAAGAAAAAGGTCTTAGGAGCACGTTACTCCTCCCTGTAGGATATCGAGATGCTGATAAGGATTGGTTAGTCAATCTCGTCAAAGTCAGAAAGCCAATGAATGAATTAGTGAATCATATTTAAAATAAAGTGAAAGGATATGTTTAAAAAACTATTTGGTCTTGCACCGAAATTAGAGTCAGATGGATCTTACAGTCCATCTAAGGTTGCACTAAAAATGAGTGTGCC
>CAZMMQ010000130.1:0-5006 GCA_964567435.1 uncultured Saprospiraceae bacterium | reverse complement strand
ATGTTTGCGCTTAAAGTTGCATTTATTAAATGTTCTTCTGAAATTTCAGTTATTGGAGTGTTATTAATTTCACGTCTTTTTTTTCTTATTTCAAAAAAAAACTTCGTGTTTATATGAACAAAATCTTTGAATATATTTAAGTTTGCACTGCATAAGCCTAGCTTCACTCAACAAAGTTTATGCTTTTGTGCTCAGTCTCATTCCATAGATAACTACACTTAACAAGAATATAAAGTGTAGCATGCATCCCCAAAATATAGAACAGCTAGAATTTTTCCATAAGTTTTGCAAGGCATTGTCTCTTGGGTTGAAGAGAGTGTGCTCTATCGTGATAGCTCTTATTCTCACTAGCTTATCAACTTTTGGTCAAGGACAACATGTGTCATTAAATGTGCAAGACACAGAGCCAAAAGAGGCTCATGTAGGTTCAATTAGTGAGATATGGCAGTCAAATGGCAATCTTTACTTTCCGGCCGTCACGGATTTTCAGAAGTGGCAACTTGATGGTTATGATGGTGACTTCATGACTCATATAGGGAAGCACACTATTATGAAGAATTTAGGTGTTACTCCAACCGGTATTTTTTTGAAAAGTGAGGGGCCTTGTGATTTGTATTTCTTTAACACTAAAGATGAGACTATAAGTGATAAACTTGCTCTTAGAGTGCGCATGTCAGAATTGTTTCTTGATGGTTTAGTCTATGCGCAGGGCGATGACATCTTTTTTACTGATGGTACACCTGAGGTTAACCGAAGATTAGCTCGTATTCCAGATATCCTAGGATTTTATGTGGCTCGATCCAATGGTGTTGATTATATACTTGTTCGTTCTCGCACAGACGGACTTTGGCGAAGTGACGGAACGTCTGATGGAACTTTTAAGATTTTAGACTATTTACCTACATCTGCTGGGGGGCATCATTTTATGCAATCTGGCAATCTTGTATATTTTGTTCTTGGAAGACAATATTTGTGGGTAACTGATGGTACCGCTGAACTAACGCGACCTGTTGGTCCATCAGAATTGGGTTTCAGCTCCAATAGAAATCCTTTTCTTTTCCTATTTCCTACTCCGAATGGACTGATGTTTCAGATCGACAGAGGTGAGTACAAAAAAGAACTTTACCACATAGATAATGCAGTAGAGGATCCCATAAAATTCTTTGAATATGCATCATTAAGCTTGAATGGAGACTCACTTCGTACTTACGAAACATTTGTTGTAGATAGTTTTTTGGTCTTCCGACATGATAATTCATTGTGGGTAAGTAATGGCACAGTTGATGGGACTAAGGAGGTGCTAGATTTTTCACCTACAGCTAACTATTCGGTAGGTTGGCTCATTCAAAGTTTGGCTATTACTGGAAGTGGAGATATTTATGTAGAAACTGATCACATTTTTGCTTCTGAATCAATTCTTAAGTTCAATATCACAGATGTTACACCAAAGGTCATTTTGACCTATGATGGAGCAAGAATTGATTATGCTCCAGGGGATAGTATTATGTACTTCGGCAGTTTTTATGACGGTGTTGTATTGAAAAGCAATGGAACTTTTGGAAGTACTCTGTTCTTGCCACAATTTGGAAAAATCGAAGAACATCTCGTTTGTAATGAGCGACTTTTAGTAATCGATAGTGGGGGGAGTCTTGGGTATTCCGACGGCACTCCTGGTGGAACTGAGATTATATCCGATTCAATTTTTCATGCTGATCTGTTGTTTGAATGGAATGGTCGATGTCTTATATATGGAAGTAATCCTACAGATAGACAATCTCTATATGAGTATGACTCTCTTTTAGACACTGTTCTCTTTCTGCAGGATTTATATACTGATACGGAGTCAGGAGCATTCCAAGATTTACAGAGCTTTAACGGAAAGTTACTTTTTGCAACAGGTCCAGGTGGCGAAGTGCTTTGGGAGTCTGACGGCACTACCGAATCAACTTTGAACACTGGACTCTTTTTTCCACAGGATGATGCGAGAATAGTGGATGATAACATTTTTCATAGAGATCGATCCGCATTTTTTCGGTTGTTTGATTACCCTTTTGAGCAAGTTGAATTACCGGAACTCCGACATACGCATATTTTTAAATATGACAACAGGTTTTGGTACTTAGAAAATGGTCACACTTTGCTGAGTACCGATGGATTGCCTGGTGGTGTAAGGACGGAATTGACACATGTGCTTGCCCCAGATTCTATGCGACTTAGAGATGGTACTATTCTGGGCGTTTTGAATAATGAATTGTTTTTTAACAATAAAACATTTGATTTTGGTAATGAAGTCTGGGTTACGAACGGAGAAATAGAAAATACCAGATTATTACTGGATAGTTCACCGGGGATCAATGGTATTGGTGGCGGGGGACATTGTATTAATTATGATAATCAGTTATTGTGTGAACTGGGAAAAGATCTTTGGATTACTGATGGCACCGAAGAAGGTACGATTAGGTTGCATGATGATGGTTTAGATGCTGAAGGTTATACTTTTTTTGTAGATGATAAGGTGATATATTCTAGGAATAATGGGTGGTATGTTACAGATGGCACTCCTCAAGGGTCAAAACAAATATTTGAAAAGGATATTAGGGCCGAATTAAACTTCCCACGTAGTGCAGCGCAATTAGGTTCTTTGATTTTGTTTGCAACTAATCATCAAATGTATGAGGAGGAGTTGTGGTTGACTG
Source organism: uncultured Saprospiraceae bacterium (assembly GCA_964567435.1). Classification (GTDB taxonomy): domain Bacteria; phylum Bacteroidota; class Bacteroidia; order Chitinophagales; family Saprospiraceae; genus RFSX01. The sequence continues at coordinate 2,310 of CAZMMQ010000130.1, read as the reverse complement.
ATGGTACTGAGGAGGGTACTAAATTGCTCAAAGATTTTGTGCCCAGTTTGTCTCCTCGAGATTTAACTAGAGTAAATGATCTTGTATATTTTACTGGTAATACCCCTGAGGGGAGAGTGCTCTGGTTTACCAATGGAACTGTGGAAGGAACCCAGATCGTAAATTTGGACTATGAAGAGCTTTCTGTTTTTGGTGATCTTACGAGATACAACAATACATTATACTTTCGAGGTCAGACTGAAAAGTATGGTCAAGAAATATACTACTTGAGTTTTAGACCTGAGATTAAAGGAGTTGCTTTCGAAGATAGTAATAGAAATGGACTAAGAGAAGATAGTGAAATTGGAATACGAGGAGTGCCAATATCATTTATAGGTCGTGACGGCTATCTTACGTATAGCTTGAATCAAGGCGAGTACAGTGCTAATTTATCTGGTGATAGGTATGCCCTTGAAGTTCAAACGAATGACTGTTGGGAAACTACAAATACAGATAGTGTATTTAAGTTTGTAACTGTACAGGACAGTACTCTATTTAGAGATATTGGATTGAAAAGGATAAGTGATGATGCTTCTGTAGAGGTGAAGATTACAACAGGTTTTCTTAGATGTGGGTTTACAAGTCCCATATGGATTTCAGTTCACAATACAGGGTGCATGAATCTGTCAGGTGACGTGGAATTTACATTGGATGAAAGAATGCAATTGATTTCCGTAGATGAGAACTCGGCATTTGTTGATTCAACAACGATTAATTTGTTAATAGATAGTATTTTGCCTGGAGAACTCTTACGTTATCAAGTTATTGTGAAATCTCCTTCCGAAGAATTTACAGGTGAAGAGTTAGGTTTTACTTCAAAATCAAATTTGCTATCACCATCTGGAGAATTGATAGCTATAGAGAATTATAACTTGACTATTCTGCGATGTGCCATTGATCCTAATGATAAGCTGGTTGAGCCACAGAGATCTGACCCTATGTCTAATAATTATACTACGATTGAAGAAGGATTGAATTATACAATTAGATTCCAGAATACGGGAAATGATACAGCATTTACCGTTAGGTTGGTAGACACTTTGACACCTAGCTTAGACGTGGAAACTTTATCAAACGTAACTTCCAGTCATGATTTTATATTGAATATATACGACGGACATGTATTGGAGTTTTTATTTGAAAACATTCTGCTGCCAGACAGCACAACTAATTTGATTGGAAGTCAAGGTTATATAAGCTTCAATATACTGCCTGATACTAGCATAGCAGAAGGTACGCAAGTCTTTAATAAGGCAGAAATATACTTTGATTTTAACAAACCGATCATTACTAATGAAACGATCAATACCTTTGTTGAGACTCTGGATAACGATGGTGATGGCTTTTATTTTTGGGAAGACTGCGACGACCATAATGCAGAAATTAATAGCAGTGCCATTGAGATTCCTGATAATGATATTGATGAGAATTGTGATGGTGTGCTACATGAAATTGTTGGAGATATAGATCTTTTTTCCACTTTGCAGGTAAAGGTGTTTTTAGAAGGACCTTATAACATCGATGGTATTATGAATGCCAATCTTTATAATCATAACTTTCTGCCAGGACAAAATTCGACCATACTTTTTAGTACCCCAACTCCTAATGTGCAACCATATATGGGTCAGCCTTGGGTTTTTGAAGATTCATTATCTCTTGATTCCTTTGATGATGATCAAATTATCGTGGACTATGTTTTGCTGTCCATTTTAGAATCTTCCGATTCGTTGAGGCTCTTATGTAGAGGATTGGGTGCACTTTCTAATGATGGATATGTACAGATCCATCCTGAATCAACATGCATTATTGATCTAGGTTCCTCGTATTATCTCCGTGTAGAGCATAGAAACCATCTAGCTGTTATGACGTCGGACTCTTTTTCCTATCAAGGTGAGTTAATCCATATCGACTTAACAAATCAAGATTCTTTTAGAGATTTATTTTCATTTGGCCAGAAAGAGGTGTCCCCTGGTGTCTATGCTATGTATGCAGGAAATGGAGACCAAGATAATCGTGGGAAAACGGATCTTAATACCAATGATATGTCTAAGTACTTGATGGAGATAGGTATGAATAGTAGCTACTTTATTGCTGATTTTGATCTTAATGGTGATGTTAATGTGAGTGATGTCATTTTGCTTCTTTCCAATATTGGGGTGTTCAGTGCAGATATATTTAAATCAGAATAGTTAATTGACAAGTAGGAGATGAAGATCTTAATATAACTCCTTGTCAGTATCAGGGGTATTTCGTCAGGAGCCGCAATACAAC
>CAZMMQ010000129.1:0-5108 GCA_964567435.1 uncultured Saprospiraceae bacterium | reverse complement strand
AAGGTGGGTATGATGGATTTCATTGAATTTATTTAAAACATCTGCCTTCCCTTCATCATTTAGATTCTTGAAGAGAGTATTGACATGAGAAATATGGGTCTGGACATTCTTATCGAAACCTATTTGTCCATCAGTGTAATTAGAGATCAAATACTTATCTAAATTCTCATTTACGATATCACCATTCACATCTATTCCTCTTGATTCTTCCTGTTCACTTAGTTCTTCATCCTTCTGGCGCTGACTTCCAGCTTCTTTCATTTTCCGGTCCGCTTCATCCCTTTGGCGAGGCTCAGCTTTTCTCATTTGCTCTACCTTCTCTTCTTTTCTTTTAATCTCTTCTCGTTCTTCCTTTTGACTCAACTCCGTCTTTTTGTCCTTAGGTACTATTCTGTTCAAATTTTTCTTTTGAATAGGAATCTTCTTGACCATAACTGTATCAGGCGTAGAGATCACACCTTCAAACTTCAAACTAGTATCTCTATCTGTAGAAAATAAGTCATCATCCATTTCATTAACAGAGGTAGTAAGAGAGCTACTATCTTGAGGTGGATTTGTATCAGAAAAAACCTTATAGGCTATGAAGAGTGCCGCCATAGTAGACAAGCCTAGAAGAAAAGGAATTAAGCTATAATTTTTTTTACTGACAGATGCTGGCACTGATGAACTAGAGAGTGGAGCAGCCTTAGCTTTAGTACTCACCCCTACTATATCCTCAGTAATATCATCAGCTATCGAATATGGGTTACCGGAAACAATTCTACAAAGAGCAACAGTAATATTATCTTCTCCACCATGTTCTCGCGCTGAACTTATCAACTCATCTTTTAGATTCAGACTGTCAAAATACTTTGCAACAATAGTCTCTAATTTATCATCGGAAAACATACCATTAAGTCCATCCGAACAGCTCAGTATCAAATCTCCTTCATACAAATCAAAGACCCTGTGCTCTGGTGTGGGCAACCTATAGATATCACCTAATGACTGAGTAATTACGTTACTATTTGGTGCTACTCTAGCCTCCTCGGGAGTCATATTCCCAGACAAGACTGACATCCACACTTGCGAATGATCATTCGTGAGAATCTCCAAATCTCTTACATAATAATCATGTGCAGTTATCCGCCCTGCTTTGGAATAGCGATAGGTCCTGCTATCTCCTACCCAACTGATATACAACTTATCATTTTTGATAAAATTTATAGTGGCGGTAGTGCCCATACCATAATACTCCGCATGATTCTTAACATAAGTTGTAATAGCATGATGAGCCTGAACCAAGGCATTGTTCATATGGTCAATAATCTTAGACTCGTCAGTGAGATCTAGATAATGTTTTTTGAAATAGTCTCGTATGGAATTTACTGCTAACTCAGAAGCTAGCTCACCTGCAACTTCACCTCCCATACCATCAGCTACGATGAGGACAGCTCCATACTGATCCATAGGAACAGCATCATCTATACTACTCCACTGATCCTTAAGAATATTATCTGTTACCAGATAATTATCTTCATTATTTGTACGAACACAGCCAACATCAGTTTTGCTCTGGATTACTATTGTACTCAAAGTCAGTTATTTAATAATGATTGGAAATAATACATAGTTATCTTGCCCGGTGCTATCGGATATTAGTTACGGGTATCACCACTCCAAAATTCGCAGCAAAACCACCTGAGATCAATCCTACAATCTGAACATCATCGTCTATTACGGCAAAAACAGGACCTCCCGATCCACCAGCAGCAAAGCCCTGATTTGTCACATTTACAATACCGTTAGATACTCCATTTTTAGTTGTTTTAGCTTCACCCTGAAGAGGCTCTATATCGTCATATTTTATTTGTCCTCCTTGTCTATAGAGTCCTCTTGCCTGGGCATTAAGGCCCAAAGAATACGATAAAGTATACAGCAAAGTTCCTTTAGGTAGACTGGCAGCCAAATCTGTGTTTAAATTGGAACCTCCCTTTCTATTTCGCAATGTTATATAGGCCCAATCTGTAGAAATATCTGTATATCGCTTGATGGCCAAATCTTTCTTTTTTCTAAACAGCCCTCCCTTCTTTCCTATGTTTATTCTTTCATCTTTACTTTCGTCATACACCGCATTTTTAGTATCGAAAGTGAAAGAAGTTCCTGAAGTAGACATAGCTTCAAAGGTTACTTTAACAGAGCCTCCTGAAGCATCTGCTATACTTAGCTCTTCCATCCATGGCTGATCACTTGTATAAAAGCGCCATGGTTGTATTACGTGTCGCGCAGTTATAAAATCTCCTTCCTTAGTTAAAAACCCAGTTCCAGTCCACATACCTGTTCTATCATCAACATCCCAATCTTTTACATTATAATTCTCCAATTTCCCATCATAGGTTACCTCTACTTTTGTAGCATAGATATAGAAAACATCTTCGTCAGGCAAATCGACTAATGATCCTCCAGAAAGTTTAGAGCCTCCTATTATTATTTCATCATTTTCATTCACAGAACCCCCATCATTATTCTTTGTAGTAGATCTTCCCGCAGGAGTATCGGGAGCAACATGCCCATCAGAATTCATACCAGCTCTGGAGTGCTGATCATAATTTGTACTTGAGCTATTGGAACTAGAAGAACCGCTATTCTGAGAATGCCTAGCTGAACCTGAATATGACTGAGGTTTTGAAACTGGTCTTTCCACATAAACGACATCTGGTTGTTTAGAAACTTCAGATTTCATTTCTGCCAGCTTATTCTCGTTTTCTTTTATTTGCTTTCTGAGCATACTTATCTGACCTGCGTCACTTTTGCCTCCCTTTTCCAAGGAAATGAGCTGTGATTCTAGTTCCTGATTTGTCCTACTAAGCTGGGCTATCTGATCTTGGTTTCTTTCAGCTACTTTTCCTTGACTAATACTTTTATACATTGCATAGCCACCAAAACCAAGGGCTGCAATAAGACCTATACTGAGCAACATAATTGCTCTTTTGTAAGGTCTTGTGGCTTGGCCTAATGCTGTTCCTATCCTACTGGTCAAAGCCATGGTTTTAGGCTTGACATTAGCAACATTAAATCTCATGCGTGGACCATCATGTGATAATTTAATTTCATCACCATTTCTTAACTCATATGAATTTCCGATAGGTGTTCCATTTACAAGAGTGGGGTTCTTTGCATTAGGATTGTGGAAAAGCACAAATTGATTGCCAGTTATGTTTATGCAAGCATGTTCTCTACTTACAGTTTTATATTGATCTCCAAAACGGACTTGACAATTTTTACCTCTACCAAGAATCACACTAGGATTAAATATTGTCTCATGTGAGCCAGCAGGATTTTTAGCTGTTCCATCCATAAAGACAAGGGTATAGTTGCCCATATCTTTCCCTCTAATCATGTTCATTGTATGACGCATTGTTGCGCCAAAATCTCCTTTAGAGGAATTAAATTGTTCTGTTGGTGCACTCATAATTTAGTCTAGTTTACTATTGTACTTTTTTGATTGTTATCAATTAATTCGATGCCAGCAGGAGTCAAATTAATCCTGTTGATACATCCTTTATATTCCAAAGGCCTTACAATATTGCCTTTACTATCTATCACCCCATAATTTCCATTCTTCACTACACATCGCATTCCATTGACTGGTTGCAGGTATTTGTCATATTCACTAAGAAAATCACTTGATTGCTCATTAGAATTAAAATGCTTGAAGGTAAAATATGTACCTGCCAGCAGAAGAGGAATCAACAAATAAGTAATCCAAGATTTTACAGAACTTTCTTCCTCAAAATCATCTTCAATTTGTTGAGGGACGAAAGCTTCTGGTACTGGAGCAGAGACATCAGAATCAGAAGAAACTGGAGGACTATAATTCATCACAGTATCTCTATTATCATTTACTTCTTCTGGACTATCATTAAGGATTGTTTCTAAAGCATCGGGCCAATGCCCATTAGACAAATAAAACTGACTGTAATCTTGTAATTCACTTACACTAACTCTGTCCTCAGGAGCTTTCTCCAGACACATAGTCAAGAGATTAATTAGTCTATTAGAATAATTAGGATTTATATTAGGCACTTCCCCATTATTATTAAGTATCTGGCCTAACGGTACATCTAAATCAGTGCCATTTATAAGCTCGAAAACTGAAGTTCCTAGCGAGAAAATATCACTTTGAAAGGTGCCTCTTCCACCCTTCAACACTTCAGGTGAGGCGTAGGCAAAGGTTAGTGAATTTTGTGTTTTTGTTTGTCTTAAAATTGTATCTCTAGTCTCTTTTGTAATACCAAAATCGGTCAAATAAAACTTACTTTTTTCGGACGAATTAAGGTTCTGGAAGAGAATATTTGCAGGTTTAACGTCATTGTGTACCATGCGTTTTTCGTGCAGGAATTTAAGGGCAGACGAGATATGATTTATAAGCTTTGCTATGGTTTTTTCTTCAAACAAAACACCTAATTGTTCACCTGTTTTGCGTTTAGAAAGCTTCAGTCTATTAATTAATTCCTGCCACATAGAACCTTCACAAAGTGGCATTGCGAGAGCCGGCACATCCTGATGTTCGAAGTAAGAAGTGGGAACGAGTAGATAGTCAGACTTAAGAGATTTAGTCTTTTCAAACTCCTCCCTAAGCAAGCCTTTACTGAGGTTGTCCAGATTTGTTTTTGGTGCAAATATCTTAAGTGCAATATCTGAACCGTTGTTTCGTGCAGACCAAACTTGGGATGTTGTTCCTTCACCTTTATACTCTTGGAGAGTATAGTCACCAAATTTGACCCCACCTTTAAGGTCGATCATTCTTATGTTCTTCTAATGATTTTTAATGTGTAGTTTCCTACTTGGACTAGGTCGTCAATATCAACTTTAACTGCTTCTGTTGGCTGTATTTTGTTACCGTTAACTATGACACCATTTAGAGAATGTTTCCAAAACTCTTCCTGGTTGCTGTTTACCTTTTGTCCGTCTCTAATATACCAGTTATTTTTTACAAATTCTAATGTTGCATGTCTTTTTGAGATGATTGATTTTTTTGTTTCTCCCAACTCAATATCATTTGATATCCCAAACGTATTCCTCCTACCGATTGTAATTATGGCATGTTCTTTCTCATCTACTATTTC
>CAZMMQ010000128.1:0-5261 GCA_964567435.1 uncultured Saprospiraceae bacterium | reverse complement strand
CTAAAGCATCGATCATGTCATAGACGAATAATGCCGATAGCTCATTGCGCTTATGGAAACTATTCTCTATACCGATCACATTTTCTAAGATCTTTGGATCTGTAAATGGTACACCGGTCACTCCTGCCCCCAAGCGACCAGGGTTGATACCAAATAAGAAGACTCTTTCCTTATTATCATTGAAGTACTTATGATAGAATGTCTCAAAGACATGCCAGGTTTCATCTTGTTCAAAGGGATAGATTAATCCTATCTCTTTCGGAATCTTCCAATTAGGTTTTAAGCTTCGATGAAAATCTATAACCTGTTGTGCAAATGTCATAGGACAAAAATAATATAGAAGATCTGACGTAAATGAAATTTCTTGATTTTAGAAGAATTTTGATTGATTCATTATAACATCAATGCATGAGGAAAAACTTGAAGCTCACATACTTTTATTTCAAATAATAAAAAGATTAGATAATTGAATCCATATCAATGGGTAACTTTCTAATTCTCTTACCTGTTAGATCAAAAATAGCATTAGCTAAAGCGGGAGCTACTGTCGGAAGGCCAGCTTCGCCAGCTCCATCCGGTGGTGCATCGCTCTCAAGTATGACAGTTTCTATCTCTGGGCATTGACTGATTTTCAATAATGGGTAAGTATCAAAGTTTTGTTCAACAATAGAACCATTTTCTACAGTAAGTCCAGAATAAACAGCTCCCAGACCCATAACGATTGAACCTTCGGTCTGTGCTTTGACAGTATTAGGATTGACACATATACCTAGATCTAGAACCGTTGTAATCTTAATAGGAACGACTCTATTTTCTTTCATAACGACATCAACGACCATAGCAAAGTAAGCACCAGAACGTTCAACAGTTGCAACCCCTCTTCCTGTACCTTCTGGTCTAGGAGCATTCCAATTTGTGACATCTCTGATTTCCGACAATACTCGACGATACCGGGGATGATCTAGCATATCTAATCTAAATTGGATCGGGTCTTTTCCAGTCTGGTGTGCAAGTTCATCGACGAATGATTCGTGTGCAAAAGGATTAGTAGAATGATAAACTGCTCTCCAGTATGAGATTGGAACATGTCGTTTTTTAAGGATACCCTTCACTGATAAATTGGGAATCAAATAATCTGTATTAATCCCTCCCATTAATTGACGCCCGGCAGTCATATTATCACCAGTTTGGTTTCGAATTTCCTGGGCAATCACTTTATGTTCTAGTGCGTATATTTTTCCTTGAGCGTCCAATGTTGCTTTACATATGTTCAAACTGCATGCACGGAAAGGCCCTTGGGTTTGGTCATCTTCGCGAGTCCAAATAACTTTTACAGGAACGCCCGATTTTTTTGATAGATCCGCAGCCTCTTCTAAAACATCTGGTCTTGATCGACGTCCAAATCCACCACCCATGAATGTGTAGTTAACTTTAATATTGCCTTCAGGAATGCCATATTTATCAGCTATGAAGGACCGCATGCCATTAGGATTTTGTGTGGATCCCCAGAATTCTGCACTATCTTCTTTGATACTGACCATGGCATTCATAGGTTCCATTGGTACATGTGCTTGATATGGCGTCTCGTAGGCAGATTCTATAACAGTTGCATTGTTTCTAAATGCATTTTTTACATTTCCTTTTCCAAATAATTCATCCCCATCTTTTCTAAAAGCATCTTCATAAGAGTCCTTAAAGATTGTTTCGCTGGAAACTTCTTCAAGAGCTAACGTATCCCATTCAATGGCAAGTGCTTTTCTTCCTTGAACCGCAGCCCAATAATTTTCAGCTAAGACAGCAACACCTTCAATTGTATGACCGTACATCCCTCTTGAAGTTTTAAATACGTGTTTTACACCAGATACTTTAAGTGTTTCTTCATCATCATAGTTTTTTACTTTTCCAAGAAATACTGGGGATCTCTCTATAGAAGCATACAACATGTCAGGGGCAAAAAGATCGATTCCGTACTTTGCTGCTCCATTGGTTTTCAAAGGAATGTCTTGTCTCTTAACGGATGTCCCGATGATTTTAAATTCCTTTGGATTCTTGAGCGGGGGATCTGCTAGTGGTTCCAGCTTACTTGCCTCTTCGACAAGTGCTCCGTAAGTAAGGACGTCATCATTGCTATTAGTAACGACTCCATTTTTCGCTTCGCATTGGTCAATACTTATCTCCCAAGTATTCGCAGCTGCTTGTTTCAACATTTCTCTTGCAGCTGCACCCATCTTCCTCAGTTTCTCAAATTCACTTTGTATACTTCTGCTTCCAACGACCATTTGGCTACCATAGAGGTCTCGACTTGCTAGAGATTGTCTAATTTCAATTTTTCCAATGTCTACTTCAAGCTCTTCTGCAAGTATCATGGGTATTGATTGATAGGTGCCCTGGCCCATTTCTGGTCGATGATTATATAAGATGATACTATTGTCTTGACCGATAGATACGTATTGATTCAGATCAATTATAGAAATTTCTGAGCTCTTTTTGCTAACAACTTTTTGATTTTCGTTGTCTCCAGATACGCAACCAACTATTAGAAATGCTCCTGAAACAGAAGATAGTTGGACAAATTTTCTTCTCGAAATATTTTCCATGGCTACATTTTTATTGATTCTTTAATAGCGTTTTTTATCCTAGGATAGCAACCACATCTACACAATACTGAGTTCATCGTTTTTTCAATTACTTCTTCTGAGGGGTTAGGATTTTTTTTCAACAAGGCGGCAGTGTTCATGATTTGCCCTGATTGACAATATCCACACTGCGGAACTTGCTCTTTGATCCAAGCTAATTGAACTGGGTGATCGTTGTTTTCTGATAGACCTTCTATGGTTGTAATTTCTTTACCCTCAACTGCTCCTGTTGGCATAATACAAGACCTAATTGCCTCACCATTTAGATGTACCGTGCATGCCCCACATTGAGCGATACCACACCCAAATTTTGTACCTGTCAATCTTAAATAGTCCCGAATCGCCCATAGAAGAGGCATTTGTGGATCTACATCAATTTCTTGAATTTGTCCATTTACGTTAAGTGATATGTTTGCCATAGCTTCTGAATTATCCAGTTGGTAAGTCTATGTAATCTAATGATTTTAATCTAAAGTACAGAGTTGAGCGGCCATAGGAGACATGATACCAAGGCATATTAATATAGTAGAAGGGCTGTGTGTAACCTATTCTAATTTTAATACCACAATAGAAAAAGGTGGAATGGTTATCATTGCTTTTCCATCCGCGATTCTTACATTGTTGTAATCGGTGATAATTACTCGGTTGGGTGATTCATATAAATTGTGGGCCTGTAGATCATTAGCTGTAAGAATTCGACCGCTAATATTTTCAAGTTTCGCTCCATTAACTACTAACTCGACGTCCTGAGCCTTTGTAGCATGAATATTCACAGTAGAGATGTGAACTTCTCCGTGATCATTGATAGAAGCTGATACAGAGATAGCTTTCAATTTGTCATCACCATTTTCAAAATTTTCACTTTTCAAATGCACAGGGACCATTTTAGAATCTTGATGTACTTTATAAAGATCAAAAACGTGATAGGTTGGCGTCAGTAAGATCTTCTCTTCTTCTGTAAGAATGACTGCTTGAAGAACATTTATGGTTTGTGCAAGGTTGGCCATTTTAACTCTGTCACAATGATTGTTGAAGATGTTGAGCGTAGTACCTGCGATCATAGCATCCCTCATTGTGTTTTGCTGATATAGAAAACCAGGATTAGTACCTGGCTCAACCTCATACCAGCCTCCCCATTCGTCTACGATCAACCCAACTGTTTTTTCTGAGTCATATTGATCCATTATATTGGAATGTTTTTGAATGTGTGTTTCCATGGCCAAAGACTTCTTCATACTTGCAAAATATTGATCAATACTAAATTCTGTCGAAGGCCCTTTTTCTGACCAATCTAAAACCGAGTAATGATGCAAGGAGATTCCTTCCATTAATTTCAAGGGTATATTTTTCATCAAGACTTCAGTCCATGTATAATGATCAGAATATCCACCAGCAGCTACTCGATATATCGAACTTCCCTTTGCAGCTGCATTCATGTAAGTAGCATATTGACGGTATAGGTCTACATAATATTCTGGTCTCATATTTCCACCGCATCCCCATGCCTCATTTCCAACTCCCCAATATTTTACAGTCCAAGGCTCTTGGCGTCCATTCTGTGTTCTAAGTTTTGTCATCGGACTCTCGTTAGCTGAATTAGTATACTGAATCCAATCTGACAACTCCTGTACAGAACCACTTCCTACGTTACCTGATATAAAGGGTTCTGTATCCAACTGATCACATAGTTCAAGAAATTCATGAGTGCCAAAGCTATTATCTTCTGTTATCCCTCCCCACCAAGTATTGACTATTGTTGGTCTGCTTAGCTTTGGTCCTATGCCATCTTTCCAATGATAGGTATCAGCAAAGCAACCACCTGGCCAGCGCAAATTTGGAATGCGCAATTTCTTTAATGCTTCTACTACATCAGTCCTCATTCCTCGATTATTGGGAATCAATTGATTGTCATCGCCCACATAGAATCCTCCATAAATACATCTTCCTAAATGTTCAGAGAAATGTCCGTAAATATGTCGACTGATTTGATTTTCCGCCTGATCTACATTTATGATTATCTGGTTTTGTGCAAATCCAAGGTTTAAGGTCAATAAAAAAACTAGTGTAACGGTAGTATTAAGCATTACTTGTCTCTTATGTGAGGAAATGCGTTCACTTTGGCATCAAGGGTTTTTCTAAAGGTACAAACAATAAATTCATAGGTTTTGGCAGGAAACAGAGGAAGAGTATTGATCTGTTATATATAAATTGCAACGAGAGTGAAAAGTACGAACATGAATTTCTCATACTGCTTATGAATCATATCTTTGCGCACTCTACTTATCACCTTAAAGAAGGAGAGAATATCAAAGTATGTGCATAATGACATTTTTGTCTATATGGCCTACGTATGAATTTGAGGGTATAGCTCAGTTGGTTTAGAGCATGAACGACCATTTCTGACGGTAGTCAGAATCAAAGGTCCTAAACGGACGTTTGAAGGAAGAGAACCGCAACATCAGTTGCGGACGGGAAGCCAGCGAACTAAGCCACATATTTTATTTTGAGGGTATAGCTCAGTTGGTTTAGAGCGCTGCCTTGACAGGGCAGAGGTCGACAGTTCGAGTCTGTCTATCCTCACTTTAAAGCTTAGGTTTCCGCCTAAGCTTTTTTCTTTTGAAATAA
>CAZMMQ010000127.1:0-5474 GCA_964567435.1 uncultured Saprospiraceae bacterium | reverse complement strand
TATAGGCTATGTTGAACCTTCTTTGCTGAAGAGCAGTGAATTTCTTCTAGGGTTTGTATGCTTCTTTGGCATTTGGGTTATAGGTTCCATATCTCATAGAATTCTGGGAGTTAATAAGAATAGGCGTAATAAAAGAAACACCCTTTTTCCATTCTACTTTCTCATTTCCATTATCCTAATTTTCTTTACTGTCAGGCTCCAGCAAACTGATAACAGAGCTGTTAAGCAAGCCACTTTAGATGACCTAGAGGCAAATAAATTAATAATCAATCAGAATGCCTCTTTAGATAAGCATTCGGCAGAATTGATTACGAGAATTACACAAGAAGCGGCATTATCCCCCACAAGAACATTAAGCCAGGAGAGCATCGCGCAAATCGCTAGCTTGAGCAAAGGTTATAAGCCCTATCGTAAAGCAACTTCAGATAGCTTCTCTTTATTACAAAGTCGAGAACGTGGCTTCTTGCTCAAAAACATTATGGATTTAAATTTAGATGATGCCACTCAGATAGCTATCAATAAAAGTGCTGATTATAGTTATGCGATACTAGAAGAAATAGAATGGAAAAATAAAAATCTATCTCATGCAAATTTGAAAGGAGCACAAATGAAAGATGCGATTCTTATAGAATCTAACTTGTCGGAAGCAACTCTAGAAGAAGCTAATTTGTGGGGTGCTCATCTTTCTAAGTCTATCTTAGATAATGCCAATTTTCTGAAAGTAAATCTATCCTGGAGCAAGTTAGATTCGGCATCCCTCATTAATGCAAACTTTGGAAGTGCGATTATCCATAATTCGAGAATGAGATTCAGCAATCTCACTGATGCTAATTTTACCTCAGCACAATTAAATACCAGTTTACTCAATAATTCTAACCTGACCAGAACCAACCTCTTTGGTGCCAATCTCTCGGATGGTGTACTTGAAAACTGTAATCTAACTGAGACCAGTTTAAGAAGGACCATATTGACAAGGTGCAATGCCACAAAAGCCAACTTTGATAATGCTTTTCTTCAATTAGCCATCATTAATCATTTGAACATCACGGATGCCACTTTAGATTCTGTATCTGTTAATGGTGTAGATTGGATAAGCCAACAATTAGATGACAACTCTGTGCAAGGTCGAGAGGTAATCAAAACTGATTACCACCAAATCCGAAATAAGAAAATAGAGAATCGCTATATCGTTGTCAAAACAGATTCTCTGAATGCGCAGTGAAGTCTGTCATCACGGCATTGATTTTATCAGCAAACAAAATAACCTTGGTATCAGCGGGTCTGAATGGTTCGAAACCAATATCAAAAGCCTTAGAAGCATAGCTCTGGACCTCGTTCAGATAACTAGCCATTAATTCTGGTGTCCAATGAGACGACCTGTCAATGTCGTATTTATTTTGCATCTGTTCGCCAAAAGCTTGCCCCCATTCATTATTAAGTAAATCCACATAGTTATCTAGCGGTCCATTTTTCAAATCTTCCAATTGCGATTTTGAAAATTGTCCAGTTACCAATTCTGGCAATCTTGCAAGTTCATGGGCATCTGCAATAAAATCAGCAAGACGCTTGGAGAATATAGAGGTAATAAAGGCCTGGCTTATAAAATGATTAAACGTATTGATAAATCCTTTCTCGCCAAAGTCTCCATTATACTTTTCATATATCCCACTTCTATCTATATGGTTAGTGATGGCAATGGCTAAGTCATAGAAAGCGATATCATTTGCGCCGAAATTTATTGGTCTCCTACGTGATAATAGGTAAGCCCTCTGAAGGTCTATTCTATCGGCAATAAGGAGAGGAGCTTTAAAAAGAATCTTGGTTTTATCTAGGAGGTTGGAAGAATTAGCATTTAGCATATCTTTCTCTGATACACCCGTTGACATACTACAAGTAGTGACACTTGTCTCTCCATAATGATGCATTGTCATTTTAGGCTTACTGCCCTTTGTGTAATTAATGTCAATACATTCTTTTAATTCATCGAATGAATGATATGCCGTACCCAATAGCAGCTGACCTTCATTACAACCTTCCTTCTTCTCTAAGTTAGGGAGTTCTATTGGCGCAGTGCATGATGCAAAAATGAGTAGTATAGATAATAAGCGATGCATCTAATTAATTAGCATCTAATTTCTGAGAATCAATATCTAAATCTATCATTAAGTCTTCACTCCTAATATGGTAGAAGTCAATTTTCTTAGGGGTATCTAGAATCTCAAAATTCTGGAATGAAGCCTTTTGTACATTATCAAGGACCATGGCTGGTCTATAATCAGCATCATCTATGCTTAATTTGACATTTTTCATCTTTAGTCCTTTAACATGGCGAATATAAAATCCCCAAGCGGGCAACTCACCATACATACTAAATTCAGGATAATCAGAAGCATTTTCAGGTATGGCATCTAAGCGATCGAGGGGTGCATACGCCATGGCTTTATGACCTCGTCCAGGATAGGAAATGGTTATATTCTCTAATAGTACATTCTCTACTGGAAAGTCAGGCATCCCTGTAATCGATGCTGGAAACACGTTGTGAAAAAATGACAAGGAAGGCCCTCTCATATCATACTCACCATCAGGCCTACCCCATGGCACTTCGACATGGATATTCTTAAGCACAACATTCTTGAGTGTGCCTACTTTGCGTTCCGACTCCCGATGACCTAATTTGATGAATATGGCATTACCTGTATTCTTAGCCGTTATACTATCGATGTAGATATTCTCCAGTATACCTCCGTCTACAGATTCTATGGCGATTGCAGACCTATAGGTGTCATAGACTTCTATATTCTTAATCAACACATTCCTAAATCCACCTTCAGACTTAGTACCAAACTTGACAGCACTGGCACTGGACCGCACTCTACAATCTGATATATACACACTATCCATCACATAATCCACATAGTGAGATTTAAGACAGATGCCATCATCGGCACAGTTAATATTACAGTTAGTAACGCGAACATTCTTAGAATCTGAGATATCAATCCCATCATTATTCCAAAAGGCATCACTGTCCACAGTAATATTATCTATCGTTAGATCTTCGCATCTGTCATAGTGCTGTACCCAACTGGCGGCATCCTTAAGCGTTATATCTTCTATGAGAATACCCTTACACTTTACAAATACAATCAACATGGACCTCATATAGAATCGTGGTCTCTTTTCTACATGATTATATCTAATGCTGTCCAATAAGCCTACATGGTACATACTGTCCAGGAGTACACCATTCTTTCTTCCCTGCCCATCAATTATTCCTTTGCCTGAAATGGCAATGTTCTGCTGGTCAGTGGCCAATATAATGGCTCTCATGTATGAAGATTTTGCAACATCATGATGTTCATGCAAATAAGAACCTAACAAAACAGCCCCTTCAGAAATGTGTAATTCTACTCCAGAATACAGATGGATGCTCCCAGTTAAAAAAACACCTTCTGGTATCACAACCCTACCCTGCCCGTCTTTATGTGCTTGATTAATGGCAGACTGTATGGCCTCAGTATTTAATGTAGTGCCGTCACCGATAGCCCCAAAATAAGTTACATCATAATCTCGCCCGAACAACGAGACCACAGAAATACTCCAAAGAAATAGCAACCAAATTTTCATAGCCTATGATTAAAAGTACATTTTCTGTTTTTCTTTGGGTCTGATAATGGGATCTTTAGGCACATAGTATATATCTAACTCTTCTATGGTACCGTCTGAACTTATTTTAAGTAATAAAGACTGATAGGGTTTAAATATAAATGTCTTAGAAATTTTATTAGGACCTATATTCAAAGTTAAAGGCAGTTCGATGGGCTTATCCATAAATGATTGTCCCGAGTAGACAGGATAGATCAGATCCTTAGAATGAGGCTGAGCAAGGAAGATATACTGCGTACCATTTTCCTCCACTCTACTCCAATAATCAGGTACAAATTCCCCAGAGATAAGCGGTACATGATTCACTAATTTGCTGAAATCAGGAGAAACATTATCTAAGGCCTTAAGCGTTTCTAATTGATTCTTATAGGTCTCAGTTTTAATCTTACCCGGTTCTATCACATCTTTTTTTAAGATTACCGGTAATCCTTTTTTAGCAAGGTATAATAAGCGTTCCAATGCGTTCTCGTCCATATAATTGACATTGACATACAGCGCAGAAAAATGTGCATCACCAATAGCCAATTTTCCATCTATGTAATTTGCCTTGTTCAGAAATTCTCTGTTAATCCATAAGGGATGATAGCCTTTTGTTTCTTCAGGCATAGAAAGATATCGCAATTCGTATTCTCCCCACACCCACACACGTTGGCGTTCTTCAGGATAAGCGCCAGTCATCACACCATCTTCATAAGGAATATAGACGGCAATATCCGAATAGGTCTTCCCTCGTTGCATATATGCAGATACCTTTTCCATATAACTATTAAAGCCAGGTAATTCAGGCTCCAGGCTACCTCCAGGTCCAAAATAGGTAGTCGCAAAAAACTCTATTGTATCAGAGCCTATAGGATTATATGGAGTGCCATGGTAGAAATGCTGATTAACGCCATTAGCAAAAAGCGCATCTGCTACCATCTTTAAATCGGCTGTTTGTTCCTCTCTCAGATATGTTGACGGGAACCCATACATGCAAGTAAAACTCTCTGAGGATACCATTGGTTTCTCTGAGAGACAAGCAGATGAACTGACCACTTTTGAAAAACTAGGATTATTCAGCATGGCCTCTGTCTCTGGAATATCTACAAGTGCATAAGTATTCATGACATCTGTCGGAGATGCGAGACATTGTACTCTAGACCAAGCACCTAACTCTCTGCACTTCTCCACATAAGGCTTATAAAATCCCTCCGTGACATACTTATCTATAAGTAGCATATAATCATATCTGACATCAGGAAAAGAATCTAATCCTTGTTCCATGTATGGAATGATATCATATCCAAATTCATCTTGAAATGTATCCTCAAATCCATCTGTCCACACTTTATATTTACTGTTCATCTTTATCTCCCAAGAGTCAGTAAATAAGGCTGATTTAGAACCTTTTAATGCAGGTTTTATAGCCGCTTCTATAGGCGTAGAAAATGCATCAAATGCCTCTTTGTCCAGATGATTGATTACAGACATGGTGTCAGGCCATGACCAAGCAAAGGTCAGCAACTGCTGAAAACTTGTATCTCCATATACTTGAGTGGTATGTTCTTTCTTCATATCAAGTCCAGCCACTGGCCAAGCACTCCCAAATGTAAAATCACAAATCAACCCCAAGGAGTCTGCATATGATTTAGCATAGCTAATCATCTCAGTCCATTCTGGACTTAACCATTCCTGTGCGGTTGTGTCTACTGGATAATGCCTGTTATAGTTGCGTTGATACATCCTCTGGTAGCGATACAGCGGATATACCCAAGCAATCTCTACACCTCCAAAATTATTTTTCTTTAGCCAATCCAATTGGTGCTTAA
>CAZMMQ010000126.1:0-5838 GCA_964567435.1 uncultured Saprospiraceae bacterium | reverse complement strand
TGACTCCTGATGCATGGTCTACACAATATCCTGGTAAAGGTGATGGGTTCCTTTCAATACTTGAAATTGAAAAACCAGAACCTACTAATGTCTTTAGAGATGGAAACCCTCTTTTTATTTCTGATGCTTCTATCAAGAGTATAAGAGATATCGAAACAAATGCAGATATACCTACTAAAGTTACTAAGATTGTAAATGGTGTGGTTTCAGATGGCGTTTCAGAAATTGTATTGCAAGTTCCAATTTCTAATGAAGGAAGTGAAGAAGAGTGGGAGATCAATAGTAAGTACGGGAAAATAGAAAATATTTGGACAGGCAAACCTGTTGTAATCGATGAACAAGCATACACCTTTGCTCTTTATACACCACCATTAACTTTTCCAGTTGATGACGAAGATGATAAAGTAAATCTGATTAAAAAAGAGGGAATTGATGTAGTTGTCGCACCTATCAAACTGATTTATAAGAATGGCGGTAACGAGATAGAGCGGGAAATCAGTCTGGATATCTATCGCCCTCCAGTTGTATTGGTACATGGAACATTTGACAATCCAGAAAATTGTTGGAAGACGGGATTTACACCAAGTGCTAATGGATTGTTTCAAGAATTGCAAAGAGTTGGTTTTAAAGTATTTGCTTGTGACTATAGTGATACCAATGGCAATCAAAAATTAGGATCATGTGCTTCATCTGACTTTTCTAATGTCAATAATCGAATCAGTAGTTTCGAATGTAATAAACGTGTTGTATATGACAATCCAGGTGGTATAAAAGAAGCGGTCAATTTTTTCAGGAACGATTTAAAATTGGCGTGCACTCAAGCGGATGCTATAGGTCATAGCATGGGTGGCGTCTTAATTCGTGTTTATGCTTCTGATCGTGTTGAGGATGACATCATTAGTTATGAAACTAACTTTTATCGAGAAGATAATTTCCAAAAGGGAGATATACATCGAATGATAACTTTGGCCAGTACCCATCACGGCTCAGATGTAGCTTGGTTGCTCAATGAAGTGTCAAAAGGTGTCGACCGATCTTCAAAAGGATTTTTTGAATACATTCTACCTGATGTAGTGCCTTATGCATGGATAGGGGCGATGTATGAAAAGACTGGAGCTGTTCAAGATCAAGTGCCTCAGAGCCCAGCGCTAAGAAGGATTGGCCCAACGAAGATTCCGGCTCATGCCATGACCTTCTATGCTAATGATGTTAGCGATGTCAAAAATGACCTTGCAGATCAAGATCTGTTTTATTACAAACGATTATTTCAGATTGGGATGGCCTTATATTTTTACGAAAGTGTTACAGACCATATACTGGCGAACATTGCACTCGAGTGGGATCGATTACCTCTACACCTAAAAGAGCCCAAAGATCGATTCTATAAGTCTTATGAGGTTAGCTTTTTAGATACTACAGTTAATAAGATTGAAAAATTCAAAGAACTATACAAAGCACCATTGGAAAAGAACTATGATATATTTTATAGTATCAGCAAAGAGTTTATCAATAGTACGCTTCCTTTTTATGAAGAAAATACTATATCCATATTACAATATGAATCTTCAGAGTCATCTATAAATGATTTTGATAATGACGAGCACATCAATTATATCAACAAGAGAGTTGATCTTTTCCAGGACGAATATGATGTAAATAGTTCAGGACGTCCTTTTGAATTGATCGAAGATCTTATGAATAAGTACCGTTTTCTAATATTTAAAAATGATTGGAATGACGGCACCGTCAGATATGATAGCCAGACAGGAAGCTTGGATGAACAGAAATTTGTAAGTCGATTTACCAATAATCTGCATTCCTTTGCCCCGAGGTATCCAGAATCTATGAGTAAAGTTGTTTCTCTATTGAAAGGAGGCATGAATGATTTTGCTATGGATGGTTTTCCAAATGCTGGACGCAAACTTTCTCTTTGGTTACCTGATATGGACGACAATAAAGATCCTGATGTTACAGGATGTGATGCAGCTTGTTGGTCAGGTATGGTGCCAGATCATGCTATGGCTTGGGCACGTGTCGCTGACTCTGCCAATGTTATAATTCTGAACAGGCCGGTCAACCCAGATGCAACACCTTTAATTAATAATAATGCATCAACCAAAGGGATGAACCTAAAAGGGAAAAGCTCAGATTGGGGCCCGCAGAAAGGATTGATAACAGTCAATCAAAGATTTAGCAAAATGTGGAATTTATATGAGGAGCCTGAGCTTTCAAAACAAGTAACAAAATTTAACAAGAAAGTAAAAGATTTACTTAAAGACAATCCTGAAGAAGCGATTAAGCGGCAGATGGCCCAGGTATATCACTGTGACTTTATAAGAAGTGATACAACATTTAATGGTTGGTTAACTAAACAAACAGAATTTGCACCTGATGAAATAAGATTCACTGGAGTCACTGACCAAAGCACTGTTTATACATGGTTTGACAGTCCATCTAATCCTTCTTGTCCGCTTGTGCCTTGTGAAGATAATTGCAATGTTTCTGAGTTAGATACTTTCTATGTATTGGCCAACCCAAGTCAGGAGATAGCTGATCAAAACAATGGTGAGTTTCCCGTATACACTGCTGACTATGATCTGTTGGCGTTTGGCTTTTTTGAAGCAGCGTTATTTAACAATCCCAACTTTCCCTATCCTCGACCGGACTATGCGCCACCCGAAGAGTTTTTTGATTGTAACCGAGGTATTATGTTCGATAATCAATTAGACATCTTAAATGCATTGAATAACAGTGTAAAGAAACTCGGATATAAAGGAGGAGACGTAGCACATCATGGGCCTGAAAATCAATTTACCAATATGTCTTTTTCTAATTTCCCGTGTTCGGCAACCACTACAAATTTGGATATAACGGCTAACCCCTATTTTGATTATCCTATTACTGCCTTTGAACCAGATGAAATAAGAGGGCATTCCGAAGGTATCGTAAGAACAATTGAGATGGGCCCACCAGGATATAAAGACATAAATCTGAAAAGATATATGGCAGATGCCAGGCGTAGAGGGTATAATATTATCGCTAATCCAAATTCACCATCATGGCAATGGGAATATTGGCGTCCGTATACATATGAAGATGGCTACGATGATAGAGACTACCCAGGTCTGCCTTCTTATCCTGAACAATTGCCTCGTTTAGATGTATCTGAGTGTATCAATCTATACGGTTGCTTAGATCGAAAACCCAAAGTAAATAAGTTTAATCAAATTGTAAAACAGGATATAAAGCGATTTAAAGCAACTGATCGATTTATAGTATATCCTAATCCTGTTGGAGATGGACCTATAAACATGACTATCAAAGCTGACAGTCAGCAAAGTATCAGGCTTGTCATTATAGATGTAATTGGAACAGTCAGAAACCAATCAAATGTTCAATTAGAAAGAGGCTTTAATGAAATTTGGTTGGACACTCAATCTTTAACTGCTGGGCAATACTATATAATTACCAATGTCGATGGTCAACCTATTCACATGCCTGTAATTATAGCAAAATAAGCACTGCCTTAAATTAAACAAAATCATTGAAATGAAATTAGAATTCACTATTTCTATCTTCCTAATCTTTGTCCTTACAAATGAAGTAATTAGTCAGGCACCATATGCATTTAATTATCAAGGAATAGCAACAGATCAAAATAATGAAGCTTATAGTGAGACAATCATTTCGCTAAGAATAAGTATTGTTGAGTCATTTGCAGACGGTCCAATAGTCTTTTCAGAAGATCATGAAACTACGACAAATGAACGCGGCCTATTTTCAATTCGAATTGGAAATGGAAACCCAATTCTTGGCAACCTGAGAGCAATTGATTGGGGTGTAGATAATTATTTTATCCGCACAGAAATAGATCCTTCGGGTGGTACAAACTACACAGACCTGGGAGCAACACAACTCTATTCCGTTCCATATGCTTTGTATGCCGAGACTTCTGGGAGTGGGAGCAGCAATGGAGCTGGAGATGATAATCAAACCATTAGTTTATCTGGTACAAATTTGTCTATTGAAAATGGCAATACTGTCAATCTTGCAGCACTCCAAGATGGTGTAACAGATGCAGATGCAGATCCGAATAATGAATTGCAACTACTATCAATAAGTGGCTCTTCCCTTTCGATATCTAATGGAAACTCAGTTCAGCTTCCAAGTACAAGTGGTGGTGGAGGTACAGATAACCAGACATTGAGTCTTTCAGGATCTAATTTATCGATCAGAGACGGAAATAGCATAGATCTTGCAGGTATAGATTCTGATGATCAGACTCTTTCTTTGAGTGGGAGTCAGTTGACTATCTCTGAAGGCAATACACTTGATTTGTCAAGTCTCAACGGAAGTGGAGGTGCTTCTCCATGGCGAGTATTTGGGAGTGATGGAATCGCCTATGATGGAGGCACTATATTTTTCATTAATGATGATGAACGTGCAGCGATGTCAATATCGAAATTAGATGATGGAACCGGTTTTCTAAATATGGGCGGTAGCCCAGATGAAGGTGCATTTAGCCTTTCGGGAAATACTGGATTTCAAGGCCGAAGTGCAGATGGAGATTTAACCACTTATGTTGGACAATTTGGTGGACTCGGTTTTTTTAATCTTTACAATAGAGATGAATTGGTTGTTGAATTGTCTAGCAATACTCGTGATAATGGGCAAGTAGAAACTTTTAGAAGAGATGGCACTATACTAACGGAAATCACGAGTAGTGGTGATGATTCATCGGGTGATATATACGTCTATAGCCAAGGAGAAGTGGCGTCAAGAATATCGGCCTTTGAAACAGGCGAAGGTTTTATGGAGACAAGAGCAAGAGATGGAGAGCCACTTGTTAGGATGACTACTGGGACGTCATTTTCTGGTAGGATAGACGTATTTGGTGAGAATGGATCATCTAATATTTCTTTATCAAATCTGAACAATGAACCTAATTTTGGATTTTTAACAATTCGTGATGAAGATGATGTTACGAAGTCTGCCTTATATGTTAATGCAAATGGCATGGGAGCAAGCTTTACAGATGGGCCAAATGGAAATTTGAATATTTTGATGTCTGGTCTGGCTTCTGATAACAACAAGGGCTATCTAAGTATTCATGACAATAATGGTGATGAACAGGCGGGACTTTTTATTGATGCTAATGGCATGGGGCATGTCTTTGCAGATGTTAAGAATTTTAGAACACCTCATCCAATTAAGGAAAATGTAGACATTGTTTATGCTTCATTAGAAGGGCCCGAAGCGGCTGCCTATGTGCGTGGGACAACAGCATTGGTTAATGGGGTGGCAACAGTTCATTTGCCGGAACACTTTCAACATATTGCATCTGAAAAATCGATCACAGTGATAACTACACCTCTTTCTGGTCAATCAAAAGGTATAGCTGTAATTGCTAAATCTACGACCTCATTTGACGTAGTCGAACTCTGGGAAGGAACTGGAAATTATAATTTCGATTGGGAAATTAAGGCTGTTAGAAAAGGCTTTGAGAATTATGAGGTGATGATGAAAAGAGATAATCATAAAAGTTCACAGGGGTCAATTGATGAAGAAAGAAAGGAGCGCAACATTCCTACAATCGCTAACAAATGAATAAGATTAATAGAATCAATATAGCTTTATTCTTGTGCTTGACAATAGCACTTCAAGGACAGAAGGTTGAGTCATCCGTTATTGGAAGTGCTGGAATAAGTAAAAGGCAAGGCTCAGTTAATATACAATGGACCTTAGGAGAAATAGCTATTACCAATTACAAACCTGAAGCATCAACTTCTATAATAGAAGGACTTCATGCTGCATCGACGTCAAGTGAATTGTTAACAT
>CAZMMQ010000125.1:2292-5957 GCA_964567435.1 uncultured Saprospiraceae bacterium | reverse complement strand
TAGAAACAATAGATTTGCATAATAATAACATCCAATGTATTTATTGTTCCGCTTCCATTGACATCTGCCGCTAATACTTGTGCAGGAGTTAAGTTGTGGGGTCTACCTGTTACGAGATTCCTAATTTGATCTATAAGTGCACAATCAGCCTCCGTAATAGCTGTATCACATTCCGGGCAATCCTCAGGATTAACCTCTGGTATAATACAACTAACTGTGGATATATCCACACAGTATGTACCATCCTCTCCTGTCACAGCAGTCACTTCATTTCCACAATCATCTATAATAGTAACCTCTACACCTGAGACACCACTATCATCAGTTGTAGTACAATTATTATTACCATTTTGTATAACACCGCACACTTCAGTAGTAGCTATGTCATTGCATATAGTTGTTTCAGGTATTTCAAAATTGCAGCTTATAAATGGATTTAAACTAAATAGAATCCCATTAGGTGAACTTAAAGACTCACCAATAGTGATGCATTCTCCAGGTTCAAGTGGTGCAACAAGTCTTGCAACTAGGTTATTCCCAAGTATGCATCCTGAAAAAAGGCATTCATATACTAAAGAATTACCATCAAATGTTCCAGCACCACCTTGTTGAAATAAATCATTAGGTCCAGATACAGCTAAATCTATAAAGAATCCAGCAACACCAATTCCCGGAGGTGGTGCTCCAGTTAATTCAAATATCAATTTCAATGTTACAAGGATCACCATCCAAATCGCCACCAGTAATTGAAATGGTCTGTGGACACTGCGCATTCAAGTATGTACTAAATACACCAATTAACAATAAAAGACTAATAAATTTCTTCATCTGTTTATTTTTAGTAATAAAATAATTATAAAGTCAGATGAACTCTTAAAGTGAGAAGTCGTAATTTTGCAGTCTCTTTTAGTGAAGAGTTGAGGGTCTGCATTTCCATTTCGTATGGAAGACGTGGACTCTCTTTTTAGTTCTACTCTGATAGTTGTTACTTTAAATATTACTTTTTATTTCAAAAAATCCAATTTATTATTTTCCATATGTAACTACTCGGACATTTAGGAATGTACTAAGTAGTATCGTGGATGAAGAAGAAGTGTGTGCGGGTGTAGGATTAGGGTAGAAGAAATAAAAAGGGGACAAACTTCATTTAGTCATCCCCCTTATTTGACAAGTACGTCTTAGAATAATTCTTTCCTATCTAATTCTGTATTACAACCCGCTCAGTGGCCCGCTGTCCATTTTCAAAAACAGCAGAGACAACATACGTTCCATTAGAGAAGTCTGAAACAGATATCCCTTGACGTGTATCTGATGTATCTACAGTTTTCATAAGTTGTCCTGATAGGTCGTAGATGGCTAGTTCGTTTAATTTGTCTAGGGGTGATATATCCGCAGTAAACACCTCAGTTGTAGGATTAGGGAAGACTTTTATGCTCAGGTCATAAGACGGCACAGTTCTGTTCTTATTAACTACTGGGTCTACAGAATTAAGCTCCGCTCTCACATCGGTCAGCTGTGCAGGGAAGAAGTCTAGCGAGACATACTGGCCAGCTTCTATTGTAATATCTCTGACAGCCATCTGCGGTTTTCCATCGACTAATTTGACGGCAATGACTTTTACAGGCTCTCCTATCGGTGAATTTTTGAATACTACATTAGAGTTTTGAGATGTTTTGGAGAGAAAACTTCTTATGTCTTTATAGATAAGATACACTTTAGTATCCTCTGGCGTCATCTCTACAGTCACGTTTGTTAACTCCTTTCCAGATCGCTCAAATCGATCACAATTAATCCATCCAAGCTGACTAATATTGGCGATGTAACTGCCAAAATTTTTGCGATCTATAGTACCGCCCTCTGCTATTCTTTTTTCTAGTACTACCTTCTCTGCTTCAAATATTTTCCTTCTGATATCAGTATAGAATTTACTATTCTTTGGAAACACTTTATAGCCGAGATTATTTATAGTTAGGCTTCTTTCACTGATCAATCCTCTGGTGTGGTTGCCAAAAGCTTCCAGGTACATCGCTCTGTCATCTACATTGATCTGCATTGGCTTATTGATAAAAGAGAAAATTCTTTTAACCAATTCTGATGGTGCTCTTCTTCCTACCATCTTATCCAGACCTTTTAGCGCGGTGATAAGCTTGACTTTATATTTCATCTCCAATAGTGCATTGCGATAGTCATTGACTTTATCCAATCTGCGATCTACTTCTTCATTCCACTTTTTCAACTCTTGTTCGTAGAATGGCTTACGATGTTGCCAAGTGTCAAGATTCTTTTCGTAATTAGCATATAGCTCTATATATTTCTCAGGGGAATAAAGCTTAGCTGATGGCGGGAACGGTATATCACCATAGGTCGGCCTGTCGGGCATATCTTCAAATTGAAGAGTAGGTTTTTCTACTCGTCCAAAATCATAGTTCGCGATCTCATCAAGGTCTATCATGATCGGATCATTCTTGACCTGTGTTGTTCGAAGCTCAGTATCTGTAGGTGTCCATACGATACCGTCATCTGACTCTTCTGCATAGAATAACTCCATGCCTTCCTCTACCTGCTGCACTGGGTAAATAATCTCTATGGATCTGTTTTCTGCTATCTGCACAGGTTCACCACCAGCAGTTGCATTGACATAGAGCATGCCTCCTGTCTCTAGCATCTCTCCATGGCTTTGCGTTATCAGCCCATGTGCCATAAAGTCCGTCATCTTATAAGCTTCAATGACTTCGATATCTACAGTTCCGGTTACAGGAGTACCGTCAGCATATACGAAGGCGTCTTTTGGTACATAGATACTGGCACCATGTTCCAAGTCAATAAGTTGATTACCCTCAGTAACCGAAAAATTTTGAAGTGGTGCTTCTGTCTCACTAATCTGCCGAGTCAAATCATCTATAGTCTCAAAATCTTGATAGCGGTATTGCAGTTCTACTCGTCTATTTTTTTGCTTAGCGTCTCTAGTCTCAACGACACTTACAAGTGACCGTTCGCCCATAGATTTTTGGCTTAGAACAGATTCTGGACATCCTAGGCCAATGAGGTAATCATAGGTCCGCTGGGCTCTCTTATCTGCCAGTTGCTCGTTATAATCATATGACCCGTCCTGATCAGTATGACCTATAATATCAATCTGATAAGTAGAATGTGATTCTAACTCGCTAAGTAAGCCATTAAGCTCAGTATGATCTTGTTGGTCAAGATTAGACTCATCGCTCTGGAAGTAAATAAAGGTGCTTTGGGTATTCTGAGCTGAAAGAAATGACAGCCCTAATAATGTAAAGTACATTAACGTCAAAGGAAAGCGTCGCATAACACTGATTTTTTAAATATGAGTAATGGTACAGCCCTGAACTGTATTCTAAAACTAACTACTTTTTGCCCTGTAGGCAGAATATTGTTCTGCGTACGTTAATTTAACTATAAAAAATGATGGATATTGTTCGAGGGGACAAAAAAAATGTAATTGGTCCGATTTTGCTGTTTTCTTTTTGTGCCGCTCCTATGGAGCTCTTTTGACGTCCCTACGGGACTACAAAGGTATCGTCCCTACGGGACTACAAGGTGGCGTCCCTATCGGGACTACAAAGGTGACGTTCCTACGGGACTACAAGGTGGCGTCCCTATGGGACTACAAAGGTGACGTCCCTACGGGACTACAA
>CAZMMQ010000125.1:0-2192 GCA_964567435.1 uncultured Saprospiraceae bacterium | reverse complement strand
GTGTCTATAATGGTTATAATCTGGATAGTGTCCATGATTTTAATACACAGGTTGTGCCCTAACGGAAACGTTTCTTAACTAACGATTTTCTCTTATCGGTTTCTGCTGTACCGCTCCTATGGAGCTTTGTTATTGCTTAGGGGCTACAAAGGTGGTGTCCTATCGGGACTACTAGGTCTCATCACCAAACGGGTTAGACTAGGTATAGTTCCGCAGTAACGAAAACTTTGTAATCCAAAAGTAATAGCACGCAAACTAAGCTCCGCTAGGAGCGACATTATTAGGATTATCTTCGCTTAGTGGCCTTACGTATTCCATTTGAATAAAAAAATTTCATCATACTCTATTTCAAATTTTTTAAGGAAGTCAGTGTATTCATCCTTAAAGGATTTAGTCTTATGATGCTCAGGTTGATTTAAGATATATTTAGATACAGAATCTATTTGAGACTTGGAATATGTGAATGCACCAAAACCTTCCTGCCAACGAAATTTACCATCTACCATCTTTTGCTCATTAATCCATTTCGAAGAATTGGCTTTTATATCTCTGGCCATGTCTGAAACTGATGTGGAAGGATCTAATCCAATAAGGATATGAATATGGTCTGGATTACAATAAATTGCTAATGGTTTTGACTTTTTACTTGATATTATTCCACAGATATACTTTTCTACCTGTTCGCGTATGTTTTCAAAGATTAGATTCTGTCTTCCTTTTACAGCGAATACAATCTGAATGTATAGTTGGGTGTAGGTGTTAGGCATTTTTGTTCCTTTTGTGCCGCTCGTAGAGAGCTTTGATTGGGTTTAATTTAAAGATTATATTTCAAAGGTGGCGTCCTAATCGGGATGGTTTGCTCATTCTGCCTTTAGGGATTTTTTTTGCCGCTCCTATGGAGCTCTTTTGACGTCCCTTTCGGGACTACAAAGGTGACGTCCCTACGGGAGGAACTAAGCTCTGCTAGGAGTGACACCTTCATAAGTTTATGTCAACCTTTTTTGTTGGGAAGATACCACGCCAAAAATAAGCCAGCTACGGTCCATTGCACAGCAGCATCTATTAGATAGGGTATCGTGTTATTGCTGAACCATATACTTTCCAGGTAAGGGAACGTCATATAGGATATTGCTCCTACTGCCAGACTCGTCGTCATCACTTTTCTAAATGTCAATGAATTATCTCCCAGTAACACATAACATAATAACATGATGGAAAAAAAATTAATCACGAACCCTCTGAACATATTTAATCCCATGTTCATCTCAAAGTTATGGTGATAACTAATCCTGGCCCACGGCTTACCCATCAAATCTGGTGTAGCCGCTTCCCTTTCTGCCCTAGAGGCTTCTGGGGGTAAATTAGGAAGATAGTACTCTCCTTCGGGTACATTATTACTTGCAAGGCAGTCTAGGATGGCATCCTGAGATGGGAGGTAGGTTGTCTGAGAACCATGGATGTTAAGCATGGACCAAGACAGAAATTGCCAGAAAAACAGAATGAGTCCGCCCACCAGACTTCCTATAATCATCTTCTTCATAATAAGTAGTTTTCGTTTTGTGTGGTTAAGATAGGATTTTTATAGAGATAGATAATACTGGGAAGGAGAAATAAGTATAAGTAGAATTTGCCTAATCTGTTATCTGCCAACCAATTACAACGCTTCTGGTAGAGGTGATTTTCAAGAAATTTTTGGTAATAACATAACCAACATTGATGCTTAGTCAAATTTAACATCAATCAGTGGTACTTTAAAAATTGGAGGCTTTGGAGGAAATAAAGTATTGACAAATATTGATGGGTTATCTGGAATAACATCCATTTCAGGTACTTTAATTATTGGTGATTTTTTTGCAAATCAAACTTTGACCTCTTCAGTGATGGTTTGTTGCTATAGATAACTTTTTCGCAGTCTGCCCTTCTTTGGAAGAAGTAAGAAATAATTTTCAGAGTTGATGCCTTAGAGCAATTGTCTATACATATCGGCAGCCCTATTTCTTTCTATAATAATGCTGGAGAATCAATCAGAAACATATACGATAACTTCTTTCTAATTAGTACAGCGACTCACCTATATTATAATCAAAACTACTGGCATTGATTGAACTCTATTTCTATGCTAATTACGTTATTAGCGTCACTTATTTCTCTTATTAATTATAGAGCTATCACAACTTCAGCATCTTCTGTAC
>CAZMMQ010000124.1:0-6043 GCA_964567435.1 uncultured Saprospiraceae bacterium | reverse complement strand
TTACGTTTTCGTCTATCTGTCCATCACAGTCATTATCTATGCCGTCACAGATTTCCGTATTGCCTGGAAAGGCATTGGCGTCG
The DNA here is from genome assembly GCA_964567435.1 of uncultured Saprospiraceae bacterium. Classification (GTDB taxonomy): domain Bacteria; phylum Bacteroidota; class Bacteroidia; order Chitinophagales; family Saprospiraceae; genus RFSX01. The sequence continues at coordinate 5,960 of CAZMMQ010000124.1, read as the reverse complement.
TTGTCATCACAATCTGAGTTGTCACTGACATAACCAGAAGGCTGAGTGGTTGCCATTGTGGTATTGTTTGGATCTCCGTATGAATCTCCATCTAGATCTCTGTACCAGGTCATAGAGCTACCAGTAACACAAGAGCCATCATCTATAGTAGCATTTGGATCATAATTACTTGCAGTAGGGTCCGTACATCCTAACACTTGAGCTATAGGAAAGTATAGTCCATAATCTTCAACCTGACCTGTGCTGGGAGAGTCGCATCCATCTGCACCGATATTGGCTGAGGATACAATAACTCTCATCCTTAGAATAGTTTGTTCTATAGGTGAAGATGGGGTGGAAAATGTCAAACCTAAATTTCCATTTCCAGAAAAGGAAAACATGTTAGAAGCTTCGTCAGTATCATTGAAATCTCCATCATTATTGTAATCCACAAAATATCTCAACCTAGATACATTTTCAACACCTACTATCAAATCATAGTCAGTATCCGTTTCTACAGAAGCCACATAATCGCAGGCGAAATCTTCATATAATCCTGTTGTAGTAGTACTATTATTTAAGTTACTGAGGGAGACCAGATTGATGCCTGCATTACCTCCATTGCCACCTGACGGAGAACAAGGATTTGTAGGTGTAGATTCTATGTCCACATAACCAAAAAATGTATCTGATCCAGCCGCATTGGTTGACGTTAATTTTACTGCATATAACCCTGGTGTATTATAGGTTACTGTTGGCTTCTCGTCAGTTGAGGTTGCAGGAGATCCTCCAAAGAACTCCCATGTTCTTGTTGCCCCATATTGGGATTGATCTTCGAAGACAATAGTACTACCTGAGCATACGGCAACGGACTCTTGAAAAAAGTTAGCGACTGGCGCACCTGCAGTGGAGCAATTATCTAAGTAGGACTGACTATTCAATCTGTTGTTGATATCCGTACGAGAGACTGAAGACCAATTACCCGTAACAGTTACAGATGGTGCCATTATGTAATTAGAACCACTGGCATCATGATTGGCGCTAAAGTTATGGCCTATCTCATGAGTTACCATAGCTGCTATGGTCGGAGCTGATGAAGTATAATCTTCTAAGAGATTATGCCAACCTGGCGTATACGCCAGACCTACAACACCTCCGTTGCCATTGAATTGTATATTTCTGTCAGTCCACAAAGAAGCAATATGATAATCTATACCAAATCCTCCAGTGCTTCCTCCTGTATCACCTCCACCTTCAAAACCCGGACCTTGAGCCCAATCTCTAAATCTAGAAAGTAAAACCCCTGCATCAGTGCTTGAAGTATTAGGCTCTAGAGGATTTTGTGCTGAACTAGTTGGTAAATAATGTGCAATCACATCGAATTCGAAATTCTTATCAAATTCTGATCTATAATGGGTTTGTACATTATTAAGTACACCTAGATTGTGGTTAGTTGCTCCTGTTGCATTACCATACTTTGTGATCATATCATCTGTATTGGCAATGGCCATCTCCATAAGTTTACATTCAGTTATGGATCTAAGACTAGCGTATTCCTCAACTTTTTTATCAGATTCAGTTACGCCGCATACATGTTCTTTATTTTCAATGACTTGAGACACATTATATACTATATATTGATCTCTAGGTGCATCCTTAATAAGATACCATAATGGTTCTATAAATAATTGCTCACCTCCAACATGCACAAATCCATAGATAAAATTGTCATTGATTGTTAGACTAACCTGCCCACCTTGTGATACACTTCCACCTAAAAATAATGGCATTGATACTTCACTCTTATAACTGACCAGTAAGTTGTCAGTATACGTTGAGAGTATTAAGTTTCTTTTCCCAAGCCGAAGTTTTAGTTGACCTTTTAAGTTTTGAGAAAGTTCATCTCTGTTGATATCCATCTGATAGATTTCATAAGATTTTAGAATCTTTTCTAGTTTGGATTCGTAAGATGACTTTGTAGTTATAGGGGTTCCAATCAATTGTGATTGGGCCATTGAAGAGCCTGAATAGCTCAACACTATAAAATATGCAACAAACCTGAAAATATCAGCCATTGGGTTGGGTTTTAAAATATCGATTGTACAGACTAGCCTTTATTGGCTAGCTGTCCACAAGCTGCATCGATATCCTTACCCCGACTCTTTCTAACAGTGACTCTGACACCCTTATCCGTCAAGTATTGAGCAAACCTATCCAGCCTGTCTACTGATGATTTCTCAAAATTCACGCCATTTATAGGGTTGTACTCTATGATATTAACCCTAACTGGGAATTCACTGCATAATAAACTTAGGTTTTTGGCGTCTACTTTACCATCATTAAACCCATTGAAGGCGATATACTCGTAACTGATTCGGTTATTCGTATTCTTATGAAAGTAGATTAAGGCCTCCATTAGAGTGGCTAAACCGTTCTGATCATTAATCGGCATTATGCTGCTCCGCTTCTCATCATCAGCAGCATGTAGGGAGAGCGCCAGATTGAATTTTACCCCATCATCTGCCAACTTCTTAATCATCTTAGCAATGCCTACAGTACTGACTGTGATACGCTTAGGAGACATGCCTAGGCCCTTAGGAGAGCTAATGAGTTCCACGCTTCTGAGGACATTCTTATAATTGAGCAGGGGTTCGCCCATACCCATATAGACGATATTGGTGAGTGGGTGGTCGAAATGTTCTAGGGCTTGGTTATTAACCAATACCACTTGGTCATAAATCTCTGCTGCGGTCAGATTCCGCATTCGTTTCATCTTTCCAGTGGCACAAAAGCTACAAGTGAGACTACAGCCTACCTGAGAAGAAACACAGACAGTGTAGCGATTATCTTTTGGTACAGGTATCAGGACAGACTCTATCAGATGATCATCATGGAGTCTCATACGACTCTTAATGGTGCCATCATTACTGTTCTGGACCTTGTCTATCAAAACAGGATGGAATACAAAGTTGTCTTTCAGGTAAGTACGAAGGTCTGCAGGAATATTGGTCATGGCATCAAAATCTGTCTTTTTCTTATGCCATATCCATTCTTCTACCTGCTTATACCTGAATCGTGGCCACCCTTTGTCTATAAGCAGCTGCTTGAGGTCATTAGGGTCATGAGCTCTGATATCTGTTTTGATGGTTTCCACGATGGGTCAAAGCTAGGAGAAAAATCAATCTCCAACCTACCTAAGGTCAAAATATCAAGAAGACTTCTAAGGTCTTACAATAACCTTGTATGAAAGATTAGAACCGTTGTTGTGATTTTTGATACTCAAAAAGTAAATGCCTTCTGGATAATTGGTCAGGTCTATTTCTGAATTTTTAATTATTTCTGTTCCTGCTTTTATACCAGTAGAAGTCAATATCTCAACTGTTAAATTATTCAGAGTTGGACTTGAAAATTGTAAGCGAGATGAAGTGGGGTTAGGAAAAATAGTTGGATTACCTATAACTATATTTTCTTCGACATCACTGACTAAATCTAAGCAGAGTATTGTTGGGGAAAAATTACTGGTAGCAGTTGCGCCCCATAAGCTGATTAAGCACTCTTGATTGAAGGTCAGACCTCTCGCTAAGTTGTTCATATTGTTGGAGGTAAAGAATTGTTCACTTATAACATTACCATCAAAGTCCAGTTGGCTGAGGTAGTAATCAGATGCCGCAGCCGAACCATGCTGTTGACCCCCATGACCTATTACATAGAGATTATCACCTTGATATACAGCTTTTACCATGAAATCTGTAAACCTGCTTCCATACCTTTTTGTCCATTGTATGTCTATGCCAGCATCCAGTTTTATTAGTTCTATAGAACCGAGATTTGTACCCATGAGTATACCACCATCTGGACTGTTGGTTAATTGCATGTTACTAAAAAAGCTTGACCCAATTTTTTTCGGAACACTAGTTACTTTTATTATTTCGGAATCGGTTCCTATAGTTAGCAAGATAAATTCAGTAAAGTGTTCAAATCCAATAACGATATGTCCATTTGCGATACGAATGGCACTTGTCGGCTGGCTAGTATCATAGTCAGAATAGTTAACTGTTTCTAACAATATTCCATCATTTCCAAATCTAAATAAACTTGGCGTACCTGATATATCGCCAATGGCTATAAATCCATTTGTGTCCTCGATAACATTATAAATCAACCCATCATCAGTACCTGAAATCCATACTTGTTCAAGATCACTATTCAATTTCATAATCATTGACGCAAAGGTGATTATGTGAGAACCATCCATTAATTGGATAGAAGAAGTTGGTATCTCAAAGGGACTACCTCCATTGTGATATCTTGTGTTGATTCTGAATTGATCTACAATTTCAAAATTGTTATTAATCTTTAGAGTGGTAAAAAAAGCGGTGTCATTTTTTTCTTCAAACCCAACTAAATAAGTAAACCCATCGAATGATTCTAGAATCGAAAAATTTTGAATTTCTGAATTGGTTTCGATAGATATCTCTTCTGTGATTTGAAACGATTGTCCATTAGAAGAAAGGAGAATGCATGAAAATGCCAAAGAAATTAAAATGCGTTGCATACAATGATTTTTATAAACCTACTGATTGTAGAATTGAGATTCTTCTTTTGGAGAGCATAAAGAGACCAAATTGTCATGAATGATATATGTAATTTTAGAATTAACTTTTTGTCTTAAAATCTCAAATGATTGAATGAAGCATTATTTTTGTTTGTATATTTAATTAAATGGCTCTACTAGCAATCATCTTTATATTCTTAGTACTCTCAGCCTTTTTCTCAGGCTCTGAGATTGCCTTTGTATCCGCCAATAAGTTAGGTATCGCTGTTAAGAAAGAACAGAATTCTAGAAGAGGTAATATCATATCTAGATTCTATGAGAAGCCGAAGGCCTTTCTGGGTACCATGCTAGTGGGTAATAATATTGCCTTAGTAGCTTTTACCAGTCTCATGTCTTTGGTACTTAAGCCCCATATAGAGCCAATATTTGGTGGAGACTCGGTATTATCATTATTGATTATTACGATGATCATTACACTTGTGGTATTGGTGTTTGGTGAATTTCTACCCAAGACAATCTTTAGCCTATGGGCTAATAGAATGTTATATGTATTGGCTTATCCACTATTGTTTTTTAAGTGGCTGCTCGCTATCCCTACCTTCTTCATGACTGGCTTGTCCAATTTCATTTTGAAAAGAATAGTCGATGTGCCAGATGAAAGTGCAGATGATGTGCTTAATAGGGTAGATCTCCAACACTACATCACAGATACCCTTAGTGATGACCAAGATGATATAGATAAAGAGATTCTCACAAACGCCTTGACTTTTGGTCATAATAATGCGGCCCATTGTATGGTCCCACGGACTGAAATAGTCTGGATAGACAAGAAGGCCTCCATGCAAGAATTGATAGATCTGTTTAGAGAATCTAAGCTATCCAGAATCATTGTGGCGGATGGAGATGTGGATAATATAGAAGGTTATATCCATCATCAGCAACTGCTAGATAATCCTAAGACCTTGATGGGGGCATTTATGGATATCATCTTCGTGCCTCAGGTGATGAATCTCAAAGACCTCATGTCACAGTTTATCAAAGATGGGACTTCCATCGCTTGTGTCGTGGATGAGTTTGGCGGCACAGCAGGTATTATTACATTGGAAGATATATTGGAAGAGATTTTTGGAGAGATAGAAGATGAGCATGATGAAGATGATTCTGTTATGCTTAAGATTCAGGATGGCGAGTATCTTTTCTCAGGTAGATTAGAAGTCGACCATATCAATGAAAAATTTCCAGAGCTTAGTATTCCAGAAGGGGAGTACCAGACCCTGTCAGGCTATATCGTCATGACTTCCGAAGACATCCCCAATCTAGGCGAGCAAGTAACCCTTGGTCAATATTGCTTTAAGATAGAGGAGGTGGATGAGACCAAGATCGAGAAGGTGAGGGTTTTCAAGTTGAAGGAGGAAGAGGATATGTA
>CAZMMQ010000123.1:0-6300 GCA_964567435.1 uncultured Saprospiraceae bacterium | reverse complement strand
GGTAATAATCGTCAGTTTGTTCATATTTCGATTTTTATTCTAGTAAATATAGTAAATGGCACTCATTAATTCTAAACAACTAGGTGAGTGACTACTTAACTACAATAATAGATTTGCTATCTATGATTTCATCTTCGTAATAAAACAGCAAAGAATACATGCCACTAACCAAATCTTTTGTGTCGAATATTAAGTCTTCTCCTTCCTTGACTTTTTGTATTTCTATCTGACGTCCAGTTCCAGATACTAACGCTACCTCATCTACGTTTCCATCTATTTTCACATTCACAATATCAGATGTTGGGTTAGGAAATACACTCAATTTAATTCTATCTTCATCCTTGTCATTATTTACTATCTGAGGTGCATCACTTACAATTTGACATGGTAATTGCTTACTGTAATTCTCTATAAGTCGCGTGATAAGGTCATTTAATTTCTCTACTTTGTAATCTGGCAACACATGCTCCAAATGCGGATTCCCTATCCCACTATCATCTGTCAAAAATACATAAGTGCCATTAGTCATCAATGCCATTTGCTTCATCAGATACTCTGTCTCTCTATCTATTCCACTGGCGGTGATCGGTATTATTTTGATGCCTTTCTCGGCAGCAATTCTAACTTGATCAGCTAAGCGATGGAGCACCTCAGCATCATCATGAGGTGGTGCATCTAGGAGAAGAAAAATAATCCTGGACAATGCATCTTTATTCCATTCTTCTTCAAGCGCATTCGCTAATCCACTATCCATCGCTTCAGGATAATCTCCACCACCACTTATAGTACGTGTAGTAATAAAATCCAAAGTTTCATTAATGTCACTAGTCAGATGGCTTGTCTGAGTAAGGTAATCATCAAACTTATCTTTGTAGAATACTGCCCCTGTACGTATAGGGATATTATTATTCGATGATCGATTAATAATGTCTTCTAACTCAGCTTGAAGGAATTCAATCTCATCATGCATTGAACTTGTGGCATCTACTACAAACATAACGTCCATGCCTTGCCATTCCTGACATGATTGATTGGACGTTATATGTATCCCGTATTCTGAATCCTCTGTAGAAACTATATCCTCAGACTCACTAGACTTATTCACAAGGATATAAGTATCATCAGCTGACGTTTGAGGATGCCACAGTTCTGCCTTACCTGTATTGTCTGTAATAGTAGACCATAGAATGCTATCCTTAGAATCCAGCAGTTGCACTTGTACGTTAACCAAGGGGATGTTATTATCATTTGTAAGAAACACAGACTCCCGTTCTCCAATAGGCAATCCCCAATGGTCTTTCATTGATTTGTATACACCATCTCGGGTTAAGTCCTCCCAATCTATCCAATTATCCAAATCATTCCATTCTGCCGCTGTCAGTAAACCAGCTTCTATAGTTACAGATGTTTCCTTTACTTTAACTACAGATTCTTTTGCAACCACCTCCTCTTCTATCACAATTAAAGACTCTATAGTTGCATCGGGTATAAGGTCTGACACCTTGTTTTTTACACGGACACCGTCTATATAATAGAAAGTCTTATCACTCCTTGACCCTCTTACACTAATGACGTCAGCGCTACTAACTGAGACGCCGGCCGTAGTTGCCGTAAGTGCACTAATAGTCTTTGTAGGTAAGGCCTTCTTACGCTTAGCACTTACTTTAGTACTCCCAAAGCAATTTTCATAGCTTATTACACTTCCTGAAGTGGTATAATCTAAATCAATTAAAGGCACCTTATATTCAACAACCACTACTTCATCTAATACGGTTCTGTCTTCTGCCATATGAAAATCCAAATTAACCATTTCCTTGTAATTAACTGATACTCCTACCTGACGTTCATTACTAAATCCTATATGTTGGCATTCTACGTTATAAGTACCCGCTGGTAAATTCGTTATAGAATATCTTCCGTTTATATCACTTTCCCCAACGCCTACCAATTCACCGTCCTTATATAAAGCAAGTGTAGCAAAGTGCACAGGTTCATTTGTTTCCTGGCTAATCACAAGTCCCTGAATGCCTGTCTTTTCGAAATTCGCTGACAGCCCCAGAATTAGGGCCATCAACGACATAACTATTCTATTCTTCATGGTCATCAATTTTGTTGTGCGATAGATTGTAATGACATATACTTCTTCATCAGCTCTACCAACTCTTGCCTGTACCCCTCTTTATCATCCCCCACATTGCTGGTCGCTTGATTGATACAATTATTGAGATCAGACGTTTTGAGAAACTTTGATTGACTTAGGTTCATTCCAAATTCTGCTACTGCAACAGAAAACTGAATGTCCTTATCCAAATCAGTTATACTTGTCTCTGCAGAGGCTATACTATTCTCAAACTTGATGCTCTTGTCTGCATCGGGATGTTTATACCGACACTTAATATAACCCAGAGCCTGTGATGAATCAGCTTGCTTACCCGTTCTACTCTTCTTAGCTATTTCTTCATCTATAGATGCGGAAAATTCACTTGCAGAACCTGCAGGAATTATTTCATAAATAGCCGTCACATTATGACCAGCACCTACTTCTCCAGCATCTTTCTTATCATCATTAAAATCTTCTTTTGCCAGCATTCTATTCTCATATCCTATCAATCTGTATGACTGCACATGCGCCGCATTAAATTCTATTTGAATTTTGACATCTTTGGCTACCGTATAAAGGGTGCCAGCAAATTCATTAACAAAGACTTTCTTTGCTTCATTATAACTATCTATATAAGCATGATTGCCATTGCCTTTATTGGCTAGAGTTTGCATCTTATGATCTTGATAGTTACCCATACCAAAACCCAATACAGATAGAAATATGCCAGACTCTCTTTTCTTTTCAATTAATTTTTCCAAACCATTGGCATCACTGACACCGATATTAAAATCCCCGTCTGTAGCAAGTATGACTCTATTATTTCCACCTTCTATAAAATTATTCTTAGCAATCTCATATGCCGTCTTGATCCCTTGTGCACCTGCCGTACCTCCACCAGACTGCAATCGTTCAAGTCCTTCTTTGATTGTTTTCTTATCTGCTGCACTCGTAGAAGGCAGTGCGATCGCAGAAGCGCCTGCATAAGTGACAACGGCCACTCTATCCTCTGGTCTCAATTGATCCACCAATAATTTTAGTGATTTTACCACCAGTGGTAGCTTGTTCTGGCTACCCATACTTCCAGACACATCTACCAGATATACCAGATTTGAGGCAGGCAAAATAGACGTATCTACTTCCTTAGCCTTCATAGAAAGATGCAGCAATCGATGATCTTTATTCCACGGACATGAGGTGTAATTATGATGTACCGTTATAGGATGCTCGCCCAATGGTTCTTCATAGTTATAGTCAAAGTAATTCACCATCTCTTCTACGCGTACGGCATCAGGAGGTGGCATCTGATTATGATTCAGCATCCGTCTGATATTGCTATAAGAAGCTCGGTCAACATCTAATGAGAATGTAGAAAAAGCTTCTTGCAGTGGAGATACAAATGGGTTTTCTGCAGGCTTCTCGTATCCTTCTGAGTTAGATACTTCTTCTACGAAAGTATCATCGAATTTAAATCCTACAGGCTCACTTTCCTCTAAGGTCTGACGTGGAAGCAGGTTTGCAGCATTTTCTGGATTCACTCTGATACCATCAGTACAATTATATTGCCTGACCTGACCTCTACTGCCTCTAACAGATATATTCCCATTTTTGGATACGCCTGCAGATGTGGCAGCAATTTGGTTAATTGCTCTTGTAGGCAAGGCATTTTTGTCCTTGCCCGCTAGCCCTTTTCTCATTTTTCTTTTATGCCTTCTTGCTTCACGTTTACTTACAGAAGTAGAAGTAATTGTAGCTCCTGAAGTCGTATTGTCTACCTCAATCAAGGGCACCTTATATCCTTCAACTACAACTTCATCCAGCATTTGTGAATCTTCCGTTAATTTAGCATCTACTGTAATTAATTTATCAGCTGCTACAAGAACATCAGTAATTCTCTGCGATTTTAGCCCAACATAATTGAACTCTAAGTCATACAGACCAGCCTCTAGATTAGTAAAAGAGTACTTACCATCTAAGTCTGTTTCAGTGCCATTCTGTAATATTCCATTTTGATAAAGTGCTACTGTGGCAAATAATACCGGCTCTCCATTTGCAGCATCCGTCACTACACCTTCAATTCCAGAATTTTGAAAAAAGGTTGTCCAGCCTATGCAAAAGGTCACAATTGATATAACTAAAGTCGATTTCATAATAAATCTATTTTGAAGTTGAATAAATTGAATAACAACCTTAGGATGCGAGGCCTGCTGATATTACACACATCAGAGAAAAAAAATTTGTAGCTTGGACTTGTTGAGTGTTCATCACGACATATCAGAACTAGAACTAATAGAGCGATATCAATCTACCTGTGACCAGAAATGGTTAGGTGAATTATATAGCAGATACAAGCCGTTAGTCTATGGTGTATGTTTGAAATATCTGAAGGAAGTCCATCAAGCAGAAGACGCTAGCATGGATATCTATGAGCATTTATCAGAAAAACTCAAAACACATCAAGTAGACAACTTCAAATCTTGGTTATATGTGGTCGTGAAAAATCATTGTTTTCAGAAGCTACGAACAAGAACCAAGTCTTTACAAAAAGAAAAAGCCGCCAACGATATGTATTCGACGACAGTTTTTCATCCTGATAATGTCAATAAGGAGAAACGCCTTAAGAAATTAGAAAAGTGCACAGAAAATTTATCTCAGGAACAAAAAAACTGCATTACTGCGTTCTATTATAAGTCGATGTCATATCAAAAGATTGCTCAGAAATATGATTTACCTTGGCATACAGTCAGATCTCATATTCAGAATGGACGGCGAAATTTGAAAAAATGCATGGACAATAACTAAATATGTCAACAGAAAAGACATACCACAACCTCCTCCAGAAATTAGCGGAGGGGACGATCACCGAAAAGGAAAGATGGCAACTGGAACGTGCCAGTCTTGATGATCCTTTCTTGGCGGATGCTTTGGAAGGATATTATTCAAAGGATGGTGCTGATAACACCAATGTGGTTCCATCACCTGCACCTAAGAGAAGATCACTGAAATGGCTTTCTATTGCCGCTAGTTTACTAGTTATTGTCACCGCCTCTATCTGGGTTTTCCAACAAAATGAGCCTGTGGCTGCTATCTACAGTGCTGCTGAAAACAACACAAAGAGAGTTCCACAAGCTGCACCAAAGAAAGGTCTAAGCAAGAAAGGCAATACGTCACAAGATGATTATGCTCCAAATGAGCCTACAAAAGTGGTGGCGCCAGAAAAAGATATAGCAAGCTCTTCCAGTAGCACTAATTCAGCAGGGGGGTACGCGAAGAAAGCAGAAGAGTCTAAAATCAAAAACCCTATTAGCCATAGTGAACAAATAAATGCAGACCGAATAATCACAGAGGAGGAAGAACCTATTTTAGTAGAGCTATTGGATGAAGCGTCTGAAGCGCCGGTTGTTGCTGCTAGAGATGTTGTACGTCAGAAAAAAAGTAAAGCAAGGGTGGTTGATGCTGATTTGGCTTCAGAGGAAGAGGTCGTAGTAGTGGAAGAAAGTGCCCCAGTATCTACTGATGCCATGGATGGTTTTTCTAAGGAATCTGTTCGTGAGCAAGAGAAATACGAATCAGGCGTAGACCAATCAACCGCAATAGGAGGAAATGTAGTTGCCCTAGATAAAATTCCTTCAATTATCCAAGGAACCATCACTGACAAAAATGGCCTGCCACTCGAAGGCGTCTCCTTACTTAATACAGATTTTCAGACGATAGGCCTAACTAATCAGTCTGGCGTTTTCCATATTCCAGATGAAAACAGATATGTCATCGCTGCATTCACCGGCTATGATTCTGCCACCATTGCCCTCCGTCCAGAAGTATCTGTAGAACTAAAACCTATCTCAGAATTATTCTCTAATCGCCACAAGACGTTGGCAGAGATGATGAATGACAATGAACTAATTGCTTGGTACAAAGAGAGAATAAATCAACAATTTTCTAATACCTGGCCCTTATGCAATCAACAAAACAGATTTCAGCGTTCCAATCTTAACGTAAACGTGCATGTGAGGATAGACCAACAGGGTAAAATCTATGATCTCACCTATATGAATGAGGTGGATGAACAATGTAAATTTAAACTAGAAGAACTTTTAAATGAGCAATCATTTGAAATTAATAGACCCGTTAATTTTCTATTGCGAATTAATTTGTAAAATAAGTTCAGTGGTACTCCGGTGCAAGGCAAAATTGGATTA
>CAZMMQ010000122.1:0-6334 GCA_964567435.1 uncultured Saprospiraceae bacterium | reverse complement strand
TGAGTGCCTAAAGCACTTATCGCATTTTGAAAATCAGGTATAATCACATCATTATAAACTGATGAAACCGGTTGACGTTCTAAGATCGCTGGATCTGAGGTACTTGGAGTTGCGGACAAGTTAACTGGTACGTCACCGAATACTCTGACTAATTTAAAATATGAAAGGGCTCTTAGAAATTGGGCCTCCCCTACCTGAATAGGATCTGAAGAATTCTCTATAACATTATTTGCACTTAGTATAGACTTATACATTGCAGTATAGAAAGGACCAAAAAACTGATCTTCCATATCCACTAAGTCGCCATTGAATCTATCAAAAGATGGAAAAGGTTCTTCTTCCATCAACGCATTGTCAGCTCGGAAATCTCCCATCACTGCCATTGGTGTAACAGAACCATGCTGGTAAAAATATGCTGCATTTAAAACTCCTGTAAAATCAGTCAATGAATTTGAACTGGCAATATTAGGAGGAAATTGTTCTAAGTCATTTTCACATGCTGTTACAGCAAATAATGAAAGCAATAGAATTATATTTATTATTCTCATTTTTCTTGTTTTAGAAATTAATATTTACACCTGCTGTAAAGCTTCTTACCACTGGGCTTGCACCTACCTGAACTCCAAATGTAGTTGGTCCAAGATATCCGCCATTGGTAATCTCAACACCTTCAGGATTATAAGAAGTATAGTCACTGCTAAATAGATATAGTAGGTTTGTAGATGCAAGATATACCCTAGCCGAGCCTATCCCTACGTTACTAAGCAATCCTGAATCAAGAGTGTATCCAATAGTTAGGTTTCTTAAGGCGATATATGAAGCATCTTGGATACCAGAGTCGGTCTGTCTTCTATTACCTAAGAAAAACTGTCCATTATGATCTGCAATTCCATCACCTTCAGAATCAAATCCATCAACAAGTCTTCCACTCCATTCTGAGCCATAATAAAGGGGATCAATATTATAGACTTCGCCTCCTTGAGCTCCTTGAAATTGAAATGAGATATCAATCGCACTAAAACTTAATTGACTGTTTAAGCCCCAATAAAAGTCAGGTGTATTTTGTCCTATTTTTACTAGATCACCACCTTCCTCTACAGTTCTGGTTCTGTCAATCATACCATCACCGTTTTGATCTACTATATAAGATTCTCCAGTACGGTTATTGGGATGTCTTGTTCCATCTTCTAAAAAATTAGGTTCTACCTCTCCGTCAGTTTCTAATCCCCACATCTCTCCTATTTCTCCACCGACATAGTTTCTAAATATCGGTCCTCTACCACTTTGCCCGTATTGTACTCGTGGGAGTTCATTGAGCCCACCTAAATCAGTAATCTCATTATTTACAGTGGACAGATTAGCGCTAACATTCCAGCGGAATTGGCCAGTTGCAATAACATTAGCTCCTATCTCAATCTCTAATCCAGAACTTCTTACATCGCCTGAATTAAGCGCTATAGATGTAGTACCCAACACTTGAGACACACTTTGATTGATTAATATATCCTCGATATCAGAATTGTAGTAATCTACGCCAATTCTAAATCGATTATTAAGAAATCCTATGTTCGCACCATAATTAGTTTCTGTATTTGTTTGCCACGTCAAATCTGCATTCGCAACGTCATTAGGAATTAGAAACCCTGTACCAAAAATGGTCGCCTGAGGATTCAACAAGCTTAGCGACCCATATGCCCCCAAGAATGAAGTCGTTCCTAAAGATCCTCTGCTAAATCTGAGCTTGAGATCACTGACTAAGCCAGAATTGAAGAAAGATTCGTTATGTACATTCCAACCTAATGAAAACGCTGGGAAAGTTTCGAATCTATTATTTTCCCCAAATCGAGAATCACCGTCTCTTCTTACAGAAACCGAAGCTAAATAGCGATTATCATACGCATAATTAACCCTAGCAAAAACACTTCTTCTTGAAATCGTTTCATCCCTTTCAGAAATTGATATATCCGCTGGATCAAGAATCGCAAAATTTGGCGGCTGACCAAAAGGAACATTCGTACCGTTAAGTGAAATGCCAGAGATATTGAAATTTTGAAATTCAATTCCAACTACCGCTCCAATGTCATGGTCACCTATTACTTTATTGTAATTCAAGGTAGTTTCACTGAGAACAGAAGATCTCTTAATATTAGAATTATTCAAACGTGTCTGATTCGAACGTGCTCTAGAATCAAATTCTAATCCTCTCCAGAAAAAGTCTTCGGTATCTCTTAAGTCTCCACCAAGTACAGTCTTGATATCAAGTCCGTCAATGATTTGAAATTGTAGGTAAGTATTAATATTACCAAAAATTGTTTTTTGAAATCTATCAGTATTGTCCAACTTAGTGGCAGGGCCAGCATCTCCAGATCCCCCTATACCATTATTAGCTCTACCATAATGCCAATCTTGTGCAGTATCCCCAACTTGGAGTGTAAAAATACTATTGTTGAACGGTGCATCTCCACCTCTATATCCACGATCAAACGCTGCCAAACCTAAAGCTTGAGCTTGCTGATCCAATTGCTGTACAAAAGCAATCGACTCTTCGGTATGATATATAGGATGAACGCTATAGGCTCTCAACAAATCTCTCATGTCATGCCCTACAATATCCCTATCACCAACAAATCCATTAAAACTCAAGCCAGTTTTGAATCGCTTTCCCAACTTAGCGTCAACATTCAGACGCGCATTATATCTTTCAAACCCTTGTGTTATTGCTACACCCTCAGTATCAAGATAACCTATAGAAGCAAAATATGTAACATCATCTGATCCTCCACTGATACTCAAATCGTGATTCATACTACTTCCATTTCGGAAGAGCCAGTCCTCTACACTCAATACATCCGGTGAGTTTTCATAAGCACTTAATCTGAATTCGAGAAAAGTGGGATCCACTTGTGAAACATCCCAATTTCCAGCGGCTATTTCAGCTCTTGCGGTTTGCGCCCATTCTGGTCCAGTTTGTAATATATTTCCAACGTATTTGCTAGATGTGCTGGCATATGCATTGTAACTAATATTGACCTTACCTGGCTGGCCTTTCTTAGTCGTTACTAAGACAACACCGTTTGCGCCTCGTGATCCATAGATTGCAGCAGAGGCCGCGTCTTTGAGTATCTCAAGGCTTTCGATATCGTTAGGATTAACAGTGGCTAAACTTCCAGATATTGGATATCCATCCACAACAATCAGGGGATTGGAGTCTCCAGAAATAGACGAGGCTGCCCTAATTTGAATTTTTGGGTCAGATCCTGGTGCACCATCCTGATTTTGGATCAAGACACCTGCTAATTTGCCAGCTAAGGCATCATCTACACGACTAGCCTGAATAGCCGCCACATCAGCACCCTTGACCTGTGCAATCGCACCTGTATTGTGCGATCTCTTACGAGTTCCATATCCTGTTACGAGAACTTCATCTAGTAAATTCTCATTTTCTATGAGAGTGATATTCAATGTTGCTTGATTTGTAATAGCAACAGATTGAATTTCAAATCCTGTATAGGAAAATTCAAGTACATCGCCACTGCTCACTTGTAGTTGATAATTTCCATCAATGTCGGTAATCGTTCCTCTAGTAGTACCTTCAATTAGGATATTAACACCAATTAGCGCAAGATTGTCCCCATCAGATACATTACCAGAAACGGTGTAACTGTTTTGTGCAATTAATGATACACTAAGTAGCAGCATCACAATTGAAATTAGATTAGTTTTTAAATTCATACGTGGTTAATTTTATCACAAAATGTGACTCTTTTGAATAGCGAGAAAAGTCCTTACTTCCTCTTTTCTATATTATCAATTATTCTTACTAAAATTTTTTATATCTAATAAATGAAACTCCATAGCCTCAACTGCCCTATCAGGATTCTGAATAGATATAGCATCTAATATTTTTTGATGTTCGTCGATTGTTTGTTTGTTATTTCGATCATTACACACCTTGTATTGGATGAAGTTATTGACTATATCAGGAGTGATGATCATCATTAATGACTTGAGCACATTGTTCTTGCTGGCCTCTGCAATCTTTATGTGAAACAAAAGATCTTCTTCAACTGCCTGACCGGATTCTAATAATTTTTCCTCGTGGTCCCTCAGAGCATTGCTCAATTGGACAATGTCATCTTTCGTTCTATTGAGAGCTGCCAATCTTGCAGCTTCTTTTTCAAGTAAGATCCTTGTATCTACAAGCGACTTAAAGTCTGATTTTTCAATTTTCAATATATCTGTTATTAAGCCCTCTAAGGCAACAATGCCTATACCAGTTACAGTTGTACCACTCTGTGGTTGAACTTTGACGATCCCGTAGAATTGAAGTTTGTTGATGGCTTCTCTAACTTGGTTACGGCTGACTCCCAGACGTTCCGCAAGTTTCCTTTCTGGTGGTAATTTTTCCCCTGGCTTCACAGCCCCTGAGCTAATGAGATCTCTTATCTGAGAGATGATCAGATCAACAGGATTTGCGACTTCTATTTTATTCAGATTCTCAAGCATTCTCTACAGTCTTATTTGGTTAGCCAATTTTTGGGCGACCAATTATTGGTTGACCAAAGTTAGATAAATTGTCTACATTACCAAATCGATTATGAAATTTGTTAATATATAATATTGCACTATGGAGCCAAAACCACATCTATTTTTCTCTGAAACTTCAAATTCCAATTTTGTATTGGCGTATCTATCAAGCGTCAGATTTGCCTATGTAACAGATATTTACGCATGATTAAAAACCTAGTGCAATTAATTAATTGATTCGATGATTTAATCGACAACAGTTCATATGAGAATAACGAGAAGGAATTTTTTAGATGTAACCGGCATCGCTCTTATTGCTGCTTCTTTTGAAAGAAAGACTATTGATACATTTCAGTCAACAGAAGCTTTAGAAGTTCATATATTCTCGAAGCACTTACAGTTTTTAGGACTAAAAGATGCAGGTCAGATAGCTGCAGAATTAGGATTTGCAGGTTTGGATCTAACTGTACGGTCTAAAGGTCATGTCTTACCTGAACACGTACAAACCGACTTGCCAATAGCCATTGATGCTATACATCAATCCGGATCAACTTGTAAGTTGATTACTACAGAGATATCAGATGTAGCAAACACTTTAGACGTAAATGTTATTAGAACTGCTGCTGAAAATGATGTGAAATATTACAGAAGCAATTGGTTTAATTTCAAAGAAGATAAGCCTTTAGAAGAATCTCTTGATTACTATCAAGAGAAAGTTAGACAAATCGGTTCTCTGAACGAAGAGCATAATATCATCGGATGTTATCAAAATCATTCAGGTATTAAGGTCGGTGCCTCTGTTTGGGAAGTCAAGAAAATATTGGGTTCGGTTAATCCAGATTTCTTTGGAGCCCAATACGACATCAGACATGCTGTAGCAGAAGGTGGTCAGTCATGGCCTAACGGTGTAAGGTTATTAAAGAGCCATATTAAAACGATTGTACTTAAGGATTTCAAGTGGGGAAAGGTTAATGGTAAGTGGAAAATCATCAACGTTCCTATTGGTGAAGGTATGGTTGATTTTATTGCGTATTTCAAGTTATTGAAAAGTTTAAGATTAAAGCCAATAACTAGTTTACATCTTGAATATCCATTGGGCGGAGCAGAAAAAGGTCGATATGAAATCCATGCTGATAAGAAGGTAGTCTTCGATGCTATGAAAAAAGATCTGACTTTGATTCAGGAGCTATGGAAAGAGGCTTAATTAAGACAGCAGATCACCGTTGGACTAAAAAAAGTTAGTAAGTATTAGATTAAGAGATGAATGTTAATGAAATTGAAAAAATAGAAAATGAATATAATAATGGCTAAATCAGCATTACCAATCCTTTTACTTGTTGGCACTGTTTTTCTATTGAACAGTTGCGCTGATACTAAGAAGGAAATTGATGGTATATCTTCTACTAAGATCACTTACCCAAGTGAGGTTATTCCATTCTTTGATCAATTTAAATTGATCTTGGGAGATGGATCTAATGTTGGGTATCCGATTGATTTTGAAAATAAAGATTACTTTTTTGTTGCCAATGATGGCACTGAAGACTGGGTAGTATATAAAGCACCTAATGCAGGAAACACGCATGGGACTTCAAACAATATAAGAACTGAACTAGGACAGTCAAAAAAGTGGTCTCCTATGACAGGGGGTAAATTGACTGCTACTTGTAAAGTAATGAATGTATCGCCAACGGGAGATCCAACTGTAGCAGCTACTCACTCAGTCGTTATCGGTCAGATCCATAGTGCAGATGGGCATGAGAATGAACCATTCAAATTATTTTATAAAAAATTTCCTGGTCACAAAAAA
>CAZMMQ010000121.1:0-6453 GCA_964567435.1 uncultured Saprospiraceae bacterium | reverse complement strand
CAGACTCGAAATATGTTGTCAAAAGATCTTTATGGAATTTTATTAAAACTATTTCAAAATTTGTTTTAGGAGGACTCTTACTTGCTATTTTAGTATGTGCAGGATAAAATAATATCCCAGAAGGAAGGTATTTTTGAATATTAAGTTGTTGTCCATTAACTGTCTTGCTTACTTCTTTTTCTGACAGGTTAATGTTCAGTAGGAAATAATTTGTCTCGGCGGGATTTATAGAAGCTAACTCAATTTCTTCTTTTAGGCAAAATGTAAAATGAATAAACTCTAATGTATTAGGATAGACTTCTAAATCAATTTTCCCTTCGCCTATACTTTTGTCTAATTTTAAAGAATTCGATTCCTTCTCAGTTCTCAATTGTTTTGAAAATTGGTCAAGAATATCTTCTTCTATGTTTATAGCTATTTGCATATTTTAATTGTGACTAACAAGCCGCTATGCGAAGTTCTGGGCCTGAGTATGGAGATGAAAATAAGGAGGAGTTTCGAAAGAAACGAACTGAATCTATTTCAGTAGGGTAGCTGATTAGGGGAGATGCGGAGCATCGGGTCTATCACAGTCTCTTGTATGACTTCCATTTTGGAAGGAACCGATCTTTACAGATCGGATGGGTTAGCTTGGCGATTAGCCATTCAGGATACAAGATCCTTATATTCATTGGAAGTAGGAAGGCCAGGAAAAATTACGTCATAGCATTAGTTGTATCACTGTTTTGCTCGATGCCTCCTTGAGGGTGATTCAAGAGTGTTTCAGTGTGACGTAACTTTGCATAGCGGCTTGTTGTATCCCATTTTCAATCATATCGAGAATCACGGAGTGATGAAGAGATGATTGTCGACCGAAGGGAGAATGGGATACAACGGTTCGACGATAAGCGACGTTATGAGCCGAATGTGTCATAATGGCGTCTTAATTCCATGTTACGATGCGTATTTCATGATTGATTGGAGTTCTTCATAATTGGATTTACCCTCTTCCTCAAGATCATAATCAGCTTGTAACCCGAGCCAAAACTTTACGGGGTTTTGCCAAGGCCTACTGCTTGAGTCTGTATTGACTGCCTTTTTCAAGTACAGAGATCACGTGACGATCTTCAGTCTTTAATTTTCTATGATTTCTTTTATGCTCATCATTTTTTAAAAAAATGAAGTGTAATTATCACTGGTCCAGTACAGATACAGATAATGAATGGCCCAGCCGATGAATAGGAGTAATACCACCCATATCCATGAGGGAATGCCTTTGGGATTTTCAGATCCAGTTATCAAAAACATATCCTTTCGCTCACTGCCATAAGCATTGATGGTGATGGGCAGTTGTTCAGATACGACATCATCCGCTTGTAGCCCTATGACAGAAATGTCAGGACCATTCCTCACCTCAAAAGGAATGAGTTTTATGCCTTCCTTGTCGGATGAGGATCTCGCGACAAGTTTAAGTGTATGCTTGCCATCTACCAACTTAGTCGTGTCAAACAAAATTTTTGAAGGTGCTTCCACTTCAGCAATAGGGTTTTTTTCATTATCTATAAATACTTTTATTATATCTCTTTGCTTACTCATAAATTGGATTTTGCTTCAAAGTTCATGTTCTTTATCTGGAAGTAAGCATCAGCTTTGCTCGGAAATAACAAGAAATAGAGGGTTGTGATGAGGGCGAGGATCACCACTGCCACACCTGTCCAGACGATTAGGTAATCCACAGCGCCTTGTGGTCCCATCCCATGAGCCAGCTCCCTCAGCACTTTAGGTTGTTGTGATTTACAGAGCTCGCATGCCAGCATCGAGGATGTTATTCTTAGAGAAATCATTGTTGCGAGAATTGTTTTTTTCATATCTATTGGTTTATCGCATTTACAAATTTTCTGATGCGATTCACTTCTTCTTCTTTTAATATGGTGGCCTCATTACCCCAACTGTTTTTTTCATAATTGACGATGGCAGCTATCTCACCATCCTCGAGGATATCAGCAAAAGCCGGCATCACCCCGTACTCTGTTCTGGCATCGTAGCCTTGTAGTATGATCCTCACCATGAGTTCAGGATTCTCATCAAGTACTATGCTACTGCCTTTGAGCGATGGAAAAGCACCTGCTAGCCCCTCTCCTGACGTCTGATGACATGAAGCACAGAACTGCTTATATAGAGCTTTTCCATCAAATACAGTTTCCACTAATCCATCCTTATTGGTCGTTTCCTTTTTTGAACTAGGGATAAAATCATCATATAGGAATCGAGGGTCTATCTGCTTAAGTGATTTGAGATAGGTAACCAGATCTTTTGCTTTGTCTGTGGCTATTACTGTTTTCAGAGAATCCCTTTTAAATCTTTGAGGCACTTTCAAGATCAAATCCGTGGAGTCTGCTCTGTAGACCTCCTTGAATAGCCAAGGGTAGGCAGGCATTATAGATTCTTCTACTACGATCCTTGGGTTGTACAAGTGGATGTAGTGCCAGTCATCAGAAGGTTGCCTGCGCCCAACATCCGTGAGGTCAGGGCCTGTCCTCTCACTGCCGAGTAATGAAGGTGTTTGTCGCCAGAAACTCAGTCGCTGTTTTGAGTAATAATAATCTGAAGGCAGACTGGGTCGGCCGCCCCATATCTCATCCATCTCTATGCCTCTCACCTGCTGGGTGTGACAAGCCACACAGCCCTCTGCTATATAAGTTGCAAGACCGTTACGCTCAGATACGCTGAGATCTTTAGCTTGAGAGAGTGGGTCTACTGAGTGCTGAATATTAACTGCTGGGATGACAGCAATGAATAGGCTTAATAGAGCAAACACTACCAGAGAGACGAGAGAGAGCCGCTTATGATTAGATGAAAGATACATGCTCTTCTATTTTAGCAGTTAATAAATCAGATTGTTTCCATCCTTTGTATACCGTATGAATATTGAACCAGAATATCACATGACCAAAGAACATGAATGATCCCCCGATGGCCCTCCAGAGCCAATATGGAAACATGACTGTGACACTTTCTATGAAGGGAGCTCCTTCTACCCACATAAGCCCCTTGAGCGTACCTCCTATCATCAAGGAGAAAGAATAAACGACCAGCCCTATCAGTGATAGCCAGAAATGCATACCGACTAAAAGTTGGTTTGGTGTCCTTCCCGTCAACTTTGGGATGAGGGCATAGATGCAACCCCACAACATGAAACTGATGATGCCATACATGGTCATGTGGGAGTGGGCTACATTGAAATCTGTGAAATGCCATACATAATTGGTGAATCTGAAGGCCTGGAAACTACCTTGCACAGAGCCTATGAAGTAGAATAATACACCTATGAGCATGAAAGGAAGAAAATAGCTCTTGCCCAGTAAACTGAAATTGCCTTTCATTGTCATGAGAAAATTGGTAGTGCCAGCAAAGACCGGGATGAACATGCCTGCACTGAAAACAATGGCAATGGTCTGCAGCCACCAGGGTAAGGGACTGAACACGAAGTGATGTGTGCCTATCAGAGTATAGAAAAGCATCTGTGTCCAGAAAGCAAGAATTCCGAGTGCATAGGAATATATGGGCTTGTTAAGAGCCGAAGGTAGGAAATAGTACATTAGACCCAGGGTGAAGGTCATGAACCACATACCCACCCCTTGATGCATGTAGTATCCTTGTATGATTGTCTCGCCGAGTCCTTCTTGATAGAAGGGAAGATAACCGATCACAGAAAGTACAATCGTCCATATACAGGCAGCCATTATGTACCAGTTAGACACATATATCTCCTTGGTCGATCTGGCGCCTACCATCTTGTAAAAATTGATGAAGGTGCATAAAAGCCCTATGGCAAATAGTGACATGACCGGCCAGATGTATTCTCGGTATTCGCCCCCTCCATTATTGACCCCCGACATAAGGAAGATAGTGCCAAGCAATACCGTGAGATTGATCAATACGAGACCGGCATAAGCTAATGGCAAACTGTGTACTTTGGTATTGGAGGTCCTGGCCACCACAAAATACCCCAAGCCTATCATCGCCAGTGAGGACCATCCCCAAAAGACACTATTGGTATGGACTGGTCTGATCCTGCCAAATGAAAGGCAAGCTAGACTGTCTAGTTCAGGTATGACGAATTTTACGCCTAACAATAACCCAATGAAGGTCCCGAAGAGCAACCAGAATGTTGCAGTGGCAATGTAGAGCAGCACAACTTTTGACAAGTCTCTGTCAAGCTCCAGTTTATAATTTGAATGTTGTTTCTCATCAAATATGGGGCTATTCGGACTGTCTGAAGTTGCTGATATGATTCCTCTAGGGTCTGATGCCTTCTTGTCAGACCCTAGTTCTAACCCCGATAGATGATAACTGAGTTTCTCAATTCTCTCTTCTATGAGGTCGTCGATTCTATTGTTTTCTACATGCGAAAGTGTATGGTTGAGTTTTCCTGACAATTCATTATACCCGCTCAGTATTATTTGGGACAAGGCGCTTTTATCTGTTTCTTTTCTCTTTTTCTTGAGTATTTGTAGACTTTCGAGATCTAGAATACCTAATGTTTCTTCTAGATACTTTTGATTCTTGAGCCTTCTGTTGTCTGATAACCATTTAAATAAATATATCAGCTTGAAAATAGAGATGAACACGGCTGCAATCACAACGAATACACCTACTACGAGCGTTCCAATTATGGCTGGTTCCTCCCATAGCTGGTGTGAAACTTCCTGTCCATAAATCGTACTTAACAAGAACATTAGACCAATGATTGAGTAGACTCTCTTTTTTAAAATGGACATTTTGGTTTCAGTTTTGTCTATTCCTTGAAATGCTTTACACATTACAAGATAATTAATAATTATTAATTCAATATTTCAATGAATGCAAATTTCCACATTGTTTGTCTACCTACTTCCCTCTCTTATGTGCTTCGGCAGGTGTCATCATCTTACAACTCAAGTGTAGCCTTACATTATTTTATTTGTGTATCCTCCTCACGTACCTTTCTGTGAGAGGGTAGGAACTACCTATTTGGTGATTCCGGCTCTATTCAACTTATTTTAGCTTAGTGAATTTTATATTATTATAATTTTAGCCATCTAAAACAAATCCATTTACTTTTCCTTCTAGATTATGATGGAAGTTTAACTCTCCAAGAGGAGATCCTGCGGAAAACCTGATTGCGGACAATGGACTTAACATAATTTGACCATTTGTTAAATGCGTTGCTTCAAGATTATCTTCAAATATTGAAATCTCATAGAATACATTCAATGATTCATCATTATATATCCCAACATATTTCCATAATTCTATTTCATTTAAAACAGGTCGATTTAGCCCGACTATTTCACAGTGATAGTTAAAGTCAGCAATCCTCCAGAACAGAGAATTGGAATGAAACGTAAAGTAAGAAGTTGGGAAATAAATGAACTTAAATTTCTTGTCGCCAATCAAAGGAAGTGGAGTCTTATCTCCGCCAAAGTAAAGGTTTTTTTTGTCAATCTTGATTGTCCAATATTGTCCTGGAAAAAGTTTATAAGTCCCTTCAAATTCTTTCATTTCTTTTTCTGTATTAAATATATTGACAGGCTCAGGTTCAACTATGAAGTCTTCTAAATATATTTTAAATAAATCCTGTACTATTAGCAGACCATCAAAATCTTCTTGGTTTCCTAATGTAACAATTGATAAATTATACTTTGGCACGTGCATTATATATGCGCGATAACCACCAGTTCCACCGCCATGAAAAACAGTTCTAAGTCCTTTGTAGGATTCACTTAGTAAGCCCATTCCATACCCTAAATCACTATCTTTAGAAAAAGATATTGTCTTTGTCATTAATTGATTCATTTGACTCTGAGTACCTACTTTTCAGCAAAAAGTATAAATCCTGAATTTCCATATTGATACTGTGTGCCTGGCTCAGAATTAGCAGTATCGATGCTCAACATTGTCTTTACTGCCTGATCGTTGCTAATTGGGTTATCCGGACCAAAACCGATCATTTGAATTAGGTCAGAGTAATTTGGCAATCCGTGCGTATGATTTGTAAGCTGTTTAATTGTTATCTTATAAGGTAAATTTTCTAATTCGGGTAAGAATTGAGATATATTATCTTGCAATGAGAGTTTTTCCTCTTCCACAGTAATCAATGTTAAAAAAGCTGTGAACTGCTTTGAAACAGAGGCAATGCTAAAAGTAGAAGAATCAGTTATAGTGAGATTATTTGAAAGGTCAGTAATGCCTTTTGTGTTCTTATAGATTACTTTTGCATTTCGCATAACGGCAATCGCAATACCGGGCTCTTGAGGATTTGTATAGGACGCTATGATTGAATCTGACAGTGCTACATTATTGGAAGTTGAATTAGTCTGTGCCAGAATTTTATTAAATGCGAAGAACACTAGTAATAGAATTATTTTATTCATATGTTTTTTCTAATTCTAACTAACGTCATGTTAAATTACTGATATCCAGGCCTAATTC
>CAZMMQ010000120.1:0-6465 GCA_964567435.1 uncultured Saprospiraceae bacterium | reverse complement strand
ATAAAGTTATGCAACATAAAATAACTCAGTTGATTGTATAATCAAGTGTTTTGCAAGATTAATCTATGAGTGAGCCAATGAATGTGTCTGATTGTCTGAAGGACAATAAATAGACTATTTGTCAGTTTCAAAAAGAATTTGATTTCAGACAATTAATTCTTAGTTGCTGAAGATGCGCTGCTTTGTCTTGCCTCTTTGCGTAATAGATAGAGTCCAAAACTTAAGAACATTCCAAATATGAGAATTATAGATATCCAGTAATAGTACGATGTGATTCCTAAAACTCTGAGAACCATCGGTATGCAACACAGTATTCCCAGAGACCAAGCTATCAGGTTTGTTGTCCATTTTGACTTGCCAATTGCTTGTAATCGTACAGAGAAATGATCTGGGCTACCTTTCCACCATTTTAATCCCTTTTTAGTTCTGGCGTATATGAGGAATATTAATTCGAATAACATGACACCACTCACTAATGCTATCGGGAAAAAGTCATACATGATGTGATTGCCAGCTGGTAGGATCAAAGAAAAGTAGGCAAAAATGAATCCTAGTAAATGACTACCAGCATCTCCCATGAAAATCGAAGCAGGTGGCGAATTGAAAAATAAAAACCCTATCGTAGATCCTGCAACAATCATCGGCAGCAAGTCCACATCTCTAACGTGGAAAAAGAGCATTAAACCTGCGACGACACTTAATCCACCGACTAAGCCATCACACACATCGGTCAAATTAAAAGCATTGACCATGACTAAAATCCAAAACCCAGAAATGAACATATCTAATGCAACAATACCTGTAAAGGAAAAATAGACTCCTAGGGAAACACTAAGTATGGCTAAGACCAGCTGAAAAATAAATTTGACAACTGGACCAAATATGGTCAAATCATCCACTACTCCTAGTATCATATAGCCTGTACTCAGACCTAAAAATATGATCGGCACTGTAGAAGTAGGGAGATATATTATCAGTGACATTATAAGGATACCCAGATAAATGCCTGCACCACCAAGGTAAGCGATTGGCTTCGTGTGTTGAGGTATAACTACATTGGGTTGATTGACAATATTATTTGATATAGCAAAATATTTTGCCAACCAAGTACTGAATAGACCAGATGCGATTGCTGCAATAAAGAACAGGAGATTTGACATAATTAAACCAAATTGGATTTTCCTTGAGCAAGCACTTACTCTGCCCAAGCGAAGTCACCTCTCATGACCTTTAGACGAATAAATATTCCCACTGCCCATATGGCCACTAAAATAGATGGAATTTTAGAGAATTACTCTAAGACGAAGTCAGTAATAGAAGTAAAAATCGGTTGGATTAATTTCATAATCTAAATTGCTTGTCTATCAAGTGGAGAAAAATGTGCACTACGATTAATTTTTAGGAGGTGGTTCTGGTGGAGGTGGGATTGATCTATACTGATATACAGCTAGGGGCTTGAAAAGCCTCTCACATTAGTGACAAATAAGTCTGATAATGAAACAATGATTTATGTGGAAAGTTAATCCCTTACTCACGGACACTCCAACAATAATTAACAAAATTAGTCAACCTAATGGCTAGTTATGCAGAACAAGCAAAAATAAATCAATGGAATCAACTTTAAAGGTTAAAACAATTAATGCAGTAATAGTGGTTACTCAATTTAAGTCGTAGAAAAAGGTGAAAAGAAGTATATAAAACCTACACAAACTATATATAGTAAATCAATTGACAACAACTTTGAAATCAACATAAATCCTACTGTGATACACAATTTTATTAGCACATTATCTGAATTTCAAAGTATATACTTTGAAGAAATAGAGAGCAACACTTGGCAAACATCAAATGTCGACCATAAAGAAATCATTAAACGATATTCAACAGGTGTTCCCATAAAAGAACTTGCTAAACAGTTCGACACCACCATTAATTACTTGAGAACTATATTACTTAACATTATTATAGAACTCATAGATGATAACGAACCAACCTATAATAGACTCTTCAAATACAAAAAGAATCGAAATTAAGTTTGCATTATGCGAACATTATAACTATTTTAGTATTTGTGAATAGAATTTTCTCAAAGAAAACATTAAGGGATTATTGGGTTAAATACCCAGAAGCTAAACCATATCTGCAAACTTGGTACGATTCTGTTAAAAAGGCTGAATGGAAAAACCCTAACGAAATACGGAATTTCTATGCAACTGTCTCGATACTAAAAAACTCAAGAGTAGTCTTTAATATTATGGGCAATAAACATAGACTGATAGTTAAGATAAATTATACTAAGCAATGGATGTTTATAAGATTCATTGGCACTTATCAAGAATATGACAAAATAGATGCAAACGACATTTAAATTGAAAATTTTGCAAACAGAAAAAGAGTATGACCTTGCTCTTCAAAGAATGGAACAAATATTTGATTCAGATGCAAAATCAAAAGAAGGTCAAGAGGCTGAGTTGCTGGCTCTTCTAATTGAAGAATTTGAAAAAGAGCATTATCCGATCAATGCACCAGATCCTATTGAAGCAATTAAAATAAGAATGGAGGAACTTGAACTAAAGCAGAAAGATTTGATAGGAATAATTGGAAATAAAAGTATTGTTTCAGAAGTATTAAATAAAAAAAGAGCATTAACTGTTCAGATGATAAGGTTGCTTTCGGATAAACTCAACCTTACAGCAAATCTTTTGGTTCAAGAATACAAACTTTCAAGACGGTAAATTGCTCTGCATAACATTAGATATGACGTCATATCCTCCTTTGTCGAATACGAACGCATATCATTATTCGTTACTGGCACTATAGTAAAATATATAAACACAATAAGCTAAATTGTAATATCTATAAATTCGAAGCTATGACACAAGTACTAGTTGCGCCTGAAACGGCTACAAGTATCATTGATAAAAAATTTGAAGGACTAAAGGCTAATCAGTTCATGGTAGGTAACACCACTGTTACGCAACGCAGGAAGAAACTGACGCGGTTACTCAAAGCACTGGTAAAGTACAGACCTCAGATTAAGGAGGCGATGTACAATGACTTCAAGAAGCACCCAAGTGAAGTGGATATGACCGAGATATATCCTATTACAAGTGAGATTAAATATGTACGGTCACAATTACACAAGTGGATGCGGCATCAAAAGGCAAAGACGCCTATGGCTTTGTTAGGTTCTAGTTCTTATATCAAGTATGAGCCGAAAGGTGTAGTGCTTATTATATCTCCATGGAATTTTCCATTCAATCTGACTTTTGGTCCACTGATAACGGCTGTCGCTGCTGGTAATACTGTCATGCTCAAGCCATCTGAATATACGTCCCATGCCTCTGCGCTGATGAAAAAAATAGTAGAGGAAGTATTCGAGGAAAATGAAGTGTCCTTAGTAGAAGGTGGCATAGAGACTTCTCAGAAATTATTGAGCCTTCCCTTTAATCACATATTCTTTACTGGTGCGCCGAAAGTAGGAAAAATTGTCATGGCTGCCGCAGCAAAGCATTTGACCTCTGTGACCTTAGAGCTAGGAGGAAAGTCACCTACCATCGTGGATGAATCGGCTAATCTAGATATGGCTGCACGAAGAATTGCCAATGGAAAATTTGTCAATAACGGTCAAATATGCATTGCGCCTGATTATGTGTATGTGCACGAATCTGTAGCTGATAAGTTCCAGGAAAAACTCCAAGATTATATTAAAAAGTTTTACACGGAGGATATTCAAAATGAGGCGTCCTATTCCAGAATGGTCAATAGAAGGCATTATGACCGCGTGCAAGCAATGGTAGAAGATGCGTACCAGCGAGAAGCCAAGATACAGACTGTTAATAATCCTGATGCCAAAGATAACTTCATCTCTCCAACAATAATTACCGGTGCTGATGAGGCGTCAGAGGTGATGAAGCAAGAAATATTTGGACCAGTACTGCCCATCAATACTTTTTCAAATCTGGATACGGTCATTGGTAAAATCAACTCGAAGGAAAAACCACTGGCCTTATACATCTATAGTAAGCGTAGAAAAAAAATCAATAAAATTCTAAACAATACAAGAGCGGGCGGCGGATGCATCAATCATACTGGCGTGCACTTCTATAACAAGAATCTCCCTTTTGGTGGTTCTAATAATAGTGGCATCGGCAAGGGACATGGATGGTATGGATTCCAGTCTTTCTCAAATGCAAGAGGTATCCTCAAGCAGAACATGCCTAATGCCTTAGATATGTTATCACCGCCTTACACTGGCTTCAAGCAGAAATTGATAGACTTTACAGTGAAGTGGTTGTAGAATACCGTCACAAACTAAAAAAAGAAAGGGCCTTGGAATTAAAAGCGAACTTTGTATCGTTCTGAGGGTTTGAAAATTCGAATAGAAGTAAGCTGACGGATTAAATTTTTAAAATTTATTAGAAAACTCATCATCAACAGTTTAAATATTCATATTTTTATAATATGTTATAAAGTTAAACCAACATGAAACAGTTTATCACATTTCTATTATTCCTTCAAGTATCTCTACTTTCTGCTCAATTCTGTGATATCCCTAATGGGGATTTGGAAGTGTGGGAAGATGTTTCAGAACTGGTAGATGCTAATGAACCTTTACCTCCTGAAACAGTCATACTGCCTGAAGGTTACTTCGGTTTTCTTCGATTATTCTTTTCTGCTGTAGGAGATATTTTAGGTGGCTTAACCGGAGGTGAATTATTTGATTTTGCAGAGAATTTATTCGGCGTTAGTCGGGTCACTGATGCCACTGATGGTCAGTTTGCATTACAGATTGGTGGAGACGAAAATGCTCCCGTTGCAGATTTGATTGGTGTTTTTGATTGTAGTCTTGCTATTCCAGATACATTCTATATAGATGTCAGACATATAGGCAATGGCTCAGATACGCTTTATATTCAAGGCAGTCTAGGAGCTGATTCAGAAATTCCATTAGATTCCATAACGCTTGCAAATGGTGTTGCAGCTACTTTCACACATACACTGACAAGCACTCTAGATACTGAGTATGAGACACTGGCTATTCCTGTGATTGATAATGAGAATGGAATAGATTCTGATACACTCATCCTATTCTTTTTAGTTTCTGGGGATGAATCCTTTCTAGATACTGGGGAAGATAGTGCTTTCAGGATAGACAACCTAAGATTTAGGGATGGGACAGTGCTAGCAATAGATGACATCAGCTTAAGAGGACAATTTGAATCTTCGCACAATCTTATTCAAATAGACAACAGACTGGCTGGAAATAATGATAAAGTTACATTGGAAAGAGGCGAATCTGCTTCAGGTCATTATGAAACTATATATCACTTAGAGAATAGTTACTCAGAAGTGTATAAGGACTACAGGATAGTAGATAATACAATTTATTTCTATCGAGCCAAAGTAACAAACTTGCATGGGGAAATATCCTATACCGATGTGCTAAGTATAAGGACGCAAGAAATATCTCAGTCCGTTAAACTGAACATCATTCCTAATCCAATTAGTAGCGAGGGTGTGATTGCATTTGAATTAGATTTAGAAATCAAGGATGCCAACTGTTTAATATATGATATTAATGGGAAGATGGTTAAAAACATAGCGCTTCCTTCGATTCTGTCAAATGGTATCAATAATATTAATATCAACATGGATGACCTTGTGAATGGACATTATATATGCCAAGTAATATCAGCTAACAAGGTGTGGACGACTTCATTTGTTAAGATTTGACCAAAACCTTTAGGGTATAAATTAATTTCGGTCAATTTTCTGTCCGATTATGAAAAAGGAAATTGAAAACAGTGAAGACATTAGACGACTTATAGATGCATTCTATGAGAAGGTCATCAGAGATGACTCTATAGGATTTTTCTTCACTGAAGTCATTAAGCTTGATTTGGAGGCGCACATGCCTGTTATGTATTCCTTTTGGGAATCTGTTTTATTATCTAAGCCCTCCTATTCTGGAAATCCTGTCTTGAAACATATCGAATTAAATCACAAAACGCCTTTGACTGAAACACATTTTGACAGATGGTTGGCATTATGGCACACCACCATAGATGAAAATTTTCAAGGAGTTATTGCCAAATCAGCAAAGGAAAAAGCCAACATGATGAAAGATTTAATGCTATACAAAATAAAGCAGAGTTCAGACCCTAATTTCATAGGGTAATGAAAAAGAACAATAAAATTAATCTACAAATAATTAATAGAAGCACAGTGTCGAAATCAATTGTCTGATCAATATGTATATGTAAGTAATGCCGAGAATGTATTCCAAATTGACTTATCATCTGACTATGAAACCCCAATAATTTATGATTATGGTTTTCAATGGACAATTGGTCCTAATGGTTGGCCAATTGGTATATGAAACATGATAACTGACATTATTCATCTATAATTTAATTCTTAAACCCAGCTGTGCCTTGATCGAACTGAATGTATGATTATACC
>CAZMMQ010000119.1:0-6725 GCA_964567435.1 uncultured Saprospiraceae bacterium | reverse complement strand
CATGTCGCCTTTTTTTTATTTAGGACACTTGTGACAATTATTAATGACTAAAAACTTCAATGGCTTCATTGAGAAGATAAATGTTTCTAATTTAAAGGCAGGAATGTATTTTATTAGATTCTCTAACGTATTAAATGAATCACTGACTTATAACTTCGTCATTTTTAGATATCTGTCGAGCAAATTCCAAGATAGCCATTGATTAAAAAAGAACTAACCGAACTAAGAAAAGAATTGCATAAGCATCCTGAGCTATCAGGACAAGAATTCGAAACGGCAAAGAGAATCAGACAGTTTATAGAAAAACACCACCCTACTCAAATTATAGAAAATATTGGAGGAGCTGGCCTGGCCGCAGTGTACGACTTTCCAGAGCCTGGTCCTGTAGTAACTATCCGCTGCGAACTAGATGCCCTGCCCATACAAGAAGAAAACCAATTTGCTCACCGTTCTGCTAACAAAGGTATATCGCATAAATGTGGGCATGATGGTCATATGGCCATTGTTGCAGGCTTGATATTTTGGATTAAAGAACAAGTCTTTAATTCTGGAAAGATAATCTTGTTGTTCCAGCCCGCAGAAGAAAATGGCAAAGGCGCTGAACGCGTTATTAATGATAAGAACTTTCAAGCACTAGAAACAGATTACATCTTTGCACTGCACAATATCCCTCAAGAACCACTAGGAACGATTATTATCATGGAAGCTGGATTTTCTGCTGAAGTACAAAGTTTTATTGTTACTCTAAAAGGAAAAGCATCGCACGCCGCTGAACCCGAGAAAGGCATTAATCCTAGTACTGGTCTGGCAGACCTTATAATCGCTATATCAAAACTGAATAACAGCAATCCTCATGACGACAACTTTGCTATACTGACTCCTGTACATATGACCATGGGCCAAAAAACCTATGGTATATCTCCTTCACATGCAGAACTGCATTATACTATTCGAACCTGGGGTGCTAAACAAATGGACCAACTCAAAATAGAAATTCTGAATACCATAAAAACATCCTGCGCTAATCATCAATTAGCACATGAACTAAAATGGCTTGAATATTTTCCTGCAAGTAAGAACAACAGAGCAGGTAACGAGCAGGTGACCAAGGCAGCAAAAGAGAACAACTTCGAAATAAAAGAAAGGCCCTACCCCTTTAAGTTTGGTGAAGACTTTGGTTGGTACACAAAAGAATATGACTGTGCCATGTTTGGTCTGGGAGCTGGTATGGCTACGCCTGCTTTACATAATGCAGACTATGATTTTCCAGATGAAATTCTAGGAACGGG
This sequence comes from uncultured Saprospiraceae bacterium, assembly GCA_964567435.1. Lineage (GTDB taxonomy): Bacteria > Bacteroidota > Bacteroidia > Chitinophagales > Saprospiraceae > RFSX01. Next base: position 5,436 of record CAZMMQ010000119.1, on the reverse strand, counting down.
TATCAGTATGTTTGCCAGAATCATAGAGAATATCCTAAGGTCCTAAATTGCACAAATGAGTAGCCTTGACAGCATACTGCATCAAACAATTCCAATAGAAAATTTTGAATTGAACTGGCGGTTTAAAGTAAGAAAATAACAACGTGCTCCTGAACAACATTTGTCCGCAATTCATCCGCTACAACAAACTACGCATGAATTACTTAGCAATCTACTCTTTGATTCTGGACTGATGGGACAGTACAAATTGAATGAGGAAAAATTTAGCTCCATTAGTAAAATTTATTTGAGGGAAAAGACAGAGGAAATGGTCCTGGCAGACTATACAACGTAAGAACATCAACCTACATAGATGAGGATGTCCAAAAAGCGTATTAGACTTTAATTAGGGAACCGCCATATAATATAGGGACACTGAGGAGAAATTAATTTTTCAGTTGCTATTGGCTCCATTTTGTTATCTTTAATTTGTTGCAGCATTAAAGAACATAGACAATCATTATGAAAACACTTCGATTAGCAATCACTGCACTGCTACTACTTGGATTTTCTCCATACATCCAAGGACAAATAACACTTAGCTCTCAAGCAGAAGTAGATGCTTGGGATCAGAGTATTACTGTTATTGAGGATACAGTGATACTTAGAGGAAACGATATTGTTAATGTAGATGCGTTTAAAAACCTTGTTGACATTTCTGGTCTATTGATGATGGACAGATGTAACATTCAAGACATACTGGGTTTGTCTAGTCTCAGTGATATCTCAGGAGAACTTTTCATATTTGGTGATAAGGTACTTGAAAATTTAGATGGACTAAGTAATATAAGAGAGATCAGTGGAAAACTTAATATTCAATCAAATCAGGCATTAAAAAGCATAAACGGATTAGAAAATCTGGATGGATTTACAGGAAGTATCACTCTAGCTGCAAACAGAGCTATTTCTGATTTCAGTGCTCTTTCTAATCACAATCAGTTAATAGGTTCTCTATCCATTCAAACCTGCGATTCATTATTTAACTTGGATTTTTTCTCTAAACTAAATGATATAGTTGGTTCCTTGAATGTAAGAGGAAACGTTAACCTAGAGAGTATAGATGGCTTGTCACCTTTACAAAATATAAATGGCCGTCTGTCTATCATAAACAACCGACTTGTAACAAATATTGATGCCCTTTCAAACCTCACAGACATCAAAGGAACTCTGAGCATACAATCCAATGAAAATTTGCTGAACATTAATGGATTATCCAATATTGAGACACTGACAGGGACCATTCAGGTGAACGCGAACCATACTCTGTCGAATTTTTCAGGACTGAATAACATAACTACTATTGATGGGCAATTGAGTCTAATAAACAATGATGGTATGATATCTATCGACAACCTTTCGAGCCTACGTTATTTGAGTGGCAACTTAATTGTGAGTCACAATAATAATTTGGAAAATATTGACGGACTATTAAATTTGATGGAAATTTTAGGATTTATTAGAATACAAAACAATGATAAACTAACCCATCTCAATGTTTTTTCTGATTACTCTGACATCAAAGGAAGACTTGTTATAGACGATAACGATGGTTTAACAAATCTAAATGATTTTGCCAATCTAAAAGAGCTATCAGGAACTATAGAAGTAAGGAATAATATTGCGCTCCAAAACATAGATGGCTTTTTAAGTCTTTCAATTATCAATGGAAGCCTATTGATCAATAATAATAGTTTACTTGAAAATATAGATGGTTTGTCAAACCTAATTGACGTCACAGGAAGTCTGAGTATTTTTGGAAATTCTAGTCTAACTCAAATAGATGGTTTGTCGATGCTTAACAACATTAGTGGAAGAATAGACCTATCTACAAATGAAAGTCTAATTGACATTAGTGGATTGTCAGGCCTTTCTACTTTTAATGGCAGGCTTAATATTAGTAACAATAATTCTTTGACAAATATTGATGGACTTACAAATCTTAATGTTTTAAATGGAATATTAGGTATAATAAATAATGATGTTCTAGTAGATATTTCAGGTCTATCAAGTATTGAAGAAATCACCAATGGGGGTAGTATTGAATTTAGAGAGAATAATTCTTTAATTGACATAGAAGGCTTATCGGGAATTACAAAATTAGCTGGAAATATTTTCATTACTGATAATGACGCATTGACAAGCGTAGGTGTCTTCTCTTATTTAGAAGAAGTTCCAAGATTTGCAGATATCAGAATTACAGGAAATGATGCATTGACAAACCTGAATGGATTCTCAAATGTAAAATCAGTCAAAGGTAGAATAAACATAATTGACAACACTGGATTGAATGATTTAGAAGGTTTTCAAAATATAGAAAGTATAGAAGCTTTTGGTATTATTTTGATTGCAAACAACAGTTCACTCACAAACGTAGATCAGTTATCAAATCTTCAAAAGATAGACAGAGTTGGTAGATTACAAATAAGAGGGAATGATTCCTTGTCCAATATAGATGGTCTTTTAAATATAGATGAGATAGGAGGCAACTTATTACTTAAAGACAATCCGCTACTTTCTAGGTGTTGTTCCTTAAGAAACATAATAGAAAAAACTGACCATACTCGCTTCGATATCTCAAACAACAATACGAAATGTGACAGCATACCAGAAATTCTAGATGTCTGTAGTCTTGTCATCAATTTTAATCAGACCAGACCATGCGAAGGCGCAGACAACGGATCTATAAATATATTTGCCAGTGATTATGATACAATTCCTTTTCACTATGATTGGTCCAGTGTAGACTCTACTTTGAATGGGAGTGGTATTAGTTATCAAGACATATTTGCTGTAAATGGCCTTCCAGCAGGCAGTTATAATGTCACCATCACCTTACCTAATGGGTCACGAGAAGTCATCTCAGATATAGTCCTTGATCCCATAACTGGTTCCATTTTTGAAATCACTCAACTTACAACAACCAACAGTACCAACGGTACCGCGAGTGGCAATCTTTTCATCAAATATGAAGGAGGAGTAGGCCCCTACAGTCTGAATTGGAATGGTCCTAATCCGGGAAGCAGAACAGGTGTTACAGATGATTTCTTTACAATTTTCGGATTAGGGTCTGGGGAATACACAGTACAGATTATTGATGCCAACAATCAGAGCAAGTTAGTGTCCATTACTCTATTAGATGAAACAGTTCCAATTTTTCCTTGCAGTGAACCCTTGGACATCATCATACTCAATGATGTGTCTGGTTCTGTGGATCCTGTTGAATATAAAGAGTCAAAAGAGTTCTTTGTAGATTTTCTAAAGTCTGCAAACATAGGCCTAGATACTGATAAGAGCCAAGCAACAATCATAGAATGGTCAGGTACGAACGAACAAGAAATTAAAGTCCAACATACAGGAAATATATCAAAGCTGGAATCCTATGAAGATGCTACTCGAGCTTTTACTGGAGGCACCTCTCCACATCCTGCAATGGAATTCGGAGCAGAGTATATAGAAGCCGTAGGTAGATCAGATGTGGAAAAAGTATTTGTACTCTCCACCGATGGAACACCTTCTCAATCTCTTATAAGTCTTGCAGATCAATTTAAAGCTAGAGGATATCATATTGTCACAATAGCTTTTGATGCTGCTTTTTCATTGAGCACGGTAAGAAGTATTTTGACGCAGACAGCTTCTATCCCCTTATTAGCGCCCGGCGCTAGAGCCTATTCAGAATTAAGTACAAACTTGGCTGACAATATCGTGAATCTCTATCTCTGTCCATTAAATCCCGGCAACTCTAGTTCAGTTTATTTTTACCGAGATGCGAGTATTGAGATAAGCGCAGTAGAAAGCGACTGTCCTTTGACTGGCTTTGCTACAGTCAACTTTGATGTGGCAGCTAAACGTGAGTTATCTGTTCCTGCAGGTACAAGTGTCATGTTTTATCACAATGACCCTTTTCTATTCGGAGCCACACCTATTTTGGAATACGAATTACCTTGTGCCATACCAGCAGGCTCAGCAGATTCTCACTCTGTTATTTTACCCATAAATTCGCCCACAAAGCTGTATGCAATGCTTAATGATGACGGAAGACAAAATCCACCGTTTCAATATCCCATTACAGAGTTAGAAGAAATTGCTTATACGAATAACGTAGACACCGTAAGCATCTGCGTAGGAGATTCCGCGACCATCCAAGCGCTAAAATATACTTCTACACCTACTCCTATATGTGACAGTGTACTCATTTATACTATTGATGTTTGCAATATCAGTTCACTCGATGCCAGAGGAGTGGAAATTCAAGACCTACCACCTCCTGGAGCTAAACTGGTTACAACGGCAGTAAATCTGAATGGTTGTGCTACTAGCAATGGAGTCAATTACAATATTCCCGCTGATTGCTGTGTGAGTCTTACGCTTACTTATGCCTCTAACAACATTCCTGCTGGCTTTTATCAAGCTCAAAGTGTTCTTTTGGATGGGCCAGGTAATCAGATTTATATCGCCTATGACGGTACTCTGAGCGGAGCAGAAGATATTGCAGTAGGTAGTGACACAGAAAACTGTCCTTCTAAGGTCATTGCACTCGCGGCAGAAGTCAATGCTGAGGCAATTTGTGAAGATGGATTTTTGGAATATACATTTACTATAGCAAATGAGACAAGTTCGACAATACAAGGAGCCACATTTGTCGCAGATCTACCTACTCCTATGAACTGGATATTCCAGCCTTACAATAAACGAGGCTTAAGTATAAATGCCATGTCTCTATCTGGAACAAGAGCAGAATTTGTTATCGACGAAATTCTCGCCGACACAATTGCTTCATTTAGTTTGGATGCCTACACTGGAGACTGGGTTTCAGATGGGATTGCCTTTGTCTCTGGAATGCTTGTGGATGTTATTGATTTGAATAATGGTGGATTGCAGGATTTAGAATCAGAATCAGTAAGCACCTCAATATATTCCAATGAAAACTCTCAAAGCAGGTGCGATTCATTGTTAACTTCAGTAGAAAAGGTTATTCCAAAATCTGAGATCATCATTTATCCCAATCCTACTGACGGAACTGTGGAAATTAAAAATGTTACAACACCTGTATCTTACAAATTGATTTCTGCTGCTGGCATTGAATATGAAACAGGTATTTATGAGGATGGTGCTTTGGAACTCAAACATGAAGGTGTGAATCTTTTAGTCTTATACTCCAAAAATCAAGTAGAAATATTCAAAGTTATTAAGCTGACTAATTGAAAAATACACTTCACTAAAGACAAAACCATCATGGATTCTTATCAAAACTCTTTGGAAAAAAAACAAGAACAAACCAATATAAGAAAAAGACCAGATGTCGTCGACTTCAATGATGAAGATGAACTGGGCTATCGAAAAATCGAAACTAACCCTACACTTTTTTAATTAGTCAGCTTAATAACTTTGAATATTTCT
>CAZMMQ010000118.1:0-6931 GCA_964567435.1 uncultured Saprospiraceae bacterium | reverse complement strand
ACTAAGTGGAATTTTCTAAACTTCTATCCTGGTCTCGTAGGTGGACATTGTATAGGTGTGGACCCATACTATTTGACTCATAAATCTCAGCAGGTGGGATATGAGCCGCATATCATTTTGAGTGGCAGGAAAATAAATGATAATGTGCCACAATTTATAGTAAAGAAGATTTTAAGTCACCTTTCCAAACAAGGAAAAAATTTAAGTAACTGCAGGGCGCTTATTAAGGGAATCACATTTAAAGAAAATGTAACTGATATCAGAAATTCGAAAGTGGTAGACCTTATAAATGAGCTCAAAGATTTTGCTGTTAGTGTAGATGTCGTGGATAGCATGGCGAAGGCAGAAGAGGTGAAAGCAGAGTATAATCTCGAACTTCTAGCTAAGCCAGAAGGAACCTATGACATTCTAATTGCGGCAGTATCTCATGACACATACAAGTCTGAGTTATTCGAAGATTGGCGAATGTACTTAAGAGATAATCCAATAATATTTGATATAAGAGGGTTATATACTAACATAGATTTTCCAGAAGGTGTTACATACTTAACGTTATAGTATGAGGGTTTTAGTTACAGGAGGTGCAGGATTCATAGGATCCAATTTGGTTTCAAAGTTATTGGAAGATGCAGAAATTACTCTGGTCAGAGTGATAGACAACTTAATGACGGGTTACAAGGAAAATCTTATACCCTATCTCAATCATAAAAAGCTTGAATTTACAGAAGGAGATATCACAGATGCAATAGTGTGCAAGCAAATAATGCAGGACATTTCTCATGTGTCACATCAAGCTGCCATAGGTTCGGTTCCACGATCTATCAATGACCCTTGGTTGACCCACAATAATAATATCAACGGTACTCTAAATATCTTATTGGCTGCAAAGGAAGCTCAGGTCAGTAGAATTGTATTCGCTTCTTCTTCTTCAGTCTATGGAGATGACATGACCATTCCTAAAGTAGAATCATCTACTGGTAATGTGCTATCACCTTATGCACTGACAAAGAGAACTAAAGAAGAATATGCTAGATTATTTTCATCACTATATGAGATGGAAATTCTAGGATTGCGCTATTTCAATGTATTTGGACCCAATCAATCTCCTAATGGACCTTACGCTGCAGTGATTCCACTTTTCATAGAGAAGCTACTTGCTAATGTTACTGCCACCATACATGGCGATGGAGAGCAGAGCAGAGATTTTACTTATGTAGACAATGTGGTACATGCTAATATACTTGCACTGAAGAAAGACAAATTACCTCATGGGTTTCAGATTTACAATACAGCTCTAGGTGGCAAGACTAGCGTCAACACCTTGTACCAATCATTAGCAAAAATTATTGGTAGTGATGTAAAAGCTGAATATGTAGCTTATAGAAAAGGAGACATTAAGCACAGCTTAGCAGATATAAGTAAAATACAAAATGACCTTGGGTATGAACCACTTGTTCAGCTCGATGAAGGTCTAAAGAAAACAGTCCACTGGTTTCAGAAAAAATATGAAAAATAGTCAACTCAGAAAGCATCTGAAAAGAACATGGTCTGTCCGTTACAGAAGCATGAAGAATAAGGCCAAACTCGGAGAATTGGGGTCGGATGTATTTTTTGAGAAAGATGTGCAACTGATGAGATATCCTAAAAATATTTTTTTAGGAAGTGGATTGGTTGTCAAGAGTGGGGCTAGAATATGCCCTTGCAATAAGCAAGCGACTATTAAAATCGGTGATAACACAACAGTGGGCTATCATACTTTTCTTTTTGCCTCAGCATCTATTGAGATTGGCGCTAATTGCTTAATAGCACCTTTCGTGTATATTGTGGACAGTGATCATGGAATAGAAAAGAGTACCCTCATCAATCAGCAACCTAATATAACGGCAAAGATTACAATAGGAAATGATGTATGGTTGGGGACAGGATGTAAGATATTAAAAGGAGTGACTATAGGAGATGGCGCTGTAATCGCTGCTGGTGCCTTAGTGAAATCAGATGTGCCTGCCTATGCCATCTATGGTGGAATTCCTGCTAAAGAGATTAGTCAGCGCTCATGAAGATAGGAGCGCTCATATTATGCAGGTATAACTCTAGTAGACTGCCTGGCAAAATCTTAAAACCTATAAAGGGAAAGCCAATTCTAGAGAATATTCATCGCAGATTACAATCAGTAGATTGTCTAGATGAAATCGTTGTGTGCACTTCTGATCAAGAAAGTGATGATCCCATAGTCCAATTTTGCGAAGAACTCCAATTCAAATATTTCAGAGGAAGTTTGGAGGATGTTTCCCATAGATTTCTTAGCACTGCTCTGAAGCACGACTTTGATTATGGTGTCAGAATTAATGGCGATAATATATTTGTAGATACAGACTTACTTAGCGAGATGTGTGCTGCTGCAAGATCAAGTCATTATGATTTTATATCCAATTTACCTGGTCGAACTTTTCCTTATGGGATGAGTATAGAAATAGTAAGAACGAAATACTATCAAGAGGTATATACTAAATTCGAAAAATCAGAACACCTAGAGCATGTCACAAAATACCTTTATGATAATGAATCGGAAATTCCATCATTTAAATACTTTACAAATATTGATTTTCCATTTTTAAAACAAAAACAATTAGCAGTAGATACTTCTGAAGATTATCATAATGCTATAACTATAACTGATGAGCTTCCACAATTTCCTGAAGCCTATTCATTAGCGGATATTGACAGAGTTATCAGCAATCTAAATTTGAATTTAAAAAAATGACAGCAACTTCTAGAAATACATGGGAAGGCAAGCATGGTCCATTATTAATAGCTGAAATAGGTGGTAACCACGAAGGTGATTTTGAGTATGCTAAAAAGTTGACTGAGCTGGCAATAGAGTCTAATGTCGACTATATAAAATTCCAAATTTATACCGGAGATACTTTGGTCAATCCAGTGGAAAATCCAATTAGAAATAAACACTTTAAAAAATTTGAACTTTCAGAGAAGCAGCATATTCACTTAGCAGAAATGTGTAAGTCTGCTGGAATAGGATACATGGCATCTGTATGGAATCCAGATTTTGCAGAATGGGTAGATGAATATTCTGAGATATATAAAATTGGATCAGGAGATTTTACAGCTTTTCCTGTTATAGAAGACTTCTCCAAATTCAAAAAGCCATTGTTAATTTCCAGTGGTCTTTGTGATTTAGAGGATGTGGATAAGACTGTAAATTTTATTCGTGGCTTAGATCCCTTATATCACGACAAAAATAATCTGGCATTATTGCAATGTACTTCCATGTATCCTATCCCTTTTCAAGATGCCAATCTAAAGGCGATGCGCACCTTCAAGGAAAGGTATGATATACCTATAGGTTATTCTGACCATACAGAAGGATCATTTGCTTTAGAAATAGCGGTTGCCTTAGGGGCAGAAATATTAGAATTTCACTTCACTGATAGTCGGGAAGGTAAAGAGTTTAGGGATCATAAAGTATCTCTGACAAGAGATGAGGTTTTAAGTCTTACAGAAAATATTTCAGATATACATGCTGTGCTTGGAGAGGGAGAAAAAACTTGTAGAGCAGTAGAAGAAGTGCATCATTTGAGTTTTAGAAGAGCATGTTATCTTAATAGAGACATGAAGGCAGGAGAGGTTGTAACAGCCAATGATCTTCTATATATGAGACCTAATCATGGCATAGATGCACGAGAATATAGAAACGTCATAGGGAAAGTGTTAGATCAAAACATATTGAAGTACGAGAAGTTGGATTGGACATACTTCAAATAAAAAGCTAGAACCATCTAAATTTTGTTTTTAAAGATCATACTATATTGGAAAAGCATCAGACCTAAGCTACTTGGCTATTGGGTAAAACTATTTTATACTTCTTCCAGATTTATAATAGGGTCGAAATTCAAATGTGATTCTATTCCAGATATTTTAATAACCCAGAATGGTAAAATCAATATTGGCGATGAGGTGTATCTGAGAAGAAATGTAGAATTGAGAGTCCACAATAACGGTGTGATAAAGATAGGCAATCAGATTAGAATAGACAGAGGTGTTAGGTTATTGGCTGCAAATGAATCCATCATAGATATAAAGTCAGGTACCCGTATAGGTTTATATTCAGTTTTTAATGGTGGAGATTCAATTACGTTGAATGAAAACTGTCTCATTTCTGGATTTGTCTATCTGCAAACAAGCATGCACAAGTATAAAGATGCAACACCAATTAGAGATCAAGGATATAACCACCAGCCAATATCATTAGGCAAAAACACTTGGTTAGGCGCTCATGTCGTTGTGCTACCTGGCGTATCACTTGGAGAAAAATGTGTAGTCGGTAGTAATGCCGTCGTCACCAATTCTTTCGCCGCTAATCAGACGATAGCAGGTGTCCCAGCAAAATCAATCAGCAAGACTTAAACTTATGTCACCCCTAATTACAGTATATATAACTAACTATAACTATGGACAGTATATCTCTAGAGCAATAGAAAGTGTCTTGTCTCAAGAGGGTATAACTTTTGAGTTAATCATCATAGATGATGGGTCAACTGACAACTCTAAAGAAATAATAGAACAATACAGAGTCAATCCAATCATCTCTATCGTATATCAGCAAAATAAGGGGCTTAACATCACTAACAATATTGCCCTTAGTCTATCTCATGGAAAGTTCATTATGCGTCTTGACGCAGATGATTATCTTCATAAAAATGCACTTCAAAAATTATCTGAGCCTTTAGAACAAAACAAGGAACTGGGATTAGTATTTCCAGATTACTATATAGTAGATGCTGAAGAGAATATTATAGAGCATCACAAGCGACATGATTTCAGAAAGGAGGTGACCTTATATGACCAGGCGGCACATGGCGCATGCACAATGATACGTGCAGATTTTCTCAGAGCACTTGGCGGTTATAATGAAAACTACAAATGCCAAGACGGGTATGAATTATGGATTAAATTTATAAGTAAATATAAGGTAGCCAATGTATCTGAACCCTTATTCAGTTATCGTCAACATGGTAATAACCTTACCTCCAACGAAAACCGAATTCTAGGGACTAGAGCTCAAATCAATGCAGATTACATTAAAGATTTAAATATAGATAATAGCTCATTGGCTGTTATTCCAATTAGAAGCAAAAAGGATAAATTCTATCAGCTTGAAATAAATGGTGAGACCTTACTAAATCTAAAAATCAGTCAGGCTCTTAAATCTAATACCATAGACAAAGTCATTGTTTCATGCCCAGATAAATCAGTCTTAGAAACCATAGATGTTAGCTATATCGATCATCCCAAGTTTGTGTTTCACAAAAGGTCACAAGAGCTGGCAAGAATCAATACCTCATTAAGAGATACCATACTGGAAATCCTAAATCATGGTTCGCATGAAGAAATGAATGCAATAGTTATTCTTGACTTAAGATTTCCACTTATCTCGACAGTAAAGATAAATGATGCAGTAAATACGATGATGCTCTTCAAGGCCAACTCACTCATAAGTGTAAGACCTGACAGCAACTTGTTTTTCAAACATGATGGCACAGGAATGAAGCCAATACTTGGACAAGAGTCTCGAAGTAAATTGGAGAGAGACACGTTGTACAAACACGTTGGAGGTATTACCGTCGTAGATAAGAAAACCTTCCTAGAGCATGACAAAATTCTTCACGGCAAAGTAGGGCATATTGTATTAGACAAGAATAGTGCATATGTTATAGAAAATAAGTTGGACCTGGATATAGTTAGCCAGATTAACAAACTCTACAAGATTATTTGATGGAGAAGTTATTCAATATCATCATAGCTATTACTAATAGTATTCTAACTTTTTTCAAAATAATATTGAGATCCTCTTTTTTTATTAAAAAGTACAAAACAAAAAAAGAGCAGTTGTTCATTTTAGGAAATGGACCTTCACTTAAACAACAACTGCCATTATTAGAAAATAAATTTCGCAATAAGAGCATTCTATCTGTCAATGGATTTCCATTATCAGAATTATTCGAAAAAATACAGCCTAATTATTTTATAGTTTGTTCGCCTGGCTTTTATAGAAATGATGCTGTGGACTATAATGTAAAGGTTAGAAAAAATATCATCAAGAGTTTGGTGGAGAAAACCAACTGGCCTATTGTTTTCTTTATCCCCGCTGCGAGTAGAAAAAACAAACGGTTTACCGATTATATAAACTCTAATCAAAATATCTCCATTCAATACTATAATACAACACCAACAGAAGGACTTAAAAGCCTTAACCATCTTTTCTACAAAATAGGACTAGGGTCACCAAGACCGCACAATGTTTTGATTCCATCTATTTTACAAGCTGTCAATGCTGGTTATAAAAAAATATACCTGCTAGGGGCAGATCATTCTTGGCTACCTGAATTATCTGTGAATGAAAATAATGAAGTGTTACTCCACCAAAAACACTTCTATGATGAACAATCTTCTACAGCAAAACAAATGCATAAAAACGAAGGGAGAGGAAACAGAAAAATTCATGAAGTACTTCACAAATTCATGCTAAGTTTTAAAGCTTACCATGAGCTCAGTGAATATGCATCTACAAAAGATAGTACAATTATAAATCTTACAGAAGGCTCATTTATTGATGCCTTTGAAAAGGAGAATATTGACAGCCTCTAGAGAATGAAGGAAAAAATTTCAGTTATCGTTTGTACTTATAATCGAGTCAAGTTTATTCCTGATGCATTAGACCATTTAATACAGCAAGACTTAGACGCTTCAGAATACGAGATTATAATAGTCAACAATAACTCTACAGACAATACAGAACAAATCGTAACTGATTATATAAAACACAATACCACCCACAATTTTCGTCAAGTCTTCGAATCCAATCAAGGATTAAGTTTTGCTAGGAATCGAGGACTTAAAGAATCGAAGCATCCTC
>CAZMMQ010000117.1:0-7124 GCA_964567435.1 uncultured Saprospiraceae bacterium | reverse complement strand
TTAATAAGACACCTGAAAAGAACCCTCACTCATTTCCAGCACTCCAGTTTCTTCATAATTGTCTGTCTCGAAAGAAAACTCAGCTTTTAGAATTCCATTAGTGACATCATTTTCTAGAACGGTTATTTGTCCTGAACGAGCAGGAAAAAATCCATTACCAAAAACAGAAAAATACTGTGCACTATAATCAGATGTGAAAGGGGCACCCAAATCATACGTTCCTACTTCAGTATTAGATGGCATTCTAAACGTGAAACTTTCAGCTTGCATCGCTGCACTTGCTGAAATCGCCAGCTCCCCATTAGAAGAAACAGAGCTAGATGTATATAGTGCATGAAAAGGAACATCACCTACATTTGTATAGAACTCATCTGCACCACCTCCCGTTCTATCTCGGATTATAGGAATGTTAGAAAACCTACCCTCCGTTATTGCTATAGTAGATCCAAGAGTGAAATGATATACTTCAGATTCAAAGGTACCTGAGACTGTCTCATTGGTTCTATTAATCTCTATTAAATTTGCCGTGCCAAAATTGGCCTCAGTGGGCGCTTGTGTATTCGTATATCCTCTACCACCCAATCCACTAGATTCTAGAAAACTTAATAGATTTCCTTCCTCAGGATTGAAACTGTATACTTCTGAAGTCGTCCCATTGAATACTAAATCGATTCTTCTCCTACCTAATACCTCACCACCAACATGTATAAAGTTATTATGTACTATGGCACCATAGGTATTTGCTTCCCAAGGCTCTCCATCTATAACAGCGGTCATTAAAGTAGCCTCAGGAACTTCCTCCATTGGATTTTCCATAGGATTGACATCGGCATCGTCACTACAAGAAAATAATAGGAAGCTGATAATTATGAATGCCAAAAAATTTACTGATCTGTATGATGTAAATGTCATTGTTCAATGTTTTATGTTTTATGTTTTATCAATTGATCTATGTCCATAAACCAATAATGAAACCAAACATATCTGTGATATTGGCTACATGTTATCTAGGTAGCAAAATGACAACTAGCTGACTTTCTATCTCTTAAGAAGGTATGATGACTCCCACTTCAGATTGTCCTAAAACAATTTAGTATTGACCTCTACCCCAGCCATTGCTTAAAATCCTTCACCCGCTCCCGACTCACAATAATCTCATGAGAATTATTTTCCGTTATGACCACCTTGAGTCGTGAGTTAGAATAAGCAATCACATCCTGAATCGCATTTATAGAAACGATGCAGCCGCGATTCACACGGTAGAAGTCTTTGGGGTTAAGGAGTCCGAAGAGCTGCTCTATGGTGTAGTCTATCGGATAAGCCCGGTTGTTGGCTTGGACCATGTAGTTGATTTTGTCTTCGCTGTAGAAGAATTTGGTGTCCGCGATTTTGAAGCTTTTAATCTTATCGCCTATTTTGATACTGAGGCGCTCTTTGTATGTAGCCTGTATTGGCGGTGTCAGTAGCGCTTTAAGTGCAGTGAGGTCTACAGCCGCAGACTTTGATTTTTTGTGCTTGTCTATAGCAACTTGAAGCTCGTCCTTGTCTATGGGCTTCATAAGATAATCGATGCTATTCTGTTTAAAAGCTCTGATGGCATACTGATCAAAGGCCGTCGTGAATATAATCGGTGTATCTACGGCATGCTTATCCAGCACATCAAAGACAATCCCATCACTCAGATGAATATCCATAAAGAAAATATCAGTCGAATGAGTGGTGGACAAGAATTCATCCAGCTCCGCATTGCTGTGTAGGGTAGCTATAACGTCCAAGCCTACCTCATTGACCAGGCGCTTCATTCGTCTGGCAGCGACGGCTTCGTCTTCTATAATAACTGCTTTCATATCAATGGCAATTTGACAGTGAATAATTGGGGAGTATCCGATACTTCAAATCCCTCCACCCTATGTAGTTCATATCGTTGTCTGATATTGTCCAGACCGATACCATTTCTATCCTTTGCTTGCTTGCGCTTATTGGTGTTATTGCTCACATGTAGTTGGGAGCCGTTAGACTGAATTGTAACCGTCAGTGGATTTCTTTTGTCAAAGGCATTATGCTTTATTACATTCTCCAATAAGAGCTGTAGACTGAGGGCTGGCAATGTTTTATCCATGTGCTGCGCATTCACATCTATATCCACATTTATACTATCCTCAAAACGTACCCGATGCAAATCCATATACTTCTTTGCAAAATCCAACTCTTCAGACAGGGGGACCAAATCCTCATTTCGATTCTCCAGCACATATCGATATATCTTGGACAGGCCACCCAGAAATTTCTGTGCATCAGCAGGACTCTCATCTATAAGGCCAGATAATACATTGAAACTATTAAAAAGAAAATGGGGATCTACTTGTGATTTTAATGCATTGAGTTCAGCCGTGATTTTATCTCGTCTCAAAGATTCATTAATAACAACCTCCTTCTGCATCTCTTTAAAAAAGGCGATACTATGAAAGAGCAAGGAGATAATCAAAACTATGATAAAACAGATTAACGAAGTCCACTTACCTCTTTCCGTTATGGCATAATTAAATGGACCATCATACACATAGTAGGATAAGATTCCTAAGACAAAATAGATGATTACCAAATTGGCCAGGATAGTTATAACCCCTCCCATTATGGCTCGACGTTTAGGATTTGTCTCCCAAGGAATCCACTTATTTATAAGGCCAACTAAAGAAAGATTAAAAAAATGAAAGGCAAAGGTGAATACAAAATTATTAATTATCCAAGGCTTGGCAGTCTCCCAGTTTAAATCATTCTCGAACACCAACTGAAAGACAAAAGATATCAAAGTGAGGATTACAAATATCTTCAGTGCCTGTTTAATATGCGCTACCATTCTCTCTCCCTTATTTAATAAAGTCTTACTTATTCACATCCACACTGCGCCATAGATTCTTTGATTCTATCCATCCCATAATGTGGTGCAAATGGATAGTCTTGAGGTTGTTTGTCATAAAGAGGAATCACCGCCTTGAGTCTATCACAGAAAGTGCTCAGGTCTGTCCCAAAAAACTGGGCACTGCCTATTTCGTATCCTATTAGATTGGTATGTGCTCTTGGGTTATTGGCATCCAGCTCCACAGCTTTCTCATGCAGAGCCATTATCTTAGGCGACATTGTCATTCCATAAGTCTGTGGATCCATTACGACATAGCCCGTATATAATAAGCCCTCTAGTGTGACAATTTCTGCATTATCCGGCGACCGCTCATGGGCTTGCTCTATAAAAGCCTTTGCCTTCTCCAGCATCTCATTGATCTGTGATTTGTCCTCTGTCACAAAGGCATTGACAATTAATGTATTAGCCGCATAGTAACTTGGAATCCAGTTATCTTTCTCTGCCTGAGCAATCCTTTCAAATAGGGCACTCGCCTCCATTGCCTTACCATCTCCCCACAAGGTCATCCCTTTTCCCATCCCTGTGAGATACTGCTCACTTTCCTGACTAAATAATGTCGTTACTAAAAAGATGACTATAATTAAATTGAATATGTTTTTCATTACTTAAAGGTTTATAGTTTATGGATTCGAACTAAAAACTAAAATTCTATTACTTCGCTAACAACAGCCGTCTCCAAATCAAACTTAGCATCCTCCCACTTCGGTGGACCAAATCTTCCCTTCGCCCCTCTCGATGAGGCATACGGTTCTGATGGAATCCCAAATAGTCTCGTATTCAGCTTGCCGTTATTATCCTTGTCATGGAATGAAGAGATGGCATAAGTTCCATAAGGTACGTTCTTGAAGGTCACTGTTGCTTGTCCATTGCTTATTGTTGTAATCTCTCCCATGATACCATTGCCTAACCAATTATCAGAAGAATCATACAAAGCGACCATCAACTGCCCTTTGTCAGATTTTAATCCAGTCAGTTGGACAGTGAGCTCTGTAGTAGCCCTGTCTGCAGTTGTATCGGTGGTCGTCATTGCACCTTGGGCTGACATTGTCGCGCTGATGAAGACTAGAAATACGACAGCTGTTATTAGATTTTTCATGATTAGAATTTTAGATTGTTAATAATAATTAATTTATAATTCAAAGATGCAGTACAACCGTGCTTTCTAAAACTAAGATTGGATGAATTGTAGAATAGACCGAATGAACTGTGACCTCACCCTTATACTAGGCGGAACATTACAGCGTGTCCAGCTGATTAGACTGCTTATCCTCGCTGATTGTCCAGAAAAAGCCTACAAAAAAGAATCGGTCCTCATTAGGTCTGATAAGCTCGGACTGATAGAAGCCATTCACATCTGGGGCATCTGCATAGCGGCGGCCAAACTCATTCCTAAATCCAGGTGCATTGGACACCGAGACAAAGAGAATCTTCTGCTGTGAGATCAGCCAGGACCAGCTCAGACTCACATTATGAAAATAGCTCGACCGCTCCGTCATAAATGCCGAGGTATTGGGATTATCGAAGGGCCGCCCACTGGCCATGGAATAAGTCAAGCTGACAGAAGAGTTGAGCTGATCTATCCATCGCTTAGTCACTATAGATAAGTTATGTGTCGTAGAAAAGCTAGGTGTTGCAAGTATTGGATAATTCAGATATCGCCGCTCATTACTTAACCAGCTATAACTTACCCAAAAATCCATAAACTTAATCAACTGATTTCCTCTAAGAAAGACATCAAATCCATAGGCAGCCCCACTCCCCTCATTGCCCAGATTCTCAGAGAAAAACTGATCACCGTCATAGGTCAGTAAATCCGAATACTGCTTGTAATAGGTCTCTAGTCTGAGGATGGTCTTCTCTGTTTTCAGATTATAATTGAGCAAATAATGGCGGGATTTCTCATTGATGACACGTTGTGGACTAAATAGGAAATCATCATCTATCTCCTGGTGGTACTGTCCATAAGCAGCAGAGACTTGTGCATTTTTACCTAGCTTATACGCCAAGGTTATTCTTGGATCAAGTTCATAGGTGCCCAGCAGATTATGATGCTCATACCGTAGCCCTACCTTCAGCGCCAAGTCCTTACTAAAGAAATAATCCCCAGACCCAAACAAAGCAGGCAAACGCCTTTCCACTTGCTGATCAAAGACAGACTCTCCATTCAAGGTCGCCAACGCCGTGGTATCCACCTGACTGACCACTTCCGCACCATAATTCAATACAAAGAAATCACTTAGTACCGTCTTGGCTTGCGCCTTAAAGTGATAGCCCCACAATCTGGTATTAATATCAAGACTATCTACCAGAAACAAATCATTATTATAGCCGTAACTGGCACCCAGCATTAAAGATGTCTTATCTGTCAGGATGCTATTATAAGAGGTGTTGATATAAAAATTTCTGTTGTCCACATCTATCGTCTCATCAGTGGGACTATTAAGATTATTACGAGAGAAAGCCACGACCCCTCTGTCTCCAGCAACATAAGTCTTCAATAAGCCCCTCCCTAATTGGTAGCGAAAGACTGCCTCTCCAGAAAATGATCTGAACGGCTTGTCCAAGCCCAAGGCGGTCGGCACTAACCAATAGTAAGGTGTCAAATCTATATAGGAGGTACTCAGACTCAGTGAGGCCTTCTCCCCTTTCTGAGTATGACCTAGACCCAGCCCTATAGACATCAAAGAGATATTCGTCTCTGTCTGAGCGGGCTCATCATTGGTGTTCATATCCAGCACGCCAGACAACGCCTGTCCATACTCAGCATCATAACCACCCGTGCTGAAGCTCACCCCTTTAAACAAAAATGGAGAATATCTGCCCCTGGCTGGTGTCCCTCTTACATTACGCGAATAAGGAGAGAATACCCTCAGCCCATCTATATATATCTTAGTTTCACTGGCATCACCTCCTCTAACGAACAAGCGACCATCATCAGCATTGGATTGGGTACCAGGCAAAGTCTGTATCGCCGCAATCACATCACCCATAGAACCTGCTGTTGTCACCATATCTATAGGATTCAGCACGGCCAACTTACTATTATCGCCTGCCTTAAAGGTACTGGCACTGATCTCCACCGCATCCAACGTCGCAGCCGATTCTCGAAGCTTAATCTGCATATTCTGAAAACTAGCGACTTCCCCTTCTATTGCCTTAGACTCATACCCCAGATATGACACAGAGAGCACCTGTGCCCCAGTCATCGTCGTACTGAAACTAAAAGCCCCAGTCTCATCGGTAATGCCCCCATCATAACTGCCTTCTATAAATATATTCGCACCGATAATTGGCACCTGCCCACGTTCAAACACCGTACCTGTCACCAGCGTCTGCGCTGATAGTCCAGTAACGATAATAATCATGATTACCAGAGAGCTTATTGTCCAAAGTATCCTTGTTTTCATTGTGTATAAATTTACCACAATATCACTTGATACCAACTCGTAAAAAACTTTATGCTGATGAATTGTAGAATGCTGGAGATGAGATGTAAAGTATCGAGCATATAGATAATACCATACCTATATGGACTTCTTCACTATAGTGTACACTTAGAACAGTTAATTTAACAATGTGTCTTACCCTGAAATAGGTTTACACGTTTTTTATAAATAAAAAAAAAGAGTGGCTATGCGCAAGAAAAAACACGATTTCCCTAGCTACATAACCGACTTACCTTCAGCATCTCAATCTGATAAATATGTAAAACAAGTATTAAAACATTGTTCCAAAATTTCAGAAAAACCAAAACAAGAAAGAATGTATGAGATACTCTACCCTAACCCTAGAGATTCTAAAATTAATAAACATATAGTCTATATAGTCTATTAAAGAGAAATGGAAAAGGATGAAATTGGAGTGGAAAGAATCTTACGTGATAGAATGGATTTAAAAACTAAATTCACAAATCAATAAATACTCCACATAGGATGCTGTCATCATGGAATCGCTCCTTCATCACGAATCCCGATACAGCAGATCCATCTATTTGCTCAAAAGCAATCATTCATAACCGAAGTCGTTAGTAATCCTTCTGTCAACATCAATAACGCATCAATTACCTTCCTTGTTTTTTCTATATAATGCATTACACCAAGCGTTTCTCTTTAGAGTACTTACTTTGAGTTTTCCCATCTTGGCAATAGCGCCACGTATCTACTTCGTCATATTTCTGATAAGTCCTTCCTCCTTTGAAAGAAAT
>CAZMMQ010000116.1:0-7172 GCA_964567435.1 uncultured Saprospiraceae bacterium | reverse complement strand
AACGATATGAAAAACATAATCACAACAATCGCAATCATCACACTGACAGTAACAGGAGCAATTGCAAACAGCACACCTGAGGTTCTTATCTCAGCACCAAGTGTAGAAGTGGTGACTGTAGATCATGACATTTTCACATCGACTGCCTTTGATGTAGATTCTGACAATTTGGTTTTCAATACAAATGATAAGATAGCTACAGTTCAGATATTCAACAGTAATGGGAAATTAGAATTTCAATTGCCAGTAATGTCTACAAACGTTCAGATTAATAAGAACTTATTTGATGCGGGTGATTACAAAGTTGGCTTTTTATTAGAAGGTCAGACAGAGGCTCACTTCACAAACGTATCCATCAAGTAATAAAAGGGAGGGAGTCTAGTCAACTCCCAAATAATAAAAAAGATAGAGTATTTAAGGAAGGTGAATGAGCGGCATGAAATGCAGGCCATTCAAAAGACGAGATTAGTCACCTCGAAAAAAGATAGAGTATTTAAGTAAGGTGAAAGAGCGGCATGGAATGCAGGAGCATAGAGACCGCCTTTCAAAAACAACGAGATTAGTCACCTCGAAAAAACAGCCTCTGAGCAATCGGAGGCTGTTTTTTTGCTTAGAGAGAGAACTGCACCAACAGTTGCAACGCAGAATTTCTGCAAGATGGATGAGAACTTGCTTACTACCCTCTCCAAAAAAAGGCTCAGGGAACTTGGAGCTTTTTGTGTCCGTCAAACAACTTCTAGAGCATGTTCCAGATAGTTCTATCAATTATTCTAGCTACCCATTACATACTGACAAGTATCTGTCACTTTTTGACCCACTTTCAAAAGCTGTAGGGTGTCTGTAGATAGGCTGTGTAGAGCCTGTAGGGTGTGGCATTCAGAGTAGCACTGAGATTTCCTGTCTTATAAGTGTAACACGCAACAACATGAAAAATATAATCACAACTCTAGCAATCTTCACACTGACACTTTCAGCTGTATTCGCAAATACAACTCCTGAAGTGTTGATCTCAACATCAGATATAGAAGTAGTCACAATAAATGATTTGGATATATTTTCTTCATCTAAGTTTGATGTAGAGACAGAGAGTTTGGTTTTCAATACAAATGATGATATCTCAATGGTGCAGATATTTGATAATGAAGGAGAGGTTATCTTCTTACTACCAGTGATGTCTGACAATGTGCAGATTAAGAAGAATCTTTTTGAATCAGGAAAATACAAGTTAGGATTTGTAATAGAAGGAGAGACTCAAGTTCACTTAACAGATGTTACAATCAAATAATTACAATAAGAGAGAGAGTCTAGTCAACTCTCGATAATAAAAAGATAGAGTATTTAAGGAAGGTGAATGAGCGGCATGAAATGCAAGCCATTCAAAAACAACGAGATTAGTCATCTCAAGAAAACAGCCTCTGAGCAATCGGAGGCTGTTTTTTTTGGTTGGTGTTTTACTATATCCTCGTGTAAAGTGTTTTGAACAAACCAAATAACTCAGATGAGTCATTTATTTCAAGAGATTCCTCATCATTTTCTAAGATGTAATTACAAAAGAATGATACACCAGTTTTCTTGATTATAATTGAATCTTGATTTTCTGGAAATAATTCAAGAGTAATAGACTCCCTTTCATCCTCATCAGACTGAAAATAACCGCTTGCAAAGTAATCTGTTGTGTCAAGATCTTCTTCTATATGCAAGATTTCGGACTCAGTAACCATGATGGTATCTCCGGTGATGATAGTTTCTACTTGCCAAGTACCTAATAATGATTCAAATGGTGATGGAACTACGATAATGGGCTCTGTAGGTTCCTCTTTTGTACAGCTCACAATGATTAATGCCATAAAAAGCAAGATGAAAAGATGCGTTCGTTTCATGATTTTCTTTTTAAATAAAATTAGTACATTTTGAATGTTTTTCCAATGCTACCTGATTATCAATGGTTTATGGTACTAATAATAAGACAAGTAGCCAAGATTAGGTAGATTATACAAAGCACTTTTTTGCACCACATTGTAGAGGTTAATTGCAGATACCCTTACCTTTGCGCCCATAATTGCAAGATAATGACATCTACTACAGAATCAAGAAGGAAATATTGGATGATGACTTGGGTTTCATTGATAGGAACCATTCTGTTTTTGGTATTCTTACCAGAGTGGTTTTGGGTGATGCTGCCGTTTTTAGGGACAGCGTTTGTCTATGCCATGGATTGGGCTTAAGAAAAACCTCTTTTTTATAGATGAATGGAGATGATTATCTCCATTGTACCAAGACAACCCTATCTCCAGGTGAGGTAGGTTTCTTTTTTTAGGGATAAGTGTTACACTATTAGTGGATAATCTCGAAAGGTTGCTCTCAAAATATGTAGATGCAGAGCAAACCAGACAAATACTAGCTGGGCTGAACCAAGACAAGCCTTCTCGCTTATTGCTCTCTGGAATGATAGGTGCTCAGGAATGCTTTGTCCTGGCCGCATTATTCCAAAGCGTCAAAAAATCCCACATCTACATTGCAACGGACAAAGAAGAAGCGGCCTATGTCCAAAATACGCTGGATCAGTTAATAGAATCACAGTCAGTCTTTTTCTTCCCTGATTCATTTAGACGTCCTGCTTTCTTCGAAGAACTGGATAATAATAATGTATTGGTCCGTACAGAATCTATAAATAAGATATCTGCCAAGTATCATTCGCATGATATTCTAGTCACCTACCCCGAGGCCATATTCGAAATGGTAGTAGATCCAGCGCATCTCGAATCACAGAAAATCCATATAGCCAAAGAAGAAAACCTTGATGTCGATACCATTATAGAGTTTTTGATAGAGTACGGGTTTGAAAGAACCGATTTTGTCTATGAACCAGGTCAGTTTTCTATCAGAGGGGGCATCGTTGATATTTTTTCTTTTGGCAATGAGTGGCCATACAGGGTAGAGCTTTTTGATGAAGAGGTAGAAAGTATCAGATTATTTAATCCCACGACCCAGCTCTCCCTTAAGAATATTCAGCGGGTGTCCATTATTCCTAATGTCAGCAACAAGTTTTCTCAGAAAGACAAAGTCTCTATATTCAAAACCCTTCCCCAAGACACCTGTGTGTGGATCAAGGATGTGGACATGTTACTACAACAGCTGCAAAACTGCCAAGACAAAGCCGCCATATATGCTGACCAGGTCAAATACACTGAGGATGAAGCCCTCATAAAATTACTCGGTGATAGAGCCTTCATTTTCCCAGAGAAGGTCATAGAAGAGATAGATGACAAGGATATCATCTTCCTCAAAAAAGCAAACGCCACAATAGAGACAAATAAGGAAATCAAATACAACGCCACGCCTCAACCCAACTTCAATAAGAACTTTAAATTACTCCTAGAAGACCTAACGACTAAAGAAGATAAGAGCACAGAGACCTACATCTTCACGGAGAATAACCGTCAGATAGAGCGATTCTATAACATCTTTGAAGACCTAGGTGCAGAGGTTAATTTTCATCCTGTGAGCAAAGCCATTCACTCAGGATTTATTGATACGGATTTGAATGTGGCGCTTTACACCGATCACCAGATTTTCGAAAGATTCCACAGATACAAACTTAGAAAGGGATTCACGAAGGAGGCGGCACTGAGCCTTCGTATGCTGAAGGAATTAAAGCCAGGAGACTTTGTCACACACATAGACCATGGAATAGGGCGCTATAGTGGCCTGGAAAAATTGAATATCAATGGTAAGGAGCAAGAATCTGTTCGGCTGATATATTCTAATAACGATATCTTGTATGTGGGGATAAATAGTCTGCATAAGATATCGAAATACGTCGGTAAGGAAGGCAATAAGCCTAGACTGAGTAAGATAGGAGGGGAGGCATGGAAAAACCTAAGACGTAAGACCAAAAAGAAAATAAAGGATATCGCCCATGAGCTGATAAAGCTTTATGCTAAGCGAAAAGCCTCTAAGGGATTTGCGTTTCCACCGGACGGACACTTGCAGAATGAATTGGAGGCTTCATTTATCTATGAGGATACACCTGATCAGTATGAGACCACGATAGCCGTCAAGGAAGATATGCAGAAGGCCTATCCGATGGATAGATTGGTATGTGGGGATGTCGGCTTTGGTAAGACGGAGATTGCTGTTAGAGCAGCATTCAAAGCCGTATTAGGCGGCAAGCAAGTAGCGATACTGGTGCCGACGACGATACTTGCACTCCAGCATTATAAAACGTTCGGCGGCAGACTGGAGAAATTTGGTGTAGATGTAGATTATGTCAATCGCTTTAGAACGACAAAAGAGAAAACGGCGATATATAAAAGACTAGAGAGTGGCGAACTAGATATTATCATAGGCACACATGCCCTGCTTAATAAAAAAGTGGCTTTTAAAGACTTGGGATTACTTGTGATAGATGAGGAGCAGAAGTTTGGCGTGGCGGCAAAAGAAAAGTTGAGGAATCTCAAAGTCAATGTCGATACGCTAACACTAACGGCGACACCTATACCTAGAACGTTACAGTTCTCACTGATGGCAGCAAGAGACCTCTCAGTCATGCGTACCGCTCCACCTAATAGACAGCCGATACATACAGAAAGACGCGTATTCAATGATGAACTGATTAAAGAATCTATCTATTATGAGTTTACCAGAGGCGGTCAGGTATTCTTTGTACATAATAGAGTGAAGTCATTGCCAGATATCACGGCGATGATAAGAAAACTCTGTCCAGATCTGGAAGTGGCGATGGCACATGGGCAGATGGATAGTAAGGTTCTGGAAAAGACGCTTCTAGAATTCATCGGCGGAAAATATGATGTACTCGTCTGTACTAATATCATAGAGACGGGACTGGATATCCCCAATGCGAATACCATCATCATCAATAATGCGCAGAACTTTGGCATGAGCGACCTCCATCAGTTAAGAGGTCGTGTGGGCCGATCCAATAAGAAAGCATACTGCTATCTCTTCGCACCTCCCATATCCACGCTAACCACCGATGCTCGGAAGCGACTGAGAACCCTGGAGGAGTTTTCAGACTTAGGTAGTGGATTTCATATCGCTATGAAGGATTTAGATATCCGGGGAGCAGGAAATTTATTAGGTGGTGAACAGAGTGGTTTTATTGCAGATATAGGTTACGAGACTTACCAGAAGATTCTAGAAGAAGCGATACACGAACTAAAGGAAAACCAGTTCAAAGAGGTATTCAAAGAGGAAAAAGAAGAAAAGAGAACCTGGGTCTATGATGTAGAAATAGATGCTGATGTAGAGATGCTCATTCCTGATGAATATGTCAATATCATTCAAGAGCGACTCAACATCTATAATGAAATGGGTAAGGTAGATAAAGAGGAAGAACTCAATGCAATGAGAAAAAAACTCAAAGACAAATTTGGGCCTATTCCTTTCCAGGTAGAAGAATTATTCAATGGCATAAGATTAAGGTGGATATGTAAGAAGATAGGTGTAGAAAGATTATCACTTAAAAAGCGAAAGCTCAGATGCTATTTCATCAGCAACCCCCAATCCTCATTCTTTGAAACGGACCTTTTTAATAATTTAATTAAGTTTATTTCCACTAAGGGTAGCGAACAGGGCTTGTCACTTAAGCAATCTAACAAGTTCCTAATTATGATTAAAGATGAGGTGAATAATCTCAAGGCTTGTCGTAAGGTGCTCGAGAACTTACTGGAAGATTTGGGGGAGTGATCATTCTGAGTGGTTTACCAATGTTGTAATATTAGGTTTTTCATCGTGTTTTAATCCTTATTAGCATCAAATTTTATATCATGAAATACTATTGTCTCATCGCCTTTCTATTATCACTGAACCTTGCTTTCAGCCAAAACATCAAACAAGAAAAAATGGCTTTGCTTAACTTTATGGAAGGCGAATGGATAGGTACAACTATGGCCTATGAGGATGGTGTCATCTCTAAGAAGGGATCGGCCTACCAAAGAATTGCCTTTGATTTGGACAAACATATTTTGGTGATAGAGTTGAACTCTGAATTTCTTCAGCTGCACACAATAATTTATTATGACGATACAGATGATACATATTATTACAACCCTTTTTATAAAAGTGGCGCAGCTAAATATCCAGCGAAATATGTAGATGGGCAATTAATAGTCAACAGCAGTGAGAGTAGACGATTTGTATTTAGCCGAACAGAAGACGGCGGCTTTCGAGAGTATGGTGAGCAATTGATAGATGGACAATGGACTAAGTATTTTGAAGACATTTTTACCAATTCAAAGTGATAGTGCATCTATGAAACACATTTCCACCATCATCTTCCACAACATCCCATCTCCAATAATCACTCATTCTGATCTATTTGTATTTCTTAAGGAAATTAGTGGGAGTCATAGATTCTATATCAGCAGCAGGATTTGGTTTGTTTGAATAGAAATTCAGATTGGAAGAGATGGTCCACATAGATTTTGCTCTTCGACCGACTGGGATAAGCGGAGAAATCTATTAACTCGATAACGACTATGAAAGATATAATCTCAATACGCCAATTACATCCTCCACTCGCATCCTCCCTCTTTTGTCTGAATATTGATTTATAGGATAAGCAGATTGATAGAATAATTTATTGTTAATTATAATTCATGCTTAACAACCTAAACAGTTGATTTTTTTAACGTCACAATCTAAGGCGAACAACTACAATTATATTTTGGACCCATATAATTCTTGAAATGTTGATTCAGCTACTTAACTGGTTCTTTGGCTCACTTTTCTAAAAGATTATTTCTAAGCTTCGGATACAACTTTCTTCCGCTTTTTTCATTCGAAAAAAAAGCTCGCAAAAAATCTCGTTGGAACAAAGGTGATTTTTTGTGGCTTTCCCTCCTATTACTAGGCGCACAAAAACCGTCTCCTCTCTTGCCATTTCGTGCTCTTTTTTGACCGCACTAGGTCCTAGCTCATGGCCTGTCAAAACGCAACTTCATTCGTGAGTCGACTATCACTGGTGTTCCAACAGGATGCTCCAAAACAAAAGAAGTCTCCTAAAAATATCGGCTCATTTTTTCTTCTTAATTATCATTACCAGTTGATATTTTTTATACTCACTATCTAAAGCGGACAACTACAATTATATTTCGGACTCATATAATTCGTGACGCGTTGATTCACCAGCGATAGATAGCTGACGAGTG
>CAZMMQ010000115.1:6026-7210 GCA_964567435.1 uncultured Saprospiraceae bacterium | reverse complement strand
TTAACGCCATTTAAAACCTCCTTAGCTAAAATGGCTAAAGGCCGTCCAATCAACTACCGACCAATAAAAATAGCGTAGTCTAAATGGTCTATTCAGTAAATCCATTGTTCCCGCTAATCCTTATATTTACCCAACAACAAAAAATCAGAATCTCCGTGATAAAAACCCACCAAAAACATAAGTTCTCACTGCCAGATAATTTGACTTTTCTCAATATGGCTTATATGTCTCCACAACTCAAAGTGAGTGAGCTCGTAGGCATGGAAGGACTGACGCGAAAGAATAATCCTACCCAATTTAATAAGCAATACTTCTTTGATGATGTGGATAAGCTCAGAGCCACCTTTGGACAAGTCATCAATGCACCAGCGCATCAGATTGCCATCATACCATCAGTCTCCTATGGCATCGCTAATGTCATCAATAATATCAAGTGGAAGAAAAACGGTGAGATTCTCTGTCTGACGGACCAGTTTCCTAGCAACTACTATGGCTGGCAAAGAGCTGCAGCAACTGAGAATCAAAAACTGAAATTAATTGGACCATCAGAATCTGCATCGAATCGTGTTAGTTCATGGAATCAGAATATTCTTGAAGCTATAACTTCAGACACATCTGTAGTAACCATGTCCCACGTACACTGGGCAGATGGCAGTCTGTATGACCTGAAGGAAATAAGTCAGCACTGTCACAAGCATGATGTCTATCTTATTATAGATGGCACCCAATCAGTCGGCGCACTACCTCTAGATATTAGAGAAATACCAATAGATGCACTTATCGTGGGTGGCTACAAATGGCTACTAGGTCATTATGGATTGGGAGTGGCCTATTATTCTGAAAGATTTAATCAGGGTATTCCCATAGAAGACAATTGGATAAACAGAAAAGGCAGTGATGACTTCCAAAATCTTGTCAATTATCAAGAACAATACAGAGAAGGGGCGGCAAGATATTCTGTGGGTGAGCAATCTAATTTTATTCAGGTGCCGATTCTGCAAGCGGGGTTGGAACAAATACTCGAGTGGGGAGTAGGAAACATACAAGCCTATTGTACAGACTTACACAAGAACCTAATCAGAAATCTGCAAGGAACACCTTATCGTGTACCTGATGTAGGCGCTTCATCATCTCACCTTACGTCTATAAGAATAAGTGATGAACTGGATATGGAGCAAATTAAA
>CAZMMQ010000115.1:0-5926 GCA_964567435.1 uncultured Saprospiraceae bacterium | reverse complement strand
ACCCCCGACCCCTAGAGGGGCGCATCTACCCGCTGTCCTACTTTGAGACCAGATAGCTCAAATCTCAAATAATTAATTCTACTTTTTTCCATTTCGAGTGACGTAGGAACCGAGAAATCTTATTCTAATAGAAACTATTTCCAAGTGTTCGATGAAGCCACCGTTGTACCATTGCACCGTGAACCGTTGCACCTATCAAGATTCACTTGCTTTCATTCTGATAAATCAGAATCGTTCAGTAATCAATTAAGTGATCGGTAATATCTCTTCGATTATCACTAGATTTTTTTCCTAACAAATAACTGATCATGGCTGCAATAAATATTATAGGTATAAACCCTATTACATTAATAATTCCACTGGAAATAATTCTTGGTAATTCTGCAGCAATCTTATTAATTGGATTAGACCCATAGTCCGAAAATACTGGAGACATAAAGGCGGCAATAGGCACGAAAAAGACAATACTGTAAAAGAAAATGAAAAAAGATGTTTTCAAATGCGATAAATATTTTGACGCTTTCACTTGTTTTATCCAATAGGTCGCCGCTGTCAAATACAAAGCCCTAAAAATGAAAAATATGAATACAATAGTTAGGCTAGCAGAACTCTCACCAAGACCTTGAATGATGGTGAAAACTTAATATTATACTCAACCCCAACACACTCGTTAGAAATTTATGCCTATTAATAAATTTGAATAGCCTAGACATTAAAAGGCACAATTCTGAGGCAGTGGTTCAGTAGTCTCCAGTTCCGCCCCCACTTCTATGGGCAACGTAACCTGTGTCAATCCCTCTCCTATCGTACCCCTATATACCTGAGTACCATAACCCAGATTATTCATATGCGCCCTGACGATGATTTCCTGATCAGCGGCAACAGCTACTGGACCACCACTTCGTGTAAATGGCTGTTCATCCACATGGCTATGTGCTAATATTCTTCGATAGATCAATGTCTCATCTGGTGTAAATACTTCCCACCAATCGGCATATTGGTCACAGCCTGTGTCTGGACTCTCTAAGGTTACACTCAAATTATAGTTGCCAGAATCTCCAGTAATTGTGACTCCAATGACCTTGGCAGATGACTCAGACGTCGGCGTGGTTGTACTATTTGTTTCCTGTATCATATTCTTTTGGCAGGCTAGTGAAAAAATAGTTAAGACAAGTACAAGCATAGTATGCGACAATTTCATTTCAAGTAGTATTAAAGACCTAAAGTTAACATCAAAAAAGAAATTTCATCAATACTTTATATACAAAGATCTTCTCTACCTTGACTCTTATTATCAAGCAAATTGTCTTTGGAGACACCTAGAACCCTGATTGATGGAAAAATTAATTTCATATATTTACTTTCAATCAGCAACCAAATCAGATGCCAACTTCTTTATTAAAAACATTACACTCTGCTGTATTCTGCTTGTGCTTTCTAACTACTATAGAAGCTCAAGTTCCTGAGAATTTTGAGTTTTTAGACCATAAGGAAAAGTGCAATAGAACTGAAGCTTCAGTTGTTCTACAGGATGGCATTCTCTATGCTTCTAAAAATCTATACTTTTCTTCGTCTGGCATATTTAAGGCAAATTTTGACAATAGTCTAGATACTTTATACACCTTGGATTTGGGTTCTAATATTAGCCTTAAGCAACCGAATGATAGCACCTCAGTATTCGTGCTGACACAATTCAGAGGCTATGACTTTGGCGCTACAGGATTTGAAATAGTCACCATTATAAATGGCAAGTTAGATACTATTTATTCCTTTGGAGAAGGATTAAATGTATATGATGCCCTAATCGCATCAGACGAATTTGCTTGGTTTTTGGAAAATGACCATAATGACTTATTTCTAAATAAGATTTTTAGAAGTTATGGTATTGTAGGAAAAAAAATCCCAGTAGATCCTTCTTTCCGCTATATCTCTAGTCACAACGAAAATTTATATTTAATTGGAGGTAACAGTGTCGGTCAAGTTATTGAAGATACTGTTAGTCTTCTATTAGAATTCGATGATATAATTCTTGACCTACATTCTACAGAAACTCAGAACTACATATTGACTTCAGGTAAGATTTTCAAATTGGATAGAAACTTTCAAAATGTAAGTTTGTTTGCTGAAATAGACAACAAGGTTCAATGCTTCAGAAAAATACTCATCCAAGAAAATAAGGTAATCACTTTAGAAACAACAAATCAGACTACAACAGTATCATCCCTAAATACATTAACAGATAGTATACAAACCTGGGAAATATCAGATTCTCTAGAGACGGAACTAATACAATTTAGTGACACAAGTATTGTAATTGCAGGCAATAGTAATTGCCAAACTTATCTAAGGCAGGTAAATCTTGATCAGCAAATTCCAAACGAATACACTAGAACAGATGTAAGTATAAATACCTTTATACTAAATCAAGTAAATTCTTCAAATCAGTATGATGTTTTAATTCGAATTGAAAATCATGGTGTGGATCCTATAATCACTGATTTATACTCTTCCTCATTTAACTTAAGTAATTCTTTTGACTTTAGTTCGTATTTGGATTATGATGTTTTAGATCCGCTTAATCCAGGAGAAACCAGGTTAATAAGAGATAGAACAATCATTTCTACCAATGATGATCTAAGCCAAATCAGCGTGAGTTTGACAGGAGCAAATAATCGACTAAATCTAAACGAACAAAATTTAACCGCAACCTTTTTCTCTGCTACAGATGACCTCAATGAATCTTCTAATATTGCAATTTATCCCAATCCAAGTTCTGGTATCATCAATCTAAATGCTGCAACTAATCTTTCATCTGCATCCATATATAATCACTCGGGTCATCTTGTGTACTACGAATTTCAAAAAGATAATCTTACTCAGTTAAATTTGAAGCATCTAGAATCAGGCATCTACTACTTGCATCTACTTGGAAAATCAAATCAACTAAGTACACATAAGATTGTGATTGGAAAATAATCCTTAACATGCCTAGCATGAATACCACGCTACCTACATATATTAATTGCATTCCAGTAGGTGTATAGATATAATAATAAATCTATCAATCCAGTATATCTAACAGATCTTGCCTTCCTAAGCTGGTCTCTGAAGCCTCTGATAGAATGTCATCATTGAGCAACTTTTTTCGATTCTGCAACTTTTGGATTTTCTCTTCTATACTATTCTTAGAAATGAATTTGATCACGTGTACTTGTTGAGTCTGTCCTATTCTGTGGGCTCTAGCAATAGCTTGCTCTTCTATAAATGGATTCCACCAAGGGTCAAGAATGAAAACATATTCTGCAGCTGTGAGATTGAGTCCAGCACCTCCTGCTTTGATTGAGATGAGAAATATTTTCTTGTCTTCATTATTTTGAAACTGCTTAACCACCTTCTCTCTGTCCTTCTGTCTCATGGACCCAGTCAGCATCAGATAAGATAGGTTCTCTTTATTCAAGTCTTCTGCTACCAAATCAAGTAAGCTAGTGAACGAACTGAACACCAAAATCTTTTTTCCACTCAGCACCAACTCCCTTAACTTATTCAGCACTAATTCCATTTTTCCCGAACCATGCGCCCAATCCTTGTCGTAGAGACGTGGATGATTAGCAATCTGTCTCAGAAATAATATCTCTTTAAATACATGAATATGAAACTCTCTGTCAGACTCATCTAAATTCAAAATCAGATTCCTTGCGGCACTCTTTCGCTCCTCAAACAGTCTTTCTTGCTCTGGCGTCATATCCACCATTAGACTTTGCACAAGCTTCTTTGGCAATTCTGGAGCCACCTCATACTTGGTTCGTCTTAGCAAAAATGGGTCTACAATTTTTTTCAATTCTAATATCGCCCCTTCATCTCTGTCCTTTTCTATAGGCTGTTTGAAGTTGGACTTAAAAAAATCATAACTTCCCAGAAGTTCAGGATTGATAAATTCCATCTGTGACCATAAGTCCGAGAGCGAATTTTCTATAGGCGTACCCGACAAGGATATCTTACTTTCAGCTGTCAATTCTGACAATGCCTTAAATACCTTAGAATTTCTATTCTTGATATACTGACTCTCGTCTAAGACTATGTAACTCCATGATATCTGACCCAAGATATCTTTATCGCGCAGTGCGGTCTGGTAGGTCGTTAATACCACATCAAAGGAGTCCAATATCATTCCGCCCGCTTTTCTTTGAGTACCAACATAGGCCGCTACAATCAGGTCAGGTGCAAATTTTGAAATCTCCTCCTTCCAATTAAATACCAATGAAGCAGGCACAACAACAAGTGCATTAAGGTTACTACTGGATGTGCTATCCGAACCAAACATAGACATCTGGCCAGCAAGCGCATTATCCTGTTTTGCTTCTTCCTTCAACTCTTCTTTGGCGGCAAGCAAGGCTGCTATAACCTGCAAGGTCTTACCTAGTCCCATATCGTCTGCAAGACAAGCACCAAGACCATTATATCTTAGCTTTCTCAGCCACTGCACCCCCTCTAGCTGATAAGGCCTGAGTTCAGCATTGAGTCTAGGACTGGGTAGGTATTCTACTGCAGCGTCTTCAATATCTACCTGCTTGACAGCGGACTGTCTGTCTTCATCTCCACCATCTAACGCTTCTACTAATCCTAGATATTTCTTAGATAATTTGAATCGGTTATTAGCTGATTGTCCGTATTTAGCCAGGGAAGCATACTTCGTCATCCATGCTTGTGGTATGATAAAGTAACTACCGTCTTGTAACTTATACAAAGGGTCCTCGTCTCTGATATTCTGCATTAAGTCTTTGAATGGTATATCTACCTTCCCCAATCGCACATATCCTTGTATGTCAAACCAATCATTATCCGCCAGATAATTAACCTGAATTTGTGGTTGATTAAGGTCGACTAGTTTATCACCCATCTTAATATCATGCATCTCTATGCCACACGCATCCTTTAGCGCTTCCCTATTTTCCCTCATCCATTGGAGTACTGCATCTCTAGAAGCTACACTAACATTGAACGTACCACTATCTGTAGCATTGAGACCTAAGCCATGCAGTTTACTAACCAAGGCTGATTCTCCTTTAGTATCTCGTTCCTGAAGCGTGATAACAATATCATCTCCAGACCCAAAGTCAATCATCGTTTTACTCATCTGACTATTGCCATGAGAAAATCTATGAGCTTCGTAGACAAACCACAATCTCAATTCCATACACCCAGAAAAGAGATTCTCTATAAGTCTGAATTCAGATTGTACTAACTTCTGCTTCTTGATAATATCGAAGCCTACTGGGATCACCTTAAACAGTGGGACTATGTCCATAACAACTTTCTCAAAGTAAGTTCTGACGGAACGGGCTGGTATCTGAATAGTCGATTTAGATAAGAACGGTTTTAGTTTATTTCCATTTAAAGCACCAATCTGATGCAGCGTATTGCCTAAGCTAATCCACCCAGGCTTATTAGCCAATATCTTTACTGCTAACTTACTGGGGTAATATTGAACGCCATCTTTTTCTAATACCAAGGAATACGCTACACCTTGCGCATGCTTTTCAAATTTTAGTTGGGGGATACAATTCCACTCTTCAAAATGACATCTAAAGTCCTCTCCCCTGCCCTTCCTGTCTAGACCAATCGTTACAGGGTAATCATTCTCTTGGCAGATTAGCAGCAAATCATTGATGCGCTTGGAGATGAGCTTTTGACACAACTTCATTTTCTCTCTATCTTGTGCTATAGCTGCAAAATCAAACTTACGCTTTCCTTTAGGCCTGAATTTCCTTGCCAGCATCGGTTCTGATAACTCCACACAGATGGCTATAGCCTTCTCATGAGGACAGTCCAGATAACTGACCGAACTTAAGCCCTCCATGGTTGTAGGTGTAGCCTTCTTGTAGTACAGGCCTAATCGGCCCTCGATATCTTGACACAACAGGGGTTC
>CAZMMQ010000114.1:0-7212 GCA_964567435.1 uncultured Saprospiraceae bacterium | reverse complement strand
CAATCAACTATCCATCAATAAAAATCGTGTAGCCTAAATGGTCTATTCAGTAAATTTTAAACTTCAAAAGGACGATGATTGACTTACATTCAAGTTACTTTGATTCAGTTCGCGGACGGATTACATGTACCCAGCTTAGCAGGATGAGTATGCTGTGGTCACACGATATTATCTTGCGTATTCATTTAACGGACTATTCGTTTTAATCATTTGCATTTCTTTGTCAGTCAGATTTAATCTATATTTTAAATGGCTTTGATATGTTTCAAGAATTCGAGCTGGATAATCAGTTCCGTAGAAAATATTTTCAATTCCAATCTCCTTTAGCAATTCGTATTTTTCAGCATCTGTAATTTCATATTGTTTGATATATCTATCCCAAATTGCAGTAGATATCTCAAAATAAGCGTTTTGCTTATACTTGTCATTTTGAACAAGTATTTCTCCTACGATTCCTTTTTTTTTTTGCGTTTATGATTCCATCTAGATGGAATTTCCCATTTGAAAAAATTATCGGTACTACATAATAGTATAAACGAGCGCTCTGCGGCTTTTCTCAAGTCAAATAGTAAGATTAAGAAATTATGGTTTTAAGACATATAGTTAGTCTAAGCTAAATTAAGTTATGAGATAACTATTGGCGAAGTATCTTTGGTGACTAATCAGTGTTGACAGTAAGAGATGTGGTATAAACTAAAATCCTTTTTTCTAATTTTACTCGCTGTGCTCCTGTTTGTAGAAGTACTTTTTCTTGCTGTGGCACATGCCTATTCCAGCTCTATAAATGGGTCTACCCAAGTAGCTAAAGATTATTTTCCAAAATTGGCAACTGATTATACTTTTGCGACTGCTCAGACAGCAGGAAAACAAGTTCGATATATTAGAACGGGACTTGACCATCCAGATAAACCGCTCGTCATATTTGTCCACGGAGCGCCTGGCAGCTGGGAGGCCTTCAAGTCATATTTGGCAGACGTTGATTTAAAAAGAATGGCCCAGCTTATCTCTGTGGATAGATTTGGGTATGGTGAGTCAGATTACGGTCAGCCTGTTACCGATATTGTCACCCACGCTGCGGGTATTAGATCAGTAATCCTGGCGCATCCAGCTTCAAAAGTCATTCTCGTAGGGCATTCTTATGGAGGCGCAGTCATTGGAAAATTGGCAGCTACATATCCTGAGCTTGTAGATGGTATCCTCATGGTTGCCCCTGTTATAGATCCAGATTCAGAACCCGTCAAGTGGTATGCTCACCTGGCTAATCTGTCATTGTCAAGAGCACTTCTTCCAAAGTATCTCAATGTCTGCACCACCGAAAAAATGACTCATATTAATGAACTGAGAACCATGCAGTCAGACTGGTCTGACATAGACATTCCAGTCATTCATTATCATGGGGTCACTGACGGATTAGCACCCCACGATGGTAATATCCAATTTTCTAAGCGTCATATAGATGCCTCATTGTTGACTGTCATTTCCGAAAAGGAAGAAGGACATTTTATTTTGTGGGATAAGGAAGGCACGATTAAGGAGATGATAGTGGGATTGCTTTGGGCTGACTGAGATGACGAAACTAGTTATTGATAATTTCAAACCGTACTCAAAAAATTTATGCCTTTGTCTAACCCATAACGATAATCAGACATCAAGCTTTTTTTGGAGTAAGAATAAGTCCCACTATTCAGAAATCTTTTAGGGGAGATTTGTTCTACCTTGATACCCTTGGGTGGTTTTTCCATATACTGAATAGCCTCATTATATTTCTCAAATGCCTTTTCAAAAGTTTTGCTCAATTTTGGCGTAGACTTAAAATACTTGCTGCCAAAATAATCAGCCCAACTTTGTTTAATAGTATTGTTAGCTGGTCTAGTTCTTAACACCAAAATATTTTTCGACCCTTGACTGGCGGCCCACTTTACAGGCAGTGGATCACTCCATCCTCCATCGAAATATAATTTGTTTTTTAGCTTATGCACGCCTTTGGTTGCAAACGGTAAGGTACTCGACGCAATTACGCATTGAATCCAATCATCAGCACAAGGAATTAAGTACTCTGCTTTTCCACTCTTCCTGTTTGTGGCAACAATAAATATTTTCTTACGCTTAATTTGCTCAGCGGCCTTCATTATATCAAAGGGCACTTTCTCTGACGCCACAGTAGATATATAATCTATATCCAAATATCCTTTAGCACTAAATGTCCTTTTGTAATCTGCGAACTTGTTATCCTTTGCCAGTATTTTCATAGCATTAATGCAAAACCGATATTGATTGCTGAGATAATATGACATCGCCACAGAACCACCAGATATGCCAATAATTGTCTTAAATGGGTTGTAGTCTTTGGCTATAAATGCATCTATCAATCCTGCAGTAAATGCTGTTTTAAATCCACCTCCTTCTATAATCAGCGTATCGTATTTCATTGGAGAAAATTAAGTATTCCTGTCCAATTATGCTTAGATGAGAGGTTTAAAGTTGATTTTGATTTATTAAGATTGATTTTACTAGACTTAAGTATTTTTGAATTGCACAATACTTGATTCGAACTTGATTAATTAGTCTAAAGTGTTTGCTTGTTTTAAGCTTCACCAATTCTATTTTTCAGTACCGTAGCTAATGCATTCACATTCTTCTTTCTGAAAAATTTTCCATGATCAGCTTCTAATATGTCTATGGAATAGGATTTGTAATTGACATCCCATCTTAGTTCTGGAGAATCCCTATACAAGAATGGATTGTGATCTTGACTGTTGTGGCCATAGATTAGTGATACATTACCATCGTAACGTTCATCTATATCTGCTTCCATCAAAAACAATAGAGAAACTTTAATGCCTTTAGATAATAAATGTTGTGCCATTCCCCAAGCGATATATGCCCCCTGACAATTGCCACCTATAATAATATCTTTTTTCGGTAAATCTGATGAAATGAGTTGATCGGCATAGTACGCTGCAAACTTTCCACACTTGTCACTCTTCTTATGAAAAAGTAAGTGGCCAGATCGCATCGCATAGAGTGGATATTCAGGGCCTAGAACATTTAAAAGACTACTCAGTTCTTCACTGCCTTGGAAGGTCCAATAAATAGGTTTTTCTTTGCCATGAATATTATTTGCAAAGATGATATCGTCACAGAAAGATTTTCCAGGCCATGACTTACTTAATTCTTTTTGCTTTAGCAGCAGTGATTCTAATGATTCTTCTTTTTTTTGATTGTTGCGAGTATTTGAAGAATTATATTGATCTTGGAATCCCACCTCATTATTAGCCTGCTTTAATGCTGCTACAAAAGCATTATAACGGTATTGTTCCCATATAAATTTGGAAAAAGAAAAGACTCTAGGAGAATCCATAAATGACTGAGCATCTATAGTTTCATTGAAATCACTCTCTATGGATTCTAACATCAATACAAGCTTAATGGATGTGCCACCTATTGAGAAGTAATTGTCATACCTTGTAAAAGAGTTTATTTGAAGCGACTCCTCAAACTTTTGAGTAATGTAGTTTTCCAATGATTTAGAATACATCAGTATCTCCTTCTTATTTAGTAATTAGAATACATTTTCAGGTTACAACTATAAACTGTTGTAGTCAGCTAGAAGCTTTAATCAACAACTACTATTTTCTCAACCCCAATTCTAGAGTCATCATAAACTTTCAAGTAGTAGACTCCAGGTGAAAAATCAAATAAGGTTTCGTTTCTAGTTATGTCACCACTATCAAAGACCTCACCATCTTGAGTACCAATATAATACTTGATCGTACTGCCATATCTATTATCTATACTGATATTGACTTCACCATTTGTTGGATTAGGATACACAGAAAACTCCAATTCACTTAATGAATTTGTGGACGAAGGCAAGCATTCTGAATCGTCAGCTTTAGAATCACCAGATATGCGCCAGCCTTTTTCCAGAAGGATATTTCTGCCGGATTCATCGCAATACTGCAGGGCTCTACTGCCTAAGGCAAGGCTGTCAGGTGTGGCAGGGTTGCTGGCCCAACCTAGAAGCGTGGCTTCGTAATTAGGAATGGACATCCCACAACTATCTAGCATATTGATCATTTCAAAGCGACTATTGTTAGTGCCTGGTTCTGAGACTTCTGTAATGGAACTCAAGTCCCATGACTCCAAGTTTTGGTCAAATAGGTTAGCACCTTTAAACATCAAGCGCATACCCTCTACCTTCCCAACATCCCATCTACTCAAGTCGCTATTGAATACCCGTGCATTCTCAAACATAGATCTCATAACTTCTACATTAGAAACCTGCCACTTATCAAGATTGCTTCTAAAAGAAGTCGCGTTTCTAAACATATGTAACATAGAGGTGACTTGAGAAACATTCCAGTCGTTGATGTCAGAATTAAAAGCAGTAGCACCGCTAAACATCAGAGTCATGTCTGTTACACTAGCTGTTTCCCAGTTATTTATGTCACTATT
The DNA here is from genome assembly GCA_964567435.1 of uncultured Saprospiraceae bacterium. GTDB lineage: Bacteria > Bacteroidota > Bacteroidia > Chitinophagales > Saprospiraceae > RFSX01. The sequence continues at coordinate 2,754 of CAZMMQ010000114.1, read as the reverse complement.
AAAAGAAACAGCATTTTCAAACATAAAGGACATATCCTCTACTGAACTAACATCCCAATTATTTAGTTCTGAATTAAAGGAGCTGGTCCCTTGAAACATCCTTGACATATCAGTGACTTGAGATACATCCCAGTTACTTAGATCCGAATTAAATACAGGGTTTCTAGAAAACATATTACTCATGTCTGTCACATTGCCTGTTTCCCATGCGCTCAGATCGCTGTTGAATTGTTGAGTTAGATTAAACATGCTTCCCATATCTGTTACATTTGAGACATCCCAGCCTCTAAGATCTGCATTAAATACTGTGGCTCCATTAAACATCAATTCCATATCTATAACCTTTGAAACATCCCATTCGCTTAAATCTGAATTAAACTCTGAGGCTCCCCAAAACATCCATCTCATATTTTCCACATTGGAAACATCCCACATACTGATATCACCATTAAAGTTAGAATTCTGGAACATTCTTGTAAGATCAGATGCAGATGCTAAGTTCCATGAATTTAAGTCTGAAGTGAAATTCACTGTTCCCGCAAACATGCCGCTCATTGTAGTGACCATAGAGACGTCCCAATTGTCCAACTCAGATGAAAAAGACTTTGCATTGTCAAACATATTACTCATACTGGAGCAGTTGCTTACATTCCAATTATTAAGATCACTATCAAATGATGTAGCACGACTAAATGTCCAATCGAAGGTTTCAACAGCGCTAACATTCCATTCTGACAAATCTCCATTGAATGCTGTTGCAGATACAAACATTCTAAACATTCTCGTTACGTTTGAAACGTCCCAATCAGAAATATCTCCATTAAAAGAGGTTGCTCCACTAAATAAATTATCCATATTTGTAATAGTAGAAACATCCCAATGATTAAGATCTGAATTTAACTTTTTACAATTTTGGAAAGTGAAATTCATTTTAGTTGCAGAAGATAAGTCAGGTGCATCAGTCGCTAAAACTTCCAATGAATCACAACTCATAAATGAATGAGACAAAGATTGCCACGAAATATCTCCCCACTGATTTACAGCAACTATCTTTCTACTAATCATTGTATCTCCATTTACATAGATTGTAGGAAATTCTCCTTGTATTGCCACCTCATATAAACCTGGCGTATCATACTCATGACAAATAGGGCCGCTTACCCCCAGATTATCGAAGGAGCCATCATTCTCCCAATCAATAGAATAATTGTAGACTAAATTCGTATCGACAGGTATTGTTATACAGCTATTACAACTCCCTCCCGGATTATCTGTCTTCACCGTAATAATAAACGGTCGATCCTGAGTACAAACGGTTAGATAAAAAAACGAAAGGAAAAGCGTGGTAAGTAAAGTCTTCATAATAATTGAGTTTGACTTAAATATAAGGATCAAGTCTTATAACATTGAGCCATATCCCAAACATTTAAGCAAACTGCAGAAATTTTGAAGTGAAATGCAGTTAACACATAGTTACAAAGTGGATTTCTGTGTAGTCCATACCTATTCGTGTTTCTATTATTTTATGAGAATAACCGCCAACTATATCACCATATACACCTAGACACAACGGATTAGAAAAAATCAGGCAGAAAAGCTAAGTTTAAAGTGATATTCCACAACTATAACTTCACCACCTACATGGCAAAGAAAAAAGCAGCAAAGAAAAAGGAGCAATCTATGGAAGAAGCCCTCTGGGACTCCGCTAATAAGCTCAGAGGATCGGTAGAATCCTCAGAGTATAAGCACGTCGTCCTAGGACTGATCTTCCTAAAGTTTGTCAGTGATAGATTTTCTGCCAGACGAGAAGAACTGATAGCAGAAGGTAAGGACAAGTATCTGGAGATGAAAGAATTCTATAATATGAAGAACATCTTCTTTCTGCCAGAAGAAGCACGCTGGTCTCACATCATCGCCAATGCCAAGCAAGATGACATCGCCCTCAAAATAGATACAGCTCTCCATACAGTAGAAAAGCACAACCCCTCACTCAAGGGTGCTCTACCTGACAACTACTTCTCCAGGCTCAATCTGGACCCGAGCAAGCTCTCCGCCCTACTCGACACGATCAATAACATCGATACCCTCAGTGACGAAGAGACCGATGTGGTCGGTCGCGTCTATGAGTATTTCTTAGGGAAGTTTGCAGCTTCAGAGGGTAAGGGTGGTGGTGAGTTCTATACGCCTAAGTGTATTGTCAAACTGCTCGTGCAGATGCTGCAGCCTTACAAGGGTAAGATCTATGATCCTGCTTGTGGCTCAGGTGGGGATGTTTGTCCAGTCGATCAACTTTATCAAGAGCCATCAAGGGGATACCAAGGATGTCTCCATCTATGGGCAGGAACTGACAGCTACGACCTACAAACTGGCCAAGATGAATCTCGCCATCAGAGGCATCTCTGGCAATCTCGGCGAAGTCCCTGCCAATACCTTCTTCAAAGATCAGCACCTCGATCTCAAGGCGGATTACATCATGGCTAATCCTCCCTTCAACCAAAAGCAGTGGAGAGACAAAAACGAACTCACAGATGATGCCCGCTGGACAGGCTACGACGTGCCACCCACTGGCAATGCCAACTATGCCTGGATCATGCACATGCTCTCCAAGCTCTCCGAGACGGGCTCTGCAGGCTTTGTCCTCGCCAATGGTGCCATGAGCAGCAATACCTCAGGCGAAGGGAAACTCCGACAAAAGATGATAGACAAAGATCTGGTAGACTGTATGATCGCGCTGCCCGGTCAGCTCTTCTACAC
>CAZMMQ010000113.1:0-7818 GCA_964567435.1 uncultured Saprospiraceae bacterium | reverse complement strand
GACAGAATATAGTCAAATGATATGCCATGGTCTATCGAGGTGACAAAATGTCTTTTTGGCAGAGCTAGTCTGACAATTTTCGACACTCATACCTAAGTATGATCACAGCATCAGTTGGATCTCACACTTTTGTATGAAACTGCATGATCATGAGGCGCTTTCACATTGTTGTCACCTTTTTATTAACACTTCTTACCATCTAAGCGCAGACTGAAGTCGAGCTTCGAACAGATGGTTTAGTGGTATCACGTACTACTACGGGCGCCGTATGTAGCCCTGAGGAGGGCATGTTAATTTATGACACTTTCGTAAATGCTCTTCGTTATTATAATGGAACCAGCTGGCTGGCTGTTGGCGGAGATAGTAGGGGAGGAGCCTTTGAAGATGCAGGAACAGTGGTCAATCAGGTTGGAAATGTGAATGAAGATGACTCTATTTTCGGTCGTGCGGCACTTCCAGCAAATGGTGAATTATAACGGACAAGCTATTATTTTTTGATCAAGATAAAGCTGTATTTTGCGTAGGAGAAGTCCAGTAATGGCTTTCCGGACTGTATTGTTAGGATTGCATTTAGTTTGTTTTAGAAGAGTGGAACATAGAGGCGATAGGCCAGTCCTTGTTATGTTATTCTCTTAGGGGTTTTTCAAATCATACACACTTGCCAATGGTATTTACAATTTTTTATTAGTCCTATACGCTAGTGACCATAGAAAGTCAGTTTTGATATAGTCTTTAAATATGTAAGGATCTCCCTTGTCAATATGCCCAGCCATTGAGTAGAAATTCTTATTAGGAAACGGGTATCTAGCTTTCCTGTGACAAGTCATACAATTGGAGAAAACCCCCCGGATTGTATTTTCAATTTTATGTCCTTCCACAGTCAATTCGAATTTTAGATCAGCTTCCAAATAAGGGTTATAGCTTATGAAGGGCATGCCCTCTTCTTTATCACCTGGTGGAGTTACCATAAAATATGAAGTACGCATAATATAATTTCCCCAAGGATCAGGTATGCTAGAAGGTCTGTCATGACCATAAGGAGGACTATCGGGCCGAGGTGTCCACCAATAAGTTTGCCAGGTCCAATTGGAGATTTCCTTTCCCGTGACATGCATAGCCATTAGAAGGGCAATATTACCTGGTTGAACCATCTTAGCTATAGAATCCGAATTAGCACTACTGTGAGCTCCAAGATCATCTCCTCCTTGCTTTTCTGCAAATTCACTAAAATTTGACGCAGTTTCTTCATCGAATTCTATGTTGTAAATTCTATTAATATCTATTACCTCCCATTCCCCTAATTGATCATTGCACATCATGACATGTTTTGTGCCAATTTCCAAGGAGTCGGTTGGATCGATGATTACACATTGGCGCCATGTGTTTGGTGAAGGTCGTTCCTGAACAGAAGTAGTAGAAGCTGAGATGCCAGCCCAATAAGGAAGCGCTGTCGGTTCTGTTCCACTAATAAATTGAAAAACAGGTTTTAAAACAAACCCATTTTGATCCACTGTGTCTTGAGATGCCAAAACTTCTCTTTTTTCTATCGGTGTATCTAATTGGCTAAATGTAGAATGAATAGAATCCAAAACCGATTTCTTATAAAATTCATTGTCCCAAATAGCATGGGCCGTGGTCCTGCTAAAGCGATTAAATGAAGTTGGACGTTCGGCCACATCAATGGGTATAGCTGTGCTATTGTCAGAGTCATGAGATATTTGCAATGGATTTTCGAAATCACGAATGCCATGCCTTTCATTTCTTGCTTCATCTCCTATTTCAAACAATTCATGTCCCGTGTACCATGTTTCCCAAATTGGAAAATCAGCATTCGGTGCTGTGTCTCTATTAATTGATTCCCATATATCCCATGCATGATCCCTTATCGAACGGAGATCCATATTTTCAATGAAGACTTGAATCTCATCTGGGGAACTTGGAAAAGATCTGACTGGCGGAGCATCGTAAATTCCGTATTCATCATGATAAACGGGATTTTCAGAATCCAGCATTTGAATAGTTGGTAAAGTAGATTCTGATTGACACGAGCGGCCTAAAAAGAGTATAGATATTGCAATTAGAGAAAAGAATAGAGGTTTCATTGTGATAGTGATTCAGTGATTTTTTCGATCCGCAATAATTCTTTTAAACCTTCGATCATTTCTTAATGGTTCATAGAGCGGATCATTCTGTAATATTGCATCTGTAAGTGTCCCTTCTTTTGACATTATAAACCTTAATTGTTCCATTGCTCTGTCAATATTTCTATTGATTACTAAAACTTGCAATAATCTTACATGCCATAAATATCCCGTCAATGCGTCTTGTTGAAAGGGCTTAATTTCAATGCATTTTTCTGCATTCGCGATCGCTAATTCTGGTTCACCGGCGAAGGCATAACTCAATGCTAACTCACCATACAACCTGACATCATTATTATCTTCGATAATTTTATTTTGCAATAGACTGATCGCTTTCAATGCGGCCTCCTTTTGGCGTGAGTCGTCAGATGAGTAATAATAAATTTGAGCCTTCGCTAACTCCGTGGGTATATATTGGTGCCGGTCCACATAAATAAAGTCAGATTCCTGATTTTTAACATAAGTCATTGCTTTTTCAAAATTTCGACTTTTTAGATGAAGTAAATACGACATGTAATTAAAATAACTAGTGCGCTCTGCGCTTGAGCTCTCTAGGATTGATAACCCCTTACTCAAGTCCCATTTCCATGTCATCATCAATCTGGCCATCAATGTGGTCAAAAGTGAATTATCTGGTGTGAATTCCAAGCTTTGTGCATAGACTTCTTCTACTCGTTCAAATGCATTTGCGAACTCTCCAATTTGTCCAGCATCCAAAACTGTAAATGGACTTCTGGGATTTATTTCCAATAACTGCTCAGCATTTACAAGTGCTTCTTTGAAATCACCTTTTCTTTTCAGTGTATTAGCCAATACCCAGTATACATCTTCATAATTTGGATACTCCGTTTTCAATTTTTTCAATATCGCAATAGAACGATCATAGTCAGTATCGAAATGGTAGTACTGCCAGGCTTGCTCTATTCGTACTTCAGGCAAATCAGGATCGATCAAGATTGCTTGATTTAGACTTGCTCTCGCTAGTTGAGCACGAAGTTCAGTTCGATCAAATTGATACCAATAAAGCAATCTATTACAAGCAGCGATTTTGACATGGGCTAATGTGAAATTCGGATCTAATTCGACTGCTTTTTGGTAGTTTTCCAAAGCAAGTCTGCTATTTACATCTGACGAAAATCCCTGGAGATGGTAGTAATGATTGCCTTTGAGATAATAATTGTAGGCTTCACGTATTTTTGTAGGAGCTTCTAAGGTTCCTTCTGACAAATAGGGAGACATAGTAGCTTGCAATGAATTTACAATCTTAACGGCAATTTGTGACTGTGTATTAAATATATCCTCAACACTTAATTCACTAGTAAATTCTTCTGCCCATAGAATATGCTCTTCTTCTTGTGCTTCTATCAACGATACATTAATGATCACCGAATTAGTTAATTGTCTTACAGTACCTTCCACTACATAACCGACAGCCAACTCCTTTGCAATATCCAGTATAGGTTTTGGATTGATTTTGTATTGCATTACGGAGGTGCGAGAAATAGTTCGGAGATTTGACAATTTTTGAAGTCTGAGTAGAATCTCCTCCATAATTCCGTCACTAAAGAAATCTCCTTCCGCCTTGTCTACATTTAAATTCGTAAATGGAATTAAGGCGATTGATTTTTGTCCAGAGGTGGAGGAGGTTTTGTTGGTAATGAGACTTAACCTGTTGCCAAGAAAGATCGCTGCAAATATCAATATTGCCCCGATCAGTATAGTTCTCCTACTGACAGAAGATGTTTTTTTATCAGCGAGCTTTCCTTTCATCTCTGCCCTACGCGGAACGGGAAATCCCTCATTAGCCAGAGCATACACCTTCATAGGTTCTGCAACATTTTTGAAATGAAAGAAGCCGAGATTTTTACTTATAAGACTGGGATGACTTTTTAGATTGTTTGCGACGCTCTCTGTAAATAGAACAGAATGTGAGACTCCAAGAGATTCGACCCGAGATGCAAGATTTACTGCGTCACCATAAATAGTTTTGTCTTTTTCCACTATGTCCCCCTGGTGTATACCAATCCGAACGGGCACCACCATTCCTTGTTTCAACTCCAGTTGAACTTCCTTAGCACACTGCACGGCCAATATCGCACTCGGAAACATACACAAACTTCCATCTCCATAGGTTTGAAAGATTTGCCCATTAAATTTTGATACTTTCTCTCCGAGGACTGTTTTGTACCGAGAAAGCCTAACTAGTGTTTTATCTTCGTCCTCTTGCATCATTGAGGTGAACCCTACAATGTCTGCGAACAGAATCGCCGCTAATCTTCGAGTTGTATTATCACTCATCTCTTAGTTGGTCGACATGAAGTAATTCTTAATTTTTGGCTAATCATTAAATAATCTCAACCAAGCACATAAAATTACGACTCACTAGCTTTTGATATAGATAACTTTGTGAGCTTAATGTCCGGGTTAGAATCGGCGAATTTAAGAATAATATCTTCACAATCAGTCCACTATGGGAAGAAGTATCTCTGGAATTCTATCTGGTAAATATCTCCTTAAATAATAATATCCAACACCACTGATTCCAGTGAAAAGACCTGGAGTTTCTTGGACGAATTTAGGGCCATTAGAACTAGGACCAAAAGGCCATAACAATCCGGTTTTGAAATAATATTCATACCCAAATTTTGAGTATGATTCTGCTGTTTTTCTGTACTTATCTAGGCCATCTAGAGATGATGCTGTAGCTAGGGCTTCAGCCCAACAAGTCATACCACTCGCTAAAGAAAAAGTCTCATTCTGATTCTTAATACCACCTTCGAGTTTTGACCCAAGTGACGAAAGGATATTAACTAGTTCCTCAGAATGTAGAGTGGATTTTATATTTATATCCATTCTGTACAATTTTACTATCTGAATAGCGATCTTGTCGATGTAATTCGATGCTTCTAGTTCAATATCAGCGGAACTTGTTTTCCCGAGCAATTGGATTCCAAACTTACGCCATTCCCTATTTTTTAGTATTTCTCCAGCCTCTTTAAAAACGTAGCCTATACCTCCAAGGCCGTTAAAAAACTCGTTCGAATATGTTGGATACGAGCCGTTTTCAAGTTGATATTTCACATTATTCAATGCGGCTTCAGCAGTTTCAAGATAGATTTGATCTTCTACAGCATCACCGATATAACAAAGAAATAGCGCGATTCCTGCTATACCTCCATAGAGATCAAAACCGATGCTATGGTAATCTGATCCATTGATGGCAGAGTGACTCTTACTTTGATATTCCATCCAAGTACAGTACCCTTTGCTCCAGTGAGCTCTCCTTATGAGGTTGTTAGCAATACTTTGGGCTACAAGTAAATCATTATCATAAATATGATTTCGCTTCTTTGGGTGATACATTTTCCTATTGAAAGAAGAAAAATCGAATGGATATTGCGAACCTGGATTCAAGTACATGCGTTGTGCGTCATAGTTTTCTTCCTGAATAATAGATATTATATAATTGACTTTTTCTTCTTCGGTCTTAAAATCGAGATCTTTTGAATTATATATTGCAGTGGCGATGAGCGAACATCTTTCTATTCCGAAACTTTGACCTTTCAAGGAGCCTTCTGCAAATGCTAATCCTGACGATAATTGTTTTGTAAATAGCGGAACTTCGGGGTTAAGACAACTATTAATTGTGCTTAGACTCTTGCTTAGAATTCTGGAGGCTATAGCAAAATCTTTTCTGGAAAGGTAAAGAACACTGTTGTCTAGTCTGTCAAATAAGATTGAATGAGAAGGACATTTAAATAAAAACGGAATTTTATAATAGTTCAGCTCGTGACATAGCAATTCGATCAGTTCAAAAATATGCTCAGGCTTTGTATTAAAATAAAGCTTGACATCGCGAAAAGTAGGAAGGCGAACCTTGTGTGAATAGACATAGTAAAAGAAAGAGCCTGATTGATATGGTGACTTGTTTGTTATAATGTTCACTTTGTCACCTATTCTAGCGTGAATACTTGAATCACTTATTGGGATAATTTTATCAATGTTCGCTGTTATTTGATGTCCATTCTTTTGCAAGATCAAATGGGTTGGACCTGCTATGGCGACTACTGTCCACAATGGATCAATAGATTTTATATTGGGATGTATTTTATTTAGTTTGCTGACAAACAACTCTACTTCATGCGGAGGAATGTCTTGTATCTTTTTATGTTCTTCATAGTGAATCCATCTTGAAGGAGATCTGTTATAAAATTGGCTGTATATGAGATTTGCAAGCGTTTTAATATAACTCTGTCTCGCTTTGTCAGATTCGTTATCAGATTCTCCATTTAAATCTTCAGTTACAATGGCGCATTTGATTTTCTTGCTAAAAACATCGATAGTGAATTCATCTATTATCGTTATGGATTCTAATATATGTGCGATAACTCTTTTGAGATTCATGGTCACTTAGGTTGTGCCAGATAGAGATGAGCTAATTTGTGACCGTTTCTCAATATAATTAGACTCAATTGCATCATTAGTTTGACAGTTGTTCTTATGTGGTTTAATCCTACATTATGTTCAAAAGCGGACTGCACCAATCGTGCAGCACTAAACTCCAATGTTTTGACCCAGTCATTTTGGGACTGTGCTGACATTGATCCTTCAATATCCATATAATTTTTCCAAAAGATGCTTGTCATTAACCACTCATTATGAAAGAGGTTGAGTGATTCAACTGTCTTGATATCAACGGTGACGCGATTTCGTTCCAGAGAAAATATTTTAGAGAGCAGGATGTTGTGGATAAAGCCTGCGACATCCCAAAGTGAATCACCGATATCGGATATTTCCCAATCCACCAACTTCAAACTTATTCTATTCTCTGACTTCTTAAAGAGTAAATTGCTGAATTTAACATCACCATGAATTAGACTTTCAAATTTATATTTAGCTTTTGTCCTTCTTATGGAATCTAAATGCTCTGGATAATTGGTAATAGCATAAATAACTTGATTATTCATTCGTTCTTTTGAAAAAGGAGGAGGACTTTTACCTTCGAACCAATCAGGAATATTAAGAACCCACGGGTGATATTTTGAAAATTTCCTTAAGCGGTGATGAGATAACTCTTTCGGTGAAAGTTGGAAGTGAAAGGATTTTAGTATTTCTGACACCTTGAACATACAAATTTGAAGGGAGGCCCTAGAAATCGATTCGTAAATAGAATCTAGATTTCCATCATTCTCGATATACTCCAAGATTAATACGGCATCTTCTGAACTGAAGTCTACTATACTTGAAGTTAATGAATTAATAGTTTTAAACCTAGGTAATTCCTTAAATAGAAAAAGGCAATCGGCTTCTTTATGGAAAGTTGAAATATTTTCGCGATTAGCCTTATTGATTGATTTGATAAAATAATTTGCAGTATTATCTACTCGTACAATAAAAACGGGATTTCTTGACGCGATACTTTGAAGAGCAAATCTTCCTTGAAGTATTGAATCAGAATTAATCAACCCTCTTTCCACCAAATAAGAGTGTACTTCGTGTAGTAACATCAATCAAAATAAACAACCATGCGGCAAGATTTGAAATAGATACGTTCGAACTCTATGTTTTTACAGAAGGTATTAATTATGGGGCAGTATAAGCTGCCTGAGTATAAGCTGCCTGAGTATAAGCTGCCTGAGTATAAGCTGCCTGAGTATAAGCTGCCTGAGTATAAGCT
>CAZMMQ010000112.1:0-7930 GCA_964567435.1 uncultured Saprospiraceae bacterium | reverse complement strand
TTAATACCACGACCTTGGATGCCCAGTAATGAAGATATCACTTGAAGATTATTTTTAACTCTATGGTGTATCTCTCTTAGTAATATATCTTTTTCATCAGCAGACTCTGTAATGGCCTGATTTTGAATTTCAATTTTTTTCTTTTGCTTAAAGAGATTAAAGATCAACAATGTCATAAAACCCAAGCCAATACCAAGACCTCCAATGGTCCAAGTTTGTTGAGATAACCGAAGCCGATCTATTTCTTTTGAAAGTGTCAGTTTTTCAATCTCTTGCTCTTTTTGAAGAGTGCTATACTTAGTTTGCATTTCAGACTCTAATGTTAACTTATCACTGCTTGTGATGCTATCTTTGAGTTGGGCAGCTTTTTGAAGATCAATAGAGGCGTTTCTGTAATCATAAAGCGCTAAGTAAGATTTAGCTCTGAAGGAATGAACTTGTTGAAGCTCTCGTTGGTAGTCATCATCCCCGAGATCATTTTCTACTTGGTTCAATATTTTTATACTTTTAGTATGATTTCCTTTTTTAGCATAAAGGTCGGATAGAACTAACTTTGCATTTAGTCTTACCGACTCGCTAAGAGTGCTGAAGTTATTATTTTCTAAAGTTGACATGAGTCCTAGTGCTTTGTCATACTGATCTGTATTATAATATCCTTCTGCTCTTGCATAGTCAACATAATCTATGTCACTTTGAGGCGCATTGATTTCTAGCATTATTTTTTTGGCCTTATCCAAGTATATAATGGAACTATCTATATGATTCATATATGAAAAGAGTAAGCCTATGTTTTGATAGGTAGTAGCTTCTCCATCTTTGTCGCTGTTTGATATTTTTATAGCTAAAGATTCTTTATAAAATTGAAGTGCCTCTGAGTACTTTTCAGATCGTCTATATATTATGGCAATATTGTTCACTAGCTTCCCCAAATGACTCTTATTGCCTATTCGTTTAGCTTCCTTATAGGCTTTGAGATAGTATTCCAGAGCTTTGCCAAGATCACCAGCAAAATAATATGCTACACCGATATTTATATCAAGTAAATTGAGGGACTCTTCGTTATTTGGGACTTTTTCGTGATAGACCCTTGCTTCTTCGTAAGCAGATAAGGCTCCTTCGAGATTGCCGTCTATGTCATTAGATATCCCAATGAATTCATAAATTTTGCCAGTACATAAATGAAAATCAATAGACTTACTGTATGCTGCTCCTTGTTCTAAAACAATCTGTGCTTTTGCAAATGAATCGTTCTTTACATAAATTCGACCAAGTTCATAATATGCATTTGCTTTAGTCGTGTCTGAACTATTCGCTATAATCAATTGGATGCTATCGACTTTTTCATCCAGAGAAGATTGGGCATTGACCTTCACAAGTAGTAACCCCAAACAAAAAAGGAATAATGAGTTCTTAAGAAAAAGATGATGTGCAGAAGGCTTAATCATGAAAAATTAAGTCGATGGTTAAGCTTCAAGTTACAAAACCTTTTTGTAGTTTTTAAAAGGCTTGATTGATGAGAGGCTAAAAGCTATTCTTCTATCCGCTCGAACTCCATTCCATTACTCACCTTGAAGCCTGTTACTTTTTCATCGACTTCAAATTTGAACATTGTGCTACTCCCCAAATCAATGAAATTATCGTTAGACATGGGCTTTAATTGTAGCAATCCAAAAGGAGTATTGGCCATAAGAATATTATTCTCTAATTTCCAAGTTACTACAAGCCCTTGCCCTTTCATTTTATAATTCCCTTCATATTTTCTTAATTCCTTATCAGACAGTTCTACTAACTCAATAACTTTTCGCTTGCCTACTGGCCAGTCGTAATATTGGGCTACAGCGTTTTCAATCTCTCTTATTAAGTTTCCTCCATTGTCCGCATTGGTCATTATGATGACTGCATGTCCTGTATGTGCGAAGGCAACTAAGTTATTAGTAAACCCTTCATTCTTTCCGCCATGTTCAAAGATCAAAGACTCTTTATCATATCGTAGAGATGGCCCAAGCCCCCAACCTCCTTTATTCTTTTTGAGCATCAGATCGACAGTCTTTTTCTTCAAGATACCTTCCTTTCCATTTAATATTTGCTGAATTTCCATGCAGTATAATGCCAAATCTGAAGGAGTCGTCCACAAACCTGCTGCAGCTTGTTCTGGATAATTGTTCCATTTTCCTTCGGTCATTTGTCCTCTGCCATTATAGGCTGCACTTATATTTCTTTGCCAATCTTCTGTGACGGGTTGTAGGTAGGTGCTATTTTTCATACCCATTGGTGTTAGGATATGTTCTGCCATATATGTCTCGAGTGGCTCACCACTTACATCTTCCACCGCTTTTTCCATGATGGTATATCCGCCACCAGAATAGCGCCAACCACTTCCAGGTTCAGTATCGACAGTGACATTTGAAGTGTTCCCTTCTCCGCTTAAGACCTCAATAATTGTTGGAAAACTGTCTGTTTGTTTGTAGCCAGGAAAGCCGTGAACTGTGGTTCCCGCTGTATGCGTCAGTAACCTTTCTATAGTCACATTTTCACTTGTCGTAAATTCATTTTCGGGTAATTGCCATCCTTTCAAATAGTCGTTAACATTTTGATCTAATTTTATTTGACCATTTTCATATAATTTAAGTGCGGACAATGCTGCTAAAGGCTTACTGATAGAGCCGGCTTGAAAAAGTGTATTGACATCCACCTCTGCTCCTGTATTGGTATTGGCCATGCCGTATCCTTTGGCCCATTTTAGCTCACCATTTTCTACAATTGCAATACTTACACCGGGCACGTTATAATGCTCCATACGTTCAAGTATATTATATGTCTGAGTAGTTTCTCCTTTAATTTGGATATTCTCAAGCAATCCGTTTTCGATAGACTTAATTTCATCCAAAAGAGCTTGATTTTCAATAACTGAGGCATTTTGAGATAAAGCATTTCCCACGAGGGAAAATGAGAGAAGAATAATCGACAGCTTATGCATAGTATGTTTTTTGACAAATAATATTTTTTAATTTAAAAAATGAAAACGACTCTATGCTCTTTATTATATTAACGTATAGTCTTCACTGACGAAAGGTCAATATTAGAAACAAACATTGCTGTATCAGCAATCTAAATTGCCCTCTTTACCATCGCTTATTATGATGGCTTAAAACGAAGTATTAATTCAAACTGACTTATTGTAAATGATGAAATTTTTGTTTGCTATTTGAATTTTGTTAGAGAAGACTGTCCTGTTGGAGGAGTTACTAGGCAATTGACTTTTTGAAGATAATTTGATTATTGTCTTTGGTTGATAACTTAGAGTGGTTCTAGTTTAATTTCTCCAATTGCTCAACCCTTTTGATGAGATTTTCAATTAATTCCTGTTGGTTGTCTATGGTCTCTTTTTGCGTTTCTACGACTTCATTCAATTCCTGTATTGCCTTGATAGATAGTACACCGAAGCCATCATAGTTCATCATGTATCTATCTTTTGACGCATCAAAGTTTACAAGCTCAGGGATAACATTCATCACATCTTGTGCTATCAATCCGATATCATGATGACTCTCAATATGTTTGAATTGATATCTTTTAGGAGAGAGTTTAAGTACATCCTTCAAGCCATAAGGAAGATCGATTATTTTCTTCTTTAACCTTCTGTCAGAAAGACTAACATAGTTTCCGCTGGCTTCGAATTTGCCAACCGCACTTTGAGGACCTGAAGTAAGATTATATAATTCTAACTCATTAAATGCTGATCTCGAATAAAATCTCCACCAGTTGCCGTTAGCTTTGTTTTCAATTCTAAACCCGTGTTCGTGATCGCCATTATCATGTACTAGATGAAGATCACTTTCTGGATTTGTTACTTTAAGGCCAGTGAAGCCATTGTACATAACTGTTACAGCATTGGACCTACCGATATCTCTTGGATCCCCATTTCCTATCATAAAGAGCGGCCTTGAATCAAAATCAAAGGTTTGCTCTATCGTATCGTTATATGTTCCAAGTGCAATTGTACTTACGTTGTTAACGATGAGATTGTCCCCTAAAGCGACACTGTTTCTTGACTTGACAACGTTCTTGGTTCCTATAGCATAAGATTCACTAAAGAGGGCTCGATTTTGAAATCCTAAGGCCAGAGCCGATATTCCGTCAGCTTCGTTACCGGTACCTATTGCTATAGATGATTCATGTATAGCGTTATTGAAATTACCTAAAGCAACAGAACTTTCACCTTGTGCTTTATTTGAATCTCCATATGCAAAAGAGAACTGCCCCGTGTTGGCATTAGTAATATCTGATGATCTAAAGTAACCTCCTCTAAATGCACTTCTATTTTTCCCCCAATGTAATATCGTATCGTTATCAACCATGTTGATTTGATCGATGCCAAGTGTTAAAGATGTGGGTTCGATTGTTGTTTGTGCAATTGAGGGACAATCAAATGCAAGCAGAAGTAATAAAATTAGAATTGTTTTTTTCATAGTAATAACTTTATCTGAACAATGTAATTATCACTCACACCCATCATTGTATACTTCAAAGATTCCATTAGTGTTTACACGAAAGTCCACATCTAGAATAATTGAGTCCTTTGCATTGTATATTACTTCTCCTGAAGAATGAACGATAGCGGAAGATTTTATGTAGTCATCCACATCAAAATCAAATATTGTTCTGTGATCTCTTGTTTTCGGAAGTGTTATACTTCCGTCGCATTTGTCAAATACTCTAATATGATCTATAGCAATATCTGAAAGTGGAGTGGTACCGGTGACACCCAAAATGTAAAATCTAATAAATGAACTTCCAACATAATCTTCTAAATCAATTAGTAATCTTCGCCACCCTGCGTTTCCTTGATCACCAGATATTCTCGTAATTGAAATAGGTGCAGAATTGGCTTGGGTTTGAACTAGCACATCAAGTAGTTCAACGTCATCACCATCCATGACATAGCGTAATTCGAATTGTGGGTGATCAATATCTGTTAAATCAAAACAGTCAGTTTTATAAACTGCCTCTAATTTAGAACCAAGATCCCCTTCTATATATAGAAATTGTTCAGTTCCATCATCTACGTCTTCAAATACGAACCCTGCTTTGGGTCCAGTCCCTGTTGTTGGAGTAGTCGACGTCCCAAGTTGCCAATCAATGTCATCAGATGTAGGCTGTGTAGTACAGCATCCAAGATTGAATGGCTCACTATAGTTATCAATTGCGATGCTGTGTGTTGTACCACAATTGTCAATTACATTGACATTCCAAGTTGATGAGAATTCATATCCTTGATTTGGGAGATAAGCTTTTGACAGTGTTGTTTCATCATATACGACCATTTTTAATTCATTGGGAGCTCCTACTATAAAATCTGAATAGTTAAACACTTCACTGTCTGTTGTTCTTCCTATGATTTTAGATCCATTGAGGTACCATTCTATGATAATAGTATTGGGACTTGGATATGCGATGTCTGTAGAGAAAGTTCTATTCTGTCCATTCGTAATAGCAGGAGAGGGATTAGCAGGAGCTCTGCTTAAGAATGGGTCGCCAACTAAATCGTAAATTGTTTCAATTATCGCTTCTTTGCAAACACTGCAATATGGAGCTCCTGTTATTTCCATCATGCATGCATGAGAAGTAGGTTTGTACCAATCTGGATAGTCGATAAAATTTCCAGTGTCACAGTTCACAGTAGGAAGACAATAATACTGATCAATACTAATGCCATTAAGCCCCAACCATTCTTTCCATTTGTTAGTAGCTTCGTTGTCATCCATCGTCATATTTGGTTTTTCGAAGAAAAACTCGTCTCCAGCATAATATTCATCTCCAAGACCTGCAAAGCTGTGGCCAATTTCATGTATCGCTACATCTGAAGCACCTGGGAATGTCGAACTTGTAGCTATATCACCTCCTGACCCGCCATATTCATCTTGATTAACAAGCATTAATACCTGGTCATAATAGGGGATAAGATTCATAAGATCTGTAAGTATAGCTGCATCATCTTGAGGAACCAATAGCCTGTGTATTTCAACAGAACCTTGAGGTTTAAAGTCATAAGTGGAATTATAGGCAGTATTCACAGTTTGAACAGGGAAAAGAAGTTGGCCATTTACTAAAGTATCATGATGTATATCTGTAGCAGGATGGTCAGCACCCGAATCAACTGAAATTGTTGAAATAAGGTGTACATTGAATAGACTTTTATATTCTTTAAATGGTGACTCGGCAAAAAGTTCATTCATCATAATATTAGCATCAGTCTCTAATTTTGATTGCTCACTGCTCATGTATCCATCGCCCATGATTACTAAGTTGATAAGCTGATTGTCAGATCCATTATCAAGAATTTTTTGAATGGTTTGTGCACTAGTATTTATAGAATATACTAATGTCATAAATAGTATGATAGAGTTTTTCATTATCTAAAGTTGAAATTGTGAATGGACTGTGATTTTTGATTTCCACCTTGAATAAAACTTAGAGAAGTAGCTGTCTTGTCGATGACTTTCCTTATTAAGATGACTTTCTTTTTTACTACCCGCTCGTAGTGCTGATATTCGCCATTTTCGTTTACATATTCTAGATCTGTTTTAAAGACATCGTCATAAACAATCTCATCTAGGACGATTCCATTTCTATCTTTTATCAGGACTGATATGTCGTTTGATTTTTTTACGTTTCCTTTATTAGACTCACTTTGTGTCTTTAATGGATGTGCTATCACTTTAGAATTAAGAATGTCAATTCCTATAGATCCATCTTTCTTGTTTTCTACTTCTACGATGGCATATAGAAATTCAAAGTCAGAATTATTATTCTCTTGAGCATTGATTGACAAAGAAGTAACCGTCATCAATACTGCTATTAGATTTTTCATAATTGTAGTTGTCATTAATTGTAAATTTTGATTGTACTTACCGTTGAAAAATATACATGCCATCAGTCCAAGACGATACAGCTATTTTACTATTGTGCATTGCAATCTTACTAAACCCTAGTCCTACTCCTACTGTTTCATCTTCTGCAGCCAGAACGGTTTGTTGACCCCAATCGTTACCATTGTTATGAAAAACATAGATCACTCCAGAGTGACAAATATTATTGCTGTCATTTGAGCAAAAAGGGTCAGTTATTACGGCATAATCCTTGCTCATTGTAGTAGCAATAAGTTGGGTTCCACTTGTCTGACCGTTTATTTTAGGTGTTAGTATGGTTTCTTCCCAACCACTTTCAGTTTGTGTGAACATGTAACAATTACCAGTTTCTGAGCAACCTAATACTCTATTATTGTATATTGATAAGGATGCCGATGTTATAGAATCACCAGTAGATGGCACTAGATATCCAACCTGATTCCATAATGCAGACTCATATTTAAATACATAAAATGCAGAACCGTCTGCGACATGATCAGTGGCAACAACCATGTTGTTATGAACTCTTGGTCGCACAAGATTTGCGCCATTGCTTGAAGAAATTGAGGAAAATTGCTGATCCCAAGTTCCGTTAAAATTGACGTATGATTTAAGGTTACCACTTGTTGTTCCTACAATTATATGATCTCCGTCCACGTCCACACTTGTACCAAGACTACCTCCTATAGTACTACTCAACTTTTGCAATAACGCCCATGTATTACTAGAGTTTCTTTCAAATACAAAAACTTCTCCTGTAAATGTACCGACAACTGCAGTTATGCTATCAATTGCTACATCTTCACCAAAACCCGATACGTTCGGGCGGGATCTAGTCTGTATCGTTCCAGTAGAAGAGTTTACGAAATGGACTTTACCATTGTTATCATCTCCGACAACAATCCATTTTCCTGAACTCCCCATATCCATAATTTTTCCGAATTCCGATATTGTCTCTACAAATATTCTTTCTGTTTCTGATTGATATATAAATGACTCTTTACCCCATCCTCCAGGTGTGT
>CAZMMQ010000111.1:0-8096 GCA_964567435.1 uncultured Saprospiraceae bacterium | reverse complement strand
AGTAGGATGAGACCCTTTCTTCAAGTATGGAATTGCTGCTCTAGAAGCAAAGAACACAGAATCAAGATTAAGCGCTAGTACTGATCTATAAAATTCTGTTGTCATATCTTCAAAACGAGAACGGCCACCTAAGCCTCCTGCATTATTTACTAGAATATCAATCTTGCCATACTTTTCGCCTACCGCTTTTATGTTTTCAGTAACCATATTTTCATCAGTTACATCAAAAGCTCTAAACTCTGTTTTAATTCCAGCATCGGTCAACTCTTTTTCTCGTTGAGCGCCTTCTTTAGCATTGAGACCATTTATGATAACGGTAGCGCCCTGAGCACCCATATGTTTAGCAACTTCTAAGCCTATACCTCGTGATGCCCCTGTTATGATTGCTATTTTTCCTTCTAATTTCATTTAAAATGGTTTTATAATTTTCTTGTTTTTATATTAAAGTGCTGGTTTTACTTTTTCAACTTTTGATATCAATATCCAAACAGCGAATAAAGCAACTAGCGTGAGTGCTGCACCCACATAAAAGGCAGGGGCATAATTTTCTCCTGTAGTTAACTTAGGTACGAGCAGAGTCAAACCTAAAGCTCCTAGCTTCGCTGCCATTCCAGCTATACCAGCCAGAGTACCAACAGAACCAGTACCAAAAAGATCACTTGGTAAAGTTTGTATATTTCCAATAGAGGTCTGGAAACCAAATAAGATTATCGCCATTATAACAACTGCTGCTGTAGGTGAATCCATAGTTATACCTATAACACCTAACAATGAGTTACTCACTGAAGCAAATGTGGCTGGATTAATCAACAGAAAAAATGAAGGCAACATAATAAAACAGCCTAAAGTGATAATCCATTTCCTAGTTTTATTGACATTCCAACCAGTCTTAATTCTATTCTGAGCGAGCAAACCTCCAAACCAAGCACCTAGCATAGCACCTACATAGGGTACCCATCCATAGATGCCTATCTCCTTTACATTCATACTATAGACACCATTGAGATAAATAGGTATCCATCCTATGAACAGCCACCATATAGGATCAATAGCAGCTGAAGCAATAATTACTCCCCAGCTTTGTCTGTGGCCTAACAACTGTGGTGTTGTAGGATTATATTCATCTATGTCTGCTCCTTTATTATCTATAGTTTTTTGCCCTGTTAAGATATATTCTCTTTCTCTATCTGATATATTAGGATGAAACTGTGGTGGTGCTTTTACTATAATAAACCAAGGTATCAACCACAGTAAACCTATAAGACCAACTACAACAAAGATCATCTTCCAACTGAAATAGACCGTCAT
This sequence comes from uncultured Saprospiraceae bacterium, assembly GCA_964567435.1. Lineage (GTDB taxonomy): Bacteria > Bacteroidota > Bacteroidia > Chitinophagales > Saprospiraceae > RFSX01. The sequence continues at coordinate 6,788 of CAZMMQ010000111.1, read as the reverse complement.
CAGTGCTATTAACGGTATGGCTACTATCCCACCAATAGCTGCTCCTGAGTTGAAGAGTCCTTGCGCAAAAGCTCTTTCGTGAGACGGGAACCATTCGGCATTACCTTTGGCAGCTCCAGGCCAGTTACCAGCCTCTGCCAAACCTAGTATAGATCTGAAAATGGCAAAGGTCCAAGCGCCACTTGCAAATGCATGTAGTGCTGTAGCTATCGACCATACTCCTATCGATATCGCAAAGCCTATCCGAGTGCCGATCCAATCAAAAATTTTACCAAACAGAGCTTGTCCTCCTGCATAAAAGAAAATAAAACTGCCTGTGATCCATGCATAAATTTCTTTTCTTCCATCTGTATCTTTATCTGGATACATGTCAGCAGCAATATCTGGCCACAATACACCTAGTGCTTGTCTGTCAATATAATTTATGACGGCAGCTAAAGCAATAAGACCTATTACCCACCACCTAAGACCTCCTACTTTCTTTTTTACTTGATCGGCCATGATGGGATATCTAATTGTTCATGACCTAAGAAGTCCTCCCTGGAAGGACTAAATACATCTATCAATACACCTGGTTTTCTACAGACACAACCATGCATCTCATGCGGGGGGATATAATAAGAATCTCCTTCTTTTATAATCCTGATATCGTCACCTATGGTCATCTCAAACTCCCCACTAGCTACATAAGTCACTTGAGAATGATAGTGCTTGTGCATCTGGCCTACAGCTCCTGTTTCAAACTTGGCCTTAACAAGCATAATCTTGCCATCGTACCCCATTATCTGCCGACTTAGTCCTTCGGCTACAAGTTCCCAAGGAGTCTCGCTATCTATCCAGTATTCTTTGGTGGCTTTTAGATTGTCGTGTAATGTGCTCAAAATATTTTATTGTCGATAATTAAAACTCAGATTAATTTTTAATAGAGTCTAAAAAATCATTAGAGGCACTGAGGCCTCTAATGAAATCAGTATGAAAAAACTATTATTACTTTTCAATGAACTTACTAGTTATGTTTTGGTCAGCAACTTGAGTTAATAACCTGAATTTTGAATTATTACTCCAACACTTGAAAGCACTTCTGAATTGGGAATTGGAAAGACGTGATAATTGGGATCTATGGTTTGTTCCATTTCCACATCAACTGTACCTGTTCTCACTAAATCAAACCATCTTTGACCTTCAAATGCCAATTCTAATCTTCTTTCATCATGGATTGCTTGTCTGACATCTCCCTGAGAAGAGGCATCTGAATCTGCCAAGCCTGCACGAGTTCTTATTTTATTCAATTCTGTGAGGGCACTAGAAGTACTTCCGTTTTCATTTAATGCTTCTGCAAAGAGCAAAATGACATCTGCTAATCTCATTTCAATCCAATCGTGGTCGGGCCCACCAGTCTGAGGAAATTTTGGAGATGCCATAAGATCCGTATCTATAGTAACATCTCTTCTCAAATCACCTTGATTCGCATCAAAGGCATCAATTAAATCAGCATCCAAAGGCATCAGTGACTTAGTATCCAAGCCTCCTGACCATGACCAAAATTCAGAGAATCCATATTCATCAACTATAGATGCGGAGACTTGTGTTGCAAAAATTATTTCTGAATTAAGATCATTGTCTACTCCAAAGATATTCCCAAATTCAGGTTGCAAGCTAACTCCAATTCCATTAGCTCCATTAACGACAGCTGATAAATGTGTTACAGCATTTCCAAAATCTCCGATTTGAGCATATGCCTTTCCTAGAAAAGCCTGTGCAGCTACACCAGATGCACGTCCGTTAGCAGGTACTGCATAAGGAAGTGATGCAATCGCGTCCTCAAAATCTGGGATGATGACTGTATTGTAAACGGTAGACACATCCTGCCTTGCCAATATCGAACCGTCAGAAGCACTAGGCGCATCCGATAAGTTTATAGTGACATCACCAAATACTCGAACTAACTTAAAATAAGTCAATCCTCTTAAAAACTTAGCTTCTCCAACCTCCTCGTCATCAGTTGAATTTTCGATGACTATATTACAACTGAGAATCGCTCTGTAGCATGCCGTATAAAAAGGGCTGAAGAATTGCTCATCCATCTGGACTAATTCCGGATCGAACTGATCGAATTCATCAAATGGCGCCTCAAACATAAAAGCATTATCAGCCCTAAAATCACCCATGACCGCCATCGGCGTTACAGTACCGAGTTGATAAAAATATGCAGCATTCAATACGCCTTCGAAATCAGTCAAAGAATTAGAACTCGCAATGTTTGGGGGAAATTGATCCAAATCGTTTTCACACCCCGTTGTAATGAACAATAAGAATATTAAAATTATAGATAAACTTTTCATCATTTTCATTTTTAGAAATTAACATTTGCACCCAATGTGAAACTTCTTACCACTGGACTTGCTCCCACCTGTAATCCGTATGTAGTTGGCCCTAAGTAACCTCCATTAGTGATCTCTACACCCTCAGGGTTAAAAGATGTATAATCATTTGAAAATAGATACAACAAGTTTGTTGCAGCCACATAAAGTCTTACGGAGCCAATTCCAGATTTCTTTATTCTATCTCCTCTAGAATTAAGACCTATTGTTAGATTCCTAAGTGCTACATAGGAAGCATCTTGAATCATAGCATCTGTCTCATCTCTATTACGTGCATAATGTAGCCCATTTTCGTCTGCTCTTCCATCTCCATCAGCATCAAAACTAGACTTTAATCCTCGTCCCCACTGTGAACCATAATAAAGTGGATCAACATTCCATACTTCGCCACCTTGAGCACCTTGCCATTGCATTGAAACATCGATATTCTTATAGTAGAAAGAAGAATTTAACCCAAAGTAAAAATCTGGATTGTTACTACCTATCTTGACTAAATCTCCACCTTCTTCGACAGTTCTGGAAGCGTCAATGACACCATCACCGTTTTGATCAACAACAAAACTCCATCCACTTTCTTGACCTGGAAACTCAACAGGGTTGGCCAGTTCCCCAAGTGGTACTTCACCTGCTGTCTCAAGGCCCCACATTTCTCCGATCTCTCCGCCAACGTAATTTCTCCAAACAGGATGTCTTCCAGATTGTCCATAATCTGATCTTGGGAGTTCATCTATGGAACCTAAATCTGTAATTTCGTTATTTACAGTAGAAAAGTTTGCACTTAAATTCCATTGAAAATCTCTAGTATTAACTAAAGTTGTACTGACCTCGAATTCTAATCCTGAACTTCTTACATCTCCTGAGTTCAATATGATAGATGGCGTTCCTAGTACTTCAGAAACACTTTGGCTTATCAAAATATCTTCAATATCAGAAGTATAGTAATCCACACTTACTCGAAATCTATTCTGAGCAAATCCAAGGTTTATACCATAATTCGTTTCAGTATTTGTTTGCCATGTTAGGTCAGTATTTTCGACATCATTTGGTATTAAGAAACCTGTCCCCAAAATTGTCGCTTGTGGATTCAGTAAACTTAGAGAACTGTACGCATCCAAGAATGAAGTGGTTCCTAGCGATCCCACACTAAATCTTAGCTTCAGATCAGACAATAAATTAGAATTCCAGAATGCTTCATTATGAACATTCCAACCTAAGGATAATGCTGGGAAAATTTCAAAACGGTTATTGGCACCAAACCGAGAATCACCATCTCTTCTTACGGAAAAAGATGCTAAATATCTATTGTCATATGCATAGTTAACTCTTCCAAAAAGACTTCTACGAGCAATCGTTTCTTCTCTCTCAGTAACTTGTACATCTGCGGGATCCAACAATGCAAAATTTAGAGGTTGCCCGAATGGAATATTAGTAGCATCCAATGCAAGCGCATTGATGAAAAAGGTTTGATACTCTAATCCTGCAACAGCACCAATGTCATGCTTTCCAATATTTCTTGCATAATTCAATGTGGTTTCACTTAATACAGACGATCTCTGTGTTTCAGTTTGATCCATAAATGTTTGAGTGCTTCGAGCTCGAGAATCAAATTGCAACCCTCTCCACCGAAAATCTCTTGTATCCCTGATATCTCCTCCCAATAATCCTCTAATACTAAGGCCATCAAGAATTTCAAATTCAAGAAATGCATTCGCGTTTCCAAAAACATTCTTTTGAAATCTATCAGTATTGTCCAACTTGGTCGCTGGCCCAGCGTCTCCTGATCCTCCTATTCCATTACCACTTCTTCCATATTGCCAGTCATCGGCAAAATCACCAGGCTGCAGATCGGCAATGCTGCTCACCCAAGGCGCATCAGCTCCCCCTCTAAATCCTGAGTCAAATGATGAAAGCCCTAAAGCTTGTGCTTGTTGATCCAATTGTTGCACAAATTCGATTGAGGCTGCTGTATGATAAATAGGATGAATACTATATGCACGCAGAAGATCTCTCATATCATGACCCACTATATCTCTGTCACTTACAAAGCCATTCAAACTAAATCCAGCTTTGACCCTTTTGCTTATATCAGCATTTAGATTTAAACGAGCATTATATCTCTCAAAGGCTTGGGTTCTAACTACACCTTCTGTGTTCTGATAACCTAATGACGCATAATAATTTATTTTATCTGCACCACCACTTATCGAAACATTATGACTGTGGCTTGTGCCATTTTGAAATAACCAATCCTCAACTGATTCAACGTCTGGAGCATTTCGAAAGCCTTCCAATCGATAGTTGAAAACATCTTCTCCTGGAGTAATGACATTGTCCCCTTCCGTTACGTCAAAAACTGAAAAATCTACATTTCCAGCGTCTCTCTGCTCCTCCATAGATCGGACCATATCAGCAGCGGTGTTTGGATTAACCCCCTGTATGTACCTGTTAGAAGTACTTACGTAACCGTCGTAGGTAATCGATGGCTTGCCTGATTTGCCAGTTTTAGTCGTAACAAGAATAACGCCGTTAGCTCCTCTGGATCCATAAATCGCCGCGGATGCTGCATCTTTAAGAACTTCAATAGATTCTATATCATTGGGATTAACTGTAGCCAAGCTTCCTGAGATAGGGAATCCATCTACTACAATCAGTGGATTAGAATCACCAGATATGGAAGCTGCAGCTCTTACCTGAATTTTCGGGTCTGCCCCTGGCGCTCCATCCTGATTCTGGATTAATACACCTGCAAGCTTTCCAGCTATTGCATCATCAACCCTATTGGCTTGAATTGTTGTAATATCTCGTCCATCTATCTGAGAGATTGCTCCAGTGTTATGGGATTTTTTTCTGGTTCCGTATCCTATTACAATAACTTCATCTAGTGTCAATGAATCAGGAGACATGGAGAAGTTTATAGCATTCCCATCAACTGTTATGAATTGGTCAGTATATCCCACATAGCTCACAACTAGGACATTGCCCTCAGAAGCATTGAGTGAAAAATTACCATCTATGTCAGTGATTGTACCAATATCAGTGCCTTGTATCATGACATTAGCACCAATTAATGGGGAACCTGTCTCATCAGTAAGTGTACCACTTACTTGCCCAAAAGAAAACTGAGCCAAACAAAAGCACACGTAAATAATTATACTGACTTTATTGAAAAGCCAATATTTCGTAGTTTTGAACATGATTAGTGAAGTTTTTTCATTAGTTAAACAATATTAATTTATGAGAGAGAGTGGCAGCTCTCTCTTATTTCTTTGGATCGTAACTTTTACTAAATCCAATAATATCCTGGAGATGTATATCCATTGCATTAAAAGCACCAGCAGGATCTTGGTGAGAAATTTTATTTAGAATATTTCTGTGTTCTTCTATTGTCTTCAGATTTTTATTTTCGTCACAGACTTTCAGATTGATAAAGCTTTTGACAATATCAGGAGTGATGATGAGCATCAATGATTTAAGCACTGAATTCTTGCTTGCTTCTGCAATTTTAATATGAAACAGCAGATCTTCTTCTATAGCTTGTTCGCCTTCTTTTAATTTTGTTTCATATAGATCTAGCGCATTACTCAATTGAACTAAATCATCAGCTGTTCTATGGATAGCTGCTAATCTTGCAGCTTCTTTTTCTAATAATACTCTTGTATCAACTAAGGATTTGAAGTCAGCTTGTTCTATTTTGAGAATATCAGTAATTAATCCTTCAATAGCTGTAATGCCTAATCCTGTGACAATTGTGCCGCTTTGGGGCATCACTTTTAATATTCCATAGAACTGGAGCTTATTGAGAGCCTCTCTGACTTGACCTCTTGGTACCCCTAAATGTTCAGCAAGTTTTCTTTCTGGAGGTAATTTTTCTCCAGGCTTAATGCTCCCAGAACTAATCAAATCTCTTATCTGAGCTATGATTAAGTCTACGGGATTTTCAAGTTCTATTTTGTTCAGGTTATTAAGCATAAAACTTCAGCACATTGGTTGACCAATAATTGGTTGACCAAAAATAATAAAATATTTTACTAAGCAAAACGAATATTAATGAAATGAAATATCTTAACTAAGATGGATGGCGCTACTTTATTTGGAGACATAACTAAACGTGGCAAGCCAGACAAAAGTCTAAATGGATTGTACAAAGGATGGGCTACCTTTAGCCATATTGGGTTTGTTCGATATAGGCTCGTCTCCTTGGGCCGCCGATCCCTACAGATTTTGAACAACAATATATGTTACTCACAATGCCTAAACAGTGGTTCATTTGCATTCATCTACCTAGATAATACCTGATACCATCCGTCCTAAAAAATGAACACCGACACCTTTTTCACAACGCTAAGCACATCCCTTAATTTGCAAGTATGCCTAATCACTTCCTGCCGAGAGGCCTTTATCTTGTTT
>CAZMMQ010000110.1:0-8213 GCA_964567435.1 uncultured Saprospiraceae bacterium | reverse complement strand
GGCTTTTTTTCAATGAAAAAGAAAACCGCCGGTAGGCAAGTATGATTAGCTAGATACTAAATGTGGCAACTGCTTATTTTCGATAACAGTTTAGCATACTAATTCTAGAGAATCTATTGATTTATGGTGCATCTTAGATACGCTATTCAGTGGATTAAATGTTACCAGTGGTGAATTGTGATTATTTCATTTTCTTACCATATATCAATTTTTTCAACTTTCGAATAGTCTTACTTTGAATTAGAATAACAGCTTTTAGCTATGATTAATAATAAACTGATAGAGAAGTGGTTAGCTGACAATCTGATTACAGATAGTCAAGCGCAGGTCATGATGTCTGATATAGAAGCGCATCGCAAACAGAAAGGCGCTAGTAAGTTTCTGACAGTTATTGCCTTCTTGGGAGCCTGTTTTATAGGCGTTGGCGTGCTTTGGGTATTGGCCTCGGGGTGGGACTTGATACCGGATTTTGCGAAAGTCATCTTTATGACAATCGTCACTTTGGGGGTCACCTACTTAGGGTATTTCCTAGCCTATATCAAATCGACTTATCCACGTACTGGCCTTGGTCTTGTGTTTCTAGGGTGCATACTTTATGGCGCAACGATCATGCTTATTGGTCGGATATTTAATGTCAATGCTGGCGAACCCTTTCTCCTATTACTCTGGGGTGTAGGCGTCATGCCGATGGCGTATTATTTAAGGTCTTCAGTGATGGGGTTGTTAGGTACGTCCCTTCTATTAGCTTGGATGGTATTGAGTTTGGTTAGTAGTATGGGTGTAGAGAGTGATGAGTCAGGCTTCTTCTTGATGTATTTTTTCAAGACAATCGGTGTCATCCTTTTCACCTTTGGGAGTTTGCATTATTATTTGCCATCTCATCAAAGGATGTCTCGAGCTTATCGCTTGGTAGGTATTCTGATTACTGTAGTCGTTCTTTTGGTTTTGACTTTTCGATGGACGCATTTTATACAGGTCAATAAATTCATCAATGAAGATTTAGTGCTTGGAAAAATCTTTTTCTTATTTGGTGTGAGTTTGTTTGGAATAATTGTCAACTATATATTGAACCCAAGCCAATCTAAAATGAATAAATTGGAGAATGGTTTAGCGGGACTCATTTTAATTTCTTTATTGGTTAAGACTTTCATGTTTGGATTAGAAGGCTGGGCCATAATCACCTATCTATTTTTCAATGCTTTGTTTGTCGGACTGGTGGTCACCTTGCTCTATGTAGGATATACCCAAAAGGATTCTAAGTTGTCTAACATAGCATGGTTTGGACTGTACTTTTATTTGATAACAAAGTTTTTTGACCTCTTCTCTGGTCTGATGACTAATGGTTTGACGTGGATTGGATTTGGGATTGTACTCATTGCTGGTTCTATATTTCTAGAGAAAAAGCGTCGCCAATTTCAGCATCAAATTTCTAATGCTAAAACCTAATTATTATGGACAAGTTGGTATTATCACGCAATCGATTTCTGGCCATTCTACTTTTTTGGCTAGTTATGATGATGGGGTTTTTCTTATTTAAATATATGACTTACGCTACAGGTAATGAAGTATTACTTAAATCTGCACCTGTCGACCCAAGAGATATTTTTAGAGGGGATTATGTTATTCTTAGATATGAAATCTCTTCTATTAATTTGGATTCTATTCAGTCTTATTCTGATAAGTATAAGTTTGGAGATAAGGTCTTTGTTTCATTGAACATTGAAGATGGCTATGGTACGGCTGTAGGTATCTCACGTGACCCCATAGATAACTATCAAAATATAAGAGGTGAGGTAAAACATATATCTAAGAACATGCTTGATGTAAAGTATGGCATAGAAAGTTATTTCGTAAAGGAAGGAACAGGACGAGAGATAGAAAGTATAAGGGAAGATATGTATGTCAAGGTTGTGTTAGATAAAAAAGGAAGAGGGATAGTAAAAGAGATTAGGTTTGAATAATAGCAGAATTATATTTATTTAAGATTTTCTGATTACCTTGTAGATAAGACCTTTCATTTAATTAAACTTCTTATGAGAACAATATTCTTTCTCCATGTTATTTTATTGATTGTAGGTAGCTATAATCTTTCTGCACAGAGATTGCTGCTGCAAACGCAAGCAGAAGTAGATGCTTGGGATCGAAGCATAACAGTAATCACTGAGAATATATCAATTATTGGTGATGATATAACAAATTTGGATTCATTGTCCAATGTAGAAGAAGTTTATGGTAACCTCACTATTTTCCAGAACCAGAATCTTACTAATATTGGACTATCGGGATTATCTACTGTCAGTGGTATTTTAACTATTGAACAGAATGATAATCTACAGAATATAGATTCATTAGCTGAACTAGCTAGCGTTGGTGGTTTATTGAGAATCACACGTAATAGCATGCTACAAAACCTGGATGGCCTTTCGAGCTTATCATCTATTACAGGCTTGGTTACTATATCCGGAAATTCTCAATTGACTGATATTTCTGGCTTGGAAGGTTTGAATTTATTAGAAGGATCATTGACTATAAGTTGTAATAACCTATTGGAGAATATTGATGGACTGTCACGATTAGATTCAATTAGCGGGTCCCTTAGTTTGAGCGATAATGATTCCTTTGTTGATATTGAACCATTAAATAATCTGACCTTTCTCTCAGGTACATTATCGATATCATATAACGATAACTTAGAGAGAATTGGTGGCTTGTCTGGTTTGACTGACTTTACAGGAAGAGTAGATATAGAACAGAATCCAAGATTGCAAAATTTGGATGGTGTTTCAAACATAGTGATTCTTTATGGAGTAGTGAATATTCAAGACAATGATACTCTTATGAATCTTGATGCTTTGTCTAGTATGAGATCTATAAATGGACTCTTAAGGATCAATGGAAATAGCAACCTTTTAAATATAAATGGGCTATCTAACATATCTAATCTAATAGGCGCTATAAGTATTAGGAATAATCCAGAATTAAACAATATTGATGCATTGTCTGGATTGGATTCATTATTAGGGTGGATATGGATAATTGACAATGTTAGTCTTTCCGATATTGATGGACTAAATAATATAGAATCTATAGGTGAATTTGGCAGACTCGAGATTTCAAAAAATAATGCTTTGGCTAATGTGGATGGCTTTTCTAATCTAGATAGTATAGCAGGACAACTTAGGATATCAGAGAATCAGGGTCTAGTAGATTTAAAAGGACTTTCGGCATTGACTAAAGTAGGAGAGAGGGGTTTAGAACTCTTGGGCAATTCTCAGCTTGCTGCTTGCTGCGAATTATTGCCTATCCTTCTTGATGAAGATAATATTGTAACTATAGAAAACAACAACTTTGGCTGCGCCTCTGTAGAGGAAATCATAGATGCTTGTACTGTGTCTACAAATGACCATCATTTAGAATCAGTTCAGGTCTATCCTAATCCAGTGATAGGGCAACTTACAATTAGCGCCCAAGCGCCTACAGAGTATAGCATTCTCAGTGGCAACGGCACCTTTGTCTTGCAGAATGGTTTATTGAAAGAAGGAGATAATATCATAGAAATGGGTACTCTAGAGTCGGGTCTTTATATTGTAAAAGTAGGGAATGATAATCTTAGAATTTTAAAGTTGTAGAGTCAAAAAGCAACAATACTTAAAATCGTATGTCATATGATAAAGGATACTGATATTAGTATACAAAGGACTAAGCGTGAGTAGATTCTATGCAATGAATCATCTAGGTATACGCTTTACGACCATTCGTCTATATTCCAATTCTCTACCCTCCAATTGCATACCTTTGTGCTGGGTTAATGAAAAATCATATGAAAGCCTTATTTATAGGACAATTGTTGATGTGTGGGATACTACTATCTGGTAGTGCTGTAGGACAAGAAGCAGCGGAGAGTGACACGACTGCCAATGTCGTACATAGAACATACACCACAGAGAGAATCACGACCCCTCCCACGATAGATGCACTCTTTAATGAAGCTTGCTGGGATAGGGTAGAATGGCAATCCGACTTTATCGTCAATGACCCCAATAACGGAGATGCACCACAAAGACAAACTCAGTTTAAAATTATCTACGATGATAATTATCTATATCTCGCGTTCAGATGTTTTCATGAGGATATAACCAAGATAGAGAACAGGCTGAGTCGAAGAGATAATTTTCCGGGTGACTGGATAGAAGTCAATATTGGAAGTTTTGGAGATAAGAATACGGCCTTCTCTTTTACGTCGTCTGTCTCTGGAGTCAAGGGCGATGAATTTATTACGAATAATGGCAACAACTGGGATGACAACTGGAACCCAATTTGGTATCATAAGACGGCGATAGATGCAGAAGGGTGGACCTCTGAGGTCAAGATTCCTTTTAGCCAATTACGATTTGGTAATCAAGAAGAACAAGAGTGGGGCATCCAAGTACAGCGTAGAGACTTTGGCGCAGATGAGCGCAGCACCTGGCAGTGGATACCGAGAAATGCGAGTGGTTGGGTAAGCAATTTTGGCACCTTAAAAGGTATAAAGGGAATCCAACCCAAAAGGCAGGTAGAGATACAGCCCTATGTACTCACTAGTCTCAGTACCTTTGAGGCAGACCCCAACAATCCTTTTCAAGATGGTTCTGATGTCAGATACAATCTTGGTGTCGATGGCAAGGTGGGATTGACTAATGATATTACTTTGGATTTTACTATCAATCCAGATTTTGGTCAGATAGAAGCAGACCCTTCCCAATTAAATCTAGATGGCTTCCAAATTTTCTTCAATGAACGAAGACCCTTCTTTATAGAAAATAATAACCTCTTTGACTTTCAAGTCACGACTGCTTCGGCAGGAGGTGGATTCAATATTGATAATCTATTTTATTCCAGAAGAATTGGTGCCAGCCCTCAGGGAGGTGTAGGCGTTGTGGATGAGGCATTCACCAGCAGACCAGATTTTACTTCTATCCTTGGCTCTGCTAAAATTAGTGGAAAGACGAAGAACGGATGGGCTATAGGTATAACTGAAAGTATCACTGCAGAAGAGACTTTGACGATAGACGTAGGCGGCACACGGACCGAAGAAGTTATAGAGCCACTAACAAGTTATTTTGTAAGTAGCCTATCTAAAGATTTCAATAATGGAGCGACCACACTTGGTGGTACATTGACCTCTGTCAATAGACGCTTAGGTGGGACAGGACTAGAAGACCAGTTTCACAGGAATGCCTTATCAGGTGGTATAAATCTCAGACATACATGGAAGGACAGGGAGTGGCAAATTAGAGGGAGTTTGATATTTAGTGAGGTGAGGGGCACCGCCACCAAGATTAGAGATACCCAACAATCCTTCGAACATTACTTCCAACGACCTGACGCTGAGCATCTGAATGTAGAAGATGATTTAACCAGTTTAGGAGGTAATGGTGGTTCATTGATAATTGGAAATTATTGGGGTGCAGATAATATCAGTGTAGAATCAGGCTTCACATGGCGCTCTAGGGGATTGGAACTCAATGATGCTGGTTTTCTAAATACGGCAGATGAAATCAATTATTTTTTCTGGTCTGGATATAGGATACCAACTTCTAAAGGTATTTTCCGTTCGTTACAAGTTAATTACAGTCATACATCTAGATGGACGACTGGCGGCGAACATTTGTACTTAGCAGCCAACACCAATGCCTTCGCTGGTTTTGATAATTACTGGTCTGTTGGCGTTGGGGCCAATTATGAATTCAAGGATATTTCTCAGAAGGCCTTATTTGGTGGCCCTTTATTAAGGAGAGCACCAGGCCTTTTTAAGTTTATCAATGTCAGTAGTGACTCTCGTAAGAAATTTACTTACGGATTTAATGTAGGTGGCTTTGATGCAGTGGGCAGTGATTCGGGTGCAGTGGTGGTGAGGACAGCAGGTGTATGGGCCAACTATCAAGTCAGTAATGCATTCAGTATTAATATTAGTCCAAATTTTTTCAGCCAACATCGTAAGATTCAGAATGTGGGCTTCCGGAATTTTGGTAGTGAGAGTAGATATATTACTGGAACCCTAGACCAGAAATCCCTGTCTATGTCTATTCGAGCGAACTACAGTTTGACACCAAACTTGACCATAGAGTACTGGGGCCAACCATTTAATTCCATAGGTAATTATTCTGAGTTTAAATATATCACCGATTCCCAAGCAAAAGAATTCACAGATAGATTCCAATTGTTTTCTTCAGAAGATTTAGATTATGATGATGAGCAAGACCTATTCCTTGTGTCGGAAAGTGGCTTTGACTATAGCTTTAATAATCCAGATTTTAATTTTTTGCAGTGGCGGTCTAATCTTGTTATGCGTTGGGAGTACAAGCCAGGGTCAGAATTCTTTTTAGTTTGGACCCAATCTACGACCAATTTCAGTGACCCATCACAAGGCATCTTTAATTCCTTAGGCAACGACCTCTTCTCGGATACATTTGATAATATATTCCTGATGAAATTCACCTACCGCTTTTATTAGAGCCGTTAAACAGAAATTCACTTACCTCAAGTAGGCACATAAGAATTTATGTTCGGTCTGCGTTTGTATGTAGGGCAACAGTTCAAACTACTTTATTGGTATGATGCATATAGGGACAACCCAAGCACAAATCCCAAATCAATGATAAAGTATTGTATCTAGGCAAGTTCCAAACTTGACAAGTGTTCACTGTTTAGCTAACTTGGCAGTAATGAGCAAAAAGGTTAGAAATGCCAAGAATTTAAAATCCTTTGATGAACATATTGAAGAAGTGTATGGAGCTAAAGTTACTAAAGCAAGAGACAATTTTGAGGCAGGATATGAGGCCTTGAAGCTTGGTGTTATGCTTCAAGAACTAAGAAACAAAGAAGGATTAACTCAAGAACAATTAGCTGAAAAATGTGGAACTACTAAGAGCTATATTTCAAGGATTGAAAACAACGCATCTGATATACGATTGTCAACAATTATGAGGATTTTTAGAGAAGGATTTGGGAAACAAATCAGACTGACAGTACACTAAATGCCCATCATAACAACAGATATGATGGCATACTTCGAACAGTCACCTATCTTGATTCGTCACCGGTAATAAAAGATAAATATGATGAAAAATATAACTTCAATTGTATTAGTAGTTTTTAGTATGTCATTTAGTACGGCTCAAATAAATCAATATGATTTCCACAAAGATAAGCCTATAATTTACCTTGATAAAGATTCGATATTGAACCGTGATTCATTAAGAGAACACATTGTTCACCTCAAATCTGAATTAGGCAAGAGCAGGTATGTCAATGAACAATATTGGCTGAATAATAGGATTGCCTTTGCTTTGTTTCTAGCTGACAAACTGGAGTACGAAAGATATGCTATTGATTCATATAATAAAAGTAAAGAAAGATTTTGCAGAGAATACTTGGAATATAATCTACTGAATGAATATGACTCTACTGTTAATCTAAAACAGCACTATTTGGAAGTTTCAAAGAATATAGAATTGGTTGAAATAAAAGAGAATTGTTGTGACAAATTCGAAAAATCCGAAAGATTCAAATTAAACAGGAGAATGGAAAAGGAGAAAATGAATGACTCAAACTCCCAGTATAACAAAAAATATTACAATGCTCTAAAAAATATTGGTAAAGACGACCAGAAGGAAAGGAAAAAGGGTGACAATATGGATTGGGACATTCAAAATAGTTTAGATGAATCAAATAGACATAAGCTGGATTCATTATTTACACTTTATGGAATGCCTTATGTAGATGTAGTGTCATCAGAAGGATTAATGCTCGCTTTTATGGTGCTACACCATAGTACAGATTGCGAATGGAATGAAAAAACGACGAGAAGATTTTTAGTGTTAGATGAAGAAATTGAAGAGCATATTTCACAATTGTTCTCATTCTATTTATACCGAAACTATAATGAGCAAGATGGTATATGTTCAGAAAAGGCTAATTACTTTGAAGGATTAAGATTTTCAAAGGATTCAATTTTTATCAAAAAATATTTAGATTTTTCAGTCTGGGAAAAACGGTTCAATAAGAAGTGATACTATCAGTAACAATAGCTATCAGAGAATCTTCCCTTTGGTCAGACTCTCGATATCATGATTCGTTATGTGATGGTGTAGATTCTAACGAATAATAACTAATCGTTGACGAATTCTAGAGTGTGGTAGTGTCTAGCTAGTACCTATCCTATATTGTCTTAA
>CAZMMQ010000109.1:0-8367 GCA_964567435.1 uncultured Saprospiraceae bacterium | reverse complement strand
TGATTCAGCTCTGTTGCCAAAGCCATCTCCATCGCTGTCTCTGTATTGAACAATAGCCTCGGCGCCATTATCTACTATTCCGTCACAGTTATTGTCTAAGCCATCGCACATCTCTGAGGCGTCAGGATTGATGTTGGCATTAGTATCATCACAGTCGTTAAAGTTAAGGACGTAACCTACAAGAAGATCACATTCTTCTATGGCTTCTGCTTCATTGCCAAAGCCATCTGCGTCTCTGTCTCTGAATTGTAATATGAGTTGGGCACCATTGTCGGTCATGCCATCACAGTTATTATCTAAACCGTCGCAAGATTCAGATGCGTCTGGATTAATGGTAGAATCAGTATCATCACAATCACCACCTCTTTGGACATAACCTGCTATGGCGGAGCAACGGAGCATTGATGAATCATCTCTTCCAAATCCATCACCATCATTATCTACATAATAAGTTGACATATTTAATCCTTCGTCCGTTTGGCCATCGCAATTATTATCTATACCATCACATAATTCTTGAGCATTGGGTCTTATGTTTTCGTTATTATCATTACAATCTGTATTGTCAGCAACATATCCTAGCGGTTGGTTTTCTGAAAGCATAGATATTGCCTCATTACCATACCCGTCATTATCTTGGTCTTGGTACCATACCAATTGTGTGTTATTCGATTCGCAAGTGCCATCGTCTATCGTGGCTTGTGGATTATAATTTGCTGAGCTAGGATCAGTGCAACCCATTATTTGAGGGGTAGCAAAGAATAATCCATAATCTTCTACCTGGCCATTTGTTGGGGTGTGACAAGATGAGCCAATCTGAGTATCACTTGCGATGACTCTCATTCTCAATATTTTGTTTTTTATCGGATTAGCTGTAAGGGTGATTGGCAGAGAATAGACACCATCATTTAGCACAAAAAAGCCTGTCTGACTTTCTTCAGCATCATCAAAATCTCCATCTCCGTTGTAGTCAAAATAGAAATTGATATATTGGATACTATGCAAACCAATAATCAGATTTAGATTTTGTTCTGGTTCTACCGAGATAATGCCACTGCAGATATTATTTTCATATGTACCGGTTTGGTTAGCTAATCCAGTTGCTGAAACAAAATCAGCAAAAGCTAATTGGCTTATTCCTCCATTGCCTGGCAGTGATTGTGGCGTACAATCAACTTGTGGCTCAGCTTCTACTTGAACAAAAGTGGTGAAAACATCTTCCCCAGAATCATTTGAAGACGTGAGCTTAACTATTTGCGTTCCTGCTTCATTAAATCTTACAACTGGCTTTGGATCAAAAGACGTTGATGGACTTGCATTTTCTATTGTCCAAATAGTGCTATTACAATTCTGAGATTGATCTTCAAATTCAACAGTTCCACCTTCGCATACAGCAAATGAGGATTGCAATGCATAAGCGGTTGGAGGTCCTGAAGAAGAACAAGGTTCTAAAAAAGAAAGCGTTTCTAAGTAGCTACTTATCGCATTGGCCGATACTTCAGACCATGTTGTAGTTTGTACAGACATAGGCGCCATAATAGTAGACGATCCTTGTGTGTCATGCTCTGCGCCAAAATTATGACCTAACTCATGAGACATTAAAGATCTTAACCTTCCGCCAACAGGGCTAAAATCTTCTAGAATACTGTACCATCCTGGTGTGTACGCAAGACCTATAACATCATTTCCATCAAAGTCAATGTTTCTAGATGTCCAAAGAACGGCCATATCAAAATCCTGTTGAAAACCACCATTGATACCATCAGGTAATCCAAAATTATTGTTTCCTGCCCATTCTCTAAATGAGGGCAAAAGCGCATCTGAGTTTGTGCTATTTATACTATGAGTTAGTGGTTGGTCAGTGTTGGATTCAGCAATGTGTATAGCTACAAGTTTGAATTCTACATTTGATGAGAATTCAGATCTGAAATCTGTTTGGACCATATTGAGTACTGCCACGTTTTGATCGACCACATCTTGATAAGATCCATACTTCTCGAACATGTCTAGAGTATTAGCGATTGCAAGATTAATTGTTTTGCAAGAGCCAAATGATTTCTGCTGTGTTATTTCATATTTTTCGAGTAAGTCATTGTACAGTCCATGACGATGTCCACAACCAGCATGATTATTATCAATTACATTATGTTCTTCATAATACACATGAAGCGATGCATCTGCATTGGGGACAAAGTATCTTAGTGGTTGTATATAGTACTTCTTGTTTCCAGATTGGATATAACCATACATGAAATTTTCACCTATAGTTAAACTTGTATGACCACCATTTCTAACACTACCGGAGAGAAAAGATAAGTGATCTAGATTGTTGCTTTCGAAACTAAAGTTATCTGTATAGACATTGACTTGTGCCAAGGTGTTTCCATCATTTTTGATAGATAGCCATCCTTGAGGGTTACTTTCTATTGCTTTTACGTTAGAGCCAATGCGAAGTAATTGGTAATCACTAAGCCAATTATCAAGACTTGTTTTGTAGGATCTAGTATTATCACTTGTAAAGTTGATCTCATTATGATTGTCTACAGATTGGCTAGTTCCTTGTACACAAAATGCTATGATTAGCAACAGAGTTGTCTTCATTATCCGGTTTATCACTTTGTTCATACTCTAATTGGTTTCAATACAATTGTTTCTTAAATTCTTATTATAAGGTGGTCACTTGATTGAAAGGATAAAAAAAAGAGAACATAAATTTTCATTACGTCCTCTTTTATAGCTTTTAGTTTCGATCCTATTATCGACTTCAAAAAACCCTATAGAAGAGTTGACTATTCTCTTCTCCTTAAAACATTCTATCATTGTGATTCATGAAAGAATCACTGAGAGGTGACTAATCTCTCATCCTTAAACATTCTATCATTGCGATCGTGAAAGATTCGCAGAGAGGTGACTAATCTCTCTTCCTTAAACATTCTATCTGTATTACGAAACTTACTTTCAAAGTTTCAATCATTTTAAGGTTATGGTTGCCCTCCCCTTAAATATCCTATCCTATTTTATATTGACTTTAGTGTAATACACTTGGTTTTCACCTTGCATTACAAAACCGATTTTAAATTCTCCAGTCCCAAATAAATTAGTATTGAGTTGGACATCATTAGTCATAACTGGTAGTTGGAATTCCAATTCGCCAGAAGCATTCATTATCTGAATTACTGAGATATCTGATTTAGTTATAAAACGCATCATGTCACTCACTTCATCATAGGTAGCTGATTCAAACAAACCTTCTATTTGAGTAAATACAGTTACTTTTTCAGTATTTATAATTCTTGACTCTGGAGTAATGCCAGCGGATAAGCTTGTGAAGGCCATTCCGATTATAAGTGCTGTTGTAATTATTGCTTTCATGTTTTCAAAGTTGTATTGTAAGGACATTGATTTTTATGTCTACACTCCTTAGACCCCACTACAGGCACCACTCTATTTTCTACGATACCTCTACAACACAGATTTTCAGCTCTATAAGTGTCAGCTATTTGTCACAATCTATCACCTACGATATTTATCCATTGCAGATAGATCACATTTGGTTAGGATCATTATTTGACTAGAAAATGGCTGCCAATAACTTTGAATAGTTAAAGTCAAATTAGTTTAGAAGGAACTATATTCGTACTAAGTGGTTGATTATCAATCGAATATGGTTATATATAGATGGTTTTAGTCAAATTGACTTTCAAAGTCAGAATAGGGGTAAAGCAACCTTTTAGTTGTTTACCAAATATAGTATGTAGTAACTATTACCAACCAAGACAAATAAATTATTAATAAGCAGAAAATCAAAATGTTAGTCGGGACACAAAATATAAGCACATTAACTTGGTCAGAGAATGTTCCTCTGGTGAAAGATAGCAGACGACTGACTGTATTTTTTGATTCTAGGACTTACAAAGTTACTATCAACAAAAAATTTATACCACCAATCTCATGGTTTGTAACCAACGATGAGGGAGATTTGGTGAGCTTAGGGCAAATCGAGGATAACTCGTATACTATTGATTTGAGCAATTTGATAGCTGGTACTTACTACCTCAGAATTGCTGGAGATGTACATACAATACATCACATTTATTAGTCTTCACACATTTTTGCCAAATAGACGGCACTTCTTACCAAAAATCGGTTAATACTTTACTTCTGCATCATCTTTGCATTATTCATTCTTAGAATATATTAAGGATGAAATCGACTTACCTCACAGCAATTTTTGGACTGTTATGCCTCTCATTGATTGGACAATCACCTTTTAATTGCAGACCAAGTGCTTACTTATTTCAGTATAACGATTTGTACAATGTTGATTTAGCTAATGGTCAATCTTCACTTTTAAAGGAGAATCTTACAAAGGCAGATATCAATGCCTCAGCCTATAATCCAACAGATGGATATCTCTGGGGTACCTTGTCTGAGCCAGACCATATGTTAGTTAGAGTTGGGAGAGATCTAGAAGCAGCCGAATTTGTAGTAGTAGGTGCCATCTCTGCAGCAACTGTTGGCGATATCGATCGAGTAGGCAAATATTACGCTAAGGCTGATGGTGAAGAATATGTTGTGATAGATTTAAATCCGTCTTCGGGAGGATATCTTGAAGTTGTAGGCAACAGGAAGCTTAGCATAAATATCGATATAGATGACTGGGCTTATAATAGCCGAGACAATCAGCTTTATTCCGTAACCAGTGGTGACAATCTACTTGTTAAGATCAATCCTGATAGTGGTAATGTCACTATTCTGGGTGCAGTTCCGATTCTAAGTGGATTAAGATATACCTATGGAGCCTTATATTTTGACAGAGATGGCAATCTATATGTGACCGCTAATGAAACTGGTACGATATATCAAGTACTCCATGTGGAAGAAGTATACAGTAATGGACCTATCGATTCGAATGTATTTTCATTTGGTACAGCTTCTGTTGCAAATGACGGCGCACGATGTCCAACTGCACCTGTATTACAGGAAGTTTGTAATAATGGTAGAGATGATGATGGAGATGGTTTGGCTGATTGTGATGATCCAGCTTGTTCAGGGGTTGGTAACTGCCCATTAATAGCAAGTTCAGGAGGAAATGTTGGAGGACTTGAAAGTAATAATAGATTAAGTCAGTTAATTGCAAAAAGAAATTTCGAAAGGTCATTATTTCCACAACCTACTACGAAAGGTAGCGCCTTATCTGCTAACTCTGCGAAGACAGTTACGTTATCCCGTGATCCACAATTGAATCTGACGGATATGATACCTATTGGTGTCATTAATGAAACCGAAGCATTAGAGTCATCACCAGATGATCTTATAGATATTACAAATGCTACAGAAGTATTTTCTGTGGATTATAAAGATGACAATAGGAACGTGGCTTCTGTCTTGGCGCTCAGAACCGAAGGCAAAGTGTACGAGCATAGTAAGTATATCTGTGATAGATTATTAGGTGCAGAGCTACATTCAGTGTCAAAGTTCTTTTTGAAAGGTCAGCCATTTATTAAGAGTAATATATATAGAGCAGATGGTACCAGAGAATTTGTGGTAAGCTTTGCCGTAAAAATTGATAGCAACAGCTCTATAGTAGAAGGCCATTGGAATCAAGACAGTTACTCCAATGAGGGTACTTATTTCAATTTTCAGATATGGGCATCAAGTATAGATGATCTATATATCTTAGCTGAGGAAATATTGGATTTGGTCAATCTACATAGACCGATATCAGAATACCAGTTGTCGGACGAACCACTGGTTTTTGTCAAATCGGCAACTTATAATCACGGCTTGCTTCATTTGCAACTTATCAATAATAATTTTTCGTCTAAGCTGATCATTGAAGGAGGGAAGAGATTGACTGAGACTGATGATGAGGAATCAGTCTACATTGAAAAAGATCTAGTAGAGCATGAAAACGATATAACTATTGAAATAGGGTCAATGTTTGATTTGGGTATTAGAATATCTACTGAAAGTATATCTACGCCAGATGACTTATTTGTATCAGACGGACCTTGGGGAGTGGATGATGCTGCGCAAACAGAGATTATTGATTACTCAGTTGTGCCTTCTGTTGTAGAAAAAAATGCAGATAATTATCCTATTGAAAGAGGCGTACGCTTAACAGCATCAACTTCTGAATTTTTCTCTGTTTATAGAGCAATGACACCAAGGTTTGAAGGTGTCGATCTTTCACATTTAAATAACTTATCGTTCTTAGCTTCAGGTGAAGGAATACTGGAAATCACTTTGGTTAAAGAATCCGTCTCAGTCTGGGATGACCAATTGCATGCCGAATTACCTATAAGCGGGGAGAACAGTCGCTATCATATAGCCATAGATGATTTTTCTACTAGAAGTGGACAAATGGGTAGTTGGGAAGATATCAGTATGTTGGTGTTTACACAGCGGTCTGAATCAGGTACTGAAGAGCAATTTTCTGTAAAATTATCAGAATTAGTCTTCAAGCGAAGTTCATTCTCAAGTATCAATCCAGACGAAACTAATTTGGTAGTTATACATCCTAATCCAGTCGACGCGTTCGTCAAAGTAACAGCACAAAATGGAGGTGTGCTAGAATCAGTAGCCATCACAGATTTACTTGGACAAACTTTATATCTAGATGAAAATATATCAGAAGGTCAGTTGCAAGTGGAGGTTCCTGTTAGTGAAGTTGGTCCAGGTGTGTATACTGTAGTCACAAAAGTGTCTGGAATAGAATTGGCCAATAAAATTATTATACAACGTCAGTAAGAGAATTAATAAGAGACTGGAGATATAGTGATTTTTTGATCAGTCGCGTTCCATACCAACTGAAAGCTTCTCCATCTGCCAAAGAGATACGACTATTGTGAAACTCTGATTGAAAGATCTTCAAATGGTCTAACCCAAAAGGAAAAGGTTCTGAGGATAGTAATATAACCTCAGGACTTTTTTCTTTTAAATCTTCTAATGTTATCGTGGGGTACCTATTACAATCTTGATATATGTTTTCTAATCCAAAAGTAGACATAACGTTATGTATATATGTGTCTTGCCCCACAGTCATATACGGTTTCTGCCAAACAAGGTAGGCACAACTAAGAGTAGGGGACTTGCGTTCTATAGAATCAAGTGCTGTCTTAAATTCTGATACCAACCTAATACCAGTCATTCTTCTATCTGTGAGAGCGCTGAGTTCTCGGATAAGGTTGATATTATCTTCTACTGTCTTTATATCAGTAAGTAGGACTTCTGTACTGACTTTCAATTGCTCTATCTGCTTCTTGACATTCTCTTCTTTGTTGGCAATGATAAGGTCCGGTTTTAGGTCCAGAATGGCTCTGACATTAAGCGTCTTGGTTCCTCCTATTCTCTGTTTATTACGAAACCAATGATTGGGGTGTACGCAAAATTTAGTAATGCCAACTACCTCTTCGTCTAACCCAAGGTCGCTAAGCAATTCTGTAATAGATGGGACTGTAGATATAATACGCAAACTCCTAACTTAGTATGACACTAAATTAGGAGTATGCATTAGAATTACTACTAAATAACTTTAGAATCTTAATTCTAATTTCAGTTACTAAAAAAGTTTTAGGAAAAAATTAAAGGGCTCAGTTAGCCATTTATGCCATTGGCCTTTAGTTCTCTTTTCTGAATTGTCTGCTGGCATCCATGCTGCTTTGACAATAACGGGTTTTAGGGTGACTATCCTCATTATTCTATTTTACTTTTAGACGTCATAACCTATTCAATAACAACACCAATTGGAGAGAGTTTTTGACAGCTAATAGTCAGTTTGACAGATAGAGTAGGGAATAAGACAAATAGGTATGATATGATCTATATTCCAGCTATTAGCTCAATGATCTATCGTGTAAGGTTAAGTGTATGAGGTGTTGAGGTAAAAAGTATCTTTGATCCATTTTTATATAAAATAAAAAGAATGGTGGTATGCCTAAGTATAGATTGCTGACATATGACGAACTTCGGAACTTTGAGAAAGATTTTGTGGATTTTCTTGTCATCAATGGAATAGATGCTCAAGAGTGGACTAAAATCAAAACCAATAACAAAGAAAAAGCTCAAGAAATCACAGCTCACTTTAGCGATCTAGTCTTCGAAAAGATTTTGAGGCAAAAGATGTACCTAATGCATCGTACTGAACAGAGTATGTCTTGTTTTCATTATCAAGAAAAACAAGCAGTGATGATAGGTGTCAAGTGTTTCAAAGGTAAGCTAGTGCTAGATGCAAATCTATCAACCTCGTTGATAATGGGTGATTGTGAAATCATAACTGGAGAGAAGAAATACAGCCAACAACGGGAGCTGGAAATGTTTGATATGATAAAGAAGGGGGCAGAGCTGACAGATGGAGAGTGGTAT
>CAZMMQ010000108.1:0-8395 GCA_964567435.1 uncultured Saprospiraceae bacterium | reverse complement strand
CTGGCTTTCATCGAGTTGGGGATATTTGTCTTCACCGATGAGATGGTTGACAAGGACAGGAGTAGTATTAGAATGTCCGACGACTAATAGATTTTCGTCCAGCCCAGTTCGTATAGTATTGGCAAATTGTTCAAGCTGGCGTGGATCATAAGACTTAATCGATAAGCCCAGACGATCCGCAGTGGGTGCTGCTGTTTCTTGAGTGCGATTATACTCAGTAGAATAGATCGCATCGATTTCTTCAGTTGTAAGCACTCTGTTCAACGATTGAGCACGTGCGATGCCCTCGGGTGATAAGGATGGATTATCTACATCTTTCAACTTTTCGGCATGGCGCACCAAGTAGATCTTCCGAGAATGTGTATGCTTCTTGGTTTTACACGCTGTAATTCCGATAGTTAAGAGTAGAAGGATGATGAGGAGACGAATCATGGCAATCAGATTTAGATTCAAGATGAGCAATTCTGTGAATTATCTCATGCATCGTAATATTAATGATAAACAGTCAATAAATCAGAGTGGATGGAGATATCTAAAATAGTTGACGCATCTGTATGATAAGTCATCACTATCCATTGATTGATAGGTGATGGTATGTGTCACTCTGGATGTAAATCGGCATATTTCTCCTATTGTCCCAATGACAAATAAGCGCTGAGTTCTCTACAATTGGCAACAACGGAAATAACTGCTTAAGTTTGAGGGTATCGCAAAAACTCATTCTACCATGACAATTAACGTATGCCTTGTTCAAGAGAGTCCGGTCTTCTTTGACAAAGAAGCGACTCTGATGAAGCTCGAGTCACTTACGATGAATTGTGTGGATCAAGGTGCTGATCTGATCGTATTCCCAGAATCATTTGTGCCGGGTTATCCACGAGGATTCAGCTTCGGTGCAACCGTGGGTAAGCGAACCGAGGAAGGGCGTGAGTTGTACCACTTGTACCACCAAAACAGCATTGACCTCCAATCAGCCGACCGACAGCGTTTAGAGACTTTAGCTAAAGAGAGTGGAGCATACTTGATTATCGGCGTTACAGAAAGAGCAGCCCATCATGGCAGTCTATACTGCTCTATGCTCTATCTCTCCCCTCACAGAGGCTTATTAGCTGTTCATCGAAAGATAAAACCTACGGGTACCGAGCGTCTCATCTGGGCAGAAGCAGGCGGAGAGTCATTAGTAGCTGTAGATACTCGTATCGGCAGACTGGGAGGCCTAATCTGTTGGGAAAATTACATGCCGCTCGCTAGGATGTCTATGTATCAGCAGGGTGTGCAGATATATGTTGCACCGACAGCTGACTCCAGAGACGTATGGATACCAACCATGCAACACATCGCACTCGAAGGAAGATGTTTTGTGTTGGGATGTAACCAGTACTTTACTAAATCTATGTACCCAGCAGAATTTCAACACGTGGTAGAAGCTGAGGAAGAGCATTTCTGTCGTGGGGGAAGTGTAGTGGTGTCCCCACTCGGTCAGATTCTGACTGGTCCCTTGTTTGATAAGTCGGGGATAGTTAGCGCAGAAATTGATTTAGATGATATTACGAGAAGCAAGTTGGATTTTGATGTGATTGGTCATTACAATCGAGCAGACATCTTTGACTTTACAGTGAATGCGCAACCGAAGATTATCAAGGAATAATCCATACAATGCTATTCAACTTCTTATTTATCGTCACTATTTCTTGTTAGACTTCTCAAAGTTTTTCGACCAGCAAGGATATTTGTAAATCTTCGGTCATTTCTTAGGGGCTCATAAAGAGGGTCATTCTGCAATATTGCATCTGTAAGAGTCCCATCTTTAGACAATATAAATTTCAATTGTTCCATTGCTCTATCAATATTTCTATTGATTACCAATACCTGCAATAACTTTACATGCCATAAATATCCTATCAATGCATCTTGTTGGTAAGGCGTGAATTCAATACATTTTTCTGCATTCTCTATAGCCAATTCTGGTTCACCTGCGAATGCATAGCTCAATGCGATATCGCCGTACAATCGAGCATCATTATCATCTTCGATTATTTTATTTTGTAATACACGGACCGCTTTCATGGCTGACTCTTTTTGACGAGTTATATCCGACGAGTAATAGTAAATTTCAGCCTTGGCTAATTCAGTAGGGGTATATTGGTGCCGATCAAAGTAGATAATGTCAGATTCTTGATCTTCTACATAAGTCATGGCTTGCTTAATGTTCCCACTTTTTAAATGGAGCAGATAAGACATGTATTTAAAATAACTAGTGCGCTCTGCACTGGAATTCTCCAGGATTGATAAACCCTGGCTCAAATCCCATTTCCATATCATCATCAGTCTAGCCATTAAAATTGTCAAGAGTGAATTGTCTGGTAGAAACTCCAAGCTTTGAGCATAGACCTTTTCTACTCGTTCAAATGCATTTGCAAACTCTCCAATTTGCCCCGCATCCAAGATTGTCAATGGATTATTAGGATTCATTTTCAATAATTGCTCAATATTTATCAGTGCTTGTTTGAAATCCCCTTTTCTCTTAAGTGTATTCGCTAGTGCCCAGAATATGTCTTCAAAGTTTGGATACTCCGATTTCAATTCATTTAGTATGGAGATAGATTGATCATAATCGGAATCGAAATGATAGTATTGCCAAGCCTTTTCGATTTTCACTTCAGGTAAGTCAGGATCGATCAATAGTGCCTGATTTAAACTTGCTCTTGCTAGTTGGGCCCTTAACTCTGTTCTATCAAATTGATACCAATAGAGCAGTCTATTGCAAGCAGCAATTTTGACATGGGCTAATGTAAATTCGCGATCTAATTCCACTGCCTTATGATAGTTTTCCAATGCAAGCCTACTATTTACATCAGATGAGAATCCCTGAAGATTGTAGTAATGATTTCCCCTGAGATAGTAGTTATAGGCTTCTCTGATTTTTGTCGGAGCTTTTAATGTGCCTTCGGCCAAGTAGGGAGACATAGTAGCCTGCAATGAATTGACAATCTTAACAGCAATTTGAGACTGTGTTTTAAATATTTCCTCGACACTTAATTCGCTCTTGAATTCCTCAGACCATAGCACACGCTCTTCTTCGTCAGCATCTATCAGTGAAACATTGATGATAACCGAATTAGTCAATTGACGTACACTACCTTCCACGACATAACCAACGTCCAATTCCTTGGCAATTTCCAGTATTGACTTTGGGTTGACTTTGTATTGCATAACCGAGGTTCGGGAAATAGTTCTAAGATTTGACATTTTCTGCAATCTTAGTAATATCTCCTCCATAATACCATCGCTAAAATAGTCTCCTTGCTCTTTGTCAATATTTAAGTTAATGAAGGGAATTATTGCAATGGATTTTTGTGTGGTAACAGGATAGGGTTTGCTATTTAACTGGCTTAGTTTATTTCCAAGAAATAGCGCGACCAACATCAAAATGGATCCTATTAATATGGTTCTCTTGTAGTTGATAATCGCCTTATTTTCTGCAAGCTTCCCTTTCATCTCTGCCCGACGTGGGACTGGGAATCCCTTATTTGCCAGTGCATAAACAGTCATTGGTTGCGCCACATTTTTAAAATGAAATGAACCAAGATTTTTGCTTATTAGCTCAGGGTGACTTCTAAGATTATCAGCAACCTTCTTTGTGAATAAAACTGAATGCGGAATTCCAAGAGATTCGACCCGAGAAGCTAGATTAACCGCGTCCCCATAGATAGATTTGTCTTTTTCCACTATGTCTCCTTGATGAATACCTATACGTATGGGAACAACCAGCCCCGTACTCAGCTCCAGTTGAACTTCTCGAGCGCATTGTACTGCCAATATAGCACTAGGAAACATGCATAAACTACCGTCTCCATAGGTCTGAAAGATTTGCCCATTATACTCCGAAACTTTCTCCGAGAGTACTGATTGGTACCGAGAAAGTTTAAGTAGAGTTTTGCCTTCATCTTCTTGCATCATTGAGGTAAATCCTACAATATCCGCAAAGAAAATAGCCGCTAATCTTCGAGTTGTAATATCACTCATCTCATGGTTGCTCGATATGCAATAATAAGATAATCCTGAGGCCTTTTTCTCTAAATTACTATTGGTCTAACTATTCTTTCACCTATAGTGAAATTTGATATTCATCCTCTTATGCTTATCCTCAACAGTGCGTGTTAAGCTCTTTTGGACGGTAAAGCCTTTTTATCAACCATGTAAACAGTGAAAAAGTACACAAAAAAGAAAAGTTCTATCATAAAGTGGTTTACGTTGCTTGGAAAAAGGAGAATGAAACCAGGATCCTTTATTAATACAGAGTAGCTTGATACACAAAAAGGGGCAACTATATACTTGTTTAACCCAACGCCAATCCATTGAGACTCAACACTTTACGGATTGCCTTGACAGTTATCTATAACAGATCAGTACATAATCGTCATATTATAGAAAATAATAATGTATAACTGAAATAGGGTCTATAGTTCCATGATTGATTCTATTTCTTGAGGTGTTAGATCGGCGCAATCTGCAACTTTGTTTAGTACGTGTCTCATCTTCGACTCTTGATGTGCCATATCCTTCTTAGACATGATTAGATGCACGTTCATGCCTATTAAGAAAGAGGATATCGCTATTAGGATAGCTATCAGCCAGTGGATGCGTGGTGGAGTGGTGCGTTTTGGTCTTACGACATATTGAAATTGAATTTAATATATCTTATCTTCACAACAATTACTGTTAAAACTTACGCGTTTGATTGAAATTAGATATTCTAAGAAGAATACACCTTTCGTGTATGCATCCGAATTGCATAAAAAATTGAATATAAGAACACCCCTAAGAAAGTGGTTTCCAAGACAGACTAAATTCTTTGAAGAAGAGATTGATTATTTCAGGGTGGACAGAAAAGTCCGTGCTGAAAAAGGAGGAACTCAACTCGCGGCAGATTGGGCCATTCAATTAGAAATGGCAAAGCATATATCAGTAATGTGCAATTCAAGCGAAGGTAAAGCGATTAGGAAATATCTTTTGGGCTTAGACGATAAGGTTAAAGACGGAAAGCTACTAGATCGCAAACAGATTATTGCAATAATAGACTTAATAGAGGTTCTTGGATACTTTTCTGTTCAAGTGAAGTTGGAGCAAAATCATCACAGCATTTTTTCTAAAAGCGAAAATTGGTGGAATTATAGAGCCAGAATATTTGGTCAATCAGCTAGTGACCTAAAAGATATAATGCAAAAGCTTGGAAAGAAATATAAAAATCAGAGACAGGCGCTTTTGCATATAGATAAGTACGAATTGTTACGACGAGCATCATTTGATTTGTTTAAAGCAATGGGCAAGTCGGATGTATACTCAAAAAACATTAGTACGACAGTGAAAGAAATATCAAAGGAAATGGAGCCTGAAATTTACGATGATAGAAACATGTCGATAAGCTTCAAATCAGAGAAACAAGAAGCGACAATAAGAAATTTATATAGCCCAAAACAAAGGTTGATATTCAGTTGATCACCGATGCGTAACCATATGGTAAAACAACTCTAATCCCTTCCTGTCACTCTTCTTCTGAGTGGTAGCGAAATATATGCTTAGACGATTTAGATTGCTTCACAGCCTTTATTTTAGCCTCTACGTCTGTTTTCTTGACGCTTACTATCTTTTTCATTATAGAGTCAAAGTCTTTCATTATTTGGGTTGTTTTGGAATCAAGAACTTGATTCTATTTTCAGAATATTTTATTGCGTCTAATGTTGACAATATTGTAGCTATCAAACTATAGAAAAACAGAAAACAGAATATCAATACAAATATTTCAGCAATGTATTCATAAGATTCTTGATGCTTGCAGAATGTTGTGATTATAAAAAATATAATGGAGTAGAATAGAGCTACGAATAGAGCCAATACGGTGAATCTAAATGTATTAATTAGCTTTGAATAGTGACCATTGGTTTCAAGAAATTTAACGAAGTCGTCATCCGAAGAACTCATGATAAACGCCAATGCTGCAAAGAATATAGAGAAGACTATTGACAATACGCCAATTCCGACCTCCAATAGAGAGATGAACAAATCCATCTCTATCCAATCTGGTAGAAAATATACACAGATTGCCGTGCAAACAATCCCAATAAATGTATCTATTGATAATATATATCTATGAATAAAACTCACTTCTTGAACCTATTAGTAACGTCTTGAAATACTTTTCGTAGGCTTGTAATCTGATCTATGATATCTAAATCTCCTTTTATAAACTTCCTCAGAACAGTTTCGTTTTTGTCTGTACTTATAACGGTATCATTGCCATTTTCATCTAATCCTTCGCTTTTTGCCTTGCCGTATCCATCCTCTGCCATATGAATTTTTGCTGTCTCATCGTCAGAAATATTAAGCGACATACCTTTTTTAGCCTTTATCTCCTCTTTATAAGTTCTTGCATTCATTTCATTAAGCTTATCATCTACATCTTTCCATATATCCATATATCCCTGTTATTAGGATTGGAAGGCGTAAGGGTGATCGTTAGTTTAGTAATGGATTGCATAGTTTCTAAATACTTAATAAACTCATATTCTTGATTTACAGGGTAAATCATTGACTCAGCCCCAAAAGTGTCGTCAGCAGCCATTAAAATCGCTGAAAACGCTTCACAAAATGCTTTGCTATTAATTATGTTTCCATATGGATTATAAGCAATTAAATGGGTCTTCTCGGTTAAGAAGAATCTGCATTTGCCCATGATTGAATCCTTTATATACTCTATTGATGTCTGGTTATCCTTAACAACCTCCTCTTCTACATAGTCCTTGTATTTAACCAGTATACCCGTAAATAGCGTACCAATTTCTATATCAACCAATCTCTCCATATCAAATATTCTATAATTTATATATGGTTCGGGCCTGAATTTATTGCCAGTTTCTAAAAGCTTTAATAGAGGGTATTTGCTTGTATAGCTTAGTCTTCCAAAGTAAAAAGTATCCATTATTTGATTAAAGATTCATATCCTAATCGCTTGCCGTTTACTAAAGATACAAACTCTTCAAAGCGATTAAATTCCGTTAAATCTCTACGATTATACCTAAACTCAAACTCGTTTATATATCTATCTAAATGCTTTATAGATACATTATGGTAGATGCCGTAGATTCCACGCTTGAATATACTCCAAAACCCTTCAATGCTGTTTGTGTGGAAGCCTCCTTTTACATATTCGCCTTTGGCGTGGTTAACTTGTATATGACCCTTATAGTACTTTTTAGCCCAATTATATGCAGCATAACCGTCAGTTACCACAACGGCGTTCTTATCAATCTCATTTTTCATTATAGCCTCTAAGGTTGGCTTATCTGCGTTCTCCACCTTGATTGCTCTGACTTCATTTTCGTTCACGAAGCCCACAACAGGCGTCTTTGTATCCTTAGCCTTTACATTCTCAAATCTTGACTTTGCTTTTGCGTTCATTTTGCTGATATCACCACCAATATAAGTCTCATCTATCTGTACTACTCCCGTCATTTTCTCTGCTCCTTTGTCAAAAGTCTTTGTTTCCATTGCATAACGGATTCTTTGTAGCATAAACCATGCTGATTTTTGAGTAACCCCTATGTCTTTACCTAATTGAATAGAGCTAATGCCTTTTTTGTGTGAAGTGAATAACCAAATACCTACAAACCACTTTTGAAGAGGAATAGCGCTGTTCTCAAAGATGGTTCCTTTGGTCTCTGAGAATTGCTTTCTACACTTTGCGCACTTATAGTTGCGCTTCATGGTGTAAACCTTCTCATTTCCGCAGTGAGGACAAACAGGATTGCCATCCCAACGCATCTTAGCTAAATACTCTTTACATACCTTCTTATCTGAGAAATGAGTGGTGACTTCTATCAGGTTAGTGAACTTCATAACCCTAATATACGACAATTTGGGTTAATGTAGTATATAATCACCCAAAAAGGAATAGAAACAGCCTTTTTTTAATCCCTATATATTGCTTTACTCCTTGTTGGCTTTTAGACATTAAGAGCACTACACCAATGATCACAGAAATACCTAAAGAACTCGCCCATATGGCTATTGATGATTCAAAGTATATGGCGACTATTGTTAAGTACCAAATCAAATAACATCACAAAATGATCTTTTCAATCTCTACTTTTTTGAAGTATAACAGAACACTTTGCACGTAAATTGATCTCTTAAAGGTCTCGTATTATAGAGAGATAGTCTTAAGGCCTAATTCATACGAGCCGTTAAGTGTTTGTTGCCTAAGGCATAAGAAAAAATGATTGCTTACAACATAGTTCTACAGCTCCTAGGCTAATTAGCAACCAATTATGTGATCTCATCAAACAAATCAGTACTTAGGTAGCGATCTCCACGATCACACACGATGAACACAATT
>CAZMMQ010000107.1:0-8678 GCA_964567435.1 uncultured Saprospiraceae bacterium | reverse complement strand
AAATTATCCCAATAATATCGCTCAACCCAAGAGAAATCTATTGAGGGCTTACTGCTTGTCAGAAAGGATTTCATTTTTTCATATAGGTCCTCTTCAGTATCATACAAGCAAGCGCCTTTGTGCTCATCAGGAATGTGTTCAGGATAAACCAATCTATTGGGTAGAAGTGGATGTACGTCATATGCTATAGCTTCTATGGTGCTAATCCCAAAAAAATCTTGTATAGCTGTCACTGGTAAGAGGTCTGATTGTTCTAATAACTGTAAGTATTTTTCTGACTCATCAACATATCCAAAATGAATTAGCTCTTCCTTAAACATCTCTTTGGCTTTATTAAAAACCGAGGGATGCTTCTGAGTGGATTCGCCTACCACTATAAGCCGAAATTTGATTTTATCGGTTTTAATTCGCTGGAGTAGCTTGAAAAAGAGCTCAGGATTCTTATCATACTCCCATCGGTGATTCCAAAGGATGGTTTTAGGTTCCTTCTCTTTTCTAGGTACAATTAGATTGGGTTTATTTATACCAACATAGAGTACCTTTGATTTATTCTTAATGGTTTCTATTGTCGTTAAATTCTTATGGTCTGGAAATTGGTGTAAAAATTTTGGGAGACTATCCAGAAAAGACTGCATGTGAAAGTGAGAATTAAATAAGACTAAATCTGCTATAAGCGCAGAAGTGTAATTAATAAACCCATAATGGTTATCTCTGCGGAGGTTCAGGTCAGGGTCAGTCTGGGACCAAGGATAAGTGATCTGATTCTCATGAAAATATATTGCTATTGGAACCTTAGGGAAGCGGGAGCTGATAAGTGCTTTGAAAACTGAAAGCTGTATCATGTCAGTGACTAAAAACAAATCAGGTCTGTCCAGTAGGCTAAGTACTTTCTCTGCCAAAGTGATCGCAGCACCATGCATCCGCCATTTCCAATGTCTCCCAGGCAAAGACAATAAATCTATATCATGATGGCTATTAGCCGCTAGCTGCTCGGCCCATTTTTTGTGTGAGCCAGTAAAAAAGGGTTCAATAAGTATGACATGTTTTTTGTCCAATGCGTTGCTGGATATAGACCAAAGGTCATCATTCAAATAGTAGAATTAGTAAAATAATGTCATAATTTATCCTGATGATGCCGTTAATGGTGAGGTGAAATCCTCTACTCCTCATATTTGATTCCAGTTTTGTTCATCAGATTTGACATCTTTTTTGTCTGCAATTGGCATTTTTGACAATAGGAACTTTTGATTATTCAAAAGGAAAAATTGATGAGAATATATCTCTCAAAGTAATTGAAATTTGCGCTGGAAATAAATTGTGTAAATTATAATTAAATAGAAATGTCAATAATCAACAAGATTAAATTAGTAGCTGCCTTAGTCCTAGTCGCTGGACTTACTGTAGCCCAAGCGCAGGTTAACAAGGTTAACTTGACTCAAACAAAAGGAGAATTTACAACCAAATCACTAACACTGGAGCCAGGTGACTATCAGTTTGTTATCGCTAATGAAGGCGTTGGCCATGATGTCGGCTTTGTATTAGCTCCAAAAGGTAAAACAGATCCGAGCAACCATATAAAGGAAGCATATGTAACTAGCCCTGTAAAAACTGGGTCTACTTCTATGTCTCAAGTGGTATCTCTTGAAGCCGGTGAATATGTGTACTTCTGCCCGCTTAATCCAACTGAAGAGTATAGTCTTACAGTATCTGGTAAGATGATGGATAAAGGTCATGGAATGATGAAAGATGAAAAAATGAAGAAGGGGAAGGTTAGAAAGGTTGAATTAGCTCAAACTAAAGGCGCATTTACAACTGAGTCCCTCAGCCTAGAAGCTGGTAAATATCAGTTTTTTATTGCTAATCAAGGCGTTGGTCATGACGTGGGATTTGTAGTAGCACCTAAAGGCAAAACAACTCCAGAAAATCACATCAAAGAAGCTTATGTTACTAGCCCTGTAAAGGACGGTTCTACTTCTATGTCGCAAGTAGTGACTTTGGAGCCTGGAGAGTATGTATACTTCTGCCCGCTTAATCCAACTAAAGAGTACAGCTTGACTGTCACTGAAAAAATGATGAAAAAAGGGCATGGAAAGAAAAAGATGGGGATGAAGAAAATGGAAAAAGGCATGTAAATCCAGTGCAATATTTAAAAATCAATAAAGAGGCTGTTTCTACGAGACAGCCTCTTTGTATTTTATATCACAACTATATCTGATTAGCAATCTGGTGGCAAAAACTCTATCTCCCTGCAGCAGTCTGGGTTATCATTGATACATACTCGCAAAAAATCATAATCCCTTCCGCTCAACTCAAAATCCTCTAATCGCAACGGCAACGCATCTAAGCGAAAGAAGTCTATCAACTCTTCATTACGTACAAACAATTCAAAAAACTCATTCCCAGCATTCTCCACCTCAAAATCTAACTCTAATACATAAGTACTGTCTGACGTACACTCACCAACGCCAACTAATAGCTCCCCCAACTCACACTCTGCCTCTGCTTGACAATCTGGTGGCAAAAACTCTATCTCCCTGCAGCAGTCTGGGTTATCATTGATACATACTCGCAAAAAATCATAATCCCTTCCGCTCAACTCAAAATCCTCTAATCGCAACGGCAACGCATCTAAGCGAAAGAAGTCTATCAACTCTTCATTACGTACAAACAATTCAAAAAACTCATTCCCAGCATTCTCCACCTCAAAATCTAACTCTAATACATAAGTACTGTCTGTTAGGCATTCTATAGGATTGGCTATTAATTCTAATATCTTACATTCCTCATCTCCTCCACATCCCAGAGCAAACAAGGATACTGCTGCTATAGGAACTAACCCTTTCAAATATTTCATCATAATTTCATTCTTCTACTCTCATTAATACCTATAATGCTGAAATCGTTGCTTAAGTCGAACCAGATAATAATCTTGACTATCTTAACCTTATGAAACATATTACAACTATAATACTCGTAATATTTCTTACCTGCTGGCGAATTAGTGCATTTAGCCAAACGGATCTATCAGCTCAGATCCAGCTGTATCCAACGGGTCTTATTCCAGGAGTAAAAATTGACCATTCTGTTGGCACCTTTAGTAGACTTTCATTGCGCCTCGGTGCCAACTTATTCGACCATCGAGACCTTGGTGTACAAGATATGGAAGAGGGAAGTGGATTTGGTTTCAGTGTTGGATATCAGCGATACTTGAGAGATGATTATTCAGGATTACATCTGGAGTTAAAAAATGATGTCTGGTGGAATACTGTAGACTGGCAAACAAATGCTTTCAATGGGACTACCGAGATTGTTGTGTTACAACCTACATTAAGCTTGGGATATACTATGTTTCTAGGGTATTCCTTTTTTATATCACCCTCAATTGGATTTGGTTGGGAATGGAATGTTGTCGTTTCGGGCTCGCCGACTGGTGAGGGCGCTATCGGTTTGCTTGGTCTTAGTGCTGGTATAAGGCTATAAAATCTCTGCTTCTTGTAGGATTTTCCTAGCCGCTTCCTCATCATCTTTTGGTACGTACAATTCTATATGACCAAATACACCGGGATGGGCGGAATCTATTTTGTTAATAGAGTGTGACTCTATTCCAGCAACCCTCAATAAATGTTGGGCTGTTTTAACTTTGATCTGAGAAATAGAAAAGAATACTTTGTTATCCATGTTACTAATATAGCAAATGTTAAAGATGACAAAGTTTAGGGTATTAAGCAACCAAAACTAAAATTATCAAATACTAATAACAACAAAGCCAGTGAAGAAAATTTTTGATTAGGTCTTAAATAAAATACAAAAGACCTGATCACTTTTGTCAGGTCTTTGTAATGCTGATCAATTCCTATCTTGATTTACATATGTTTAGACGCCTAATATCGGCTGAGTCACACATAAAGTTAGACATTCCGTCAACTTTAACATTTAGAATTTTCAAGTCTTTCAATTGTCACTAGGTTTGTCGATGTCATCTATGGCTGACTGGACGTCATCGGTTGCTTTTTTTAGCTTTTCTGCCCTACTTTTGGTTTTCTTCTCCACCTTGGGTTTGCTTTTAGAATTAGTAGGTTTTTCAGTAAAAGTGAATCCCTTGACATCCGTACCCACATGGATAGTATCTCCAGCTGAGAATTGGCCAGATAACACCTGTTTGGATAGTTCATTAATAATCTCTTTTTGAATGACCCTCTTCAATGGACGTGCACCAAACTGCGGATCATATCCCAATTCTGCTATTAACGACATCGCTGAATCTGAAAAAGCAATATCCATCTCGGATTTGGCCAGATTCTTTCTTGTTTTCTTCAATATTAATACAGCAATCTTTTGAATTTCCTCTTTGGTCAGAGGGGTAAACATTATCTGATCATCTATCCTATTGAGGAATTCTGGTCGGAGTCTCTGCTTGAGTACGTCAAATACTTCCAGCTTGGTCGTCTCCAAAATGTCTGCTCTGTGTTCTTCACCAACGGCATCTAGGTCTTCGAAATTTTCCAGAATTGTTTCTGCCCCCATATTAGAAGTCATAATAATTATGGTGTTTTTGAAGTTAGCTACCCGACCTTTATTATCCGTTAATCGTCCATCGTCAAGTACCTGAAGTAAAATATTAAATGTGTCAGGGTGAGCCTTTTCTATTTCATCCAATAAGACTATAGAGTATGGTCGCCTTCTAACAGCCTCTGTCAACTGGCCGCCTTCGTCATAGCCTACATAACCTGGAGGAGCACCTACCAGTCTGGATACAGAATGTTTTTCTTGATATTCTGACATATCTATTCTAGTGATAGCTCTCTCGTCATCAAATAGCACCTCTGCCAGTGTTTTTGCCAACTCTGTCTTACCAACCCCAGTTGGTCCTAGAAATATGAATGACCCGATCGGCTTATTGGGGTCAGCCAATCCTGATCGGCTTCGACGTATAGCATCTGATACTGCAACAACGGCCTCATGCTGACCAATCAATCTCTTTCCGATCTCTTCTTCCAACTTAAGTAGCTTGTCCTTTTCACTTTGCATCATTTTAGATACAGGAATACCTGTCCATCTGGCTACCACCTCAGCGATATCATTGGCAGTGACTTCTTCATTAGTAAATCTTGACTCCTCAGAAATATTATTTAGCTTTTCTTCAGCCACTTTAAGCATGGCCTCCTTTTCCTTAAGATCACCATATCTAATCTTGGCCACCAATTCAAAATTGCTATCCCTTTCGGCAAGGTCTGCTTGATGCTCTAGTTCTTCAACATCTTTCTTAATTGCTTGAATCTGATCTACAATCTCTTTCTCATTTTTCCATTTCGCATTGACGCTATCTAATTTCTCTTTAGAATTGGCGATCTGCTCATTGATCGTTTTGAGTTTTTTATCATCCTTTTCTCTTTTGATCGCTTCCCGCTCTATCTCTAACTGCCTGACTTTCCTATCCAATTCATCTATTTGCTCAGGCACAGAATCCAATTCCAGTCGCATCTTGGCTGCAGCCTCATCGATAAGGTCTATGGCTTTGTCAGGTAACTTTCGTTCTGTAATATATCTGTGAGATAATTCAGCAGCAGCTATAAGTGCTTCGTCCAAGATTTCAATCTTATGATACATCTCATATTTATCCTGGATACCTCTAAGAATAGAAATGGTATCTTCTACTGGTGGCTCGTCTACATATACGGTTTGGAATCGTCGGACTAATGCTTTGTCCTTTTCAAAGTGCTTTTGGTACTCATCCAAAGTCGTTGCACCAATAGTTCTTAGCTCTCCTCTTGCAAGGGCTGGCTTCAGAATGTTGGCAGCATCCATGGCCCCATTGCCACCTCCAGCTCCTATAAGTGTATGGATCTCATCAACAAATAAGATGACTTCTCCATTGGATGCATTGACCTCTTTGATCACAGCTTTGAGTCTCTCTTCAAATTCTCCTTTGAACTTGGCTCCTGCTATAAGTCCTGCAATATCCAAAGAGAATATTTTCTTGGGTTGTAAGTTTTCTGGCACGTCTTGCTTGACGATTCTCCAGGCTATGCCTTCAACAATGGCCGTCTTACCTACACCAGCATCTCCTACGATTATAGGGTTGTTTTTCTTTCTTCTAGAAAGGATGTGCAAGATTCTTCTAATTTCTTCATCGCGTCCGATGATCGGATCTAACTTACCTGATTCTGCCCTTTCATTTAAGTTGATGCCATATTTATTAAGCGCATTGTATTCCGCACCGGATGTCTGACTATCTATCTTCTGGCCTTTTCTGATTTCTTTGATAGCGGCTTTAAGCCCTTTGGTAGTGACACCCATGTCTTTTAGAACTTGTGCTCCACTATCCTTTCCACCCAGTATCCCCAATAACATTAATTCCAACGAGATAAATTCATCTCCGAATTCAGGGAGTAACTTCTTAGCTCTACTTAACGAGGCATTGGCATCATTTGTCAAGAATTGCTTGTCACTACCTTCTACTTTGGGGTATTTCTTAATTTTTTCCTTGAGTTTATTTCTTAGAGGTGTGATACCAACATCCATCTTTTGGAATAGAAATTCGGAAAGTGGCTCGTCCACTTCAATTATACCATAGATAATATGGGCGGTGTCGACCTGCTGCTGGTCCAAATCCTTAGCTGCCCCTTGCGCTTTGATGATGGCCTCTTGGGCTTTTAATGTAAAGTTATCATATGTCATTCTGCAATATAATTGTTTGGTAGATCAAGATGCAAATGAAGGTCCAATATGATTTTAATATAATTAAGGAGACAATCTGTCATAAACAAATCTAAAAGTCTGACCATATGACCTTTAGAAGTTCCACTACCATCAATATTGTCATAGGTAAAAAAAATGGCCCGCAATCACACATTGCGAGCCACATCTATCTAATCAGTTAAATCTTAAAGAAATATGCCTAAAGACAGTTCTAAGTACTTCGTATTAGCGTCTAACTCAAATGGAATTCCAAGGTACTGGTATCCCTGAGCAGTGTTCTGAAACATATAGGTATGTTTGAGATCTAAGTGTAAATGATTTTTGATCTTATATCCAATCAAAAAATTGAATCCTGATCTGAGGTTTTGTGCCACATATTCCACTGGTTGGATTTCTGACAGGTTTTCGGCCTCACTAACTACTCTAGAAAACTCAGGTCCAACGCCAAACTTAAAGTTCTTGTAGGTCACTCCCGCAGTTATTGTAAATCTTAGGTCGTTTTCTTCTGTGCTGTAACTTACTTCTGGATCAAGTGGTGTCTGGCTGATATTGACAGATTGTAATGCGAAGTTTCTACCACCCTTAGCAAAAGCAACATCTGCCATAAGAAATGACTTTCCTGTTTCTCCATAAAGTGAAAGGCCAATGCCTCTTTTGGTTTCTGCTTGTCTTACTGCTATAGTGTGTAGTTGCAAAGGTTCTGGGTTAAGAAACTGCTCTGTAGCTTCTGCTGCTCCATAATTGGTCGCAACGAATCCCTTAACGCCTATTTGTAACTGTCCATGTGCTTGCATAGCGGCAAACATTAAGGATAAAATAATTATTGCTTGTCTCATCTCGTTAAAAATTTAATTCTTACAAATTGAATCGCCTAACAGACGAATTCGTCATCGATTTTTTATTGGTGTTAACTTTGTTTAACTAAACTTTATTAAAAGCTGTAGCTATTACTCTTCCGTAATCGTCCTTTACCATAAGGACATATGTACCTTTCTCGAGAGTATTAATTTTGATCTTGTCTATTTTGGATTTAGTTTTTATTCTGCTGATTACCTCACCTTTAGGTTTGAAAATAATCCAGTCTAATTTTCCAGTATTTCCTTCTAGTTGAACATCCAAGCTGGTTCCATCTTGACTTAATTCTACTTCCAGATTCGTGTTGGGAATCACTTCCAGTCTTGCTCTTTCTTTTTTGATTTCATTTTTGTTCTCCGCTTCCGGATTATCTATATGTGCTGCATAACCAAAAGATATTGATGAGAGCACAAGGCATAGAATTACATGGCTTATTAGTTTCATAATAGCTGTTTTTTTGAATTTAAAAATTGTTCTATAAAAAAAGTCGTAACGCTAATTCGTTAATGACTCTTGATA
Source organism: uncultured Saprospiraceae bacterium (assembly GCA_964567435.1). GTDB lineage: Bacteria > Bacteroidota > Bacteroidia > Chitinophagales > Saprospiraceae > RFSX01. Next base: position 605 of record CAZMMQ010000107.1, on the reverse strand, counting down.
ATTAAATTGACTTTTTTTATTAGATGAAGCAGTCATATGACTCTCCTTCTTAAGTCTCCAATTAAATCTTAGTGACTTATCTTAATAGACAATAAGAGGTCTTTTAAGGCAAATCGTAAGAATGTCTTTACATTCCTTTGGTTGACAGATTTTATTAGAATAACTATCACTTTGGTTGTAAACTAGGTTGGTTATACCTGCTTTGTAATTACAGTGCAAATAAAGTATGTATTGAACATATTTTCCTTATTCACGAATTCAATGAGTCTATATGACTCTAAAAGATATATATAATAGTCAAATTGTTCTTTTCGTATAATAATCGCTTATCTCAAAGAAAGAATTCTTTTAAGAGGCTCTCTAGGGTTGTCAGTTTGCCATATTGAAATCTTGTCTAAGCTTAGCGTTATGGGTACTTAGGACTGATTGTAGTAAGATATTATCACAGACCGATACCAAATTCTGTCACATACTTGTCAAAAAACTGCACTGAGAAGTTACTTGTAGTGCTTATGTATATATATCTATACCTCATGTAGTAGGGAGAATAAAAGGTAGTCACTTGATTTCCTGTCTTATAAGTACAAAACGCAGTTAACATGAAA
>CAZMMQ010000106.1:0-8682 GCA_964567435.1 uncultured Saprospiraceae bacterium | reverse complement strand
TAATTCTATAGAAGAATCAATATAGATGTTAGCGATTAAACAGCTGCAGTTGTTCAGCGTGATCCAATCCAGATAGCATCTTAAAGCTTTTTCTATGCAGCGGCGTCACCCCATGCTCGGCTATTCCTGCTCTGTGCGCTTTGGTGGGATAGCCCATATTCGATTCCCAAGAATAAGAGGGATAACGCTTGGACATTTTAATCATATATCTATCTCTGCTCACCTTGGCCAATACAGAGGCGGCGGCGATGGAGTAGTACTTATCATCTCCTTTGATGATGCAGGTGTGGGGAACCTTCTTGTAGGATTTAAATCGATTGCCATCCACCAGTATGTGGTCAGGTTTTAAATGTAGTTTGTCTATGGACTTATGCATGGCAAGGATGGAGGCATTCAGGATATTAATGCGGTCTATCTTATGAGGGCTGACCTTTTGTATGGCATAGCTGATGGCTTGGTTGGTAATGACATTGTATAAGTCTTCTTTTTGTTTGTCATTCAGCTTTTTGGAATCCCTCAAAATAGCGTGCTCGAAGTCCTTAGGAAGAATGACAGCCGCCGCAAATACGGGCCCCGCCAAACATCCTCTGCCTGCCTCATCAGTGCCGGCCTCTAGGCCTTCTTTGTTATAATAAGGGAGTAGCAAATTATCTTTTGTAGAATTTTATAGTTTTCTAATTTTTCACAGAATGAAATTAATGAAATACCTGTCTGCAGGAAAATTTTGGATATAGATATAGAATTGAAAAGAGGATTATTTCAGCTACTCTATACTGAAATAATCCTCTCATTGATGAAGTGTGTGCTAAATCTAGCTTTTGTAGAACTTCAGCGTTTCTATCTTATTGTCTGAGCTTACATTTAAATGGTACAGCCCTGGTGCCAAATCTTGAATATCAATCTCTACTTGTTCTTTAAGGATGTCTCTTGTATCTCTATACATCACCTGACCAGCAGCATTAAAAATGCTGATATCCAGCGAAGCAAGTTTGTCTAATGCCACATTAAGTACTACTTCTGCATTTGCCAAGTTAGTTTGCAGGGAGATTTGTCCGTTAAAAGTCTCGAAATCTCTAGTAGAAGTCACCTGAAGATTTTCTACCCAATAGTAGTTAGTGGTTGTGTTTCCAGTATAAGTATCATAGAGAATATCTATATCTCCGTCTCCATCTAGGTCTCCTACAGTATGCAAATATACGCCATCATCATCTGGGAAAATGCCGAGGTCTACTGGATCAGAGAAAACACCTCCATTATTTTCATAGTAAAATTCAATAGTAGAGTTTGAAGCATCATCATAGTTAGCTTGCAAAACATCTAGGTCTCCATCATTGTCAAAATCTGCTAAATCAAAAAGTATTATGCCAGCGTCTAATATCTCAGAATCAGCAAGAGGTTGACATGGAAAATTATCTACCAATACAGGGTCAATAATATTAAAGCTATCAACCGAGCCGACATTCTCATAAAAAACGAGACAACCAGAATATTCTCCTTGCAACGACGCTTGATAATCTAATCCAAAGCTGAGAAGATCTAGATCTCCATCATTATCAAAATCTGCCAATTCAGCGTTTATGTTACCTATTGTTATGAGATCAGGATTTAATTCCGAAATAGACAAAGTGTCTACTGATGGAAAATCTAGGTCACCCATATTTTCATAAAATAGAACAATGTCTCCTGAATCATTATTTTCATCATAACCTACAGTAATAAAGTCTACATCTCCATCATTATCCAAGTCTCCCGGGGAATAGCTGAAACTGGTAAAGTCATCAATAAAGTTAAGTCTAATCGTGTCCAAATTGATAGATGAAATATCCATCTCTTGTGCAGTCCCTACATTTTCTACAAATGGGATGACTAACTGGCTGTTTTGATAGTCATAAGTCAAACCCAATATATCTAAGTCCCCGTCATTATCTAGGTCGTATAATTTTGGTAAAGTGACTGCATCGAAATTAATCTTAGGGAGCACGCGGGGCTCAGAAAAATTCTGCGCCTGTGCAACCTGGCTGCCCATTAATCCAAAGAGGACAAAAGCAGGACCCATCACTTTACGAATGGCAGCTTGTCTTACGCGAGATTTTAGTTGATTGAGAATTGTGACTATTCTCTTCTTCAGTCTTATAAGCGTAGCTTGATTAGTCTGACCTGACTTGATTTTTTTGTCTAGTGTGGTGCTAAGGAATCTAAGCTTTCTTAGTGACTTTGAATTTTGACTATAAAAAATAGGCTTTTTCATGGTTGTTGTTTTTTTTTAAATAAAAAGGTAAACGATAGTAGAAAGTGACGTATTATTTTATTGCTTATAAAACTTCAATGATTCTAATCTATCTTCTCCAGCTAATATAGTAAACTCTACCCAGCTAGTGACACAATAGGATAGTCATCTTGTACTGTTTCAATGTTTTAGCTGTTTGATGTAAGTTTTCCCCAGAAGGTTCTGTCAGGTAGACTCAGTCCCATTTTGTAATCTTCTTTTAAGGTATTGAGAATAGAAGGGCGCATCAGGCCAGGGAGTATCTGTATATCATAGATTTCGTCCACGGAATTTTCATAGAATAATGAGGCGACATGCTTTCCTGAACTAAGCTCTATAGCTATAACACCAGCTTTATTAGCAGTATCTTTTAGCCCCAACTTACCAAAGCTGGAGCTGTCTTCTCTTATCTTGCTTAGCCCTATAAATGCATAGCCTTGGTGGATAGATAATCCCCTCAGAAATCCTTCAAACTGAAATAGGACTTGCTGTTCTAAGGTAGATTTATTGATTTTCAGCAGCGTACCATTACCGGATTGGAGCACATAGATATAATCGCCAAGTGAACGGGGCGAATGGGGCATTGCCAATCCTCGTACAATAATGTTATTAGACCCATAATCTATCAAGATGCCAGAATTTTGAAGGTCAGATGTCCAAGCCCTCGGTTCATCTGTTTCTGCAAACGCTGTGACATATTTTATCTCTCCATCCTCGACAGCCATTCCATTGAGATGGCAGTGATCTCCAGAAGTCGCTTTCGCAATAAATGATGGCTTCCATATAGGTGTAAAATTATAGTGCTCATCTATCTTGACAATGCATGAGAAGTTGGTATTCACAGCACATATACCTTGATTACAGAAATCTATATCGTGGATGTCCAGCGCCCCTGTATGGTAGGTTACCCTTGGAAAATACATCGTATCATAGACGTTAGGTTTTTTTGGGTAGTGAGATGCCAGCTGTTGCGAGCCTCGAAATAAGATAACCTCATCCATACATGCTATAGCTAGCTGATCATCTTTTACTGCTATACCCATCGCTTTGACAAAACTTCGAGGGAGTTGTATAAGTTTTTGATTATCTACAGCACTTATAAATATGACTTTCCCAGCTTGATAGGTGCTAAGTGAAAGACTGCACTTCAGTTTTCTAAGCAATTGGGGCATACCACCAGAATAGGAAAATTGGAATGGAATGTTAGTTGTTTTATTATTCATAGTGGCTATTCATGAAGAGACTAAGGTAAGATATTCCATTTTTAGTCGATTATTGTGAGCAAATTCATTTTCAAATTGTTCAATCTATATGTTCGAGACATTCTACCAAAACCGCAAATTCTCTCTTTTTACTTTCATTGTTCTCTGCATTATATCCCTCTTTCTGCTACCGCAGATCAAGGTCGCTTTCAATTTTGAGCAATTTTTTCCAACAGGGGACGATGATTTGGAATTCTTCAAATCATTTATCGAAGAATTTGAGGCCGATGATAATTTCCTACTTATAGCAGTTGAGCATCACCCTTCTGTGTTTGACACCTCCTTTTTACAACAGATAGACCTGTTGGCTGACGACATCAATAAGGAAGTGCCTTATGTAAAGCTTGTCCAATCACTGCCTAATCACAAATATCCCGTGATGACCCCATTCGGACCTACAAGCATCCCTGCTCTTCACATACATGATCAATCTAGACTCACTCAAGATAGTATCAGGATAATGCAGGATGAGCAGATTCTCTACTCCATGATTAATAGGACTGGGACGGCAGCAGGTATCATTATAAAAACAGAAAATGAAGTGCTGATGGAGGAGTCTCATGAAATCATGGACGCTATCTATCGACTTTTTGACAAGCATGAGATTAGTGATTATCATATGGTAGGCCGCCCTTACTTCCAATCAGAATTGGCTAAGATACAAATGAGAGAAATCATCATTTCTACGATAATTAGCGGGATTCTGATTAGCATAGTTATGATACTTCTCTTCCGCAAGTGGGTAAGTATTCTGATAGCACTGGGCTCTATCGGCGTAGGGTTGCTTATTTTCTTTGGTATATTATCTCTTATGGGTAGACAATTATCATTAATGTCTGCCCTATATCCAGTATTGATGCTTATTGTTGGGACTAGTGATGTGGTCCATATCATGAGCAAGTATCATGATGAACTCAGAAAGGGTGAGACCAAAAAGAGAGCTCTTCACATAACCATAAAGCAGATAGGAATGGCGACACTGCTTACCTCTCTGACGACAGCGGCTGGTTTTGCTACTTTGTTGAGTTCTAGAATTCTACCTATTAGAGAGTTTGGGACTAATTCTGCTATAGGTGTCTTGATTGCTTATATCGTTGTGATCGGATTCACCTGCCCATTAATGTCCTTTTTTACCAAAGATCAAATGATAACACCAGCAAGAAAAAAAGATAATTGGGTTTCTATTTTGGATTGGGCATATCACAAGACTATTTCGCATCGGAAATTAATTTCTTGGATGTCTCTTGTACTGGTGTTTGTATTTATATATGGTATTACTAAGATTCATACGAATTATGATTTGTATACCAATCTACCTCAGAATGTCAAGATCAGCGATGACTTTCTTTATTTTGAAAAAGAATTTGCAGGATTTAGACCGTTAGAGTTAGCGGGCACACTTCAGGGAGATCACACCATTTACGATTATGAGGTCATCAGTGAGATTGCCAAAGCAGAAGATTATCTAAAGACTCATAAAGAAATCCAAACGGCCTTCTCTCTAGGGTCTGTGACAAAAGGAATCAATCAGTTATTGAAGAAGAATGCTCCTGGCACCTATGCTATACCGTCCAAAGACGAATATTCTAGAATAAAGCACATGCTAGCCCGCTTACCCAGTATTGGTTCAGATGTATTAATTAGTAGAGACAAACAAAAAACCAGAGTTAGTTCCAAAGTCAAAGATGTAGGGGCAGAAAATATCAAGGCGATGAGTAAGGAGATAGATCTGTGGTTATCTGAGAATATTGACCCATCTGTAATTACCTTCAGACAGACCGGTACGGGTTTATTATTGGACAAAAATTCAGAATTTGTAAAAGAGAGTTTGACACAAGGATTAATAATCGCCTTGGTAATTGTTAGTGTATTAATGGGTCTACTCTTTAGAAATTGGAAGATGTTGTTTTTGGCCTTGGTGCCCAACCTTTTTCCACTATTATTTGCGGCGGCCCTTATTGGGTATACAGGTATAGCCTTGGAGGCTGGCGTCTCTATCGTTTTTGCCATTATATTTGGAATTGCTGTAGATGATACCATACATTTTCTTAGCAAGTATAAGTTGGCCAAGGAGCAATATGATGGGGATGTAGAAAAAGCAATGCTCGTGACCTTTAGAGAATGTGGCAAGGCCATAATATTTACAACTATTATATTATTTTTCGGATTTTTAGTTTTGCTTTTTTCTAATAATCAACCATCAGTGATTATTGGGATGCTGATTTCAGTTACCCTATTATCTGCGCTGATTGCCGATCTTACAATTCTGCCCGTGTTGATTAGAAAGTTAGGTGTGTAATACATCGCTTATTTATTAGCTTCGTCTTTTTTTTAAATTTTCAATGACATGAGATCTAAATATATTATTAGAGTTATTGTTTGCTTTTTTCTTGTGTGCCCATTCATATCTTATGCGCAGCCCGCTGACCTTGGTAACTGGCTTATATATATTGGCAGTAAGGACTTAGGCTCCAAATTTAACTTACACCATGAGGTGCAGTATAGAAATTATAACGCCATTGGAGACCTCGAGCAGCTTCTGATAAGAGGAGGATTGGGCTACGATGTAGGAGACAGGTCCAATGCTTTAGTAGGATATGGATTTATACGAAGTGAGAATTATATCAATGATACTGACAAGGTGGTGGTCAACGAGCATAGGATTTTCCAGCAATTTATCACCAAACAGAATGTAGGTAAGCTAGGCCTCCAGCACAGATATCGATTTGAGCAACGATTTGTAGAGGATGATTTCAGACTCAGATTCAGATATTTTCTTGGATTAAACATTCCCCTAGCTAGTTTCAATGAGGGCAACCAAGCATTATATCTTTCGATCTACGATGAAGTATTTTTGAATACCGTCGCCAATGTATTTGATAGAAATCGACTTTACGGCGCCTTTGGTTATCGATTGAGTTCTTCTATTAGAATCGAGGCTGGATATATGAATCAGTTTCTAGCCAATGGAAATAGGGATCAAATAAATATTGTTCTGTTTGGCAATTTTTAGAGAGTGTGGGTTGGGAGTGAAATAAATTCACTAATAATTATCATGTCTTTCCCAATAGTTTTGGTCCTCTACTTCTTCGAGTAATTGCAAATAATTATTATATCTCAGTTCGCTGATTTCTCCATTTTCTATTTCTGATTTGACCTGACACTTAGGTTCATTTCTGTGAGTACAATCATCGAACTTACAATTGGTTGAGACTCTGAAGAATTCTTTGAAATTATGTGCCACATCCTGGATTTCCATATGATTGAAACTTAGTGTCTTTATCCCTGGTGAGTCGATGATTTTGGTGTCATTTCCTATGTCAAACATCTCAGCAAAGGTTGTTGTATGTTGTCCTTTACCCGTATAATGAGAGATGTCCTTGGTCTTAATCTCTAGGGTGGGATGCAGTTCATTGAGCAATGATGATTTGCCGACACCTGATTGTCCACTAAATAAAGTAGTTTTTCCTTTTATAGCCTCACTAATAAGCTTGATACCTTTCTTTTCGAGAGCAGAGGTGATGTAGCAGTGATAGCCTATCTTTTCGTATATATCTTTTAAATATTGATAGACAACCAAGTCATCATCTGTATACAAGTCTCCCTTATTAAAGACGATATGTACAGGAATATTATATGGTTCTGTCATCAAAAGGAATCGGTCTATAAATCCTTGCTTAAGTTTAGGTTCGCGGATGGTGACAATTAATAGAGCCTGATCTATGTTGGCTGCGATGATATGCAGGAAATGTTTTTTTCTTGGAGATTGTCTAATGACATAATTTTTGCGATCTACAATCTCCTTGATGACACCTCGGGTAGAATCCGTATCTCCACCTTCCTCTATTTCCAACAAAACCCTGTCACCTACGGCTACTGGATTAGTCACCTTCTTCCCATCCAATCTAAATTTACCTATCATCCTACAAGAAATCATTTCTCCTGAAGCCAACTTGACATCGTACCAGCTACCAGTAGACCGAATGATGAGCCCTTCTATCATACAATAGCTTTTGTGGTTGCAGTATGCACAGCAATAGACAAGTCTGTAATCATATTCGGATCTTTCTCTAAGATATTACCTATCACAATGATGTCAGCACCTGCCTCAGCAGCGATGGCCGCCTTCTCGGGAGTACGTATGCCACCACCCACAATCAAAGGCAAAGAAGTCGATTGTCTTACGGCAGTTATTGTACTGGCGGCGACGGCATTTTGGGCCCCAGATCCAGCTTCAAGATAGATGAGTTGCATCCCTAAGTATTGTCCTGCCAGTGCAGTAGCGACAGTGATATCTGGTTTTTCTGCAGGAATAGGTGTTGTGTTAGATATATAGGCGACGGTACTTTCCATACCACCATCTATAAGTAGATAAGCCGTAGGGATTATCTCAAGATTACTTTTCCTTAGGAATGGGACACTTTCTATATGCTTGCCTATGAGTAGTTCAGGATTTCTACCAGATATTAACGAGAGATAGAGCAACCCGTCAGCCTTATTATTGAGTTGTTGTACACTGCCAGGAAATATTAATATAGGTATAACACTTATCTCTTTCAATGTCGTGAGTGCCGAATCCATATCTTCGTGATTCGCTGTACTCCCACCTACAAAGAAATAATCTACACCGACAGCTTCGCTTAGCTTTACAAGTTGAATGATATCTTGGGTATTAGAGGATTCTGGATCTATCAGAACAGCTATACTCTTTTTCCCTTCAGATCTATTATTAGTGATTACCTTAAGTAACTCTTCTTGCATAGTTTATTCGTTCTCCTACTTCTTGATTTTCGTTATTACATTCATTAACGAATTGGACGACTATTCGCTTATCCTGTAGTATAGATTAAGAGAAATCAACCCCTGATATCAACCACGAATATATGCACTATTGACATTCCATCTAATAACTTCATATCCGATTTCTGTCATTAACTTGTTTTTTCTATAGCCAACGCCTAATAATAAACCAGTATTTAAGTTTTGTCGATTCATGACGTCTTCTTGACCATTTATTTCAAAATTTATTTCGTCAGTTTCTCTTACTATTTAAGTCTCGACAAAGTTCCAATTTGAATTATGCCAGATAGTATAATTCAAATTTAATCCTGTAAAAGTAAAATAGGACCCTTGCTCTTTAAACTTATATCTATA
>CAZMMQ010000105.1:0-8682 GCA_964567435.1 uncultured Saprospiraceae bacterium | reverse complement strand
TTACTATCTCTGTGAATCTGCTGATTTATGGTGCATCTTAGATGCGCTATTCAGTGTATTTATTATAATCCATTCTTGCTTTGACCACCCTGTTCTCTATTATAAAATGGGAATTTCCTACGGCGAAGTTTATGATGTGTATTTCATTATAGAATTTAGCTCAGATTCATTCTTAATCAATCCTTCTTCAAGGTCATAATCCGCTTGCAGGCCTAGCCAAAATTTGGCTGATGTCCCGAAAAATTTAGATAATCTGAGAGCCGTATCGGCTGTTATCCTTCGATTTCCCTTAATGATCGCACTTACTCTTGTCTGAGGAATGAATGTTTCTTTGGCCAATTTATATGCAGATATATCCATAGGTTTAAGGAACTCCTCAATCAATATCTCTCTTGGATGAATATTGTTTAATTTCTTTTTCATAACTCTGTTTAGTGATAATCAATTATTTGATCCTTTGAGCTTTTCAAGTCTATTTGTTGTTGGCATCCTTAAATCATTCAGATTTTGAGCATTTTTTAGCATTCTCAACTTACGCCTTACTACTTGTTGTATCTGAACTGGAAATCTCTTTGATGATTGCCCAGCAAAATTCGTTTCACCTCTTTCAGTATCTGTTGTCGGAAATTCATTCTTTACATTTCATTGTTTGTTAGAGATGGTTCTTATGAGTCCTTTGCCTAATTCTCACAGATGGGGACGGAGATATATCTCAGGCAGAAGCTGATGCGATTACGGAATTGTTCTTAGACACAAATTCCATGAGCTTAAATTATAAATGTGTAGGAGATTACTACACTCAATTCCTTCCCTACTTATCCTCCCACATTGCTGGATCTAAATCAGGAATGACTTTAAGTGCATTCTTATAATACAATTTCTCTAGAATATCGTCAGGCAGATCTAATCCGTACATTCTCCAGAATGCATGATAGCGTTTGTAGTAAGGAAAATATTCATCATCTGACTCTAAGACTCGGAAGTAGGTTGGATACTCCTTGGGCTTATAGGAATCTTTTCCAAATAGGACTCTATCCTGATATTTCTCAAAGAACCTATTGGCCATTCTCGGCTGTCGCCCTAGCTCTGCAATGACGGCCCCAATCTCTACATACATATTGGGAATATCGTCTAACAACTCACCTAACTTTTCCAAGTCATTAGGGTACCAGCCCATGTGTGCATTGATAAAAGTCGTATTAGGATGATTACGGAATATATCATGCTGTTCTGCAATGATGGTTTCCCATGAGGCTGGATTATCAGCATCTCGTTTTCTATTAGGTCTCACCTTAAGCTCCAGCCATCTTTCATTGAGGCTATCATGCGGCGCCCAAAATGATTTAGGATCAGCGGAATGGATAAGCACTGGAATACCGAGCTCTCCACACTTCTCCCACACAGGCGCTATTCGTGGATCATTAATCTTCACTCGATTTCCTAAGCTATCTGTATTTGTCATCCCTTGTGACTTATATATCTTTAGACCTCTGGCGCCGTTAGCGACATCATATTCGATTTGTTTGACAGTGTTCTCCGTCCAGTCTGGTTCTAGGATGGATCGAATATTAATATTAGTGAATACGACAATCCTATCTTCATGCCCGTATTTCTTTATATTATCTGTGATGCCTTTGAGCGCTTGGCCACCTCTGCCACTTAGATTGACTACCACTTGCATATTAAGACTATCCATTTCCAAAATTAGCTCATCCAGATTCATCTCTGCCATTCTCCAGTGATGGCTATGCACATCCACGAAGGGAAACTTAGCACGTTCTACAGGATTCTCTGGAACAACTAGTGTAGACGGTGGATCATATGATTCCCAATCTATTGTTATGTCAAGTGGCTCTCGACGCTGGCCTAATAGCGTCAAGGTAATCAAGGTGAACAGTAAGAGATAAGTGTATCGCATAGCAAATGATATTTACACAAATCTAATAGAGTAATATCTTAATAGGTTCAACTTGTACAATTGATTTATAAGAAAACTAAGTTAAATTCTGCCGTACGACAAGATACTCTACGGTCTGCTCTCCCCTACTATCTCAAATGATTGCGTCTTAGAATTGCCTTCTCCATCCACCACCTTGACGATATGTGGGCCTACAGCTGCATCGATAGGAAAGGAATGTAGTTCTTCTGTAACACCCAGATATAGACCATCTAAATGCCAATGCACTTTAGCATCAGGCTTTTGGTGAGCCAGCTGAAAAATCGTCTTTTCTCTTTGCTGCTCACCATTGACAGGAAGATAGATGCTAGTGAAGGAATGGGGATAAATAAATGACATCAGCTCCGAGTCTAGATTGGTTACACACGTTTCAGCGTAGGCGGGGATAGTCTTATAAGAGGGGTTTTGTAACTTGTAATACATGGCCATATCTGGTGGAAGTACAAACCAACTTTTGTGTACCATCTCTGAAGGCAATAGACAATCGGAGTGCACTCGTTGTCCATTTTGATTTGTGTGCAGCGTGAGATGATATGGACACAATTTATGGTACTTGGTTGCCGGCATATATGAGCTATCTACCACCTCACAATGAGGGCCTGCCAGATGACCTGACTGACTACATACTACTCGCTGATGAAGGTCATCGTATGGAGTATTAAATGTCTTGTTACTTTGTAAATTATTATATACATCAAATAATAGTGGCGCTGCTTTTTTGACACCGACCAAGTTATGCTTACCCTCTCCGTCTGAGTTACCTACCCATATACCAATTGTATATCTTGGAGAGACACCTATAGCCCAAGCATCCTTATGACCGAATGAGGTACCTGTTTTCCAAGCAATCGGTGCAGAAGAGTTAAATCGCTGCCATTGCATATCTGCATTGGGTCTGATGACTTCATTCATAGCCTTAAAGGTGTGATAAATAGACCCTGCCGATAAATGTTGCGGGTTTTGTTTTTGGGTGACTTCCTTATCAGCATTAATCGTAATGCTCGGTAGAGAAAATTCCTTACTTAGATATTGACTGCTATTAGATTCAAAGTGACTTAGAGTTCTGCCCATACTGGCATACATACCCGTCATCTCCCATAGTGAAGCTTCACCACCTCCTAATATCAGAGATAAGCCATAATAATTTGCATCCTGATTAATAGAGTTTATTTCCATAGCTCTTAGCTTAGAAATAAATCGTTCTATCCCATAAGTCTTCAGCATATGCACAAAGGGCACATTAAGAGATTTGGACAAGGCCAGTGAGGCGGGCACTGCACCCTCATAAGCTCTGGAGTAGTTCTCTGGTCTATATCCATTATAATTGGCAGGTGTATCTTTCAATAATTGTTGTGGATATAATTGACCTGCATCCAAACTTAAGGCAAACAAGACTGGCTTTAGTAATGAGCCATAACTACGCTTAGCATGAATATTATCTACATGGTCTTCCTCTCTTGTGACTGGGCTGTTACCAACATAAGCGAGGACTTCTCCGCTATAGGTGTCCATGACAAGAATAGCCATATTTTGAATGTCCTCTTGCGAGTAAATATTTCCAAAATACTTTGCAGTATTAAGACAGGTCTTTTGAATGTCCTTATCTAGTGTAGTATGTGTAACACCATCCTTATGCGCATATGCTAATAAGTGAGGGGCCAACGCTGGCAGTGTCACTGGATTGAGCGGCAGTGACTCCATCAGACCTAATTCATAGGCTTCTGGTGTAATGTGGCCTTCTTCCATCATTTGAGCTAGAAGAAAATCTCGCTTAGTCTTTAAGGCCTTTCTGTTTTTACCCAGGTGAATTAGAGAAGGTGCATTAGGCAGAACGGCCAACATACAGGCTTCTGCTGTCGTCAGCAGTTGTGGACTTTTACCAAAGTACCTCCAACATGCCGCTTCTATCCCAACGACATTACCACCATAAGGGGCATGGGCCAAGTATTGGTTAAGTATCTCATGCTTACTGAATCTAAACTCATGCTTGATTGCCATGAGTATCTCTAGAATTTTCTGTCTGTAGGTTCTTTTAGTTAACCCACAAGATAATCTCGCCAATTGCATGGTGATGGTAGAAGCACCACTCTTGATACTTCCTGCAATCACATTATCTCGCAGCGCCCTACCCACAGCTTTGAAATCAAGCCCATGATGTCTGTGAAAATTTTTATCCTCATAGGTCAATAGAGCTTGTGATATAATATCAACATCTAAGTCGCTCGGAGGAAAACGCCATTGCTCATCTTCCGCCACATGGGCACCCAGCAAATTACCATCTCTATCATATATCACCTGACTATAGGATACATTCATATCTATGTTGGGCACCAGTAAAAGCACCACCACAAACAGCGCCAACAAGTAGGTTATATACCTGAGGATTAATATCCCTTTGTTACCTCTATCCATTGTCCTGATGTTTTGGCACTGATATCATTATCATACATGGCATGAACATATACTGCTGGGAAATAAAAACGTCCAGCATAGGTAGCCGTTAACTTTGTGATGAAAGTAGAACTATCTCTGTAGCCTAAGTCAAAAAACGTAATGACCTTGTCATCTCTTATGTCTCTGTAATCATAACCCGCATCAGCAGTAGATGTCACTCTGTCTTGCAGCCTTTCATTATTTATCTCCCATCCAGAGGGTAGAGAAAATTCCAAGGCTAATTCATCTAGCCTTACAGACCTACTTCCATTGTGTCCTATGGTCACTGACGCTATAAAGTCTTGTCCTTGATTTAATTTAGTAGGATTTATTTTCTTTCCTTCTAAATCAGTGTATTTGACATCGATATCTATGTGCCTAGATTGTATAGGATTTGTGCCTGAAACAGCTTCCTTGCCATTAGTCACGAGATTAACATATAGATTGCCACTACTGGTATTGTGGATAGTTACTGATTTACTAGAACTCAGGTCCACTGTATCCTTCCACATCGATTTCTGGCTTTGGATAGCGCTAGACTCTCCATTAGTGTCTACATACTCAAAGTTCAAATCACCCACTGGATACTTTATCAAATATTGACCTATGCTGGATAAGCTCACAGCCACAGCCTGTGTAGAGTACCATCTCTGAGCTGATATATCTTTGGCTATATCCTTTATGACGTTGAAGGCTTCCTCTTCCATGTCCATATCTATAAGCGCTTGTGCGATAATAGCCATATCTCTTAACGTGCTACCATAGGTGCTTCCTGTTTCTATATATGGCTTAATGGCAATATCTTTATTAGAGATTAACTTTTTAGCAATATCGGTCTTAGATATAGAGGCATAGGCGGCACCCAACAAATGCGCCGCTGAGACATTTAGATTCTTATAGTTCCTTAATCTATTCATACTGCCGATATCGGCTCTACCTGCTCTAGCCAGGACATATAAGATGTAGGCTTGCTGCAACTCCATCGTATTATAGTATTTCGCCTCTTTATGCGCATAGCCCTTAGCCGTTTTCTGACAATAATCTGCCAGCTCATCTATCATAGATTGGGAGACTATATATCCCTTCTGCTTTGCTTCAGTCAAAAAATGTAAGGCATAAGCACTCCCCCATAATGATTCATAATCCCTTCCTGGCCAATAGCTCATCCCGCCACTATTTAATTGGAATAAGGTCAATCGTTCTATGCCTCTTTTAATAGATTGATGACTTTTGTTTTTTTCGGAAGCCGAAAGTTCTACTATATCGGCAAGGTACAACTGAGGGAATACTGAAGAAACTGTTTGCTCTATGCATCCATACGGATAATGAATCAAGTAGTTAAGTCTAGATGATAAATCTAATGGCAAAAATTTAGTGACTTCCACGCTAGCAGAATTGGTGCCTGGTGTGCCAAATAAATTCAGCTCTTTTGTGATTTTCTTTCCTGACTTAATAACAATACTCTCCGACTTAGAAATAATTGGGTTGGGGTTTCTGACAGCAATGTTAATCTCTTCGTCATCTGTCTCACCACCACTGGAAGCCACAACTTTTATTTTAGAAATCCCTTCTGCCTGACTAGTCTCTATTGGAAAATTGGTCAACTGGTCTCCTTGCTTAGAAAAGGACAAACTAGCATGCGTTAAATTACTGCTGATAAGATTATCTGTATCTATGCTGACATCCACATTTCTAATATTATCTGACATAGCAAAGATGTTTGCATTCAGGTCTAGCGTCTCGCCTATGCCCAGCACACGAGGCAAAGTGGATTGCGTCATCAGTGGCTTTTTGACCAAGACTGTTTTATCAGCACTGCCATAAGACTGTTTGTTTCTTGCGACGACCATGACTCTAACGGCCCCTACATAATCTTTCACATTTATCTTATGCGTATTCTTTCTTCCTGCTTCCACCTTGAATGTCCCCAGATGCTGAACGACTGGTCTAAATCTATTTTGGTCACTATCCTTCCCTTTCTGAGAAGCAGCATCATCTCCCCCTATAGAAATATACTTATCGATTTTGCCGCCATGGCCATTGAGTACATAGTCATACAAATCCCAAGTCTTTATGCCCAAGGCTTGTTTGGCATTGAAATAATTCCAGCAATTGGGTGTTCTGAAATTTGTCAGATTTAGTAATCCTTCGTCTACGACTGCAAGCGTATAATACATAGCACTATTATTCGATTCTGAAACTGTTATCGACTGTACCTGGTCGGGTCTGATTTCATCTGCGATTCTAATACGCGGCTCTATCTGCGTAGCAGGGTCAGTTACCTTTACGGGTAGGACACCATACATACGCATAGGCAAGTCATTGGTCTCAGCACTATACTTTTGCACAAGGTGAGCTGACACATATACATTTGGCGTCATCTCTTGAGTTACTGGAATATTAATTTCAGTACTTTCCTTACCTGCCTTTTGCCAGAATGTACTCAGTATCTTTTCTCCATTCTCCACGGTAACAAAAACTTCACCCCCTTCCACAGACGGTACATTTATTTTGACCTCATCACCGATAACATACGCATCCTTATCGGTTTTCATTTTGAGAGATTGAGGTCCTTGCTTTTGCTTACCACCCCAACTGCGCCCTGCATAAAATAATTCTCCTGTGCAATGGCCTGACACCTCATCACATATCCGAATCATATACCGACCATGTTCATCAAATCGGACAGGGTATTTTACTTTTCCAGAATTGTCTGTACTCAAGGTGTCTTTATACAAAGCGCCACTATGATTGGCGTGGTTATAATTATACTTAGAACTATAGCCTCGGTCATACCACCAATTCCAATCGGCCTCATACATCCCTATATTTAATTGTCTGTTAGCCACTGGCTGACCACTCGTGTCCACTGCAACTAATTCAATGTAATCTAATTTGTCTAAGTCTATTCTCTTGCTACCCCATCTGGACTGAGGCACCTGGACACCTACATAACTCTCATAAGGATGGGCTATGGTGGAAATATTATGTTCGCTGTAGTTTCCACTCTTTTCGAATACTTTGGTATTAAATGACAGTTTTACTTTCCCTGGATACAGCTTATCTTTTTGAGTAGGGAACTTAATTATACCCTTTCCATTCTCATCTAGCCTCTTATCAAAGATGGTCAGACCATACGCATCTACCCGTCTGGAAGGGTCATCAAATTCATAATTGGAATAACCTAAAAAGTGTGTTCCAACCTTTGACACATCTACATTAACATTGGCCTTCAATCCTTCAGCTGAGGCACCATGCAACCATTGTGAAGCAATCTCAATATCTTGCCCTGAATGTATATCTAAGTCACCATCTGGTAAGCCCAAATCAATCTTCAATCTATTGGGCTTAATGGTCTCTACTTTAATCGTTTTGTAGAATTCATTATTTCCTACAGAGAACTTAGCACGATAATTTCCAGTAGGACTGGCTTGAGAGGTCGGCACTGGGAAATAATAAATCTGCCCTAATTGTTGAGACGTGGTTTGTGTGTAGTGTTTCTTATTTCTTGAATCAAATACTTCAAGTGTCACTGGGTGGTCAGCTGGCAAGGTTCCAGATTTATCTTCTAGCATTACATTGATATGCAAAGTGTCTCCAGGTCTCCAAACACCACGTTCGCCGTATATCATGGCATCTATACCAGATGAAGTCTTTTTACCACTCACATCAAAATCACTATTACTCAATGCCTGATTGTCCCTCAAATTGATATAGGCAAATTGATTCCTGTTAGTGATGATGGCAAAAGCAGGCTTTTTAGACAAGGAGATTATTGCAATTCCATCTTGCTTTGTCGCTCCACCACTAATCAGTTGTTGCTGAAAATCATATACATTGACAGTGGCTCCTCCAATTCTATTGATAGAATTAACGTCTGTGACTGCTAACAATAAATTGTTATCAGGGTCCAATTTAGAGATGACACCTAGATTAGACAACAATACATGACGGGAAATGCCTTTGCCATAATAATAGGTATTGTAACATGGATTATTTCTCTGCTGATAATTATAATTGCCACGTTGACTAAAAATACTTCTCGACTTATCTAGTTCAAATTCAAATCCCTCATCACCATCCTGACAACCCAGTTCTATAACATCGGAGGGCACAAATGATATATTTACACGGTAGATAGCCCCTGGGTCATTTGCTTCAATGTAATCCTTCAAGTTAAGTGCAATTCTCTGTGGGTTAACATCATTGCCATGATTGAAGAAGATTTTTTCTTGGTGGACAATGGCACCGACTGCATTCAAATTATAACTACTTTCAAGTGTCCCATTCTG
>CAZMMQ010000104.1:0-9060 GCA_964567435.1 uncultured Saprospiraceae bacterium | reverse complement strand
GAACAACTGCAGCTGTTTAATCGCTAACATCTATATTGATTCTTCTATAGAATTACTGAATAGACCAGATTGGACGGCCTTTAGTCATTTTAGCTAAGGAGGTTTTAAATGGCGTTAAAAACAATAGCCGTTGTCTGACGACTGTAAGGAGGAGTTTGGCGCTTGTTTAGCTATTTAAAGACTGAATTAGCATTAAGAAATGGGTAGAGCCTAGAATTTTGCTTCCCGTCCGACTTTGCTCAGGGCAGGCTCTCTTAAATGAAAAAGAAAACCGCCGGTAGGCAAGTATGATTAGCTGTATCTATTTCGTCACTAGATCGATTTACAAAAACATACTTTGCAACTCGATCAGAGCGCAGTGGAGCAGAGAGTTCTCCGTCCTCTGTATGGAACAAGACAAATAGAAAGACACTTTCCTTATTAGCATACACTTTACGAGCACGGAGAAATCTCCACAAGGTCGATTTGTAAAGTGTTTCAGCATACTAACTATATGTATATCTAGGTGAATCAGCTGATTTATGGTGCATCTTAGATGCGCTATTCATTAGAATTATATAACTTATGCTTAAATAAAGAAAATCATGAAATCATTTCTGCCTCTTCTAATCCTGACTCTTATATGCCTTTTGCATACTTCCTGTAAAAAACAATTCACAGATTCAAAGAATATACTTATCGAAAAAATTATTGCCGAAAGCACTCAAGTTAATCTTAATGGAAAAGACCAAGTGCTGATTAGCAACTCTCAATATTGTGAACTAATAGACTGTGCTGATTACTTTATGGATTATTCAGCATCCATTTTGGTGCTTGGTGAGGAGGCAATATTTATGAGGGGCATTAGCAATTATACAATTATCAAGGACATTGCATCAGATAATAAAAGTGCAAAAATTGAAGTAAGGCCATCTAGTATAAATAACAAACCTGGATCTAAAAAAAACAATAGATATTAAAATCTGATACAACACCAATAAAAAAGGGACAGCGCATGCCATCCCCTTAAATTAAATCAAACTTAATTTTTACTTTACAATCAGCACCTTTTCTGCGTGCTTACCCGCGGAGGTTTCTACCATAATGAAGTAACTCCCTTCTGTGATATCTGATAACTCGATAATCGTCTCATTACCTTGTTTTACTTTATTACCTAGAATGTTATATAAGCTGTAACCTAATACAGGATACTCAGAATCTATAGTTAATCTATTACTGGCGGGATTCGGATATATGACTATATCTTGGTCAGCAACATCATCTACAGAGACAGTAATAGCACCATCTACCATTTCTGATAGCAATACCAAATTCTGCTGATCATTTAATATATAAGATGGTCTCTCGTCATTCATTGCAATCGCTTGGGATAAAACACCATTGGCTATTGCTCTGAATCGAATAGTCATGATAGGTGAATCCGTCAAATCCTTAGACTCAAATACATCATGGGCTAAGAAATCAATTGTATTATCGGTTGTTTCTTCCAGGACTCTTGAAAACACATTGGCAGCATTCTCTACACTTTCTATTTCAATCATATTTGGGTCAAACTTAACGCTAAGCTGTACTCCATATCCTGATTCGGTTTCTATTATTGATAGTGGTAATTCATATACTTCCCCTGCATTAAGTAAACGGTCATCAAAAGTGATAATCTCTTCTGGCAAATTGACTTCCTCATTCAGCAACAATGCACTGTCATCTATATCCCCTGGTTTAATACCTAAAAATTGTTGTGGATCACTGGCCACACTACCATTACTTTCTTCTATAAATTCCCAATGTCCTTCATAACTTAAGGTATCACTACCTACTATCGCTCTTTGTAAAAGAATTAAATCTATTGTATTTACGTCATCGCTAAGATTAAGATCTCCCGCTAGTAATTGATTAGGTGTTAATTCATCAAGTCCTTGATTGCGCCTGTCCATTATAAACGCATCTTTAATATTTACTCCATTAAGTATATGGTCTTTGTATCTCGGATGAATTTGATCGTCTTGTTCTATTATGGCCGTCCCGATAATATTGGTAAACCTACCGTCTGTCATATCTACCCCCGGGATAGGTCTGCCAGAAATAGTTTGTACAATAACCGCTCTTTCTGTTATACCAAGATTGACGCTTAGTGATTGGCTGTATACCCAGACGTGCGCAGGCTCTAGTGGATTAAAGACTGTCCATTCTCTATTTATGTCTAAATTCTCAGGACCTAGTTCCAGTAAGATGTCGGTATAAGAATAAATATACTCCGTGGCGCCAAAAAACTGAGGTTCTGCATTCTTCTCTTCCACACCAGAAAAAGCAATCAATTCATCTGGATCGATACGGTAATCATTAATGATTAAATCTGCTGGCCATTCTACATCATCATCTAGGGTATGTCCACTCTGACAGTCTCCTTCAGGAAAGTTATTGGGCTGGAAATCACAGATGCCTAGTGACGGTACATATACCGTTATAATTTGTGTCCTTTCAAAAAATTGAGACGACAACCAATCCAGCACTGTCCATTCCCTGATGATTTTAGTACCATTCTCTGCCGCTATAAGTCTACTATCCGCATAATCAATTAGCACGCTATTACAATCAACACTTGGTCTTACTTGGTCTTCTCTAAAACCATACACAGAAATCAGTTCGTCAGGATTCAACCAGTCTGCTGATGCAGAATTATCTTCAGCTAACAAGCTAATGCTGTCGTCCGGCCAATCGATAGCTTCATCACTAAAGAAGCACTCATTAGCTATTACGACAACAAAAGTCTCGCAAGCAGATACATTGCCGGCATTATCCCACACATAGACAATTACATCTCGATGGCCTTCCATTGATGTCTCTGTTTTGACACTAGAATTGATGCCAGCATTAAAGCAAGCATCTTGATCAGGAGGCAGATTAGAAAAAGTATATCTTAGATTACTCCTACTCGTACAATTATCTGATGCATCCAAGATTAATTCTGAAGCTACTAGTACTAAATTGTTATTCGCATCCAAGCTTAGGGTATCTGACTCTACACACTCTATTGAAGGTTTTTGAGTATCAGCGACGGCATCTACAGTAAGTGTCCAACTATTAACTGTAGTACTTCCACAGACATTTGTTGCCCTATACTCCATCCTGTGCTGTACTTGTCCTCCAACAAAAACAGCCTCAGGTAAGTTAATGATATATTCTTCTCCTGACATGGAGAAAGGTGAGGATAAATTATCCACTTCGCCTGCACTGTTCCCTACTCTGACATCAGGAATGCCATTACCATCATCATCGTCCCATAGGTCAGCGATACCATCCTCTGGCAAATCAGATGACCACTCGAACTCTACGGTCCCATCATTATTCAGATCAAGTACAACATACCAAGAGATATTTCTATTCTCAGTACACTCAGAAGACGCAACAGCTGTAGCTGAAATCTCATCTACACAATTAACGGTAAAGTCACCAGGCACAGATAATTCAGGTGGTCCATC
Source organism: uncultured Saprospiraceae bacterium (assembly GCA_964567435.1). Taxonomy (GTDB): domain Bacteria; phylum Bacteroidota; class Bacteroidia; order Chitinophagales; family Saprospiraceae; genus RFSX01. The sequence continues at coordinate 5,581 of CAZMMQ010000104.1, read as the reverse complement.
ACCTTCAATACTACCTACAGTTGTGTGTGAAAATGTGCCACCACTGGAAGGGTTGCTTGGGTCATAAATACACCAATCAATTGCTGTATAATTATATAGCACTGACTCACAAGTAGTGGTAGATGTAAACGTCTCTGTGCCAACTGTAAATCCAAATAAACCACAAGTGGTATTTGTAAATACAGGTTCTTCTACCTGCGTAGGAATACACTCTGAATCAAAATCTTCAGGCCAAATAATATCATCTGCAACTAAGGGTATATAATTCGTCGTTGAATATATAATTTGTCTGCAAGACTGGTCTCCTGCATTCCATTCTCTAACTTGAGAATAATTATTGCAAGCAATAGTAGAAGGGCTACCTTCAGTATATATATTTCCATCAGGGCCAACAAACTCATCATCAAAATCTCCATCTCCATTCTGATCATATGCACCAGCGGAAAACTCTAAGGTGATAGAATTGCAACCATCAACTAAGACAGGCATCCCTGTAATAGCAGGACTACTATCATCTTCACAATTGATTATAATATCATCAGGGCAAGATTGTATCACATCTGATCCTAACAGTATAAGTATATCTGTCTTGAGAGAATTAGAATTTCCAGAATTATCTATAACAGTCAATATCACTTCATTTAAGCCCACGTCAGAACAATCAAAATCAAAAAACTCTGGCTCAAAAGTAATGTCGCCACAATTATCTGAGCTGCCATTATCTATGCTTTCCGCGAATACTCTAACCTGATAATCACCATTAGTATTCAAGGTCAAGGTGGCAATATTCTCTTGACGAGCTACGGCAACAGGTGGCGTACCATCTTCGATCGTAATCGTGCCCCAACACGAATTACCAGTTACGCTATCAGTCACTGTATAACGAACATCTGATAATACATCATCACAAGTCAAAAGGCTTGGTTCAACGATTAGATTATTTGGGTCAGGAAAATTTCCTTCTAATAAGATGTCAGGTGTCAATAGAACTTCTCCTGAAAAAGCATCCAACACTATATTAACATGATCATTGCATATGAGTCTGGATGGCACTATGCCATCGCATACAACAAGGGGGTCTAAGACTTGCAATAAATTACTACAAGAATTGCCATTGTTATCTATAATCTCATATTGTGAAAATCCAATAGAATTACAATCTACATGAGTTGGTGTTATCGTAAACCCTGTGAGGTCAGAAGGGACTGGGACTATCAACTCTTCTATTTCTAATGCTACAGGAATCGTGTCCCTGAGAGTAACTATAGCCTTTAAGCATTGTTCATTAGTATTTGGGCATACATTATTCAAATCTAGTACTCTAATTATACCAGAACATAATACATCCCCATCTGCATCACTGATTGTATATACATTTTCACCAATGTTACTGCAGTCTACAGAATTAGGCGATAGAGTAAGCTCTGATACATTTGGGGCAACTATCAATAGATAATCTTCTAATATCAACTCAAATGGCAAACTATCATCAAATAAGACTACCGAACCACTATTAATACAGTCTAAGACGGTACCTGATCCGCAATTATTATTAGGGTCGAGTAATCTAATAGTACCTGTACAAGCCCTACCACTCAACCAATCAAATACTGAATATGCAATATCATTTCCCAAATCGTTGCATGTTACCCTGTCAGGTGTTATTAAAATTTCATTTGGCATAGGTTCGGTGCCATCTAAAACTAATTCTGTAGTAAGTACCACTTCTCCTGTTAGACCTATAGCAACATCAAGATTTTCTATACAGGGTAAGGGGTCTACTCCTCCAGTAGAAGGGCATAATTCCATTGGATCCAATACTTCCACTGTTCCAACACATAATAGAACTCCCTCTGCATCTTTGACTGCGTATGGATTGAACCCTCGGTTACCACAGTCTACAGATTCAAGATTTAAGGTGAGTTCAGATATATCTGCGGGAAGTGGCACCACTAATTCCTCTATTGTTAAGGTCGCAGGAAATGTGTCAGTTAAAGTTATTTGAATATCTAGACAATCGTAACCACTGCAAATATTTAGTGGATCGGAAAGTTGTATAGTTCCCCAACAACTGTTACTTGTTAGTGTATCGGTGACTGTATAAATTACCTCTCCGATATCATCACAGGTAACCATTTCAGGTTCTACAATTGTATATGGAAAATCACAATCAGATCCAGCCAAAAGAAAATTTGTATCCAGAAAAGCTTGTCCTGTTCCATCTAAGGATAGGTCTACATTAGCAAAACAAGCCATTGATGGCTGACCATTGTTGATAGAATAAGATCCATTACTTAGAGAAAATGGAACTTCCTCTATTGGTCCGGTGATAACTCTTCCAAATTCCGCAAAATCAGCATCTAGTATTAACTCTGTAACACCCACTGAATTATCCACTACATCAAAGCATACTTCCACCAAAAAACTATTGTCTTTAAGTGTTAGTTCTAAAGGTTCATTCACAAGATCTGAAACCCATAAAAAAAGGACACTATTGGTTAGGGTATTTGAATCAATAATTAAGTTATGGTTATTTCTGATTTCAGTGTGCTCAAGAATCTGTGTATCGAACTGGAGCTCTAATTGGAAAGACACTACATTTACTACATTATCTACTATAATAGGGACGCAAAAATTGTCTTGTGTCTGGTCAGCACATAATGTAGGAATCCTTACATGTATACTATCTTCTAGTACGACTTCTGCGTCAGCTGTGAGCGCAGTTAAATGGTTTGCAAAACAACTCCCTGACATACATAGATGCATCGAAGTCACTAATACAAAACAACAAACAAGATTGAAGTTGAAATTTTTCATAATTTTGGATTAAGCATTTTTTAATGTTACTCCCAATTTGGTCTATATGTTACGCCAAACGTCAGACTGAGTTGGGAGTTTGTTATATTATAGTCATGATTATTCATCGGTAGATTATTGAGATTCTGCGCGAATGAAGGTGTACATATAATTCCGAATCTATCCGATAGGACATACTGGAATTCCAGACTTGCATCCCACTTTAGACCCAAGCTATTATAACTGATCTCTTCATTTTCGCGCATGCTGATACCTGTAGTGTTATTTGCTGGCGTATATCCACTGTGTCTGGTTAGTACATTATATCCTAGGCCTACTTTAGGACTGAGGACAAATCTTGGGCTGACCTGAAATGACTTAGACACAAAACCTCTAACATCTGCTTGCTGATGTAGTCGCAACCTTGTCACATCAAAAGTCACGGTCGTCTCTTCTATGAGCTGGTTAGGGCTCGATGATATGCGACCCATTTCGTCTATAACCTGATTAGACTCTGGAAGTAGTTCTTCACTGATTATTTGGTCATTGCGGTCATATCTAATGGCATTGCTATGATATGAGAGGCCTAGCCCAGCCGACCATCCATGAGAGAAAGTCTTACCTACTTCCATTACAAATGACCCACTAACAACACCCGATTCATATCTATCTAGTGACGCTAATTCACCTTCTTTGGATGACTGAGAAAATGAAAAATTAGGCCCTGCCGCCAATGAAATAAAATATGGCCTTGGCGTCTTTATAACTTCAATCGGCACGAAAGCATAGTTCGTAGGCTCTGGCTGCACTCTGTTATAAGTCACAAAAGCAGCTCTCTGAGGAATACTGTGTAGCGGCGACAATATATTTTGCGTAGACGTTTCTGTAGATTGACTAATTAAAGGCCAAGAACTCAATAGCTCTTGGTTCTTTACCTTTAGACTAGATTGAAAAAGGTTATTATTCTGCTGTCTAGAAAAATAGGTAGAATTAGAAAAATTATCAGAATACCTAGAAGGAAGGGGATTGAAATCAGTTTGGGATACATTTGCAGAGGAAGGGGATTGGCTAGTTGACTTGCTTTCTATTTGGTTGTTGTTAGAGATAATATTATCACTAAGGCTAAGCGATGATAATATGGGTTGTTGCGTAATGGTGGATTGTTCTATTTGTTCTATATGTGAGCTAGTCTTATCAAGGCTCATACTTTGTATTAAAATTAGATTAGAGATACCTAATAGGAGTGCTAGGCCAGGCAGGAGATACAGCCAGAATGCTTTTCGTCTCTTATTGTCCTTACTGCCTACCTCAGACTCTATCTCTGACCAAAGACTATCTGTATCTATCTGAATATGATCAGACTGGTACAGGTCTTTTATTTTCTTCTCTTTATTCGTTAATTCCATAGTAATTAATACTCTAGATTATTTTTAAATTGACATTTCTAAGTGCTGACATTCTTACTTCTTCTGCGTTCTCTGCTGACTTAAATCTTTCTTTAATTAATTTTCTTCCTCGTGACACTAATGACCTTGAAGAACTTTCTGATATATCTAATACAGCACCTATCTCTTTGTGTGAGTATCCTTCTATCAGAAACATATTGAGTGCTATTCTGTAATTGTCTGGCAATTCCATAAAGAAGGCTTTGATGTCTTCCATAGTGAAGTCAAATGTTGGCACTACCGTTGGCAAGCCACTGTAGACATCATCTATATCTGAATATTTAAACCTCTTTTCTTTCCTTAGCAAATCCAGACACTTCATTACCGTAACTGTCTTGACCCACGCTTTGAATTTTCCTCTCTCTTGGTACTTGTCTATACCATTAAGTACCTGCACCAATGATTCTTGTAAAGCATCCTGTGCGACGTCAGGTCTTTTCATATATCTCATGCACACCCCATGCATAAAGCCCGAGTAGGTGTCTACAAAAGCTCTCTGAGATAATCTATCTCTGCGCTTACAGCCCTTTATGATTGATTGTTCTTTCAATGATAATGGTTGCTACTATAAGTTGAATACGATGACACCTTCTATTGGAAAGTTGCCAGCCACAGTCTCATTAGTTTTTTCCAGTATCCACACAGTGCCAGAAAAAGAAGCTCTAAAAATACCTTCATCGTCCGCATCATAATGTGTGATGTTAAGATTTTCTATCCCACAGCCAAGTGTAGAGGTTTGACAGTCTATAAAATATCCTACACCGTCAAAGTTCGCATCGTCTATAAATAGATTTATATCAGATCCAGCATAAACACCTTCAGAATCCCCTTGTACAAATAGCTTAAATGATTCATCCTGAGATGTCAATATAGTCTGAGCGGCAGAGGTGGTTAATTCGAATGCCTCATAGATTTTTGTATTGCCATTAATCGTCACATATGAATACCCGGCATCAAACTGTTCGCAGCTAGTCAATACTAACAAGTTATCTTCTTCATCTCCCCAATCTATAGAAATAGAACCTTGCTCTGATTCAGTATCATACCCTTGGATACTTATTCCATCTTCGCAAGTCAATAAGTTGATATCCAATGCTGAATTTTTGCCTAGCAATACTTCATCTGAATTTTCAATCACAATTGCTGGTTGCTCCTGAGGCACTGCATCGCAATCGATGACTTCAGTTGCTATCGTAGTTGACGTTACGCTTTCTGGAACATCAATACCTTCAGAACCACTCACTACAGCATTGTAGATAGGTTGATTACATTTATCAAAAATCTGAACAGCACTTTGTGACTCAAGTGGTATATGTGCCATCCAATAACCATCATGTGTA
>CAZMMQ010000103.1:0-9131 GCA_964567435.1 uncultured Saprospiraceae bacterium | reverse complement strand
AAGGCACTTAAAGAACATTTTGAAAATGCAGATATGGAATTTATTTCAATAGAGAAACATTTTGAAATGAAAGCAATTTCAGTTCAAAATGAAGGTTTTGAAATAGCATTTCATGAAAAAGAAGGCCAAAACTATTTCTTCAACATACATTTTGAAAACAATAAGTATGTAGCAGTCTCTATTGATGGCTAATTTGACAAAACGGATGGCATATAAGAAATTAACATATAGTGGAACTAAGTGTAATAATTATATCTATTTATCATTTGATGGTGATTATTTTGATACCGCTTTGATTACCAAAAAGTTAGAAATTGAACCAACTTCTGTAAGACTCAAAACAGAACCAATTCCAAAATCAACATCTTGGAAGTATGAGATCGATCTTGGAAGTAAAATTGTTTTTGAAACTCCATTAGAAAATCTAATTGAACTATTTGAATCCAAAATCGAGAAAATAGTAAAACTCAACGAAGACTTAAATTTAGAATCTCGCTTGCAATTTGTAGTTGATATTGACATTAATCCAGAAGCCTCAACGCCATTTTTTCCATTAAGCAAGAAAACGATTAGTTTCTTAAACAAAACAGGAACAGTGGTTGACTTTGACCTTTATAAAACTGATACAATTGGAATTTTAAACAGGGAATGAGAATTAGTAAACTACACATAACACCAGTGATTGTGCCAATCACCTTACCTAATACACTAACATATACAGACTCCAATGTAGCATTTAGCTCTCTGTCTATAATTGTTGCTAATACCATATAAGCCCTATTATTTCGCTAATATTCTTTTAGAATCTGCCAATATCTGCGTTGAAAATACTCGCCAGAGCTACGGCTATGCCTGCGTTTTTCGCCTTGATCTTAACAACTTCTAATGAAGACTCTTACGGGAAATAATAAAACTTAAATGGTATAAAACTCTAAGCTGACCAAAAATACTATTTGCAGTAAGCAGTAATACCATTAATGTAAGTCCTACCATCTTATAATTCATGTCTTTCATTTATCCACTTAACAATCATTTTACCTGTCCCATAACGGGGACAAATTTTTTCGTCCCAATAGGAGACGCCATTCCAAGATTGCTATTCTTTGATAATCAATCGCATGCATACTGATTCATACAGATGGTTTCGGATGTCGACAAATAGTAGTCCTGCAGGAAGACTTGAGATATCGATATCATGTGATGAACCTTCATAATCAATTGTTTGTAGGACAGTACCATCTGTTCTCAATATCCTTATGATATAATTATCATCAAGACCCGCTATTTTAAATATACCTGCCGTAGGATTGGGATAAAGCAAGATTGCATCTGATTCTAAAATTACATCCACGTTGGTAGTGACTTCATCCAGAGTAGCTGGATCACAATCATCGTCGATGCCATTGTTAGGGATTTCTTCATCTTGACAATTGGTGTCCAAGCACACATTGTCCACGAAAAACGGAATATCAGCATTACCATATGAAAACTCTAAGGCAGCATCCAGTATAGATGGATCAGAAAAGAAAAATGGGATCACGAACTCTTCTTTAGTAGTTGTAAGATCTATGGTCTGGACCAGGGAAGGAACATCTCCTATTCCATTCATTATCAACACTATAGATCTTGGTTGGGCTGCATAAGCTTCAAATTTTAGCGTATAATTCTCCCCATTATTCAAGGTGATATTATCATAAGCCATGCCAGCATCTTCAAATTCTGTTATAATATTTGACACGCTCAGTTCTCCACCAATACTTGAGATCTCACTATCCCAACTTCTCCAAGTAACAGTAGATTCATCAAAAGTCGAATTTCTAATCTGACCACATGACGGTATGGGAGTACCTACACAATTACAAAATCCATCTTCAATATCATTTGCCGTTAAGGGATTGCCATCGTCACATGCAGTACCAGGTTCGATATAATCAGGTGAACCTGGACAATTACAAGAATGATCTAAACTGGCGACCAAAATCGCATCATCCATGAAATTTTCGGCAGTTATATTTTGAAGAGGATCATTGATATTACCTCTCTCTTGGTCTTCTGGGTTCTCTAGTGCTATAAAATCTCGATGGTACATCTCGATGTTGCATAGCAAGTCATCTGCAGGAACTGACACGGCAAAGTATTCAGGCCTGGCATTTTCAGGAAAGTATTCTTGTCTTTCATAAGATTGGAATGGGACTAAGACATGTTTTATCGTTCCATCTATGTAAGTTAGTTTCAGAGTGATGTCTCGAGCTCTACCATAGAACTCAGGCGCGTCCTCATAAGTCATATTCTGTAGCGTACTGAACATCACTGGATCAGTAGGGTCTATGACAGGAAGGATGGTACCCTTATACTTGATAGGTTCATAGACGATATTTGCTGAGTCAACATCTGGATGAGCGCTACCATATATGAGATAGGCATCTTGCTCTATTTGTTCTTGTCCAGGAAGCCGGAAGTCATTCTCTTTGTAAGTATTTTGGGGTTGTGATTGATGTCTCGTAAATACTCTTTGGCCATTGACCAAAGACGCAATAGGATAACCATCATTTTCGCGGAAGTGAAAATCCAAAAGCTCACCCCGATCTTCTATTTGTCCCCAATACGGTTCTGTTCCAAGTAGATAATTACTCATCGCCATTGCCGAGAAAGCTCCAAAGCCATCCCAAGGTCCAGAACCATTAGTCCTTGTCTCGTTACAGTAAAAGCCACGTTGCATCGCATCACTTCTCTCTGTACCGATTACGCCACTCTCATCGGTACAAGTAGGACTTACAAATTCATAGGTTGCTTGTATAAAATTCCAAGTATCCCCTCTACCTGACGCCTCCCCTTCTTCGCCAGTAAAAGGATAGGAATATTGTGTAGGATCCGGATCTGTCAAACGATAATCTTCTACCCAATGAGGTAATGACAATGCATGGCCCAACTCATGAAGAAATACATCACGGTATTCAAAACTGACAAATGAGCCATCACCGCCCCATCCACCTGGATCAAGGTTGAGTGTATTCCCGAAATAAATAGTATTGGGCGAATCACCCATAGAGGTGCGCATTTTGTCAATAAGAATATTTGCATCGAAGTTGATATTGCCAGTGTTAACACCTACATCTCCAATCATATCATTAGTGCTAACTACCACTGTATTATTGTCTGCATTATACAGAGCAAATTCTGGTAATCTGAGTGTGCCCGGAAATTTTCCAAACCGAACCACACTTGCAGGAATGGCAGATGCAACCTCTTGTAGAAAGTTTTCAAAAACAGGCGTGCGATGTGGTTCATTATTGTAATCCATAAAGTCCATATTAACCAAGACCATGTTGAGTTCTGTATAGGGTCTAATCTTAAGGTCCTCTTGAGTCAATGTAAGTACTTCATCTCCCGCAGTGAGGTGCAGCTCCAATCCTATCTTAACCCATGCCTTAGGCAGAGTCACAGAAAAATATTCATCAAAATTGGCTGTTGCAAGATCTATAGATGCGCTGAGCACTGAAGGTCCATCTAGGCATAGTGTGCCAATACTGTTACCATCCATAGTGCCTTCAACTTGTACATCAGGAGCAGCTCCACTTCCTGTAACAGCCATCTGCAATAGCGCTGGCCGTTCTCCAATAGTAAATAGTAATGGATGGCTAATAGAATGTCTATGAGTCTGAGCGATGAAGACCTCTTCGATACTAGCGGTAGCATTCTGAATGCCCAAACAGGCGCCTTGGTCATCAGGCTCCGGGAAGACATACTCTTCAAAATTATACGATGCAGGTAATGCCATATTGGTATTGGGTTGGATACTCCCAAGACATGATGTACTCTGATGTGAGATATGCTCAGGATTAGTAGATGACATACCACACAAGCCGCAACTGCAAAATGAATCGTGTGGTGGTGCTATCTCCTCTTCTTCTTCGATCTCACCAACAGTAAGATTGAGCATTTCAATAGCAAGTCCAGTTCCTATACGGAGAAAACTCTCTGCATTATTATGCCAATGAAAACCAAAGTCAGGTTCTGGTGATACAGCACCTTCACGCCAGAAATCTCTCGTATCTACATATGCTACATTTTGATGGCCTCCATCTTGAATAGCAGCGATCTGGGCTGGCAAGACTATTCTTTGAAGATTTCCGACCCAAGTACCTTCAGGCTCCAGTTCATGTCCACCATGGCCTGTCAGGGCCACTACAAATGGCAAGTCTGGCACTTGCAAGTCCGTACGGAGATCTGTGATTAAATGATTTAGATTTTGTTCATACTCTTGAGCAAATGCTAACTCATCTCCGTCATTCCAACCCTGAAACCAACAGAATCCAGCTATCTCGATGTTGCCCGCTTCAAAAGATGGAAAGTCCTCTTCTATATTCTGAATGGCTTCATTGATATCTGATAATATCTGGTTGTAGTATGGACCTGTAGTACCTCCGGCGCTCGGAGGCCTAAAATCAACAGCCAAGCTTTTTCCGCCCCATGCTGTTTTTATGATTAAAATTCTACTCGGTTCATCTTCTGCCATCAAGTGACCGAAGGCGAGTTCTGGTCCAATATGATTAGGCGAGGCGCCCTGTCCGACGGTTAAATTTTGGGCTATGACTGTACCATCCTCCTGTTTATGACGGTACCATACATCCTCTCTTACTATCCAGTTGCCATCGGCGTCTTGGACATAAGAGAAATCATCAGCAGCTGGATCATTGGCCATGAATTGGGCCAATGTACCTGTTGTGGTAATGGGTGCAACATCACCTTGACCTTGCATATTAGACTGGCCAGCCATGATGAAGACCTTTACACTTTGGCCTTGACTTGATAGCGCCAGCAACAGTAAAAGAGATAAGAGATGATGAGATAAATAACTATATCCTTTGCTTCTCATAAAACGTGTTTTATATATTTTGAAATTTGAGAGTTATCCTCAACAGGTATACCTCTAAGAATGAAACAACCATGCTTCAAATAACCCTACCACATATCCTATCTTAAATCTATCGTTCAGTCCGTTGGTTAGATATTCTTAACTTTGATCAAGATCTCTGTACCCTAAAAGCCCATTTTATTCATGCCCAAATCAGTCTGCCAAGAGGAAGTTTTTGAGTCCCTATTCAGCAGTCATTCAGAATCTCTTCTTAATTTTTTATATTATAAGACAGGAAACTATGCGGCGGCAGAAGACTTAATGCAGGATGCATTTGCTACGCTATGGAAAGAGTGTAAAAAAATAGCTGTTGACAAGGCGAAGTCATTTTTATATACCGTAGGCAAAAACTTCTTTTTGAATGAAGTCAAACATAAAAAAGTGGTACTAAAGTTCGAGAGCAGAGGTCACAGTCAAGTTAGTCATGAATCGCCTCAATATCTATTAGAAGAAGAGGAATTCAAGTTAAAATTGGAGAAGGCGATAGCGGCATTACCAGAAGGACAACGCACGGTGTTTCTCCTGAATCGCATAGACAAAATAAAATACAAAGAAATAGCGGAGAGATTAGGTATAAGTGTCAAGGCCATTGAAAAAAGAATGCACAAGGCTTTGGTTGAATTAAGAAAAGTGTCGAGTAACCTTTAGGGTTTTTAATAGACTGGTTGTTATACTCATATAAAGCACAATGGACGAAAAAGACGTACGATATGCTAAGTGGTTAGAAGGTGAGCTCAGTGATGATGAGTTAATAGTCAAAGAAGGCGATACGACCTTAGCAGAGCTTAAGAAAGTTATAGAAACCGTGGATAATTGGTCGATGCCAAGCTATGATACTGATGCTGGGTTTCAAAAAATGAACCAAAGACATTTATCCCCTACCACCAAGGTGAGAAAACTACAATGGCAGAAGATTACCAGCATTGCTGCCACAATAGTGGTATTGCTGGCATGTTGGTTTTTATTTAGCAAGGACAGCACTAAGGTTCTCAAAGCCGACTACGGGCAGAATCACAGTTTCGCCTTTAGTGATCGATCACAGATCTGGCTCAATGATGGTTCTTCGGTCGAATACAATGCTAAAGAGTGGTCTAACAATCGAACCGTAGAGCTGACAGGTGAAGCGCTATTTCAAGTTGAAAAAGGAATTCCATTTGTAGTCAACACCCAACATGGTTCAATTACAGTGCTTGGGACAAAGTTTAACGTAAGAGCTTGGGGAGAAAACTTATATGTAGAATGTTATGAAGGTAGTGTACAGGTTATTGCTAACAATCAAACTACAGTGCTTACCACCAACGAATCTGTAAATGTGATTGGTAACGACATGAAGGAAAAACAACCCTTCGTACATACTACTCCAACCTGGAAAAATGGAGCATCAAGATTTTACGACGAACAACTATCTACCATATGCGACGAGTTAGAACGTCAATACAAAATTGAGGTAGATCTGACAGCAACTGACCGAAGATTCTCAGGTAACTTTAGACATGATAATTTAGAACGTGCTCTTACAAATATCTGTAAGCCTCTTGGCCTCAAGTATAGCATAAGTTCGGATACCAAAACAGTTGTGATTGAATAAATTAAAACTATATATATCATTCATTCTTCTACTTGTAATCAGTGATAATTTATTATCCCAGTCACAAAATCTAAACTTTTCAAAGAGTTCTCTCAACGATGTTGTTAAAGCCTTAGAGAAAGAATCTCAATACGTATTTAACCATGATCCTCAATCTCTTGACACATTCTATTTCTCAGGAGACATTGCGACAGATGACATCAACAAAGCACTTACAACAATATTTGCCAACAGTCCTTTTGAATACAAGTTAGACGAACAAACGATTCTCATTTATCAAGCTCCTTCCACGACTTATCGTGTCTGTGGGATCATTGTTGATGCTGATACACAAGAACCACTCATTGGCGCTCATGTATATGCGGTAGACACCTACACTGGTGCACAATCTAATGAAAATGGTTTTTTTGATTTCACTGTTTCCTCCCAGAAACATCAGCAAATAACAGTAACATACATCGGATATACGTCACGTTCTTTGATAGTCTCAAGTTTTAATGAAGAAGTCTGTCCTACCTTACTTTTGAATACAGACAAAGAACTGATAGGAGAAGAAATAATCATCACAGATTACATATTTGATGGTCTTACTCAAGGAGATAAGTACAGTTCTCTTCAACTGAAATATGATGAATTGACTCAAAATCACTCCAGTGTAGAACATGATATTTTAAAAACAGCCCAATTATTACCAGGGATTGCAAGTATCGATGATAGTGCCTCAAATCTTCAGATAAGAGGAAGCAGCCCAGGGCAAAACTTAATCCTATGGGAAGGTGCTCCAGTATACAATGCAGGACATATTTTTGGAATGATCTCTGCCATCAATCCTTTTTCCATCAATAGCTTATCCATCTATAAAGGTGCTCATGATCCCAAATACGACAATCGTGTCGGGGGTATTGTTGACATTTCACTATCTGATCAGATCGCCAATGAGTCAAGTGGGAGTATCGGAACGACTTTGACTGAAGTACATGCTAATCTCGACATACCTGTAATTAGGGATGAGCTATCTATAGAAATTGCCGGAAGGCGTAATTTTGCAGATCTATACAATTCCGCTGCGCTCCGAAGTTATACCACAAAAGTTTTTCAATTTTCAATTATTGATGATCTGGCCAATAGCGGCAACGACGACTTGAATACAGAGCAAAATCTCAACTACTACGACTGGAGTACTAAAGCAATATACTCACCCTCTGATCGACTACATCTCCGTATTGGAGCGTATCACAACTACCAAGATTTTAGATATTCTTATGGTTTTGACATTGACCCTTATCAAGTATTTGATAACATAGAAGAAAATACATCTATCTTAAGTGCAGGAGCTGACTGGAGCATTAATGAGACTTGGACAATTAATGGATCATTCTACAATTCTGAATATACCAATGCATATATCATGGAAGGCTCTGAAAATAGTCTACTCATCAACTCCAGCGAACAGACTAATATTATTAGAGACAAAAGCCTCACACTCACCAATGACATCAAAGTATCTCCAATTTCAAATATCAATTTTGGATACACCTATGATCAAAAAAGAGTAGATCTCTTCTTCGGAGATAGCGAAGGTTTTGCCCCAGATTTAATTCCATCTGGTGAAGAGATAGCAAGTTTTCATAATTTCTTTCAATCTTTCAACTATACCAATGCTCGTATCACTATTGATGCAGGGAACCGCTCTACCTATTATCAAGAAAGTAAGTCATGGTTTCATTCTCCTCGATTCAATCTCCAGTATGCCATAAATGACGCAATCAAGATAAAACTTGATGGAGGCTATTACCATCAATTTCTAACTCAATGGGTCAATATCAACAATGATCAAATTAGAGTCGATAACCCATTGTGGATACTTAATACATCCGAAACAGAACTATCTCAGGAGGCAAGCAAATTTGCTGCTGGCTTCATCTATAGCGACAACGGATGGCTCCTTGATATAGAAGGATATCACAATCAAGTCAATGGTCTAAGCACATTGTCACCACTGTTAAATGTTCAAGCCACATCTAACAGTTTTTCAAAAGGCAACTCTACTGTTATGGGAATCGACGCCTTACTGAAAAAACAATGGGGAGGAATAAATACTTGGATCAACTATTCAATAGGAAAAGCTAAGTATAACTTCCCTAGCATATCGGAAGAACCCATCACCGCTCCAAATGATATCCGCCACAATATCAATGTTGTCACTAGCTACAAACAAAATAATCTACAATTTTCACTTACCACTAACTATCACTCTGGTCTCCCATTTACACAACCTTTTCTTGAATTCAATGATGATGACCCAAATGCTGAGCCTCCGTTTTTGTTTTCATTGGGATATGATGAATACAATACCTTTAGGTTAAAACCCTACGTTAGATTTGATCTGAATGCCGCGTATAGATTCAACATGAACTCATTAGGATCTTTACAATCAGAAATTTCATTGACAGTTATCAATGTCCTTGATAGAGTCAACATATTTGGCAGAGAGCATTATGTAGATTACAATGAAGACACCACCATTTATAGCTTAGGATATATTGAAAAATCACTCCTAGGGCGTACTCCCCTTCTGGGACTAAGCAAGATTTTGTGTTTGGGACAAATTAGAGAAAGGTACTTAAC
>CAZMMQ010000102.1:0-9147 GCA_964567435.1 uncultured Saprospiraceae bacterium | reverse complement strand
GTCTAAATCAGTATATCCAACAATCGCTATCATTGGCTTTCCATACTGAGCACACAACTTAGCGACTTCACCGACCACCTTTCCTTGTAAGGAGGATTTGTCTAGTTTGCCTTCTCCACTTATCACGATATCACTGTGTATGATTTTATCTTTAAGGCTGACTGCTTTGCTTACATAGTCAAACCCATTAGTCATTTGAGCATTGGGCAGTAGACCTACAAGACCAGCGCCTATGCCACCTGTGGCCCCTGCACCAGGCATTTCTGCTACCTGTTTGCCTGTAGACGAAAAGATAAGTTTGGCAATATGTTCCATGCCTTTATCCAAGATTTCTATTTGCGTTGGACTAGCACCTTTTTGGGGTCCATATATCTGGCCGGCGCCATTTGGTCCATAGAGTGGATTAGTGACATCACATAAGATATTCATGGTGAAAGCAACTGGAGAGGATGGCATAACAATCTGTTGAATGTCCAGTAGATTGCCACCAGTCGGAATGAGTGGCTTACCAGAAGTACTTATAAATTGGTAACCGAGACGATGAAGAATTCCTAGTCCTACATCATTAGTACAGCTACCACCAAGGAATAATGAAATTGTATGACACTCGTTGGTTACCGCCTCGGCTATCAGCTGTCCAGTTCCTAGGGTAGTGGTTGACATAACATTTAACTCTTCTGTAGCTAATCTCCACATCCCCGAAGCTGCAGCGAGTTCTATATAAGCATGATGATCCTTGATGTAGTATTCGGCTGTAATCGCTCGACCTAGTGGGTCTATTGTAGCGGTAGTTGTTGGTGATAGCTTTAGTTTTTGTTTAAGAACAGAAAGCGTTCCATCTCCACCATCTGCCATAGGTTGGATATCGATACTGTCAGGATAGGTAGAAATCAGCCCTTCAGCTATGGCTTTACATACCCCATGGGCATCTAAAGAGCCTTTGAATTTATCACTGCAGATAAGGATTTTCCTATTATCCATAGTTAAACAAAATAAGTTTACTTGATGGGTATTCCGCCAACTACATACCCAGACTTAGAGAAATAAATATATCGAACGGACGGATAATTGTATGTCGTCGTCTCTGTGACGAAGGAACAGATATGCGATCATACATATTGTTAGATGTAGTACTTCATTGACCTGGATTATCTTTTAAAATTTTATCAATATCAATTTTTAATTGAAGTAAACTTTTACTTTTTGTTTCCCAGACGATTTTAAGATCAATTTTGTAATAGTAATGCACTAATTTGTGTCTGAGTCCTTCTATTTTTCTCCATTCGATATTATCATTTCTTTCTTTAGTATCATCTGATATTTTGTAAGCAGCTTCTCCAATAATCTCAAGATTCTTAAATACAGCATCTTGAATCATTTCATTTTTTTCAAATCCATCTAAATCTACATCCTCTGTGTATCTGTCAATTTTTTCAATAGCATTTTTCATATGCTGTAATCGTTCTTTGTCCTGTTTATTTTTCATAGATAAGGACTTTTTCATCGTTTACAATTTCTTGAATATTCTTACTCAAAGTACCATGTTGAACTACATCCACATTCCTTTGTAAAAGATCTTCAAGTTCATATGTTATTCCGATAAAATCGAGCAAATCAATTTTAGCTGATTTCTTCAATTGAATTAGTAGATCAATATCACTATCAAATTTTGCTTCGTCCCTTGCGAAAGAACCAAACAACCAAGCTTTTTGAATTGGACTATTTGCTAAGTATGATTTTAGTTTCTCTATTAATAGAGTTCTTTTATTATTTGACCTTGTCCCTTTCTTCTCAAGTCTTAATCTCTTTTTCGTAATTTCAATTGCTTCAAAAGCGTAATCAAATTCCTTAATTTCCTGATATATTTTTTCGCTCAAATACCTTGTCTGAAATAGCCTGTATTCTTCATTGTAAAGTTTTGAAAGTGGCTTGATTATATACTGAGGAGCAAGTTTTTCATTCCTTTCAATTTTTGATAGTGTTGATTGATCAATATTAATTTCAGAACCTACAATTCTAAGTGATAAATTGTTGTTTTGTCTCAATCTACGAATGTATTCACCAAAGGATTCGGATTTCATATTTGGAAAATATTGGTTTAGAAATATATTTCCAAATAAAAACTAATAGTTATTATTACGCTAATGCAAAAATTTGAAGCATTCCTTTCATTTTTATATTCACATAGGTTATTTGCCCGCATTACATCGAACTGCCATTATAACAGTATTTACCTCAATTGTCATATTTATTCAGCATCATAAGCCCTGTTTGCCGTAACTTTACAGTCGCTAGCCACATCAACTAAGCGAGAACCCAGCCTGATCCTATTTATTAAAATTAAAGACTGCAATCAAGATGAAAAATTTGATTCTATCGTGCCTATGTATTATTGTCCTCCATTCAGGAGTGATAGCACAGTGTGAGACAGGTGGCCTTGAGAGAGAAGCCATTGGTGTTATAGGTAATGACCATAGGGTAAATAATGCCTTTTCGTATGGTATGATTTCTTACCAAAGTCATGCGGATAACTACTACTATGCTTCCCCAGATGAGCCACTTTTTTACCTTGGATTTGGTAAGAGCTTGTGGGCAGCCGCTAGAGATATGTCAGGAGAGCTGATGATGTCTGCTAATACATTTCCTCAATTGAGCCAACATGATTTTATTCCTGGACCGCTTAATAGTCAGACTGGACTGCCTTATGAGCTGCCTTGCCAATCCTTCAACAGGGTATGGATAATCAGGGAAATAGATGTTTTTGTAATGAGAACACTATTTGATCAGGATAATCTGACTATTAACGATATAGCAACAGACATACTTGAATGGCCTGCAAGAGGTAATCCCCATCTAGGATTAGCGGCCTTAGATAGAGACTTAGCTCCATTCTTTGATTTTAACGGAGATGGCACGTATGATCCACTAGTTGGCGATTATCCTTTGGCATTGGAAGAGAGTCCAACATTTATACCTCATCAGTTTAGTTTTCTTATCTATAATGACAGGAGTGCTAACTTACAGACACAAGGCGAGTCTATAGGCTTGGAGATTATGCAAACCAACTTTGTGGTTAATTGCACAGAGGAGTCGCCGTCAGAGGACGGAGTCTTTACCAGACTGACTTATAATTACCTCGGACTGGAAACGCTATCAGAACTGAAGCTGGCTATATGGGAAGACAATGATATGGCTTGTAATCAGAATGATTATACCGGTTGTGATTTAGAACTTAACTGTAGTTACTTCTATAATGAAAGTGGTGAGACCTGGAGAGACGAATGTCATGATCCTGATGTGCCTAACGATAATGGTGCTATCAGGACGAGTGTATTCCTTAATCACAGTATCAAGACCTTCCGCCATTGGTTTTTATTTGGTATTGGTAATCCAATAGTGCCTGCTATAGACCCAACTGGTCCTCAGGAATTCTACAATTATATGACAGGACTTTGGAGAGATGAGACACCACTGAGCCCGGGAGGAAGTGGATATGATCCTGCTGCTACAGAGACAACCTTGTTTTCATTTCCCAACCGGCCGACAGATAACGATGGGTGGTCTATGCAGACTGCAGGGATAGAGATTCCTATAGACATAAGAACTGTTTCCTTGTTGGTAGACGAAACAAATGTACAGCCAGGCGCAACTGGACATATAGATATGGTGGATCACTTTTTATATGACCCAACTACGAAAAGACTAAACGTATTCGAACAGTGGCCTGATGTTGTCAATAACTTGAAAGAGGAGTTCGAAATGATGAGAAATGGTGAGTTTAGTTGCGGATTAGGAATAGAGCTATGTCTAGCTGATTGTGTCTGGCCAGGAGATGTCAATCGAGATGCTACGGTAGATGGGAAGGATATTATTTCAGCAGGTGTGCTTGCAGGTTTGGATATAGAAGATGGCATAGCAAGAGGTCTACAATCATCTGATTGGTTTGGATTTAATTCAGAAAACTGGTCAGTTTCCCTTGGAGGCGTTAATGCTAAGAATGGTGATGTCAATGGTAGTGGAACCATCAATGAAGCAGATCTACAAGACTTGACAGAAAACTTTGGAAATATACGGTCGGGCTACATCCCAGTAGATCGGGTACTTAATGAGAGGATAGATCCTCAAGGCCTAAGAGTCGAGCTGGAAGTAGATACTGTTAATTTGGAGAACGCAACCTTATTTGACAGGATAGTGAATACAGATGTGACGCTAGGAGACGAGAGTAATGCTATAAATGCTAGCCTTCATGGATTGTCCTTTGATATGCAATTTGATACCAACCTTGTGGTGCCCTTTGTTAAAGTAGATGAGATAGTGGGTTCGCTATTTGGTTTTGGTTTTGGTGATATGACTAATGCAGCTAGAGTAGGCAATGAGCTTTTAGGCAATGATAATATCCAGTACGGATTTACCAATTTGGAGGGCAATGAATTGACGATAGGAGGCCCGTTAGCCAACCAAAACTTATTTATCAAGGATAATGCACGTACTGCAAACCCTGATGGTATAGACACATTGATGATTAGATTTTTTAATGTTTGTGGCGTGGATAGTGAGGGTAATCCAGTAGATATAGGCGTTGTCACGGATACACTTATAATTACTGGATTAGAATTTGATCCATTAGTGGTTTCTGACACTGATGACCTTGAGGCATTGACGGCAACCATCAGCATATATCCTAATCCTGTAGATGACAACTTATTTGTGTCTATTTCTGATGAAATAGAAGGAGAAGTGAGAGTTATTGACATGCAAGGGCAGAGAATACATCTGCAGTCAATAAATAACCAAAGACAGTTACGCTTAGACGTTGCGGGATTGATCTCTGGAATTTACATACTTCAGGTCGTAGATGATTCTGGAAAAATGGCAACTAAAAAGTTTGTTAAGTAATCTAGTTGCGAAAAATAAATTAAGGGCAGGCTGCTAGTCTGCCCTTTTTTATTGTTCTAATCGTTTGACCACTTCATCTAGAAATTCTTTCTTGGTCAATATCTTAAGCACAAAATCATTCATCCCTCTGCTCAACTTGGTATTTTGTATAATATTGAGGTCATCCATAAAGTAGGCAATCTCTGTTGTATTCCCCTTTTTGTCAGTAGCGTATAATGCCTCGGTCAAAACAAAAGCAGTAGAGCCTCCCTTCTTCCCTGCATGTTGGAGCCAAGCTTGGTTACTAGGATTTTGCATAAGACCCTCTAGACAAGGATTGAGATAAGCGTGGACTTCTTTGCTAAAGTATTTTCGGCTATTAATTTTCCTCATCAGCTCTGCATAATTAGAAACTGTAGAAGCGACTAATCTATCAGACCAAACGCGTTGTACTTCCATGCTCAAATCTCCAACATGTTCCTTGTAGGTAAGATCTTTGTCCAGCTTGCCATGTATAATTTCTGTGGCCGAAATATATTCTTGATCACTTAGATTCCTAAGGGCAGAGATGAGTTCTTTACCTTTTAATTGGGGGAATAACTCTTTACTTACAAATAGTGATGATGCCAAATTATAGATTGGCGAGTGGTCTTTCATGCCAAGACTATCCAATCGATTGTTGACTTGAATTAAACCCAATTTATTAGAGAGCCACTCAGTGTTAGCATTGGAGCTATACAGAATCATTCCCTGAGCAATATTTTGTATTGACACTTCATCTCTACCTATTGTACGCAACCAGGCTGTATGAGCACCACCGTCCGTATTTGGTACAAAATATTTATCCAATTCTGCAACAGGTATTAATTCATCAGGATTGACTCTGCCAGCAGCGGCTTGCTCTGCGTATTCAATTGCGATAATTATTTTGACGGTACTCGCAAGTGGCATCATCTTGTCGGTGTTCATTTCCACAAAGGACTCGCCATTGCGCATTAGTTTGATGGCGGAATTCTCTTTGTTGTCAGCCAAGTGATCAAGCACACTATTAGCATCAGCCTTAAGGAGAAAGGACATAGAAAAGAGTGAAATACCCGCCAGAACAAGTATACCAAGGAGTATATATAGAATGGTTCTGAGCATGTAATGTTGGTTTTTGTTATTCTAATTCAGACTAAAGATATATTAATTGTCCATTAAGAAAAATAGTTATTAGACCATTAAAGCAGATTTATAGACAGAATAAATGGGTGATTTATTCTATCTTGATTAAAAGGAGCTCATGTTATTGAATCACAATTAAAACTCCTCACATGAAAAAAATTCTACTACTATTAACCATAGGGTTAGCTATGACGTCTTGTGCCAGAAAGATATTAGTGCAGGATGCCTATCTAACTGAATCTGACAGATACGCATCAGATCAAGACGTAAGAGTCCAAACTACTTTTGCAGGTGATGCTTACTCTTACATTACTTTTCAATTAGATATTACTAATAATACTACGGATTCTATAAGATTGACAGAAAGAGATGTTGAGTTGGTATATAAAACAGACAGAGGGAGAAATCAATATCTGAAGCCGATCAGAAAAACCGATATTATTAGGGATCTGCAACAAATAGAAGAGCAATTGGCTGTAGAGAAAAAACAAGAAACGATTACGGCATCTGTTTTAACTGGAGTAGGTGTTATAGGCTCTGTCTTATCAGGAGGTAATGTTGTCGATAATGTAATCTTCGGTACAGCATCTGCAGCGGATATAATGGATGTAAGAAACAGGTATGGTCTGGAACAAGGAAGTATAGAAGACCAGATTAGGTATCATCTGGAATACACCTTAGAGAATGTCATGATTCCTCCTTTAGGAAAGGCTAGTTACGATGTGCATTTTGAGAGATTACTTGTGGATGGTCCAGCTGAGATGGTTGTTTACTTTGGAGGCCAGGATCATATTACTAAATATCATATGGAAGTGAATCAAATCAAAGTAAGAAGATAAAGAAAACCGTTAAGTAGAATTAGGACCTGATATCTATTGGGTTCTAATTCTTGCTTTATAGGACAAGCAATCCCATGTCCTTCAACGTTTCCATAACCTCCTCATACCAGAACAGAATAAAATCTTCAAACCCGGCATCAAAATATTGCGATTCTAATTGCTTGAATGTAATAATGTTGACTTGTGCTACTGATATAGAAGAGACAAGGTTTTCTATCCATCTGCCTAAGTTGGACTCCAATTCTATGGTGCAAGAGTCATTTTTGGAGTAGACAGACAAGACACCCTGTTTACCATCAGATCTAAAACTAACTGGTCCACCTATCCATACCAGTTTGTTTTCTGGTTGTGCGGCTCTTCTCATATTGCTTGTAAGAAAACCTTCTATCATGTTAGGTGGATGACTGGTCTCTGGTATTGTATGTTCAAACCACTCACTCAATTCGAAGTCAATTCCTACACCATGCATATAGTTGTAGATAGATTTTTTGAGTCCATCTGTATACTTATCATGATCTGTACCAGTTGGGTCTGTATATTCGAGATCATTATTGGCGAAGTGACCAACGGCAGATAATTTTTCTACATTAAATTTGGAAGGCTCTATCCCGACAGGACTATGTGCTGTCATCGAAAAGCGATGCCAGAATCCAGACTTCAATATATCTGCCTCAAACATTTGCCTGACCACCTCCAGCGAATCTATAGTCTCTTGATCTGTCTGCGTCGGAAAGCCATACATCAAGTAAGCATGCACCATAACGCCTGCTCTGGTAAAATTATGATTGACTTTCGCGACTTGCTCAACGTTGACACCTTTATCTATCATTTTCAGAAGACGATCAGAAGCAACCTCAAGACCGCCACTCACTGCAATACAACCAGAAGCTGCTAGTAACCGACAAAGATCAAGATGAAAACTCTTTTCAAAACGAATATTGGTCCACCAGCTAACCGCTAATTGTCTGTGCAATATTTCTAAAGCCAGTGCCTTCATTACTGAGGGAGGCGCAGCTTCATCTACAAAGTGAAAACCCCGCTCTCCAGTCTGTTCTATAATAGTTTCCATTCTATCTACTAGTAGCTTCGCAGAGGAGGCTTCGTAGTTTTTAATGTAGTCTAATGAAATATCACAGAAAGTACATTTACCCCAATAGCAACCATGTGCCATTGTCAACTTATTCCAACGGCCATCACTCCAGACTCGATGCATGGGGTTGGTGAGTTGGATAACAGATATGTATTCTGAGATCAGTAAATCGCTATAGTCTGGTGTGCCTACGTTCTGTTGAGACACATCGCCTTCGAGACTGCCGTTGACATATTGGACCTCTCCATCTATACGAGTAATGGTTCTTTTAAGCATGGACAGATCTCGTTTGTCTTCCAAATATTGGATAAGATTACGCAAAGGAGTTTCTCCATCATCTAGAGTTACAAAATCTACGTAATCAAAAAGCCGAGCATCTGTAACAGATCTCAATTCTGTATTAGGGTAACCGCCGCCCATTGCAACCTTGATTTGAGGATGATTGTCTTTGATATATTGACCACACTTTAATGCAGCGAATAGATTGCCGGGGAAGGGGACGGAGAGGCAAATGAGGTCAGGCTTATCTGCAGTTATATGTTTGCCCAATCTCTTGACCAATAGTCGTGTAATATATGAATCATCTCGCTGCAGATTTTCATGGAGCGCATCAAAGGATAAGGCTGACGTACTTAATTTTTCTGCATATCGACTAAAGCCAAAATGCGAATCCACAGCTTCCATAATAAAGTCTCCTAAATCTTCCAGGTATAAGGTGCAAATGTGCCTGGCTTTATCTCTTATTCCCATCGTCCCAAAAGCCCAATCCAAATCATCCAGTTGCTGAAATTTACTGGCTTCTGGAAGGTAATTTCTTTCAGATATCAAATAGGCCATTGTATCGTCATGTCCTTGTAGAAAGGAGATAACTGTGTCTACCGTATTTATATATGTGTCTCTAAGGTTGTAAATGTGATTGGCATTATCAGACAATTGCGCTGCCATTACTCCAGATGCATCAAAAATATCTTGAAGCCCATTTTTTGAAAAGAGATCCAAAATGACCTCCAGGCCTAAGTCTGCTTGCCTGGAATTAATGCCTAGTGTATTAAGGTAACCTTTTATGTACGCTGTTGCGGGGTAGGGTGTGTTGAGCTGAGTAAATGGCGGTGTGATTAAAAGGGTCTTCACTATGAATGAGCATTAATAGATTGCAAGTTACATAAGATAGTTGAGTGT
>CAZMMQ010000101.1:0-9517 GCA_964567435.1 uncultured Saprospiraceae bacterium | reverse complement strand
CAATATGTATAACGAAATTATCGTTATATTGGTGAATATTTCGTTATAAATAGATTACGGATGAAGAGACTATCACAAATAGAAGAAGAAATCCTTGCCATCTTATGGGAAATAGGAGAGGGTTATCCTAAGGAAATATTGACTCATTTTACCCAATCGATGCCTTACAACACATTTCTTTCTACAATTAGAAAAATGGAGACAGAGGGATGGTTGGCTTATAAAAAGTATGGTCGGTCACACAAGTATTATCCACTGGTCTTAAAAGATGACTATAAGAAATCGCTTTATAAGAATCTAAAGTCAAAGTTCTTTGGTGGGTCAAGACAACAGTTGCTTTCATTTTTTCTTGAAGAAGAAAAAATAGATAAGACCGAAATAGAAAAATTATTGAAGCAAATAGAAGAGAACCATGACTAAATTAATGTTGATTTATTTGGCAGAGGTATCTGTGGCATTGGCGATATTTTATTGTTTTTATTACCTATTTCTGCGCAAACAGGTCACGTATCAGTGGAATCGTATTTATTTACTCTTGTCCTATTTGATGAGTTTTATAGTTCCGGCTATTTCTTTAAAGGTCTATCCTATCTATATAACAACTCAGTATGGGCCAACTTCAGGACGTCCTCTGACAGAGAACACTAATACGGGATTGTTAACCTCTGAAATGATGATGTCTATTCTTGGTATAGCATTTCTGGCCGGTGTTGTGGTGCTGCTGATTCGCTTTCTCATCAATCTATATAGCATCATAGATTTGATAAACAAGTCAGAAAAGAAAGTAGAAGATAGATACACTTTAATTAACCATGGTAGGAATCACCTGACCTACAGTTGGTTTAGATATCTCTTTACCGATGAACTGAAGCCGAGCCAGGCTATCCTAGAGCATGAGCAAGTCCATATAGACGAGTGGCATACTATAGACCTAATCATGGCAGAAATAGTCAAGATCATATTATGGTTTAACCCATTCGTATACCTTACCCAGAAGTCCATTAAGCTTAATCATGAGTATATCTGTGACTTCAAAGCCTCAGAAAAATTAGGGGTATTGTCTTACGCCAAATCACTAGCCACTTATCCTGAGACCCATAAGCTAAGTCTTTATAACAATTTTGCATACAAACTTAAAAACAGAATAATTATGCTTCAGCAAACTTCAAAATCTAAAAATTGGGCAGTCTATCTATTGGTGCTGCCAATGTTCGTGGGATTATTAACACTATTTTCTTTTGAGACTTATCCAGTCAGTACTGAACTAGGAGAAGCACAGCCAGTTGTTTTAGATACACTTCCTGATGATGGTTATGTCATTGATACAATAGTAACGTTTGACCCTGTAACCTATGAAGAAAAAGTCGAAATCGTAAGGACAAAAAGGACTAACGATGATGGCGCTGATAGGCAAGGACAAATGACGCAGAAAATTGTAAGGTCATCGTCTGAGGAAGTAGATACGATTATAGTCTTTGATCCAGAAACATATGAGGAACGGATAGAAATTGTTAAAAAGAACAAGACGATTGAAGATTATGAGCCTACTTTCAGAGAGTCGAAATCCACGAATGGTATAGATACGGTCGTCGTATTTAATCCTGAAACAGGGAAAAAGGATACTGTGGTGGTCAGGTTGGTAAAAGATCCTAAGTAGTTCTTATTGAGATAGTTAAATCTATTAATTATCTACATGTAATAAATAAAGGCTGATTCATATGGATTGGCCTTTACATATTTATATGATAACCTTACTTGGGCTGAACTCTTTTGTCTGAAAGCTATTATTTTCGTAGTAACTTATATTTAGTCACTAATAATATAGATTCAGACATATTGAGTGAAATTATCTTAACCATCAATGGCATCGACCATGCAGAACTCTATGGTCTCAAGAATGCCAAACTAAATTTAGTCAAACAGGCGTTTCCAGAACTTGACATTATTTCCAGAGGTTCCAATCTCAAGATCAGCGGAGAGAGTAAGAAGCAAACACAAAAAGCTAAGTCCAAAATCGAGCAACTTGTGAAGATTCTCAGGTCCCAAGATGCACTACCTTTACACAAGGTCAAGGACGTGCTTAATGGTAATCTTGCTTATGAGTTAGAGGAGAATTCGAATACTTCAGGAAGTAATAAGATTAATGCGAATGTCATTGTACACAGCAGATCTGGAAAACCCATAAAGGCCAGAACTCGAAATCAAAAACGGCTGGTTCAGTTATCTGAAGATAATGACGTTTTGTTTGCCATCGGGCCTGCGGGCACAGGAAAGACATATACAGCTGTGGCCTTAGCGGTGCGGGCACTTAAAACCAAGATGGTCAGGAAGATTATACTAACTAGACCAGCAGTGGAAGCAGGGGAGAGCTTAGGTTTTTTACCTGGTGATTTGAAAGATAAGATAGATCCCTATTTGAGACCGCTATATGATGCCTTAGACGATATGTTGCCTGGCGAGAAGCTAGATTACTTTATGCAAAACAGAGTCATTGAAGTGGCGCCCTTAGCTTTTATGAGAGGTCGTACTTTGGATAATGCTTTCATCATATTAGATGAGGCTCAGAATTGCACCTCAGGACAGATTAAGATGTTTCTGACTAGACTCGGGCCGTCTGCTAAATGTATCATTACAGGAGACCTGTCTCAAGTAGACCTTCCACGAAATCAGAAATCAGGCCTTTATAAAGCGCTCAATATACTTGGAGACTTGGATGGAATCGCAAAACTCTTTCTCACTGCGGAAGATGTCGTACGTCACCGATTGGTTAAAGACATTATCAATAGATATGATGAGGCCGATAATAAAATGAGATCTTTAAAGGATAAGCGAGAAGCAAGCTTCAAATCAGAAGAGGAATAATAAACTCAATAAAACATGACATCAAAAGTTACATATCAAGGTGGTCTTAGAACAGAGGCAGTACATCTTAAATCTGGCAATACTATCATCACTGATGCACCAGTAGATAATCATGGTAATGGAGAAGCGTTCTCTCCTACAGATTTGACGGTAACCTCACTGGGATCATGTATCCTGACTATAATGGGTATTGCAGCATCTAACAGAGACATAGACATTAAAGGTGCAACTGCTGATATCAAAAAGATAATGGCATCTGATCCCAGAAGAATTGCTCGAATAGAAATCAATATAACAATGCCTGCAAATGATTATTCTGCCTCTGAGAAGAAAATCCTGGAGAAAGCAGCCCATCATTGTCCAGTGGGACTCAGCCTAAATGAAAACACAAAGGAGGTTATCAATATTACATGGTTATAGATTAATCAAGAGGCGTTGAAGGAAAATGAGACAATTATACGATTGACCCATGATGGACAACCAGTACATGGCCAGATAAAAATTGGTGGGTCTAAAAGTATTTCTAATAGAGTCCTTATTATCAATGCACTGGCAGGTGCTTCTATGCCGATATATAATCTATCTAATAGTGATGATACTCAAACACTCAAGAAATTGTTGAGTACAGATAAGAATGAATTGGATGCCCACCACGCAGGCACCACATTTAGATTTTTAACGGCTTATCTATGTCTGCAAGAAGGTTCCCATGTATTGACAGGTTCGGAGAGAATGCTTCAACGTCCTATTGGGCCACTTGTTGATGCACTGAGGCAACTAGGTGCAGATATCAAATATATGAGACAAGAAGGTTACCCTCCACTTAAGATATCTGGCCCTATAAAAGTCAAGCAGAATAAAGTTGAAATCAGATCTGATGTAAGTTCACAGTTCTTGTCTGCCTTATGTATGATTGGTCCTATGATCCCTGGAGGATTGACAATAGAACTCACCGGAGAACAAGTGTCCAAATCATATTTAGATATGACCTTAGCTATTATGACAGAATTTGGAGCTAAGGTTACTTATAAAGAAGGGGAGATATGCATTACCGAGTTTCCTTATAAACCAATAGAATACACTGTAGAATCTGACTGGTCATCCGCGAGTTATTATTTTACGATTGCGGCGATTGCAGAAGAAGCATCTATAGAGTTAACTCACTTTAATGAAATCAGCCTTCAGGCGGATAGTGCGATGCGTAATCTGGCCAGAAAATTAGGAGTTGTATCTAGGGTGGTGGATAATGTACTACATATTCATTCTACTATGATGACGTCAGAGATGTTGTGTCATGATTTTGTTTTGCATCCAGATATAGTACAGACGGTTTCTGTGGCTACAGCCGCTTGCGGAATCCCAATATCTTACAATGGATTGAAAACTTTATTTATCAAGGAGACAGACCGAGTCAAAGCCTTACAATCTGAATTAGGGAAGGTGGGTATTATTATAGAAAAAGATACAGGCCAATTTGAGTATAAGCAGCACGGTGATATAGTTATTAATGAGCCAACTTTCGAAACCTATCAAGATCATCGTATGGCCATGTGCTTGGCTCCGCTGGCAATGTTAGCACCTATCAAAATCATAAATCCTGAAGTGGTATCCAAATCGTATCCAGACTTCTGGACTGATCTAAGTAAATTGGGATTTAGGATTGAAGAAATAGTTTAGTAGGAAACGAACTAAGCTTACTTTACAATCAATAACTTTTGTTTGATTTCTGAATCACCAACATTGAGAATCAACTGATAATTTCCTGAATCTGTATTTTTCGAGAATTCGTGAATGAATTCCATCAGCGAAGATTTGGTCAATGATAGCTCCTCCAAAGTGTTATTGTCCGTATCCGCAATCGATAATTCTATAGTAGCAGTTTCTGCTATGTCACTGAGTCCAGGAATATCAAAATGTCCCTGACCTGATTCTGATACAGGACCAGACGTTACTGGTGTACATGGCGATATGATAGCTTCAAAGTCTGAGCCTAATATTACTTCAAAACCTGGTTCCAGATTTATAGAACTCCCCGCTGAAAAGAGAATAGGTACCGCACTATTAATAATCGCATCAGACTCAATATTTACCTCAGCCAAGTAAGTGCTTTGTGTAATAGCATTAATGACCAAGTAAGCATCATCACAAGTTCCGCATCCTTCATCTATAGTGCCATCACAATCATTATCCTGCCCATCACATACTTCGGTATTACCTGGGTAGTTATTAGCGTCATTGTCATTGCAATCAGTATTATCAGTGACATAACCGCTAGGAGGTGCGCAAGCGACTATAGAATTACCGTTGGCTCCAAATCCATCTCCATCGCTATCTGCATAATATACCGTGCCTGCACCTTCATCTACTAACCCATCACAATCATTATCCTGCCCATCACATATCTCTGTATTTCCAGGGTAGTTATTGGCATCGTTGTCATCACAGTCTGTACTATTAGTAACATAGCTACTTGGAGGAGTACAGGCAATTATAGAATTACTACTATCTCCAAATCCATCGCCGTCGGCATCAGCATAGTAAGTTGTATTGCCATTTTCGTCTATTAGGCCATCGCAATCATTATCCTGCCCATCACATATCTCTGTATTGCCTGGATAGTTATTGGCATCGTTGTCATCACAGTCAGTGTTATTAGTGACATAACCACTTGGAGTTGTGCATGCGACCATAGAGTTATTGCTACCTCCAAATCCATCTCCATCACTATCAGCATAATATGTAGTACCCACTCCTTCGTCTACCTGACCATCGCAATTATTATCTAAGCCATCACAAATTTCTGTATTGCCCGGATAAATATTAGGATTTGTATCATCACAATCCCCTCCACCGATTACTGTTCCAGGTCCATCCCATCCTCCTGCATCTAAGGCACATTCTATATACTGATCATTGTCATTATCAATTTCTGTAACCGCCAAGGTGGTGCCGCAGTTATTGACCTGACCATCGCATAATTCTACCGCTCCGGGAAATACTGTACTATCACTATCATCACAATCCGTATTATCGGCAACATATCCAGATGGCTGAGATGGAGCTGTCATTGAGTTATTACTATCTCCAAAGGCATCACCATCACTGTCTAAGTACCAAGTGGATGATGACCCAGTTACATCAATTGTAATGGAATTAGAACTCAGAAGCATACAAGTACCAGAGCTGATTAAGCCGTCTATAGTTTGACCTATAAAAGTTAACGGATCAACATCTGGTGCCACACCATCATCTTCGTAAGTGACGCCATATATATCATAATCCCCAGCAGCTAATCCTGTAAATACACCACTGGCATTTTGCATCTCTATAATATCGGTTAATTGATCTATAGCAATATAAGTGTAACTGTAACCTGACGGTGTAGTGGCGACGCCTATTTCTCCTGCACCACTAAAGCTAACCGATTCTGGATTGCCGAATACATTTGTCACAACCAGCTCATAAGTATTACCAGCCGTCAGCGTCTCTGTTATTGGGGCACTTGTAATTCCTGTGCCACCTCCAGATAGATAGAATGTAGCATCTAAAAAGTTAGTACATGCAGTAGTAGGATTATGGACACCATCGTAAAGTGAAAAAGCAACAAAGGCTGGATCTTGATTGAATGTATAGTCGCCAGTCGTGCTTACTGTAAAATTGAATATTTCATAATTTGTGTTTGATCTAACTGAACAGTTGCTTGAGTTGACACTTGCTCTATGTCCAACATTTCCAAAACTGCCAAAGGTAGAAGCATTGTATCCATCTTGCGAATAGTATTCAGTCACACTAAGGTTGATTGGTTGTCCAACGTTAAAATTTACCGAACCACTGTTGATAAAAAAGTTAGAAGTTGGCGTACAAGGTGAGTCTAGGGTAATATTGGCATTGTTGATATCATTAATAGTATTTCCAGTGCAGACCACTTTGACTCGACCCTTGGTTGTGCCTGGTATGGTAGGAATGACAAATGATTCTGTTCCGTCATTACTTATATTTGATGCCAAAGTATAAGGAAATGATCCTCCTCCATCAAACGAAAAAAGAAGATCTACATTAGAGCAACCACTTGCACCACTGCTGCCATTTATGTCCCAAGATACAGTGGCCATATTACTACCGTTGGCTGTCCAGGTCTGAGGAGTATTTTGTGTTGTTATATGTAGCGAACAACTCGTTAGGCAATTGGCACCTGCTGCATGATTATTGGCTGCCGTAATCGAGGCTCCAGACCAATTGGTAGTATTGTTAATGCTGCCGCTCATGATAAAGCCACTTGCTGAATCATGGGAACAATTAAAGTTGTGTCCAATTTCGTGCGAAGTGAGCACTCTAAGCTGCCAGCCACTATCCGCTATATTTTGAAGTAAATGATAATTGCTGTTGGTGCAGACTACACCAACGTATGCTATACCAATTGGCGCACCACTGAAATCTCTTCCAGACCAAAGTTGTCCCAAGTCATGGGTATTAGAAAAATTGCCTGCCTGTCCCCATGTTCTGAAAGAGTTGAGCACAGTATTGATATTTAATGAAGAATCCCAAGGGTCACAGGTGTTGCAAGCTGAGATATAATTCTCTGTGATTTTAAATCTAATCTCATCTGTGAAAACGTTGTCGAAATCTGTATCTACTTGATTCATGACACCTAGTGTCATGGCAATAACTCCTTGAGGACTGGAGCCATTTTGGGTATAATATAGGTAGTCGGAAGCGACTGACAAATCCAAGTCTACACATCCCATTGATGATCGGTGAGAATGACTTGGATTTAGATTATCTTTTTTTCCTTCGACAAGATCTACACCACACACATGGCCATTCTCCTTAACACCTGCCACATCATATAAGACAAAAGATCTGTCCTCTTCTACTTGATTAAGCCTTCTTGATGGCTCTATAAAATAATTAGCTTGCCCATCATTAATGGAACCGAAAATAAAATCATCAGATATCGTTAGAGCGACCTTTGATTGAGGTATACCCTCTATGAACCCCCTGTACACTATATTGGTATTAACAGATACTTCTCTTCTACCGTCTTCATCTTGGAGGATGGCCTTATAGTTACTGCTGACTAAATCGTAGGAGTATAGATTGAGCTCAAATCCGGCAATGTTAATATCATACACACCGTTATCATCATTATCCTGAAGAGCCTCAGCTACGATATCAAAATCTTGATGGAAGGTGATATAGCTACTGAATTTGTTATCGAGTATAGATTCAAAGTCCTGGGCATGCAGTGTGCCTAGGCCAAGTAAAGTAAAAAGAGAAAGTATATATAGAGGTAAAGGCTTTGTCATTATCATCTCATTTTGCATTAGGATTGGGGTCGGAGCCCCAAGGTAACACATCAATGATAGTATTCTCTAAGGGTTTCTACCCAGAAAACGTCGTGAGGAATGAATTGGCTGACTTAAGTGTGAATTTTAAGATATGAGATACTGAAATTAGGCTTATGTACTACTCTGAGATTAAATTCTAGCAATTTTTTAGTTTTAATTCAGGTCTATTTAATCAATTAAGAACATCCTTATACACAAGCTGAACTGGTTGCCTTTATCGACGCTTCTCTCTATTACTGTTTGTTCTCAAGATAGATAAACTAGTTTTCGGTCAGTTGGATTAAATCAAGACAACTATATGTAAGGATCTAAGATGGGGAATCGAACTACATCTCAGTGACTCAAGAGGTATAATATCCGTAGGATCTATGCGAATCCAGCCAGAATGAAATTCAAATTGAAGCAGAATTGTTATTACCCACCTTATGCAACTACAGTATATATAACTCAGAAGGAAAACTAATGGACAATGATATTCTGAATCAAAAGATTGATATCAGTCAATTGCAGTTAGGGAAGTATCAAAAATCCAATAAAACTTTCGCTACTAACTTTGTAAAATTATAGCGAGAGTGATATGCATTATCTGATGACTACGATGTCAAGTTGGAATTCCTTTTTTAAGTCATTCACAACCAACCTGTATGTGCCTTTGTTTAAGGTTTTTGCAGCCGTTTGTAAAAACTCAGAAATATCGCTCACCTTAAGGTAACCGCCCATCTGTTCAATGTCATTGATTGAGATTATGGTCGCATTAATTTTATCATTTGGATTGAAGGTCTCTAAAAAACTATCTTCAGTATGATCAAATCCTTTGTGAGAGACTGTACCAGACTGAGCGGAAGAGCAAGATTCTATTCTTGCTTCAAAATCAGTTCCCAATATCACCTCAAAACCATTTTGTAAGTCAATAAACTCTCCAGCTGTAAATATTATGTTAGAAGCACTATTAACGGTCGTAGATGAAATAATACCCACTTGGGCATGAAAAGAGGTTTGCGTGATGTGATTGATAACCAAAATGGAGCCATCACAAGTCGAATTTCCTACACAGCCTTCATCCACCTGACCATCACAATTATTGTCTATGCCGTCACAGATTTCAGTATTGCCTGGAAAGGCATTGGCGTCGTTGTCATCACAATCGCTGCTATTGCTTACATATCCAGATGGAGTAGAGCAGGCTTGCGTGCTTGAAGCTGGATTTCCATATCCATCACCATCACTATCTGCATAGTAAGTGTTCGTTACATTTTCGTCTATCTGTCCATCGCAATCATTATCTATGCCGTCACAGATTTCAGTAT
>CAZMMQ010000100.1:0-9897 GCA_964567435.1 uncultured Saprospiraceae bacterium | reverse complement strand
TAAAATGCGAAAAGCCCAAGTACTATTACTCAGGCTCTTTCGACTAAGGTCTCAAAATAAGAAAACTACGTCTTTATGATGCACTCTAGTCATGGTTAAGCTAAAGCATCTTATTATCTAGGTTCTTCTAACAGCTTTTATACTGCTATGAAATGCGAAAGTATATATAACATTCCACATCACTAACATAATAACGAAAAACTTATTAAAAAGTTTCCTATATGTAATCTATTATAGATTAAAGACTTTTATATATAAAATTTTAAATAAGTTAATATATCATCATATGTAATTTAAGTAATTGATAGCCAATATCTTATGCAAGTTGCCAATATTTGCCATCTGATTAATAGTTAAATATCTTTGCATGAATATAGAAATCCACGTTTCCTGCAAAAGCGATGGATAGCTAATTAGTCATCATGATCTTGAAAGGACACAATAGGATGACGTGTACTGCTATCTCTGCTCTTTTGTAGTTAACAAATACAAGCAAGAGCATGAGATTATATAATAAGGTTGACAAAAATGTCCTCAGAGCACAGATAGAGCAAGACCCCCGTCCTCGGTCCACCATATCTTTCTACCAATATGCCCACATCGCAAATCCACAGCTATTCAGAGATCATCTGTACCTATTATTGGATGAGATAGAAGTACTGGGTAGAATATATGTCTCCTCAGAAGGCATCAATGCACAAATATCAATCCCTGAAGGAAATATAGCTCGACTAACCACAGCGCTGAATACAATTACCTTCTTGACGGACATCAGGCTCAATAAGGCCATAGAGGATGATGGTAAGTCATTCTACAAGTTGGTAATCAAGCTGCGCCATAAGATAGTCGCCGATGGCCTAGATGACGAAACATTTGATGTGACAAATAAAGGAATACATCTCACTGCACAGGCATTTAATGAACTCACTAATCAGGAAGATACGGTCATCGTCGACATGCGTAATCATTACGAAAGTGAAGTCGGTCATTTTAAAGGAGCCATTACACCAGATGTGGAAACCTTTAGGGAGTCCCTGCCGATCATCTCAGATATGCTAGAAGCGCATAGGGACAAGAATATTGTAATGTACTGCACAGGTGGGATTCGCTGTGAAAAAGCCAGCGCTTACCTCAAGCACAAAGGTTATGAAAAGGTCCATCAGCTGGAAGGGGGTATCATCGAATACACTCGCCAAGCAAATCAGCAGGGACTAAAGAATAAATTTATCGGCAAGAATTTCGTCTTTGACGACAGATTAGGCGAGCGAATCACTGAGGATATCATCTCTAAATGTCACCAGTGCGGAGCGCCATCTGATGACCATACCAACTGTGCTAATGATGCATGTCACATACTCTTTATACAGTGCCCTTCGTGTGCACAGAAGATGGAGCACACCTGTTCTGACAAATGCCAAGAATTCAACCATAAACCTTTAGAAGAAAGAGAAGCTCTAAAAGGAAAGATGACTTTTAATGGGACCAAGTTTGGTAAGGGGAGGTATAAGGCACATCGTGCTGAAGAAGAATTATAAGCCATTCACATCTCATTGAAGTCCTTATATGGCACCTCCTTAAAATACTCCCATCTGCATGCAAAATCAGTGGATAACGGACATTGCAACTCATTGTGTCTATAATAAATGACATCTGATGGATTAAATGTTGGCAGAGGTATCGATAGACTGTACTTTTGTGGGATTGAACAATAAAAGCATATTAGGCCTTTATATATAGTTTATTTTAAAAATTAGTGCTATCCAGTTAAGATCCTTTCTAGAAGCCATAATCTCTACACTAATCAAATCTTATGAATAAGAATTACTCACTACTCATATTCTGTATTTATATATTTTGTACGATTAACCTATCTAGTCAGGAATACAAAATAAAAGGTATTGTAGAAGATACCCTAGGCAATCCACTTATCGCCTCTACCGTCATATTAATGGAGTCAGTGGATTCTACCATGGTTGACTTCACACAATCGGAATTAGATGGCTCATTCAGATTCAAAAATGTACCATCTGGCAATCACATAGTCAAGACAACCTATATTGGTTATGTACCCTTGACAGTCAATGCCAGCAGCTCAGATGGCTCGGATGTGAATTTAGGTAAATTGAAGATGTCAGAGTTGGCAGAAGAGTTACTGGAGGTGGTTATCAAGGCAGCAAAGGCACCTATCAAGATGCGTGGAGATACCATAGAGTATGATGCAACGACATTCCAAGTACCTGAAGGCTCCACCGTAGAAGATCTACTAAGAAGGTTACCTGGACTTGAAATAGAAACTGATGGCTCTATCACTGCAGATGGTAATAATGTCTCCAATGTCACTGTGGATGGCAAAGCCTTCTTCGGCAATAACACACAGGCAGCTACCAAAAATCTTCCTGCAGTAGGTGTATCCAAAGTACAGGTCTATGATGCCAAATCAGAAGAACAAGAGATAACGGGTACGTCTACCGCTAGTCAAGAAAAAACCCTTAACCTAGAGATGAAAGAGGAATTTAAAAAAGGTGGATTCGGTAAGGTCATAGCGGGTATAGGTACTGTAGATAGAGCGGAACTTAAAGGCAACTATAATAAATTCAATAAGAAATATCAATTTAGCATCGTAGGTGTAGGTAATAACACAGGAAGAAATGGCCTAGGTTGGAATGATTACCAGGATTTTTTAGGATCTAATGCATGGAATTTTGGAGATACAGCAGATTATGGTTTCGGTGGTGGCGGAGGTAGATACAACTTCTCCTTCGGCAGTAACAATGGAGGTATAGAATCTACAATCCAAAACCTATTCTTCACGGGAGAGCAAACAGGTTTTCCAGAAAATTATAACGGGGGCATCAACTTCAATTATGACCACAATGATAATAAGATCAGCTCTACCTATTACTATAATCAGAATGGACTAGAGCGCGCAACTGAAACAATACAGGATAAATTTTTCCAAAACTTCACCCAAAATGAGCAAAGCATCAGTGACAACAGTGACATATCTAGAGGTCACCGAGCAGAAGTTTCTATAGAGAAAGAAATAGATAGTTTACATACAATCAAGCTGGATTTGTCGGGTGCTTATATAGACAATAACGAACTCACAAATATTACATCTAGCTTGCAAATGGATGGTGACACCATCAGTTCCACAGATTTTAGCAATACTTCCAATACCACAGGATCTTTACTCAATGGTCTTCTCTTGTTTAGAAAAAAATTCAAAAAGAAAGGACGTGCGCTAGGTCTCAATGTATCTGCCCTCACCACCACACTAGAAGAGACATGGTTGCAGGAGTCCTTGACCCAATTCATCAGTCCCGAAAATGGGTCGGAAGAAACCTTATTACTTAATCAGAATAATCTTAATGATGCAGATAAGATTGTGTACAAGGCCAATGCACTTTTTGTGGAACCAATAGGTAAAAAACTATTCTTACAAACTTTTTATAACTACAGAAGTCGAAATGAGTCTGGTGTAAGAACCGTTAGGGATTTGGTAGACAATCTAGAATCCATCAATGAAGATCTAAGCAGAGAGTATGATAATACTATACAATACAACCGCTTGGGTAGCGCCCTGAGATACTCCACCAAAACGACCAGCATTGCAGTAGGTGGTGGCTATCAGAGATTTGATCTGGATGGTATTTTTAACTCAGTCGTGACAGATGAGACCCTCGGAGTGGTGGATCGTACCTTTACCACTTTTATCCCTCACCTAGCTATTGAGTTAAGGCCATCTAGGAATTTCAATATAGATTTTAATTTCTCTCGAAATCCAACCGAGCCAGCCATAGAAGATTTACAACCTCTGGTCAATAACATTAATCCATTATATATACAGGAAGGGAACTCTGCGCTGACTCCACAGATAGACAATAGATTCTCTGCTTATCTGAGAAAAAATATTCCATCTATAGATTTAAGATTTACCATCAATGGTAGTTATACCTTACATGAGTCTCAATTCTCTACTAACCAAACAGTGGATGAGCGACTGGTGACCAGAGCAAATCCTATCAATGTAGAAGGTGGTAGAACCGGATCCTTGAGATCATATATCAACATTCCACTATACAAAAACAAATTCAAAATTAGGGTTAACTACTCGTACTCCAATAACTTGAGACCGTCTATCGTGAATGGGGAGGAGAATAATACAACAGTTATAAGTCACAGACCATCACTTAGGATTGATATAGCACCATCCAAGGATTACTCATTGTATCTTAACGCCAGTTATTCAGCATCTAATACCTCATTTGATATCGCTAATAGTCAAGATCAAAAAGTGGTGAGAACCGGATTTAGTGCAGAGCTCAATGCTAAGCTCTTTGCAGGTATCTACCTGAGTTCCAGTTTTAATGTGAGCAGGTTCACCAATGATAGATTTAATCAGGAGACAGTCATTCCTATACTCAATACCTCAATCTACAAGTACTTCTTGCCTGGCAATCAACTCGAAATCAGAATCTCATTGTATGATGGGTTCAATGAAAATAGGGGATTCAATCAAAGCGCCTTTGGCATAAATGTCTTACAATCTGAGACCAATTCATTGGCCAGATATGGCATAGTGAGTGCCAGCTATAATATCAGAGGAAATAAAACCGATGTGAGAAAAAATTCTTGGCATTAACAACTAGTAGTCATCAATAGAAACACTTATGAGACAACAATATCTACTGCTCAGAAAAGTCATCAAGACAGCATGTGTATGCGCTATTCTACTTGCTACATCTAGCTCAACTATCGGCCAAGGTGTAAATGGAGTCATCACATACAATAGGAATACTGACTGGGTATCCATCATGTCCAAGCTATCTTACCTCAGCCAAGAAGAGAAAGATAGAATGGAGCTTACCTGGGGAAGTCAAAAAAGAAATGGCACCAATTACAATCTGTACATTAAAGACAATCAGACTGTATACCTCAAAGAGGAGGAAGATGCTGGCTATTCATGGTTTAGTTCGGAATTCATTATCCTAAGAGATCTTAAGAAAAAAAAGAGTAAAGATCTAAGAGAAGAGATGGGTCAAAAGTTTCTGATAGAAGAAGACACCCCAAGAATCAAATGGAAAATCCTCAACGAGATAAAAGAGATTCAAGGCTATCTCTGCATGAAGGCAGAGACTACAAATCCAGCAAAGGGTCAAACAATTCATGCATGGTTTACAGATGCTATCCCTGTATTTGGAGGACCTGAAGGATTTGGAGGTCTGCCAGGCATGATACTAGAACTGGATACTAATGATGGAGATGCAGTGATATCTGCAAAGAAGATTGACCTAGAAACACCGTTGGAAGAACTGCCCTTCCCTAAAAAAATGAAAGGCAAAAAAATTACCTATGCGGAGCTGGATCAGAAAATCGTAAAGTTTATATCAGAAAGTATTGACGGTCGTAAAAATCCTTATTGGAAACTGAGATTTTAGTGCGAGAAAGAAGGTGATTCTCAAAGCCGCAGCTACTGTAATAAAGAATATTCTAGTGACGGATATACTTCTTTCTAGAAATGATAACACTAATCAGAACCGACTCAGACAATCCAGACTTTAGACGACTCGTACGTTTTCTAGACAAAGAACTTGCAATACGTGACGGCGACGACCATGCATTCTATGCACAGTTCAATAAGATAGATAAGATCAAGCATGTGGTACTCGCTTACGAATCCAATGAAGCAATTGGATGCGGTGCCATAAAGCTATATGAAGAAGGGGTTATGGAGGTAAAAAGAATGTACACTAATTCATCAGTTAGGGGAAGTGGTATAGCTACCTCAGTACTAGGAGAATTAGAAAAATGGGCCACAGAACTAGGCGCAAAGAAATGTATATTAGAAACAGGTCTCAGACAACCAGAAGCAATAAGGCTCTATCAGAAAAACAACTATAATCTTATCCCTAATTATGGACAATACTCAGTTATAGAAAATAGCAGATGCTTCGAAAAAATGTTATTAATAGTATGATTATCTAGTTACTATAATTCTCTTTTCTTACAATATTTTTCTCCTTCAACCCTTTAACAATCTAGATTAGACTAGAACTATTCTAACTTCTAATATCCATCACTTCACTCCTCTAGCCTGAACATGGAGAAACCATGTCTCGAAAATGGTAAAGACCAAATAAGTCATAAGGAAGGGTATTATAAAAGTTTTCTGTTGTGGTTGATAGTGGTTGACATAAAAAGCCATAAAACCAAATGACACAATCAACTTGATAAATACATTAAGTATCACCAAACCTATCACTGATTTTCCATTGGCATATCTCATAGATCTATCTATTAGAAAATAGATAAGTACTGCTAACGAGATAAAGCATACCAAGGATAACCAAAGTAATGTTATGTGTGGCCTTAGTACAATGAACAGGTCTATTAAAAAAAACAGTACCACAGAACTCAAGGAGGAAATAGTTAGATATTTTATGAAAGTTGAAAGTTTCATACCACCAGTTATTTCTTGTTTGGAGGTGGAGACACTACGCGATAGACTTTATAGAAGAATGCAAATAAGACCAAGATGCAGCTTAAAGCCGTGATATACTGGATTTCATTTCCAAAATAGGTATCGGCTTTCCTTCCTAACCAGATACCAACGAACAATAGTCCAATAAGTTGATATGCCAAGCCAGAATACTGGGCATAGGATGTTACTTTCTTTCTTTTATCTGAGCGCTTCGTCACAGTAAGACTTAGGATGCGACCTCTGCTGACAAGTTCTTGATTCTATGCCCCATGTCACAATTGCCAGTAAATGTAGCGCCGTTCTGAACCAATAGTTTGCCTGTTTTGATTTCTCCAGTAACAGAGGCAGTTTCTCTTACATCTAAAATATCATGTATCGTCATTTGCCCATTGAATCTGCCTTCAATCACTGCATTCTGACTTGTCACATCTCCATCTACGTTTCCTGTGGGTCCAATGATTAATTTACCTTCACAATTCACAGTACCAACTATAGTACCATCTACTCTCAAATCATTTTGTGTATTAATCGTGCCTTCAGAATGTGAGCCTTCTACAAGGGTATTGATATTAGAAGAAGTCGGTGTCGGACTATGTGAGTTTGAGGATTTCTTATTATTAAACATAGAATTTAGGTTTTATATCATTATCAGGTCTTTAAAATAATAAAACGATATATGTAGAACAAATGTATCTACCAAAACCAAAGACCATGCTTATACTAAAGACAAAATAGTGGATAAGCCCGCAATAAGTTACATCTACAAAAAAAAGCTCTGACCCGAAGAATCAGGCCAGAGCATTATTATTCTTTTTTTTAATACTATTCCTAGAATCTAGGACAGTATACTGATCTCTTTTCTGTACCGCAAATTAAGTAGTTAATCGAAAACTCAAATGCGCCGTTTGCTGTGGCAGCATTTCTTAGTTGTGATACTGTAGCATCATAACTAAACCCAATTCCATAGTTACCATAATCAAATCTGGTAGTCACTATAAATGCATCAGAGTGAATACCTCCTTCTACATTATTACCTATTCTGTACCAAGCACCAAGCTGCCAAGATTGACCGTCTGTTCTAGATCCAAGGTTGAATCTAACTGCAGAACCAAAGTTAATCTCCAAGTGCTCACCTTGTGACATATAAACCACGTTAGGTACTAAGCTCATATTTTTGTTTATCTCAAACTCACCACCTGCATGCAAGGTAAATCTACTAGTCAATGATTCTGTAGCCGTTTCACTAAAGAAAGACACATTTGGTCTGTTGAGGTGATGTATAGCTAATCCTGCATAGAAACTGCTCTTTTCATCTAATACACTAAACCATACTAAGCCTGCACTTAGGTCTCCATGTAAGAAATCTGTATTCAAACCCGTAAGGTCTGGACCTGGACAAGTATCACAGAAGCCTCCACTTCCATCGTGCTGAGATGGCCATCTGGCATTGCCCGTATCTACTCTTCTCTGAGAAATACCTGCATCTGCGCCAAAAACGAGATAATGTGCTGTTTTTCTGTATCCTCCCATCTTTTTACTGTATGAGAAAGATATACGTCCTTGGGTCGTACCAAAGCTTAACTCTCCAGCTCTATCGCCCCAAAATGAACCACCGATACCGAAGTAATCAGAACGTCCTACGGCAATCTTCTGATCATAAGAGACTGAGTAAGTATTATAAGCATCTCCGGTAAGGACCTGAGACCACTGATTTCTATAGTTTGCGACCACCCTCGTATTACAATTCATCACACCAGTCAATGCTGGGTTAAGATTAAGGGGAGACATGTAAAATTGCGAAAAGTGAATATCCTGTGCCGATATTGATAAACTGGTAGCCATCAATACGAATAGGAAAACCACATTCTTAAAATATCTCATTTGCGTAATTTTTTTCGACATGTTATTTCTGAAACCTTTATAACTCTCTAAGTTAGTCTATAAAAGTAGAATAAATAGTGAAAAAATGAAGTTGAGGTAGAGTCTTTATTGGAATCCTTGTCATTTTAAGACAATTGTCCAATGTCCACTATCAAGCAATAGATATGCCAAAAATGAGGAACTCCTACCCTAAATAACACTATATCCGACGATTATATCCAATTCTATCATGAAGCTACGTACTAAAGTAAATATGCTATCCTCTGAGCAAAAAATCCATTATTCTCATCAAATCTGGAGTATTGGGTCTTGCTTTTCAGTCCATATGTCCGACAGACTTGCTCAATTAGGCTATTTGATCTACTCAAATCCTACTGGCATAACCTTCAATCCCCAAAGTATATTGCACACACTTAAGATAGTCTTTGAGCCAAATTCGCTGCAAGAGAACAGATTAATATTTCACAATGAGACCTATGCTCACTTAGATTTTCATAGCAGTTATAACCAATTGGACGCCGAACTCTTTAAGAAAACAGCTTACAATACCCTCTTGAAAGCCAACAAATCCCTAATCAAAGCAGATTATATCATTATTACACTGGGCACTTGCTTTGTATTCAAGCACAATATGACCAAGGAAATAGTCAATAACTGCCATAAATTACCCGCTTCGGCATTTACACCTCATCTTATGACTCTAAATGAGGTCTTGGGCAGCTTAGAAGAAATACGTGCTCTCATCTTAACT
This sequence comes from uncultured Saprospiraceae bacterium, assembly GCA_964567435.1. Taxonomy (GTDB): domain Bacteria; phylum Bacteroidota; class Bacteroidia; order Chitinophagales; family Saprospiraceae; genus RFSX01. The sequence continues at coordinate 781 of CAZMMQ010000100.1, read as the reverse complement.
CAAACAGAAAAACCTCATATCATCTTTACTGTCAGCCCAGTCAGACATATTAAGAATGGTCTCGTGCAAGATCGCAGAAGCAAAAGCATTGCCCTTTTAGCAGCACACCACATGTGTGACAATTACTCAGATTGTCACTATTTTCCCTCATATGAGATAATGACAGATGATCTGCGAGACTATAGATTCTACAAGGGTGATTTGATACACCCCTCTAATCAAGCTATAGATCATATATTTAATGAATTTAGCACCACTTGGCTGGCACAAGAGGAACAGTCGCTCAGAGACAAGATCTTAAGCATCCAAAATCGACGTCGACATCAACCCAGATTCCCAGACACAACTGCACACACAAATTTTAAAATCAAATTAGAATCAGATATCAAAGACCTAATCACTGATTATCCTTTTCTTGCAGAGACCTTAGTATAAAAAAATCTCTTTGTAATAACCGACTCCTAGCTTTCTACAAATCTAGAGTCAGTTGCCTATTATCACTTGCTACATTGACATAATAGATACCCGTAGGTAAGTCTACCACAGCGAAAGTAATATTATCTTGAACCAAGGAAGTGAGTCTATCTTAAGACACCTTGTCCATCAGTTATGGATATTCTCAGGTCTGTGTAATCCTGAAATCATATTAAAATTCAATTCAAAATATTATTAGTTCACAATTACAAACTTCTTGATCAATCGACTCTGTTCATTACTAATGGATAGATGATAACTCCCCGCTTCTATGCCAGTTACATCTATTGTAAATTTATTATCTGAA
>CAZMMQ010000099.1:0-10127 GCA_964567435.1 uncultured Saprospiraceae bacterium | reverse complement strand
ATCTTGACACAATGAAGATTATTTTAATGACGAACTTAAAGATTTCTTACAGAAGACATCTAAAAATACACCCCACGTCAGCATGACAAAAATTTAGCCTTGACCTACACCCGCACACACTTCTTCTTCATCCACGCCTTATGCTCACCCTCTAGATGAGGCCCTACTTTGTCCCATACCATTTGATGATAATCATTGAGCCAGTCTACTTCTTCTTTAGTCAATAAAGTGAATTCAATTAGTTGTGTATCTATTGGAAAATAAGTAATCGTCTCAAAAGTCAGAAAGCCTTCATGCTTAGATGGCACAGTAAGAATTAGATTCTCTATTCTTATCCCATACTTATCCGTTACATAATGTCCTGGCTCATTAGAAGTGACCATGCCTTCCTTGATTATAGAAGAGGCTCTCCCTGCACTACCCGGCGCAAAACCCTGTGGTGGTTCGTGTACATTGAGAAAGAAACCAACGCCATGACCTGTCCCATGACCAAAGTTTAATCCATTTTTCCATAGACTTTGCCGTGCAAAGGTGTCTAGCTGACCGCCTGTTGTGCCGATTGGAAAAGTAGATATGGCTAAGCCAATATGACCCTTGAGCACCCTCGTATAAGCATCCTTTTGTTCAGGAGGAGGGGCAGACATTGTAATGGTCCTGGTGATGTCTGTAGTGCCATCATGGTATTGTCCACCAGAGTCTACGAGTAGGATGCCATTATTCTCTATATCGGCACAGGTCTCTTTTTGTGCTCTGTAGTGAATGATGGCCCCATTGCCTTTATACCCGACTATGGCATTGAAACTCTCGCCATAGTAATGAGGCTGGGCGGCTCTGCACGCTGCTATCTTCTCTCCTAACTCCACCTCAGTCACTTTCCGTTCGGCTAAGGTCTGCTCCAGCCAGTAAAAGGCATGGGTAAGTGCAACGGCGTCCTTCACGTGGACATCTCTAAAATGACCGATCTCAGTATCATTTTTTATGGCTTTCAGATGCCTGGATATGAGCGGGCCATAGATGATTGCAGCATCAGGAATCAGGTTCGTGAGATGTACATTGATTGTGCCTTTATGCAGGAGTATCTTATCATCGGGCCCCAATTCAGCTAATGTGTTGTCTACGGCTTCATAAGGCGCTAATTTGACGCCGTCGGAAGCTAATTTAGAGCTAAGAGTCTTTGATAGCTTGGACTGATCCACAAACAAGACGACATCTTCAGGTCTTATGAGGCAAAAACTGCAGAATACTGGGTTACATTCTACATCACTCCCTCTAAGATTGAGCAACCAAGCAATATCATCTAGGGTAGTGATTAGATGTTGCGCGGCCCCATGCGTTTGCATGCCTTTCCTAACTTCTTTTATCTTTTCTTTTCGATCTTTGCCAGCATAATGGATATCATGCTCAAAGATGGTGGCTTGGGGCATAGATGGCCTGTTTTCCCATATATGACCTATAAAATCGGTCGTTAATCCCAATTTGAGCCCCCTAGATGCCAATTCTCCTTTGTACTTGTCTCTTTGAGCAATGGAGATCATGGGTCCATCTGCAATAACGGTATCGCCTTCTTTTAGGTGCTCTGTGAGGTAACTGAGGAAGGAAGGACTGCGGCTCCCATCCATTTTATGCATTTCAAAGGAGGAGGTCGATAATTCCTGCTCAGCTTGGATAAAATACCTCGAATCTGTCCATAAGCCTGCATGGTCCTTGGTTATGACGACGATGCCTGCCGAGCCCGAAAATCCAGAAATCCAAGGCAAACTCTTCCAATATGAGGCTGGATATTCGCTCTGATGTGGGTCGCCTAGGGGCATGATATAGGCGGCATAGTTGTGCTCTGTAAGCTTAGATCTAAGGAGGGAAAGGCGCTGGTTTATCACGTATTATAAATTTTTATAATGTATTAATCTTTGAAATTCTTGTAGTTAAATATTGCTATTAATTATAATATGGCATTATTATTGTTTCTCATTCTCTGTTCGTGCCACATTTGTGGATTTTGAACGAGAATGAACCTTGATTGTTAACTCTAAGTACAAAGTTATATGCTTAAGCAGAATATAAGTCAAAGAATGCTTCAGAAGCTGTCTCCACAACAGATTCAGCTTATGAAACTACTCCAAATCCCCACAGCGACCTTAGATCAAAGGATCCAGGAGGAATTGGAGTCTAATCCTGCATTGGATGAAAGTGATGATTCCGGAGAAGTCTATGACTTGGATTCAGATAGCGCTGATGAAGAATATGAAGACGAACCAAAAGCGGAAGACTTCGAGTTGGATGATTATCTGACAGAGTATATTGAGGATGATCCGATTAGTTACAAAATGAAGACGGAGTCTTCTCATGATATTGAGGATAAGAATATTCCAATTGCTGTACAGGGAAGCTTCCAGGAGCATCTTAACCGCCAACTAGGCATGATGGATATGGATAATGAGGAAGAGTACATTATTGCCTTACACCTCATAGGAAGTATAGATAGAGATGGTTATATCAGAAGAGAACTGATCGCCATTATTGATGATTTATCTTTTACTCAGAATATTGATGTAACTCTGAAGCAGATAGAAGATGTTCTTTTAAGAATTCAAAAACTAGAACCAGCGGGCATAGGAGCTCGTAATCTTCAAGAATGTCTTTTGATTCAAATAAAAGATAAAATCAATAGAGAGCCAAATCTTAACAGAAAACCTAAACTGCTTGCGTTAAAGATATTAGATAATCATTTTGAGCAATTTACGAAGAAGCACTACCAAAAGCTTCAGAAGAATCTCTTTATTTCTGAGTCAGAGTTAAAAACAGCTATAGAAGAAATATTGAAATTGAATCCGAAACCAGCTAGTGGGTTTTCTGCCGCAAGCACAGAGGGTAATCAATATATTGTTCCTGACTTCCTAATCAACAATAGAGATGGATTAGAACTAACGCTGAATAGCAAAAATGCACCTGACCTAAGGATAAATGATCACTACATGGATATGCTTAATACCTTTAGGGATAGTACTAGAGGTAGAAGAGTAGGGAAGAAAGAAAAGGAGGCTGTAATGTTTATCAAACAGAAAATTGATTCTGCAAAATGGTTTATCGATGCGATAAAGCAGAGACAAGAGACCTTATATAATACGATGTACTCTATCATGCATTTCCAAAAGGATTATTTTAAAACTGGAGATGACAGAAGATTGAGGCCAATGATTCTAAAAGATATAGCAGAAATAACGGGTTTGGATATCTCCACTATATCAAGGGTAGCCAATAGCAAATTTGTACAGACAGAATTTGGCACAAAAAGATTAAAAGATTTTTTCTCTGAGTCAATTACAACCCAAGACGGTAAGGAGGTATCTACTCTAGAGGTCAAGAATATTCTGACTGATATTATAATTTCAGAGGATAAGAGAAAGCCAGCTTCTGATGAGAAACTAAAAGAACTTCTACAGAATAAGGGCTATAGAATAGCTCGAAGAACTGTAGCAAAATATAGAGAGCAATTAAGTATTCCTGTTGCACGACTAAGAAAAGAGTTATAGACAAAGGACTTCTCACAAAATTTATTCAGAAAAAAGCCTAGTCAATTTTGACTAGGCTTTTTTAATTATTGACACATTATTGTTTCTTTGATTCTATCTCATATTTGACTCGCATATTATCACTTACTAGTTATACCCTTTTCTCTGCAGGTATAGCACTCCTGTTACAGCTTATTCTATATCATCTGGTTGCACATCATATTGATGCCACAGATTTAGGCCATTACTTTTTGGTCTCAGCCTTTATTTTTATCCCTGCAGGAATTATGGACTTTGGATTTGTCAGTTCATTGATACAGCAGAAAGACATCTCGGGTGCAGATTACACAGCCGTGTTTAGATTACATCTTCAAGCACTGGCCATATATATACCAATAGGTATTCTGCTCGTGACTGCATTGGCCTTATACTATGATACCTCAAAGTTGATCACTTATTTTTTATTGCTGTCTCCATTTTTAATACTATGCTCCTATACAACGGTACAGGCTGCAGCATTAAAGAGGGCGCTTAATACGCGGCGTTTTGCCTTGATTGAAATTGGTGGAACAATATCAATGTTTGCGATAACTTGTGGATTATTGATGGTGGGATATGGTGTAACCGCATTGATAGCAGGACAGCTGGCTAAGGTATTGGCGATGGCAGTAGGATTTGCGTTTTTTCATGACAGACAGTCGATTATTTCTCCAATCACAAAGGCATTGAAAAATCAACATTGGGATTTTGGAAAATATGTTATCGGGGAGAAGGTATTTGGAATTGGATTATCATATGTAGATATTTTTCTAGTTCACCATTTTCTTGGCCCCCATGTATTAGGAATCTATGAGCTACTTAAGCGGTTAATCATGAGGCCCGTTGTATCAGGGTATGTAGCAATAGAGCAAGTTACCTTTCCTCTATTATCAAAGGCAGCTGGATTCCCGACTAAGTTCTCTGAGACTTTTAATGGGATGATAAAGTTTAATTATCTTTTCTTTTTAATCCTAACCTTACCGTTTATTGCACCTTGGATTTTATCTTTTTTTCCAGAGAGTTATCAAGATCAATTAGATATATTCCTGTGGTTGATCCTACTAGCTTTAGCGATTATAATTCATAATCCTGTGGATATTGTATCATATAGTCTAGGCCGAACCAAGTCATATTACAATTGGGTATGGAAGTATGGTCTCCTTCAGATCTTTGTCATGGTCATCGCGGTGCAGTATGGCATCATTGCCTTAATCCAAGCGTCCATAGTATACAACTTTTTAGTCTATGTGACAAGCTACTGGGTGCTAGGCATGAGGGATAGCGGATTATCATTATTCTCATGGTTGCAGCCCGTCATAACTTATGTGTTTAGTGTTACTATCATTTTATATCTATGGTAGCTTAAGGTAAATGTGTTACTTTGCCTCAAAGAAGATGTGATTTAATCTTGAATATCCTGCTTATTATAACACCTTATCACCCTGCGCAGACACCCAACACCTTGCGATGGCAACCTCTTGTAGCAGAATTTGTCAGACGAGGACATCAGGTCTCTATCTTGACGACAAAGAGACGAGGATATTCAGATATAGATTCAGATGTGATTGTCCATAGAGCTGGTTATCACACCTTACAAGACCGTGTATATGAGTGGGGTCCTAAGCAGTCAAGACGCCATGAGGTTGGTAGTGCTCCACCAAAATCTGGATTGAAACAATTCATTCTTCAATCAATAGCCAATAGATTTTGGCGTAAGAGATATTGGCCAGATGGGAGTGCTTTATTTTTAAAACCGGGTATCAAAAGAGGGAAGTCTTTATTGTCCTCTAATAATTTTAGTCATATCATCTCAGTTGGCTTGCCTTTTACTTCTCATTTGATTGCTCACGCCTTGAAGCGACATCAGCCAGATCTGCATTGGCATATGGATATTCAAGACCCCTTTTGCTACTCTAGGGAATTTCGAGTCAATAATTATTCGAGGTATAAAGAGAAGAATATAAAAGCAGAAGCTGAGGCCTTCGAGTCAGCTGACACGATCTCTATCACTAATGACAAAGCCAAAAACAAGTACATAGATTTATTCCCAAAACAAAGACATAAGATAAGTGTAATCCCTCCTCTCTGGTATAGATCAGAGGCAGAAGAGACATATGACATGATTTTATTTTCGCAGAAAAAACATCTGGGTTATTTTGGTTCCTTTTATGAAAATGTGAGGTCTCCAAAACCCTTCCTTGAGTTACTCTCCTATATGCATACGCAAGATGCAAAATTGATGGATCGAGTACAATTTCATTTTATAGGTCAGATGGATCGGGTTAGCATGGAGATCATTCAAAGATTCCCAGAGTTAAGTTCATATTTTGTATTTCATGGATTTAAGAACAGAGCGGAGACAATATCAGCGATGGAGCAGGTGGACATCTTACTCAATTTTGGCAACAGCACTGATTATCATTTGCCTAGCAAAGTAGTAGACTATTTGGCGATAAACAAACCTATCCTCAATCTAGCCACCATCGCAGAGGATAGCACAGCAATTTTTTTCTCTGATAAAAATCGCTCATTTAAATCAATATTGTTGTCTTCAGAAACCAAGGCAATAAATATGACAGCGTTCTATGACTTCGTCTTTGCAGAAACAACTACTTCGGATGCCTATGAGAATATGGATGACTTTGAGTTAGAAGCCATTGGGCATGGCTACATCGCACAGCTGACAATTAGTTAGTGCAAGCTGTCTATGACTGGCAGGTTATCATCAGATATTTCATTTGGGTCAAATTTGTTGACAGTACCTAGTATATGATCTGGTGAATTGGGACGTGCAGGCTTAGCAGGGAAGGATATCGTATCAGCTAATCCAAGCTGTAACATGCCGTGTACTATTGAGTCCACAACGTTTTCTGCATTCGTTATAGCTTTTTGCTGGCATTCTCTGATTTTTTTGTTTTTATATTCTGCGACCCGTCTATCATATATTTCCTTTACTAAAAGATCAGTATCAGGAAGTTCAGGTTTGCACGAACTAACAAATAAGGTAACAAGACATATGTATACAATGAGTTTCACTTCTCTATGAGCTTTTTCATTTCTTCTATGCGAATTGGAATCAATGAGTCTAAAGCATCTTGATAGTAGAGTTCATTGTTGTCTTTGCACAAACTATCAATCTCTTTGGTCAAATCTGCAAGATGAGCTCTATAGGTAGAGTCTGCCCTTCGTTTACAAATTTTTTGATGTTCGAGTAGCTCATACTCGCCACAAGATGAGCCACAAATAGATATAAGTATGACCAAGGCTATTCCAGACTTTTTCATCAGTCAAATATTTTCCTTTTCAATTCAAAGTTTTTACCCAAATAGACTTTTCGCACAGTCTCATTTGCAGCTAGTTCTTCGGCTGATCCTGACATTAATATTTTTCCTTCAAACATTAGGTAAGCTCTTTCTGTTATAGACAGTGTCTCTTGTACGTTATGGTCAGTAATCAGTATCCCGATATCTTTTTGCTTCAGTTTGGCGACTATATGTTGTATGTCTTCTACCGCAATGGGATCAATACCGGCAAAGGGTTCGTCTAACAAGATAAATTTTGGGGAGGAGGCCAAAGCTCTGGCAATTTCTGTACGACGTCTCTCCCCTCCAGACAAAGAATCTCCGACGTTCTTTCTCACTTTTTCCAATCCAAATTCTGAAATCAACTCCTCTAGTCTATTTTTTTGGTCAGCCTTGGATAAGGGCATCATCTCCAAGATGGCTGAAATATTGTCTTCGACCGATAATTTTCTAAACACAGAAGCTTCTTGAGGAAGATATCCAATACCTTTTCTGGCACGCCTGTACATTGGTAAATCGGTAATTTCTTCGTTGTCTAGATAGACATGGCCTTCATCTGGTTGTACAAAACCTACGGTCATATAGAAGCTGGTTGTTTTGCCAGCGCCATTAGGCCCTAATAATCCAACTATCTCGCCTTGATTCACTTCAAGACTCACATGGTCCACGACAGTACGGGCACCATATTTTTTGACTAGATCAGTTGCTTTGAGTTGCATCGAATATTTCAGTAATATTAATTGTTGATTCTAATTCCCAACCACTTTTCAGTGTTTCTAACTTCACTTCTTCTCTTTTTTCCGCTCGGCGTTTTAGACTTAGACTACTACCTGTCCATTTTCCATTGCCGTCAATATCTTGAAGTAAATTGATCGTATAATCACCAGGTAGTAGATTGGACAAAGTTATTTTTTCTGAAGTTATGATGCTGCGTTTATCTACCACCTCTTTCTTTGTGATGACTTCCAGTACATAATTGAGACTATCGGTTTTAATAATGTCTAAGTTAATGACCCCAAGATTCTCATAATTTAAGGTCGTGATAACTAGTTCTGATGAGTCCTGGTGATATTGGCCATACCAATCTTTGACCCTACCTGAGTCTATTTTCATTATATATTCCGAGTCTGTTACCAGACTGTCCAGTACGAGGTTAATCCTTTGATTATTTATGGATAAGTCATTAATCGTATATACTTGACTACTGTCACTAATGGTTATGGCATTAATAATACTGTCCTTATGACTTAATGCTATAGGTTTGCTCCACAATAAAGAAACAGTATCCCTTGGCAGTATTTCTACTTTTTTGGTGAGTAAGGATAATGGCATTGATTTGAGATCCATTTTTCCTCTCCTCACCTTTATGGTGTCGAGATTATTGTCATAACTAAGTTCTATCAGCAGGGAGTCGGCTGCGTAGTTTTGATGCCAATGATATATGGTATCTGTGCCTATTTCGGTGTATGAGGGAAGACTGTCTCCTAAAATATTGACTAAGATATTGTCTGGTAGCGGGGCATAGACAATCTTAACTAGACCTTTTTGATTTTCTCTGGCAACTATAAATAGTGGTTCGTCTTCTTCATCAAATAGGTTGAGTGAGAGGTCGACGATAGAATCTTGATCCTGTACCAATATAAGCAGACTATCCAAATAGGCTATTTCTTCATTCTGCTGGTCATAGGTATAGCTGACATTTTCATCCTTGAGGGCAAAGATTTGGAAACTGTCTATTCTAATATTATTTAAAGAAAATCGTCCTTCTTTATCAGTCCTGGTGAGATAGCTGGGCTTAAGTGTTGTCAGAACAGTGTCGCTCAGATTATCATAAAGCATAACAAGAATATCTTCTCTTGCTTTGCCATCTAATTCATTGATAACAATACCACTAATTGAGCAATCATCTAGCTGAGCACCTGTAGAGAATAGAAAAGTAAAATTTTCTAGCGGATTACCCTCATTTAAGTCCTTGATGGACTTTCCCATATTAATCTGGTAAGTTGTATTCTCTTTAAATACCTCATTTTCATTAAACGCTAAAATGACCTTATTGCCTCTGTCTGTCACCTGCAGTGGATAGTCGAGAGGGGGGGAGATAAAGATTTCTTTGACAGGATTGCTTACCTTAATCCATTCATTAAATTCAAGTACAATTTTTCTTTCATTAAAGAAGGTTTGCTTATTAGGTGTTGTCTCACCACCTGTGACGACAACTGGCGGCTCTTTGTCAGGAGGTCCTCCACCTGGTCGGTCAGACACGGCACAAGATCCTAGGATTATCACCAGCACCACGAATAGTTGTATATTATTCATTCTTAATTTCATCCCAGCTTTTAGTTGTATCTGTTTTTAGCTCTTGGATGAAAATTGAGAATAGTTTCTCTAAGATAACTTGTATCTATATGTGTATAGATTTCAGTAGTGGTTATAGACTCATGTCCAAGCATGTCCTGGACAGCTCTGAGATCGGCACCTCCTTCTACCAGATGTGTGGCAAATGAGTGTCGGAATGTGTGTGGGCTAACTTTCTTTTGTATGCCAGTCAATGCGGCTAAATTTTTTATAATTTTAAATACCATTACACGAGACAATGATTTCCCTCTTTTGTTAAGGTATAAAAAGTCCTCAAAGTCGGGCTTTATTTTTATCTCTTTACGATAATGGGACATGTAGTATAGGTTTTGAGTAATGGCTTCTGCACCTATAGGTACTATCCGCTCCTTGCTGCCTTTCCCAACAACTTTGATATATTCTTGCTCAGGAAAAAAATTAGACATTTTCAAGGTCACCAATTCTGACACCCTCAATCCGCAAGCATATAGGGTTTCCAGCATGGCACGGTTGCGATGCCCTTGTGGGCTGGACAAATCTATAGCCGATAGCAAGGCAGACACCTCTTCATAGGACAACACTTCAGGGATCTTCCTACCTAGCTTTGGACCTTCTATAAGACCACTGGGGTCCTGATTAATCATATTTTCTACCAACAGGTATTTATAAAATGCTTTGACACCTGATAATATTCTGGCTTGTGATCGGGGACCTAGTCCCAGGTCATGAATATATCCCAGAAAGTGTGATATATCATCAGATATGAGATGAAGTGGTCCTTTTTCAGGATTAGGAGGGGAGAAATAATGCCCTAATTTCTTGATGTCTGATATATAAGCATCTACAGAGTTCTGAGAAAGGCCTCTCTCTAATATCAAATATGCACTAAATCCTTTTATAGCTGAATGCCAGTCCATGAGGGTAAAGGTAAGGGAAAACAACT
>CAZMMQ010000098.1:0-10173 GCA_964567435.1 uncultured Saprospiraceae bacterium | reverse complement strand
TTGGGTGAAAGACCGGATTCGAACCGGCGGCCCTCGGAACCACAAACCGATGCTCTAACCAACTGAGCTACAATCACCATTTTGCAACTCTACTTTCGTAAAGTAGCGCAAAGATATAATGTTAATTCTTATTCTTAATGCTCATGAGGGTGGAAATAATACTCCTCAAATTCTGAGATAGCCGTATTAAGGTTTCCTACTTGATTCAAGTCAGTGGTCTGCTTACACTTCATAGCATATACTTGGATAGCATGCAGATCACTTAATAGGGTAACATATTTTCCATGAGCCTTCTTCATTTCTAACCTATTCAAATCTTTTGCAGGCATTTTTACTCTTTGGTGCAAAAAGTACTGAGCCACAATGTGTTGGATCTCCTCTGCATGTTTCTCCTTATTGTTGACCCATCTAATCAATTGATTATAGTTAGGTGAGTCAGATTTAGAAATCTCGTTGATTTGGTTCATTGCCTTCTCTATCGTAGAACTATGTTCTCTAATTAGGCTAATTCTTAATGAATCTCCATAGATACCGCAAGGCACTTCACAGTGTACTGTTCCTTTATCGGCTTCTACAGCTTCAATTTTGTGCAATAAGTCTAAAATCTTGTTGTCATTCTCCTGTGAAGCAAGACTTTGTCCACTAATAACTATACTGTAGCAACACAGTACAATTAAGGTGATGATAGAATTTTTCATATGATGCTTATTTTCTTGATGAACTCAAATGTAATTCAAAGCAACCAATTTTAGTCATATCAATAAAGCACTTAACCGATTCTATTTGTAATAGATGTCACTTGAAGAGAAAATATCTTAAAATTCTAATTCAACATCGACTTGGATTCATTTTTGCTTAGATGTAGGTATAGTGGATGTGGACTTCCCACGTTTTTAGTCCTAATTCACTGATAATGAGACTTTTAATTTGTTAATGCTAGTGATTTAGACTTCGGTCTATATCATATTTAACTTGACCTGGTGGCATACTCTGACGCAGAATTACTAGAAATATTCAATGAAAATGGTTCCAAAGGATTGGAGCTCATTTTTAAGGAATATTATGAGACCATGTGTCTTACAGCATTGCGTATTACCAAGGAAAGAAGTTTAGCAGAAGACATTGTACAAGAAGTTTTCTATGAATTGTTTAGGAAGAGAGAGACTGTCAAGATCCAATCCCTTGTTGGCTACCTAAAGAGGTCAGTCTACAATAGATCTCTCAATAAGATAAAATCACATAAGGAAATATTTGATTCTGACGATTTAAATATTGAACTTAGCGATAATTCGGCAAACTCACAGGATGAACTGGAGTTTCAAGAATTGGAAAGCTACCTGAACGATGTCATAGACAGACTCCCAGAAAAATGTCGATTGGTCTTTATTCTAAACAGATTTGAGGAACTTTCTTATAAAGAAGTTGCCGAAAGATTGGATATTTCCGTCAAAACAGTGGAAAATCAGATGTCAAAAGCACTGAGGATTCTAAGAGAGGAAATGGTCAATTACAGAAAATTGTTAGAAAAAGAAGAATCGGGATAGGGGTTTTCTTGTTAATCAATGTCTTATTTACACGTGGGAAAGGATCATTTTATATCGTTAATAACAAAAAAACTCAATAGCGAACTTAATATCGCTGAGTTAAAAGAGCTAAACAGCTGGCTGTCAGAGAGTTCTGGCAACGGTGAAGTACTTAGTGACTTCAAGAATGTTTGGGGCTCTGTTTCTAATTACAAATCTACAGTGTCTTTCGATGCGGATGCCGCATATGAAGATTTCGTTAAGAAATATAATATTCCAAAATCTACCGACTTACCAGCTAAGTCGTCTTCTCAAGGAATATCACTAATCAGGCTAATATTATCTGCTATTATCATTGCGGCACTTGTCTACGGAGGGTATAGAATGATGAATAACATCAATAATGCTATTTCTAACGATGATTTGGTAGCTAGAACGATAAATCTAGATGCATTTAGCACCGCGACACTAGCACCTAGCACGAACCTCAACTTTAATAAGGAAGATTTTACTTTGAGCCAATTGGATGGTCAACTATACTTAGACCTAGCCAAGCAAGGCAGCGCACTTATCCTTGACTTCGAAGATGTACAAGCTAAGGCAAATAATACAATGATTAATGTGCAAAGCTATGCAGGAGAAAGTAAATTTATTGCTGATGTAGAAAAAGGTTCTGTCAAATTTGATATCAATGACGACCAATTGACTGTAGGACAAGGGAAGAGATTAACATTTGATAGCGAAAGTAAAACTACCGAGATTTCAGTAGCTGATCCAAATGTTTCTGGTTGGAAGGATGGAATTATAAGATGGGATAATACACCTCTTCCTGAAGTATTTTCTTCTATAGAAAAGTTTTATGGTGTCGAAATTACTGTTATCGATGATTCGCCATTGAATGGTAAAATTACTGCAATAAACTACCAACCTGAAGATATCAACGAATGTCTTGAATTGCTTACTGGGACTCTATCTATGCATATCAAGCGAGTTGGTCTCAAGAAATTTGAGATAAGTAACATCCACGCCAAATAATACCGCATAGTTTTTGTTTATAGACTAGTGAAGACAATCAGTCAGTTTCATAATAACTAACTTCGTCCTTTTTGACTATTGCTATAACTGTGTTATCGTCCAACCATAAATACATATTATCTCTCGCCGCCATCATCATGATGGTCACAGCTTCTGCTCAGGATGTTATACCTGATGAAGTGCTAATAGATTACACCGGTAGAGACAAATCTCTCAGAGAAGTTTTATTTGACATTTCTGAAGAGGCTGAGGTTACGATCGCTTTTCAGGAAGAAATCATTCCAGGAGACTCACTTATCAACTTTAAGGTAAATCAAACTGAAGTAGGGGATGTCCTTGTCTACCTGCTTGACAGACACCATGTTAAGTATAAAATTGTTGGCGGTCAAATTGTACTCTACAAAGATAAATATGGGGAGAGCAATGAAAAGATAACAATATCAGGATATATCACGGATTTACAATCGGGCGAATCATTGGTCAGTTCGAATGTGTATCTGTATGATAAGACTGCTGGAACAGTCAGTAATGAATATGGCTTCTATAGTTTTACCCTACCGAAAGGTGTACAACGTATTTACTATTCCTATCTAGGCTACAACTTGGGTATAAAAGAAGTAAGTCTGACCAGTGACACGACGATTAATATAGGTCTAGATCCCAGAATTCAACTGAATGAAATCATTATTACCGATACTAAGATTATTCCGCTCCAAGAAGCAGAATCTCCAAGTGAAGATGTCCTACCTCTAGAAAACTTAAATTCTTTCCTGCCTGTAGGAGGAGAACCAGATATATTAAGATTGGCTTATTCTCGACCAGGTGTCACAACGGGTTCAGATGGTTTTGGGGGAATGAGTGTCAGAGGAGGCTCCATCAATCAGAATCTCATACTATTCGACGGTGTACCGGTATATAATGCCAATCACCTATTTGGCCTTTTGTCCATATTCAATGCCAATGTGATCAAAAGCGCAAAATTATTTAAAGGCACATTCCCATCCCACTATTCAGGAAGGCTTTCATCTGTCTTAGACATCAGATCTAGAGATGGCAACAACCAGAAGTTTGGAGCTGACATTTCCTTAGGACTATTAACAGCAAAAGCCTCTGTCGAAGGTCCAATTATCAAAGACAAAGCATCATTTTTAGTAAGCGCAAGACGAACTACTGTCGACCCTTGGTTAAATGCGCTAAATCAATCAAATTCAAGCCAAGTTATCAATACCCAAACTGCAATTTCTTTCTACGATATCAATGCTAAGCTCAATTTCAAACTGGGTGAGCATTCGAGGATACATTTAAGCTATTATATAGGTGACGAGTCTTTTGATCATAGTCGAAATGATAGAACTTCGGCATCTCTTCCTGAATTAGACGAAATAAATTGGACAACCAGTAATACATTGGCTTCACTGAGATGGAATACAAGAATTAATGACAAATCTTTTGTTAATCTATCTCTTTACACTTCTGAGCATACATTCAATTCATTTACTCATGATAGAGTGGAATCTATTTTATCTAATGAAGTGGAATCATCGGTCTATGATGCAGGCTACTATCAGACTAAAATTAACGACTTAGGCTTGAGAGTAGATTTTGACTATTACCCCTCTGCAAAGCATGTCATCAAATTTGGGTTAGGCTATATCAGGCATGACTTTTCTCCACAGTTCATCTTTTCAGATCAAGATGACAACTTAGTCTCTTTTGAGCAACCTATTACAAGTTCAATATTAGAAAATGAAGTCAGTGACTTTAATCTTAATTCTACTGAAGTAGAGTTATACATTGAAGATGAAATCAGATTTAATGAGCATACTAAATTGAACATTGGTATTAATCAATTAATTCTCAATTCTGGAAAGCAGTTCTTAATTCCACAGCCTAGAGTTCTATTTACAACTGGCAAGGGCAAATATGATATGAAGGTATCTTGGGGCATGATGGCCCAGTTTTTACATTCAATCACCAATACAGGACTAGATGTCCCTGTCGATATTTGGGTGCCGACTACAGAAAATTTAGTACCTGAACGTGCTTGGACGGCTACCTTTGGTCATTTCTTGAATATTAACAGCCGATCTACCTTAGGTGTAGAGTTTTTCTACAAGCAATTGAGCGACGTGACTCGATTTGGAAGTGGTGTTTTAAGAATAACAGAGACAAATGACTGGGACAAACAAGTACCTCAAGGGATAGGGGAGTCTTACGGAGGTGAATTTAGCTTGAAGACAGATATTCTCAAGAAAACAAGATTGGAGATAGGCTATACCTTATCCTGGAGTTTTAGACAATTTGATGAAATACAGCCGGAGAAATTTAGATTTAGATATGATAGAAGGCATGTGCTTAATGCCAGTCTTACTCACAAGTTCAATGAAAATATCGAATTTTCGAGCAATTTTGAATTCGGTTCAGGTATTCCAATCACCATTCCTAGTACTGTCAACTATAACTACTTGGATGTTAACCGAAATTTGACCAGAATAAGAGTTCTGGAGGAGATTAATAATGCAGAATTACCACCATATCACAGATTGGATGTAGGATTCAATTTTTACAACAAATACAGATGGGGTAAAACCAAATTAACCCTAGGTGTATACAATGCCTATAACAGAATCAACCCTTTATATATAAGAGAAGTTGTTAATACGGATTTATCGATAGACTATGAACAATTCTTCCTGTTCAGAATACTACCCACGTTTAGCTACAATATTACTTTTTGACGGCAAATAGATGTTAAAACTCCGTTTTTCATGTGCAAATAAACCTTAAATTCTGCAATAGAAGGTGAAGTATATTATCTTTGTGACCTGTGACTTTTTAGAAAAAATTACGTCTAAAACGGGTAAGAAATAAGATTGAGAATAACCACTTACATATTACTTATATCGGTACTCTCGTTTGCTATGGCTTGTTCGGAGCCATTCGACATTGACCTAGCGACGCCTGAAAAAAAGACTGTTGTCTTGGCTGAACTAGAAATTGGCAAACCAGTTTCAATTAGGGTAACATCTACTTTCGGTGTAGAGGAGGAAGAAATATTCCCAACGGACTTAGATGGAGAAACAACACTAGAAAATCTCGATAATGCTGATGGTGAAGTATCACTAAACTGGATAAGCAAAGTTGGGCAGTGGGTTGTCCCTGAATTTAACTTTAATCAAGGCCAAGAATTAGTCCTTGAAACAGACTTTTCAGATATAGGCTTGGGGAAAACTACGGCAACTACAATAGTTCCACCAAGAGGTGGAGTTTCATCTACGCTTCCTACTGAGGTCATGACTGAGAATGGACGAAATTTCTGGATTCTTAATTTCCAATTACAAGATTTAGAAGAAGGCTTCCATTATCATATAATACCCTTTGTGTCAGATGCAGGCATAAATTACACACTTGATATAGTGAATCAACCAGATAATGAAATACCTGCTGTTTTTGTATTGACACACACTGATGGCACACTTATTGATAATACACTATTGAATAGAGGCAATAATGTGTCTTTACTCGTCAGAGCTCCCGAATCCACGGAGCTTAATCCATCCACTATCTATCTTGATGTGAGAACCATTTCTAATGATCATTTTTTGTTTCATAGAATGCTCACAAACCAAAAAGAAACACAACAGAGCCCATTTGATGCTCCTATACCTACATTCAGCAATATTGAAGGTGGTGAGGGAATATTTGCGGCTTATCAGGTTGAATTGGATTCTATAACAGTCCAATAAATCTATTTCTTCTTCGTTTTTCCATCTATCTATCTATCATTCCATCTTTTCTAAGTTTATCTGCTTAACACGAATTTTATAACGGTACACACCTATGTGTTTCCGAAATAACCTAGAAAAGAAAGAGTTGATGGATTTAAACACTAAAACACAGTATCTATCTGAAGTAAAACTATTTGAAAGTCTTCCATTGGAAGATTTACAAGATTTGGCTGCACTAGCCTCTGTAAAGAAATACAGCAAACATCAGATTATATACAGAGTAGGGGATAATCCAGAAGAAGTATATATTCTTATCAATGGAATAATCAAAATTATTTCTAAATCAGGTGAAGGGAGAGAAGTTATCAAGACGATCATTCATCCAAAATCACTATTCGGCATTGAATATGTGTCTGCCCAACAAGAAAGACTTAATACTGCTAAATCGATAGACAAGGACGTAATCTGCTTTGCAATAGATTCGAAAGACTTTAAAGCTTATCTCAAAGAAAACTGGAACCTAACGGAAAAATTTATAAGTATGTTAGGGACTCGACTAATGTATCTTGAAGATAGATTTGAGTCACTTGTATTCAAAGATGCAAGAGAAAGAATCATAGACTTTCTAAAGGATAATGCTAAGACTAACGGCAGAAAAGTAGGCTTAGAAATGCTAATAAAGCACAGCCTTACACAGCAAGATATAGCCAATTATACAGGCACTTCAAGACAGACAGTAACTTACGTTTTGAACGATTTGAAGAGACAAAATCAAATTTACTTCAAGAGAAAAAGCATCTTAATAAGAGATATATCAAGCTTGAGCTAAGAAGTAAAGAAATTAAAAGGCAAATTCAATAAGAAGCCTTTTAAATGATAGAAATACATTATACATTTGCAGGCGCTTCCGATGTAGGAAGCGCTTGATTTTTTTTATAGGAAGAGTGGCAGAGCTGGTTTAATGCACTGGTCTTGAAAACCAGCGTGCGGCAACGTACCGGGGGTTCGAATCCCTCCTCTTCCGCCAAAAAAACCCTTCAGGAATATTCCTGAAGGGTTTTTTCATTATAGGGACGTATTAATTCTAATTAGTCATTTCTAAATTACTATTATAAACTCCTTATTCTTAGGTTATGGACAGAGGACTGTCAGATTAGTAACGGATTTCAGACCAGGTTCTGATGGATTTCGTGATGACATGGATATTATAGGTACAATAGGAAATTCTATTGCTTTTGTTGACTGAGGAGATGTCGTTCTTTCTAATGGGTTTGAATTAGGTACAAGTGTCATTGGCAACCTAGGTACACATGGAAGAATGCTTCATAGTAGAGTAGAACACGATGGAAAGCTTTATTTCCTTATCGAAAAGGATGAATCTGAAATTTCTCACTTATAGAAATTGATTCATAGCTAGAACAAATGAGAGTTGTCATCTCTGACTTTCCTAATTTATCCAATCGGGTTAGTTTTCGAGGATTACTTTATATGGGTGTTGATGCGCCGAATTTCAATGATTTTTTTGCTAGGGATGACATTAATAGCGAAGAACTTGAAAATATATTTGGTGTTAGCTCTTTTTTGGTGGGATTAGAGACATACTAGTCCTCAATGACTTGAATTATACAATACATTGGTCAGATAACAGAGATGGTGCTTTCTTAGCCAGTAACGATTGTACTCCAGGCAGTCTAAATTAATTTTTCTTCTTTTATGACGGAAGTGATTTTAGTAATGTAGCTACTACTATCAATATGACTTCAGCCGATGATTACTTCAATTTATGGTATGATTACAAATGAAGTAATCTATGCCTCCTTGTTTATTTAATTATAGAAAACAACTAAAAGCAAAAAGAGCTGGCTTTAAGGAGTCAGACCTTTTTGTTGTTCTCTTGGGTATCAGTTTGTCTTTCGTTCGGCGTTGTTTGTAGAGATGCACAGAGAGCATACTAGACGTAATTCTGCTAGGTTCTCAACAGAAGTAGGTAACTGTGCCTGAAAAATACATCAACTATATGTTCAATTTTGGTATGCATATTTCAACCTGTAGGTTTACATTTGTATATATTTAATCAACCTATAGGTTTATGAAAAATAGCACTAAAAGACTTCAATTATCGCAAATGTCAAGTAAAATAAGGGATTTGGGCAAAGCTAATGTCCATACTCCTGAAAAAGGGTGGATCAATGCTATCAGAACAACTTTAGGTATGTCTATGAGTCAATTGGCGAAGAAGACACAAAAGACACATCAGGCGATTCATAAATTAGAAAGAAGTGAAGCAAAGGGTAAAATCACCCTACAATCATTAAAGGAGCTGGCCATTGCACTTGATATGAAGTTGGTTTATGGTCTCGTACCAATTGAGGGTTCTTTAGAAGACATTATAGAGAAAAGAGCAAGAAAGCTAGCGATTGAAATAATGCAAAGAACGAATAGAACCATGGTCCTTGAAGACCAACAAGTATCTGACAAAAGACTTAAAAAAGAAATAGAGGAATTGACAAAAGAATTTATAAATGAAATGCCTAGAAAGTTATGGGGTTGAAATTAGTATATAAAGATGGACAGACTCCCCTTACAGATGAAGATAAAAAAGGAATACTAATAGATACAATTACAACTCAGGGTGAGTTAGATGAGTTTGAGCAAAATAACATTGCCAAAGCTATATTATGGACTATAGGAAAAAATGTTTCAATGGAAAGACTTCTGACTGAAGAATACCTAGTGCAATTGCATAAGAAAATGTTTGGAGAAATATGGAAGTGGGCAGGTGATTATAGAACAACTGAAACTAATATTGGAGTACCATCATATATGGTAGGAATAGAACTTAAGAAGCTATTAGATGATGCAAAGTATTGGATTGAAAATGAAGTTTATGAACCTATTGAATTGGCAATAAGATTTAAGCATAGCCTGGTAAGCATTCATTGTTTTCCAAATGGAAATGGTAGGCACTCTCGATTAATGGCCGATTTAATAATGGAGAAATTATATGATGCCAAATACTTTAGTTGGGGAGGTAGCAACCTAACAAAAGCAGATGAACTTAGAAAACAGTACATTTCAGCACTGAAGCAAGCAGATAATGGTAATATGAAAGACCTCATAAGCTTTGCACAGACCTAGATTAAATATGCCACGTTCAGCGTAGTTTCGAGAGAAATATAGTTACGCCAACTCCGTCGCTGACTGAATTAAGGTTCTGTCTTGATATGTGACATAAAAAAAAGGAGACTCTACAAGCCTCCTTCGTATTTGATTTCAATCCGTGGTGCGAATTACTTTTTCGATTCACTTTCTTTATCCTTCGACTTATCATGACCGTTAGATTGTTCTTGTAGTAAAGGCTCTATTTTTACCTCTTCTTCTCTTTTCACTAGCGCCTCTGGTAAGCTCATCCCACTCTGCTCCAGGAAGTCATTAAGCTGAGGCATCATTCCATATAGCCCTTGCACAAAGTTGCTTACGCCTGTCCCAGAGCCACTATCATATACTACCACTTTATCTATTTCAAGGTCTTTAATTGCAGAAGTTTGGATCTCTGCCAACTCTGTAAGCTTATCTATCATCAGATACCCTATAGCACTTTGTGGATCACCATTTGCCGCATCTACTAACTTTTTAAATCCTTCAGCTTGCTTAGTAAGTAGCTCTTCTTGACCCTTTGCCTGTGCCATATACTTAGCGAGTATCGCATCTGCTTCACCTTTGGCTGTCTCTCTTTGGCGCTCAGCTTCTGCTTGAGCAGCTATGACTGCCTTCTGTTTTTCGATATCAGCTTCTACGACTTCGTCTGCTTCTCTTTTGGCCAATTCCATTTTTCCTCTTGCTGTTTCTTTAGACTGCTCTGCGAGATAGGCTTCTTCTAGTGCTTT
>CAZMMQ010000097.1:7280-10368 GCA_964567435.1 uncultured Saprospiraceae bacterium | reverse complement strand
ATTTATAATATTTCCTTTCGTACACTACAATAGGCGCACTATACCCCAATTTGTCACTACGCATGTTTTGTATATCCAGTTGCATAGTACGTTTGCTGACATAGCTATCCTTTCCTTCATACTCATACAGCGCATCAGAACAAGCCTCTATCAGATTATCCAGTGTCCATTTTCTATTGGTATTCTGTAAGCACTTATCTATAGTGAGATAGCGCATAAGCGCATTTTTATTAGTAGCCATATCATTGTATCTTAATAAATCTTTACTGCGCAACAAGATTGCGCAGTCACAAAGATATATTGTGTCATAATACAATAACAATGAAAATTACAGGAAAACATTTGCTCTCGATGGGTTACCGACAAGGTAAGTGGTTTAGAACTGCCTTGGACCATGCTAATGAGCAGCGACTCACAGGTGATGAGCTCACAGCCTATCTTGATAGTGTGCAACCTGTACTTATAGAGCCACTAACAGAAGGCAAGCCATATCATATCAACATCGACTCACAGAATGAGATGGAAGAAGCTAATGTAGCTACGGTATGTCACACTATGGACCAGCTGATGTTGACACCAACACTTACAGGTGGTGCTGTCATGCCTGATGCTTGTCCGACTGGTCCTCCAGGACACATTCCTGTAGGAGGGATTGCTATAGCCAAAAATGCGATCCATCCTGCCATGCATAGTGCAGATATATGCTGTTCTGTGATGATGACCTCTTTTGGGATGGCTGACCCAAAGCAAGTCTTGGATGTTGCACATTCCATTACACATTTCGGCCCTGGCGGAAGAGATGATATGTCGAGGTTGCCTAAGGAACTATCCGATCAGATCAGAGGGAATATGTTTTTGGACTCTAAAAGATCGTATCAGTTGGCGACTAAGCACTTAGGCACCCAAGGCGATGGTAATCACTTCCTTTATGTGGGACAGTCGGAGCAAACGGGGGAAACGATTATGGTGACTCATCATGGTAGTCGAGGATTTGGCGCCAACTTATATAGAGCAGGAATGAAAGTCGCGGAGAAGTTTCGAAGAGCAATGGCACCTAAGGTGATGAAGACCAATGCATGGATTCCTTATGATACTGAGGAGGGGAAAGCGTATTGGGAAGCCTTACAAATCGTAAGATCTTGGACTAAGCTGAATCATAACACTTTGCACGATGAGGTCGTCCAAAAAATGAAAACAGATATTCAATCCAGATTTTGGAATGAGCACAACTTTGTTTTCAAAGATGGTGAGGACTTTTATCATGCCAAAGGGGCTACGCCGCTTGATGATAAATTTGTTCCGGATAGTTATGAAGGGTTAAGACTGATACCACTTAATATGAGTGAACCAGTATTGGTTGTCAAAGGAGATACAACTGAAAACAATCTTGGTTTTGCGCCTCATGGTGCTGGCAGGAACGTAAGCCGATCACAACATCGAAGAATAAACCAAGATCGAACCATTGAAGAGATTTTTGCGACAGAGACCCAAGGTCTTGATGTCAGATTCTTTTCAGAGCAGATTGATATTACGGAACTGCCATCTGCATACAAAAATGCCGATGCCGTCCAAGAACAAATGAAAGCATTTGGTCTCGGTGAAGTGGTAGACAAAATCTTACCCTATGGTTGCATTATGGCAGGTGATTGGGAAAAAGATGCACCTTGGAAGAAAAGAAGAAGAAAAAAGAAATAACTTTGTGATCTAATGATGAAGAAAATTTTACATACAGAGAAGCTTATTGATGCGGTAGGACGTATAGATATACCTAATCAATATGTGATACAAGAACGTATAATGCAATAGATGATATAAAGCATACATCGACATAAAATGCAGAAAGCGTTCAAAAATATTTTGGACGCTTTTTTTTTTATAAATTTTTTAAGAATAGAATGAAGAAGATTAATAGCTAATAAATAAAACGGATTGAATCATAAACTATTGGGAGACAGACAATTGGTAAAATATGATTGAACTGCGCTAAGCAGAACGGTCAACCCATGCCAATTATAAACTTCATAAATAGCTGATAATCATAACTTTAACAAAAATTATTTTGGATAATTCGAAACTTTGATTCTAACTTTGCAGTCGTAAAATTGATAAGAAGTGATTCGCACAATAACAGAAACAACATTGATAAAAAATAAAGAAATGCAAATACAGAAGATACATATTGATCAGCAGGTACCCACACAAGGACGTGGCTTTAGGAATCTGTTATTCGATAATGAATGTCATTTCATTTCCAGAGAAATCATGCTCATGAAGTAGTCAAAAATATACCGGACAACTTCTAAGTAAGCACCTCTCTGGAATTCAGGGAGGTGCTTTTTTTATGTCCACAGTAAAATTGAATTGCAAAAGTGCAAATCAAATAAAGACTCAGAAACGAGAGGATGACTGAATGGTCCTGACAAGTCAGGATGGGACAAACTGAATGTCTGTCTGTAAAGAAGGAAGAAACCTTGATAGATATCAAGGTTAGTACTCTTAAGGGGTGCCATCCCATCCGTTTCTGATGAAACGGTTCATTCACTAGCTTAACCCATTTAGGGTTTCGCTTTTGCCTTTTGGGCAAACCGTTCATTCCGGTTCGAATCCTACTCCTCAGACTTTTACAGTTCTTCATAAAGATGATAGGACAGGAAAATTGACAATAATGAAATTGTGGTGATGGCGGAATGGTTTACGCAGCGGTCTTAGAAACCGTATTCAGAAATGAATTGAGAGTTCGAATCTCTCTCACCGCACAGAAGGTATTGTAGCTCAGTGGTAGAGTAGCCGATTGTCTGTCGGAATGTCGCGAGTTCGAGTCTCGTCAATACCGCTAATGTGTTTGAAATGAAGGAACCTTGATATCAATCAAGGGTGGGTGGGGGAACCGATTGTCTTTGCCTCCCGTCCGATTCTGATGAATCGGTTCCTTCATTATCAATACCGCTAATGTGTCTGATAAGAAAGGAACCTTGAAATCTATCAAGGGAGGGCTTGGTTGAGACTGTCTCTCTTACCGCCCTACCGATTCTCATGAATCGGTTCCTTCATTATCTGGAGTCGTAGCTTCTACACAAGTGCCATCAAT
>CAZMMQ010000097.1:0-7180 GCA_964567435.1 uncultured Saprospiraceae bacterium | reverse complement strand
ATGAATCGGTTCCTTCATTATCTGGAGTCGTAGCTTCTACACAAGTGCCATCAATACTCGGCAAAGGCCTAGTTTGAATCTTGAGTTGAGCTCGACATCATAGCAATAATGCCCCGTTAGTATAATGGTTCAGTACGGCTGACTTTCTATCAGTAAATATGGGTTCGATTCCCATACGGGGTGCAAATGTTAGGGGTTAAGATTATTCTGTAGTGTAATGGTAGCACACGAGGTTTTGATTCTCGTAGTACAGGTTCGAGTCCTGTCAGAATAACGATAATGTATACCCGCTCGTAGCTCAGTTGGAAGAGCACCGTGCTTTTAACACGGGGGTCGTAGGTTCGAGGCCTACCGGGCGGACTGATTTAGATAACAACTGGTGCCGACAAAGGTCGATATCATGTTTTGCTCCACTGGCCCAATCGGAAGAGGCATCGGACTTAAACTCCGTACAGGTCTAGGTTCGAATCCTAGGTGGAGCACTTATAATAGATTCTTAATTAGAGATATAGTTTAATCGGAAAAACGTTAGGCTACGAACCTAAAGTTGTGAGTTCGAATCTTACTATTTCTACGAAGATTAAAAATCGAGGTATAACCAGCATGCCTGATACGCATGACTAAGGTAGCGGTTGGAAACAGTAGTTCGAATCTACTTGCCTCGACTTAAAATATGATTAGCGGGTAAAGCATAAGTGGTGATGTGCTAGGCTTCCACCCTGGAGAACAGAGTTCGACTCTCTGTACCCGCTCTTCGCTTTTGAAGCATTTAGGTGATGCCCTGGTTTTGTAAAACCAGAGAACACAATTCGATTTTGTGCAGAAGCTCATGATATAAACGAATGATGTTGACAATGGTCCTTGACAAAGGTCAGGATTAGACAGACTAATGTCTGTTTGAAAAGAGAGTAACATTTCATCAGAAATGGGATGGTGACAATTTTTTATGCACAAATAGAAAGGAGATTTAATGATAGACGATTTAGCCAAGCCTGATGGCTCGGTTCTCTCACTAGCTCATGACATTTAGTCATTCGCTTTTGCCAGCGGCAAATCGTTCATTCATCACCGCAACAAATATGTCATTATGATCAGAAGCTTAAGTGGCATAAGCGACAGTTTGTTAAACTGAAGATAGTGAGTTCGAATCTCACCTGGTCAGCGCATGGGATGGAAGAATGGTCAGGACAACGGTCAGGACCTGACAGACTAAAAGGCTGTCAAAAATTATAGAAGGGGTTTGCAGTACTTCTTTTTGTAGGACTTGTAGCTCAATTGGTAGAGCAGCGCACTCATACTGCGCCGGTTAGGAGTTCGATTCTCTTCAAGTCCACTTAAAGCTTTTAAGGGATCACCTAGGACTTCTAATCCAAAAGTGCAAGGTTCGAATCTTTGGAAGGCTAAAATAGCTTGCAATTGCAAATTGCTTACGGGTACAAGAACAGGACAAAGGTCGGTTCGTATTTTTTTACATTTTAAATTTTTTAAGTTATGGCAATAACACTTGCAGATCAGTATTATCTGAAAGCGGCTGCTGCCTATCCTTGGAAAATTGCCGACGCATTAGAAAATCTAAATTATGCATTGTCCTACGAAGACGAACATGCTCAGTCATGGTGTCTGCATGGCGCAATACACATGTATAATCTAAAAAATTATGCTGAGGCAGAAGCTTCATTTAATCAAGCTTTACAAGCCAATTTGAATTTTGTCGATACCTACAAGCATCTGACAATACTCAAAATTTGGTTGGGCGAGATAGATAAAGCACATAAGATTATTGATTATGCCGTCAAGGTTAAAGCTATGGATAAGAGCACTATCCTAGGTTTGAAATCAATGATTCTTGAAATCCAAGGAAGGTATACAGATGCAGAAGGAATATTGACAACAGCGAGATTACTTAGTCTCAATTGTGACACCATCAATTGGTTAAATATGATATCCAGTAGGATTAAAGCCAAGAAAAAGGAGTTCAAGAAAATGAGAAAGCAATCAAAAAAGGAGTCAGGAAATAGGTCCTGACTCCTTCACAAAATGGTGGCTTTAGTTTAACAGGTAAAACAACTCCTTGTGACGGAGTAGAACAGAGTTCGAGTCTCGAAGTCACCCAAGATGGTAACGTAGCTCAATTGGTAGAGCGCCTGTGTGAAGAACAGGAGGTAGGTGGTTCGATACCATCCGTTACCACTTAGAATTAGTCGTTTCTTATTACGCAATATGACTGCGTAGTATTAAATCACCTTTGTAGTGTCAATAGAAAGTTATTGACACAAAAAATTGAAATAAGAATAATCACATAGCGTGATGAAGAAGGATTTTAGATTAGTAAGAGATACCTGATGTGGGTTTCTGTATAGCCCCATGTAGCCAAAGTAGTCACTATTGGTTTGACGATCGTACTTTTCTAATTGCCACCATATTCCAAGGGTCGTGGGTTCGATTCCCACTATTACCTAACGGGTATTATAGCTCAGATGGTTAGAGCATTGGACTTCATTGAATTGCAGGTTCGAATCCTGCTCCTGATGCAAATCGGGATGGCGAAACTGGTAGACGCGATAGACTCTTAATCTATTTTCATTCAGAGAGAAGATCACTCTATAAAATGATTACCACAGGAGCGCTGTGTCTTTTTGACATCGAATCAGAGGAAAATCTTCAATTAGTAAAAGTACTGAACGAAGATTATCAATACTGAAAATCAGACAAATATCTGCATGCCACTTAGAGGGTCGATAGACAATTTTGGAAGAACTCTTGTTCTATGATTTTATTGAGGAAGAATCATACAGCTTGAGCAAGACCTTTAGAAGACATCAATCTGAAGTGACATCCATTGACGTCTGATGATGCACAAAGCTCAGCGCTCTATTTAATACTAATTAATTTTTTTACTCTATAAATATTTTAGACATGTTACTTATGAATCTATTCAGAACTCGAGTACAGGCTTATGAAAAAGCCCTTGTATTCAAGCACGGGGCACTCATCAAAGTATTGGACCCAGGACTACATTGGGTGGGACCATTTGTTACAATCATAAGATATGATGTGACAGAGATGTTCTACCATGACGACTCTGACCTATTACTACAAACAGAAATCTTATCTGACAAGATAGATCAGGTAGAAGTCTGTGATTATGAAATAGCGATAGAGTACAAGAATGGGAAATTCAATCAAGTCTTAGTCCCTGGCACTTATGCTTATTGGAAAGACGGCATCGAATATGAAATCCAGATGGTAGACCTGAACAAAATAGAGGTGGATAAGTCTATCAGTCGTAAGGTATTACAAAGACCTGAGGTGGTCAGGTATCTTACAGCTCATGCTGTGGAGAGTTATGAGAAAGGCATCCTCCACATTGATGGCGTATTTGTCAAAGTCTTGAATCCCGGTGTATATTACTTCTGGAAGGGTGAACAGAATGCTGTAATTAGTAAGTCAGATATGAGGCAGCAGCAAGTAGAAGTCAGTGGTCAAGAATTGCTTACTGCTGATAAGGCTGCTTTGCGAATGAGTTTATTTGCGCATTATCAAGTGATTGATATAGAAAAGGCCTTGGTAGATACTAAGGATTATTATCGACAGCTTTATGTAATCCTGCAACTAGGTCTTAGAGAATATGTGGGTCAAAATACACTAGACCAGCTTTTGCAAAATAAAGCAAGTATCGCACCTTATATCATGGACTATGCAAGAGATAGAGTTAGTGAGCTAGGGCTAAGCTTGAAGGATTGCGGACTGAGAGATATCATCTTACCAGGAGATGTCAAAGAGATTATGAATCAGGTGCTTCTTGCAGAGAAAAAGGCCCAGGCTAATATCATCATGCGAAGAGAAGAAACTGCCTCGACCAGAAGTCTCTTGAATACGGCCAAATTGATGAGCGATAACGAGATGTTATTTAAACTCAAAGAGATGGAGTATATGGAACGATTTGCTGATAAAATCGGTCAGTTGACGGTCAATGGTGGAGGTCGTATCGTCGATCAATTCAGAGAATTGGTTGGTAGTAAGTAAAGTTGGTTTTTCTTATTGTGAATAGCCGTCCTGATTTATTTTGGGACGGCTTCTTCTATTATTGCACTTCTTATGAAGTATATCTAATCAGGAATATTGTTTACAATTATTATTTTGTATGTTCATTACAAATAAGACTCTATGTCCAAGCTCAAAGATGACACTATACTTAATTATGATGAATACAAAGATCAGCATGGTGCAGTAGTGCCACCAATCTATCAAAACTCTCTCTTTACCTTTGATAGTTGGGATGATATAGACAGTGCTTTTGACCATAAAAATTCTGCCCATATTTATACTCGTCTGATGAATCCTACGGTCGAAGTGGCAGAGAAGAAAATTGCGGCGCTTTGCAGGGGAGAAAAGGCCAAGCTATGCGCCTCAGGCATGGCAGCCATAACAAGTGCTATTCTGCATTGTCTCAAGACGGGAGACCACATGATCACCTTGAAAGATATTTACGGACCTGCAACCACATTTATCAGCACCTATCTTGTGCCTAAGTTTAATGTCACTGCAACTTTTGTGGATGGACGAACGGTATCAGCTTTTGAAGAAGCCATACAAGATAATACCACTCTAATTTACTTAGAGAGCCCTGCCTCACTCACTATGTCACTGCAGGACATACGTGCCATTGCTACCTTAGCGAGGAAGCATAACATCAAGACCATTATCGACAATACCTGGGCTTCACCTATTTTTCAAAAACCACTTACTATGGGCATAGATATAGAGGTGCATTCTGTATCAAAGTACTTGGCAGGTCATAGCGATATCGTGGCAGGAGTAGTAATAAGTGATGGTGAGACCACCGATGCCATACTCAATAGAGAACATGAATTGCTGGGTGCAAAGATGGCCCCCTTTGAAGGATGGTTGGTGTTGCGAAGTCTGCGAACGCTTTCTATACGAATGAAAGCGATACAGCGTCATACTATGGCAGTCGCTCAGTTTTTGGAAAGCCATAGGATGGTCCGCAAGGTGTATTATCCAGGTTTGGAAAGCTTTGAACAGTATGCATTGGGAAAGGAACAGATGACAGGCTATAGTGGCTTATTGAGTTTCGAATTAAATACAGAAAATATATCAAGTATTAAGAGCTTTGTCAATGGTCTTAAATTTTTCAAGTTGGGAGTAAGCTGGGGAGGGCATGACAGCCTGGTATATGCACCAGCCATCAGCTACCTTAAAGAATTGCCTCCAGAAAAATTTAAGGCAATGGGCATAATAGCTGGACTCATACGTATATCTGTAGGGTTAGAAGACCCAGATGATTTGAAGTCGGACTTGAGATCGGGATTAGATAAATTGCCTTAGTTTGTCCTCGTTTAATACTTTGCCGACTTATCCCCTGCCTGAGTCTTTAGAATAAAATCTCTCAAATCATTATTGGCTTTTTCCAAATCCTTTCTTCTTAAGTACATCATATGACCACTTCTGTACCCTTCGAAGAAAAATCGATCCTTCATCTTGCCACTAGGATCTATTTGCCACATGGTGTACTTCGCATTGAAGTAGGTGGTGGCGCCATCATAGTAACCTGACTGGACGAGGACGTTGAGATAAGGATTTTGATTCATAGCCCGACCAAGATTAGCACGTGTATTATCATTGGTCCTATCCCACGGATGGACAGGTCCAAACATATTGTATTTAATATCTGTCTTGAAGTTGAGATGTTCACTGATATAATAATTGATGGCAGGAGTAAATGAGTGTAACCAAGACTTTAGTTCTGCATTGTATTCTGGTCGTTCGCCAGCTTCTTTTTTGTCCAGACCTAAGTATCTGGAATCTAATCTGCCGATAGTCAGACCTGATTCATCCCGAAGTAATTCTTTCCAAAAATAGCTGGTTGGGACATCCAGATTGTGTCGTAATATTTTCTCTTTATCTAAGGTTGTATATCTGGCCATTTTTTCAGCACATCTCATTTTTTCTTCCTCTGAAATAAATCCACCCTTAGCCAAGGCAGGCATCAGCTCATCCACTGCAAATGCTTCCACTTCGGGCAAGACATCCAATAGGTCTTTGGATTGCATATCCGAAGGAAGCACTTTGTGATGCCATGCTGCAGCCGTCATGTATGGAATATTGAGTGCAGATGATAAAGCATTATCGGCACCATATGATTTGTAGTCAGCAGGAGAGACCAATATAACCCCATTGAGATACATCCATTGTTTGTCTTGTAGCTCTAGAGATAAGCCCATTACACGGGTACCACCATAGCTTTCACCGATCAGGTATTTGGGAGAGAGCCATCTATTGTATCTGGTCACAAAAGTATTTACCCATTCAGCCAGATATTTTATATCGGCATTGATGCCAAAGAACATCTTCTTGTCTACGTCGATACCTTCTTTCATCACAGGTCTGGAGTATCCTGTATTGACAGGATTAACGAAGACGATGTCTGCTACATCCAACACGGAATATGGATTGTCTTGTATACCATATGGTTGTACTGGATATCCCTCTTCATCTATCTTCAACACTTTTGGTCCAGTATATGCGACATGCATCCACACAGAAGCAGAACCAGGTCCTCCATTGAATGAAATGATAAGTGGCCTTTCTTTCCCATCCCCATTAGTCCGCTGATAATAGGTATAAAACAGACTGGCAATTGGGGCGCCTTTGTCATCCCAAACTGGCATAGTCCCACAGTGGGCTGTATAGTTAACGACAGTACCATTTATGGTGGCACTGTGCTTTGTCATCACGGTGGTATCTACAGATAATTTTCTGTGCTGCGCATAGTGAGACGTATAGAAGCAGAGTGTACAAACGAATGTGAACAGGAAGCAAAGTAACTTATTCATTGGTTATTGTTAATGCATGAAGGTCTAAGATAGGTATTAGATTTACTGAATAGACCATTTATGCTACACGATTTTTATTAATGGATAGTTGATTTGATGGCCTTTAGCCATTTTAGCTAAGGAAGTTTTAAATGACGTTATAAACAATGGCAGTTGTTTGACGAGTGCAAGGAGGAGTTTGGCGCTTGTTAGCTATTTAAAGCTGAGTTAGCGTTAAGAAATGGGTAGAGCCTAGAATTTTGCTTCCCGTTCGACTTTGCTTATGGCAGGTTTTTTTCAATGAAAAAGAAAACCGCCTGTAGGCAAGTACGATTAGCTAGATA
>CAZMMQ010000096.1:0-11002 GCA_964567435.1 uncultured Saprospiraceae bacterium | reverse complement strand
AAATATATCCTGCGGTACACTATACTATGGGAGGTCTTTGGGTGGATTACAATCTACAGACAAATATTCCAGGACTCTTTGCACTGGGTGAAGCCAACTTTTCAGACCATGGCGCCAACAGGCTTGGAGCTTCGGCATTGATGCAAGGGTTGGCTGATGGGTATTTCGTCATACCTTATACTATAGGCACTTTCCTTGCAGATGAGATAAGAACACCGAAGATAGATAATGATGCCAAAGAGTTCCATGACGCTGAGACTAGAGTCAAGAACAGATTGGATCAGTTGCTGGCCATAAATGGGAATCAGTCTGTGGAAAGTTTCCATAGAAGATTGGGTAAGATCATGTGGGATTACTGTGGTATGTCAAGAAATGCAGAAGGATTGAAAAAAGGCAGAGATTTGATAAGAAAGCTGAGAAAGGAATTTTACTCAGATGTATATATACCAGGTACAAATGACGAGTTTAATCCAGAGTTAGAGAAAGCAGCAAGGGTAGCAGACTTTTTAGAGTTAGGAGAACTCTTTGCGGTGGATGCACTGGATAGAGGTGAGTCTTGTGGTGGACACTTTAGAGAAGAGTCGACTGAGAATGGAGAAGCCAAAAGAAATGATGCAGATTACACCTATGTTTCGGCTTGGGAATGGGATGACAACAATCCTATACTTCACAAGGAAGAACTGACTTTCGAAAATGTAGAATTAAAAACTAGATCGTATAAATAGTGCGGAGCACTGTATAATAAAAGAAATAAGTTATGAAGCTAACTTTAAAAATCTGGAGGCAAAAGAATTCTAAATCTGATGGCCACTTTGCCAGCTATCAGGTAGAAGCAGAAGAGCATATGTCTTTTCTGGAAATGTTGGATGTACTGAATCAACAGCTGATAGAAAAGAAAGAAGACCCGGTCGCCTTCGAACATGATTGTCGTGAAGGTATTTGTGGAGCCTGTAGTATGGTCATTAATGGACGTCCTCATGGAAGTCAAACTGGAACCACTACTTGTCAGTTGCACATGAGAGCTTTTAAGAGTGGTGATACGATTACAATAGAACCATTTAGAGCTGCGGCATTTCCTGTTATAAAAGATCTTGCGGTGGATAGATCGTCTTTCGATGCCATAATCCAAGCTGGAGGATATATCTCAGTCAATACTGGACAGGCTGTAGACGGTAATGCCATACCTGTAGACAAGGCTGATGCCGATGAGGCCTTCGACTCTGCGACTTGCATAGGCTGTGGTGCCTGTGTAGCTGCTTGCCCTAATGGATCAGCTATGCTATTTACTTCAGCAAAAATCAATCACTTAAACAAACTACCTCAAGGAAAAGTAGAGCATGGTAGAAGAGTGAAAAACATGGTAAGAGTCATGGACAAAGAAGGCTTCGGAAAATGTTCGAATGTCGGCGCTTGTGAAGTAGATTGCCCTAAAGAAATATCTACTGATAATATTGCCGCACTCAACCGATATTACTTAGGTTCAGTATTTGGCAGTCAGACCTAGATCATTTTTTTTAAAAAAAGTATAAGATCAAGTCCAGACATAACAGTCTGGACTTTTTTTAGTTAATAGGGGTAGGGTACTCCAAAAATTTGAATTTCTAACACAAAGAATGGCTATAACCAACTTATACAAACTAGCCCAATCGACCTTGGTCGGAGAGCAGAAGCTATGCTACTTAGAAAAAGGAAATGCTGAGCAGACACTGTTATTTCTACATGGGATGGGCAGCAATATCAAAGCCTGGTCAAAGAATATTCCAATTCTAAGTGAGCACTATAGATGTGTGGCAGTAGATACGCCAGGCTTTGGTCAATCGCCTAGAAGGGACAAGGCTATGGACGTTTCACAACTTTCGGAATCAATCGCCTTATTCATAAAGCAGCAAGGATACAAGAAGGTGACGCTGGTAGGGCACAGCATGGGTGGAATGATGAGTATTATAATAGCACACCGTTATCCAGATTTGATCCATAAGTTAGTACTGATTGCCCCAGCTGGGATAGAACAATACAGTGCAAAAGACGCCGAACTTATCAAAACCTTCTTTACAGCTGACCTTATTGCAAGCTATCCTCCAGCGATGATAAGTAAAAATTATAAACTTAATTTTTACAGGATGCCAGAAGATGCTCACTTCATGATTGAGGACAGACTGAGTATGGCGAAAGACAAAGACGACTTATATGACTTCGCAAAGACAATGTCTGAGACAAGCTATTCTATATCAACTATCAATGTTAAGGAAGCATTAAGCATCATAGATAAGCCGGTATTAATTTTCTTTGGAGATAAAGACAAGTTAATACCGCATCATATAATGCATCCACAAATCACGACAGAAAGCGTAGCAAAAGAAACACTGGCAGCTGCTACTCAAGGACGACTTATATTCTATAATAACTGTGGACATTTTGTACAGTGGGAAAAATATAACGAAGTAAACAAGGAAATTATATCTTTCGTAACAACATGACAAGTAGAAATTTTACAACTTTAGTAAGAACAAATTAGGTATGAAACATATAATCATCATGTCATTAGTACTTAGTACAATGACACTAATAGCTCAAACACCTGAAATCACAGTTGGTCCTGAAATTCCGTTGAGAGTCAATGATGAGTACCAAGGGTTACTGCATGCTGATGATAGTGGTTACACGATATATCTTTATGAAAGATCTGGCAAAGGTATTCTAGGGGAACCCGGGAGAAATTTAATTATTGAAAAGTATGACACCAAGTTCGATCAGGTTTTTAGCTATGAGTATGGAGAAAAAGGAATAATTACAGTAGATCTGATTTCTACAGGAAAATCATTGACCTGGACAGTGATAGAAAAAATTAGTAGCTATAAGTATACCTATCAATTAATCCCAATTGCCTTAGATGGTAAACAAGGAAGAGCTAAGAAACTCTTTACTCTAGAAATAGGTAAAGCCTCAGACATTCCACAAACTAGAATGTTGGTATCACCAGATTCTACGAAGGTTGGATTTGTAGCCTTGGTAGATAATGATAAGAAAAAGGACGAGGTAGAATTATATTGTGCCGTGGCCTCCGAACAGGGCGACATATTATGGGATGATTGGGCTAGACTGCGAGGCAACCAGAAGCAATATGAAATACAAGATGTAGAACTCAACAATGATGGAGAATTCATCTTTCTGACGAAGTATAACAAAGATGAGGATGGAAAGGAAACAGTAAAGAATAGAAATGATGAAAAAATTGCTGGTTATACTATGCAATTACTTCAAGTCCATCCTGATCTCAAAACCGTGGAACGTTATCCTGTAGAGGTAGACAAGCAATTTGTGCACGAAGCCTCTATACAGATAGATCCATCGACAGGAGATGTAATATGCGCAGGGTTGATTTCTACCAAGGAAGGAGGTAATATAAATGGTGCTTTTTATACACGTTATGATAGCGAATACAGTCAGGTGGTAACCAGTAATCGAGAATTTAGCAAACGTGAACTAATAAATCTGGATAAGGCAAATGCAGACGTCTCTCTTAAAGATGGAAAATCTGGATTGGATGATGACTTTAATATTAGAGATCTGATTGTATTGCCAGATGGAAGAACAGTAATGATAGCAGAGGAAATATATACGAGAACAACATCAGATAATTTCAACAGTATAAATAGAGTAGGTTCATTCAACCAATTTGGAAACCGAACAGAAACCACAACCTTACATGTCAATGACTTAGTGATAGTAGACATCAGCAATACGGGAGAGATTTCTAATGTTGACATTGTTCCTAAGAAGCAGTCTCAAGTAGTGGCAAGAGGATTCTTTCGATCAATAGGTGGTGAAATTTTTTTCTTGCGAAATGATAATTATTTATCCTATAGTCATATTAATGTAGGCAACACATTGATGCTCATGTACAATGAAAGGGATAGCAACTTTGACAGAGAACAAAGGCGTCGACGAAATATCTCGGTAGGCAGAGATATGCGTACGGCAGCAGTGGATTATAATCGTACGAGTATTTCAGATATAAGTCCTCTTTTTGATGAGCTTGGAGATGACTATGTGCTTTCGACTAGTAAGTCAAAAAAAGTAAGCGATAACAGTTACTTTATGACATTAATAGATCCACGTTCTAATCGAATAGGCCACATTAGGCTGGCAGTGATGAGTTTCTAGTGAGGTTACCTAGATAGATCGCATATCCAATTATAAACCCCACCATGCTTAGAGTTAATCTGATCTGGGTAAATAGTAGGGTAAAGAAAATAAGAAAACAAAATAGACCAACACTACTTTTGAGAATTGGACGGAATCCCAAGAAGATGGCTATGGGTAAAAATATACCCAGTATTCCTAATTGAAATAATACCACATTAATAGAGCCTTCCATTCTATCTTTATCCGCGATTATAGGGATAGTAAGAAATGAGCGACATTCTCCAGAATTATATAGTTTCCGCAAGAATGGTTGGTATCTACCAATACCTTTAGGTTTGAAATAATCGTATCGTATATTGAGAAAAGGTGCTACCGAACTTGCAAATCTTACACCAATACTACCGTCTACTTTCGTAATATTTAGTGGATTTTCAATAAAGCTCATTGTGATTTCACCTATTCGGGTATCCTCAAACTTTTTGAGCTGCTGATTCCCGATTGGAATCGCTATAGATAATATTAAGATGGCCAAGAACAAATACTTAAGTCTGAACCGAATCAATTGTATAACAGTAAATAACAAACCAGCAAATAATAATACAGCAATACCAGTCGACGACCTACTTAGAAAAACCAATTGGAAGAGTATGATAGGGATGGCAATATAATTTTGTTTTTTATTATACGCCAATAGTGAAAATACCATGAACAAAAGGCAGATACTTCCATAGAAAGAAGGCTCAGGGCAAAGTGACAGTACACCCCTTCCACCAATAAGCGTCCCTCTGTTTGCATTGAGTAAAAATCCCATAAATTCTGGTTGCCAATATAATTGCACCAAACCGACACCGGCATAGGCTATAGTGGTAAAGATGAAAAGCTTGAATGGTAATTTAATGTTCAGCTGAGAATAGATAGTATATACTGCTGATGCCAATAACGGTGGGGACAAATAATTAAAAAATTGTTTGACAAAAACGAGGCTCCCCAAGGAATTCATAAAGTATAGAGACAAGGCAAACAAAACTTGAACATACATTAGGATGATAGGAAGATTAACTTTTTTATTCCTAACAGCAAATAGAATGATGCTTGCAAAAATTATTGCATTAGGTTGGGTGTCAGTCCCCAACTGGAAAAAATCCAAAAAAGGAAACAGGGATAAAAAAAAGAAAATGTATACCAGACCTTTCACAGCATAAAATTACCACGTATTCGTGAGAGCTAAATATAATTAGTTGCCAAAGTGCAATTGCTCCTTGAGTAATGTTACCCGTTCCTTAGCATACGACTTATAACTTTCATTGCTGTCTTCACTATTTATATACCTTTGGTAATATCGGACAGCAATGTTTTTATCTTTATAATATTGGTCAGAAGCGCGGCCCAGATAGAAGAGCACGAGTGGGTCCTCACCATATTTATATGCATCCTGGTAGTGAGGAATGGCATCCTTATTACTGCCATTCTTAGAATGAATTCTTCCTAGGTTTCTATGATAGATATCGACGTTAGAGGATATGCCTTCTTCTAGCGCTTTCTGAAAATGATGGATGGCGTTATCAGGCTGATTTAGTTTTTCATAGGCGACTGCTAGATGATAATGCGCATATTCTTTAGTACTGGAATCATCCAGCGCTCTTGTCAGATAAAATACTGCTTGGTCAAGGGAATCGATTTGCAAATAGGCATAACCAAGTATCTTGCTCTCATGAGCACGAAAATCTACGCGACCGATGACCTTTTCCATATAGTACGTCGTAGAGTCATAGGCTTTCTGGCGGTATTTACTATTAGCTATGAGTAAGGCATAATGATGGTTGGTGCTGTCCTGAGTCAAGCCTTTCCATAGAAGGCTATCCGCTTCCAGATGCTTGTCCTCCACTATATATATTTCTGCTAGACCCTTTAGGGCATACTGATCGAAGGGATTAAGATTGAGTGCCTCATTATAGTATGTCTTTGCATACCTGTATAGCTTAGCGCCATAATATTGTCTTCCCAACTTTCTATAGTAGATAGGATCATCTGGAAATTGATTGACAAGCTTGGTGTAGTACTTGATGGCCTTGGGGGTGTTGTTTTCCTGCTCATAGATGTTGGCAAGTGTAGCTAAGATGGTCTTTGGTGCTTCGTATAAGGTATCTATTTGTATAAAGTAGTCTTTGGCTAGAGTAAGGCGACCCATTTTGTGAGCACTTAATCCAGCGCGGGATAGAGTATGCAGTGTCGTATCTCCATTGAGTACCAACTCATTATATTCATCAAAAGCTGAAATGTAATCTGCAGAGGTAAATAGAGAATCAGCTGTAATCATCTTGGAGTCCTCTTGGCTATAGAGCGCCTGCGCTACTATCAAACAAGACAAAGTAATGAGGTGAACTAATTTCATTCTTCTATAATATATCTTTGAGATGTCAATATAGTAAGGAATGGCGTATGTGAATACCTTAGCATTTATAATTTGATTACCTTAACTCCTATGAGTAGTCATATTGAGCGGAAAAATGTAGGATTTGGTAAATCAATTATACCCATAGCCTTCTTTGCTATTGTATTGATTTTCGGATTATTTGTACAGCCTGTGGTCTTCAAGGAAAAACCCCTGCCATTAGGTGTCCTGATTATGATGGCGTTTTCTTTTAGCTCCATGTACTTGTTATGGTTAGGATATAGTTGGGACGAGATACAGGCTAACATAGTCAAAAAGGTTGGGGATTCTGTTGGTGTTATTTTAATACTATTTTCCATAGGCGTATTGATAGGGAGTTGGATTATATGTGGGACAATACCTATGCTCATTTACTATGGCATCTCATGGATAGACCCCAACTGGATTTATATCTTTTCCTTTCTTATCTGTATTATATTTTCACTGCTTACAGGAACCTCTTGGGGATCGGCTGGGACCATAGGTATAGTGATGATGGGTATATCAGAAGTATATGATGCCAATCTCTGCATTACTGCGGGAGCGATAGTCGGCGGATCTTTTTTTGGAGATAAAATGTCTCCATTATCAGATACAACCAATGTGGCCTCACTGGCTACTGACGTGCCCCTCTTTCAGCACATTAACTCCATGATGTATACGACAGGACCAGCAGCGCTGATTGCGGGGGTAATTTATATCTTTTTGTCTCCTGCCGTGTCTGGTGAAGCGCTGAGTGCCTCAGCACAGCAACCAGAGCTAATAGAAGAGACCTTAGTGGGATTGGAGAATATGTTCAATTTTAATCTGATTCTACTCATACCCCTAGTCGTGGTTGTGTGGGGCTCTGTGACCAAGAAACCTATCGTATTGACTTTGCTAGGCTCTGCGTGGATTGCCATGTTGATAGCTCTTACGATGCAATCTTTTTCATTTGGCGACATTATAGAATCATTCAACAAAGGATTTTCTACCACAATGTCTGCGACCGATGCCAATGCAAAAGCACTTAATATTCTCAATAGAGGTGGTCTCTACAATCTGATAGATGGCATAGTAAGTTGTTTTCTAGTGTTTGCCCTCATCGGCACCTTTGATGTGATTAATGCGATAGATAATGTTATCGGAAAAATATTAGAGAAAATCCATAGTAGAAGAGCGACTGTGGTTGCTGCACTCTCTAGCACCTTATTGACAAATCTAACGGCCTCTAATCAATATGCTACGAGTTTCATAATTGCAGAAGCATTTAAGAAGAAGTTTGATAAGCTAGGCATAGACAGAAAAGTATTATCCAGATCCATAGAAGATGCCGGTACCATGATGGAGAATCTGGCACCCTGGACGCCATCAGGTATATTTATGGCTGGTGCCTTAGGAGTAACGTCATTGGAGTATGCGCCATATCAATTTATTTCAATAGCCAATATTCTAATCGCGTACTTTTTTGCGATGACAGGGATAGCCTGTTTTTATAATAGGAATAAAAATGACACAAGTAAATAGTTTAATAGTAGAAGGCTGTTTCAAGCCTTTTTGCGCTATTAACTACTTGATTAATTACAACTTCACAAGCCTGTCCACAATTCTATTTCCTTTTAAGTCATCCAGAATCAGCACATAAGCCCCCGTATTTAGTGCTGAAGTAGAAATCTCAATTTGATTCACCTTACCACTGAGTATAAGGCGGCCATCCATACTATAAATAGAATAATTCAGATTTAATATATCTGTATCTACGTAAAGGACATTACTTGTAGGATTGGGATATATGTCTATACTATACCCATCTATCTCAAAGGTAGCGGTGGTTTCGTCAGCTCCATCACAATTTTCGTCTATCCCATTATTAGGGATTTCCGCAGCTCCTGGAAAGATAGCTTCGTTAGTATCATCACAGTCGCCTCCTTCAAGAACTGCATCTGGTGGCGTGATACAATCATCAAATGCAGTCGCATCACCTCCAAATCCATCGCCATCATTGTCTATAAAGAAAGTCATAAAGCTTAATCCCTCATCGACTTCACCATCGCAATTATTATCTACACCATCACATGTTTCTATGTTACCTGGGAAACTGTTAGAGTCGTTATCATCACAGTCCTCATCTGCTGGGACATCATCGCCATCATTGTCTAATATTGCCGCAGCAGTACACGTGAATTGACTTGGAGATAAGGTACACCCTTGACTTGGATGAATTGGCGTAACGGAAATGGTTGCTGATTCGACTGGTTCAAGACCATCAATAGTAAATTCAGTTGATGTCGTAATAATAGTAGTGCTTGCATCTGAAACAAAAAAGCTATCTATTCCTGGTATTTCTAACCACGAAAAAGTAACAAATCCATCACCTTTCACACATGCATTAAATGACAATCCAGGAAATGTAGGGCAAGAAGAAGCACTACAGGATTGACATGAAGTAAAAGCGCATGTCCCATATCCAATAGGCGTAACACACAGCGATACAAGCTCATTGGCATTCAATCCTGAAACCAATAAGGCTGTTTCCATAGTAGCTAGTTCTTCAACGCCATTGAGGCTTTCTATGACTAGATTATATGACTCAGCTCCGATGATTGCATTCCATTCAAACGACACAAAATCAAGGCCTGCATCTACACATATAGTTTGAGGTGCATCCAGTATAACACCTTCGTCTATCTGACCATTACAGTTGTTATCCTTGCCGTCACAGGTTTCTGTATTTCCAGGAAATATTGTTTGGTCATTATCATCACAATCTTCATTCGAGAATACACCATCCCCATCATTATCGTTTGAACAACCACTATCAAAGAACTCTTGAAATGAGTCAACTGAAATCGTATCATTCTTAAATGGCTCAAAAATACAGCCAGATACCATGTTTTCTTCAGTTGATTGCAAGTAGGAAATGAGACAATTTTTTGTTGAGTAACCATATTCTGCGGGAACTGAAAAAATATTATTTCTGTAGGAAACAGCAAAAATGGCAGATTGCTCTAGAATGTTGTCCATGCAAACTGTTGAATTTCCTGCTATTATCCATACTGTTGAGTCAGTATTGATAAATTGTTCACCAGTATATAAAGGTGAATCCGGAGTAATTATTTCCCCAGAATATATTTGCTCCACTTTGAATTGCATAGGTCTAAAAATCGAAATAGGTTCAGCAGACTGAATGTAGGAGCCCAAGAAAACAAGATCGTTATCACTATGGGTAAACCTATCTAGATTACCACAAAAACTATTTGCTACACATGAGCAAGAATGTAATGGAATAGAGGAAAAAGATAATAATAGCAAGGATATGAGAAGTCGCATATATTGTTGTTTATCATTAATTTCATCAAACTATTAAAGGTTACTCAAATCGCCTAAAGGAATAATGCTGTTTATAACAAAAGCCTTTGGGGTAGAGCCTAGAATTTTGTTTCCCGTCCGACTTTGCTCAAGGCAGGCTTTTTCAATGAAAAAGAAAATCGCCGGTAGGTAGGTACGATTAGCTAGATACTAAATGTGGAAACTGCTCATTTTTGATAACAGTTTAGCATTACTATCTATGTGAATCTATTTATTTATGGTGCATCTTAGATGCGCTATTCAATAATCTTACTCTCCATAAGCCTCCATTGATTTCTCTATATGCTTCTTAATCCTATTCCTTAATCTTCTTGGTTTAATTACAGTCATAGATGAACCAAAGCCCAGGATTAATCTTTCCAGTTCAAAATTGTGGTGAGCCCTCAGAGTAATTAAAATGGATCCATCTGCATACTCACCTATCATTTCTTGTGATGGGTGCAGTGGCTTTGTCATAACATAAGGCGCATTGGAGATATCTACTCTGAGTTCTATATCGATGATGTCCTTGTCTGATAAGACGGTGACACCGATTGTATTCCTATAATATTCATCTGGATTAAATGACGGCTTAGTATACCTGTGCTCTGTATCAAAAGTAATAGACAAAATTCTGTCTAAGGCCAGCGTCATTATTTCTTTTTTACCCTTCTTTTTTCCTACAGTAAACCACCTGTTATTATACTCCTTAAGTATATAAGGTGTAAAAGTTATATGTGAAGGTTTTCTAGCTCTGAATGACTGATACTCTATTACTATGACCAGTTTTTTGAGAATGGCTTGATAGATGGTGTCCAGATGATTAATCCCCTGTAACAACTCATTTTTATCTAGGTGAATGATGGCGGGCTGATCTTTCGTCTCTCGATACACCTTATCCTCCAGTTTTTGTATGACCCCATTGAGCTCAGAGAAGAGGGAGAAGTTTTTGAATTGTCTCAGCATCTCCATGGATTCAGCAAGAATATCCATGTCCATATCTGTGATAGGTACCTCAGTTATGGAGTAACCCGTTGTCTCATATTTATAATATTTCCTTTCGTACACTACAATAGGCGCACTATACCCCAATTTGTC
>CAZMMQ010000095.1:0-11008 GCA_964567435.1 uncultured Saprospiraceae bacterium | reverse complement strand
TCTTCACTATGAATGAGCATTAATAGATTGCAAGTTACATAAGATAGTTGAGTGTAGTATTTGGAGAAGAAATCAATGTGCGACTCTTAGCTTAAAGGTGGACTAAAATACATTCACGAAATTATCAGTCACTCCTTCTCTTGCTATTATCGATAATATTATAAAGAATGTGTATTATATTTATCATCCAAGTATGGATAATACAGAAATTTATAAAAAGGCAAAGAAAAAGGTCAAAAAGAAGAAGCAATTTTTTTATGATTTAATTGCATACCTAGGAATCATGACCTTGTTATATATAATAATGCGGTTCAAAAATGGCGGACAGTATTTACCCGTTTATATTGTCGGATTGTGTTGGGGAATAGGTTTGCTCTCACATTATTTTCATGTATTCGGGACAGAACACTTGGGAGGGTTTGGCATTAATCCTAATTGGGAAGAGGAAGAGTTAGAAAAAGAAATTGACCGATTAACTTATCAAAGAGAGTTAAAGGAGCAATTGGCTAAAGAACAATCTCTTCTAGAAGACTTAGAAAGATTAGAACTCAAGAAGCTTAAAAAAAATAACTAATTAGAGAACTCTCTCTATTTTGATATGAGTATACAGCTCAAGTGTTAGTAATAGACCTTCTTGTAAATAAAAGAACCAACCATAACATATTTAGTCTATTATGATTGGTTCTTATCAAGATGTTCTACAACTTAAACTCTATCCCCTGTGCTAGCGGAACTTCTTTGCTGTAATTAATTGTATTAGTCTGACGTCTCATGTAGGCTTTCCATGAATCCGAACCTGATTCTCTACCACCACCTGTTTCTTTCTCTCCGCCGAATGCACCACCTATCTCTGCGCCACTGGTTCCTATATTGACATTAGCAATACCACAATCAGAACCTGCTGCTGATAAGAATAATTCTGCCTCTCTGAGGTTAGTAGTCATAATTGCTGAGGACAAACCTTGCGGTACATTATTCTGAATCTTGATAGCATTCTGCAAACTTCCCTTGTACTTCATTATGTATAATATGGGCGCAAAGGTTTCATGTTGTACTATAGATAAATTGGGTTTAACTTCTGCCACACACGGTTTTACATAGCATCCACTGCTATATTTCTTGCCACCTAGAACTTTGCCAGGTATGAGGAAAGTACCACCTTGTTCTTTTACCTGACTAATGGTGTTATTATAAGCGTCTACAGCATCAGAGTCTATGAGTGGTCCTACATGATTCCTAGGATTAAGAGGGTCGCCAATATTTAATTGGTCATAAGCTTTGACAAGAATCTTTTTGACTTTATTATATACTTTGTCATGTACAATTAGTCGTCGGGTAGACGTACAACGTTGACCACAGGTTCCTACTGCTCCAAACACAGCACCACTGAGCACCAAGTCCAAGTCGGCATCTGGCGTGATGATGATTGCATTGTTTCCTCCCAATTCTAATAAGGTCTTACCCAGTCTCTGTGCTACCGTAGTACCAACAATCTTACCCATTCGCGTACTCCCTGTGGCAGATATCATAGGGACATTAGTGTCAGTCGTCATATATTTTCCAACTTCTGCACCTCCAGTAATTATAGAGCTTACCCCTTCAGGGACCTTATTCTTTTTAAGTACATCTTGTAGGATATTCTGACAAGCGACAGTACACATAGGTGTCTTTTCACTGCCCTTCCATATGCATACATCACCACA
Source organism: uncultured Saprospiraceae bacterium (assembly GCA_964567435.1). Lineage (GTDB taxonomy): Bacteria > Bacteroidota > Bacteroidia > Chitinophagales > Saprospiraceae > RFSX01. The sequence goes on along the minus strand of CAZMMQ010000095.1, from coordinate 9,305 downwards.
CACCAAGGCGATCATGGCATTCCAAGACCATACAGCCACTGGGAAATTAAATGCAGAAATAATACCGACGATACCTAGTGGATGCCATTGCTCATACATACGATGCAAAGGACGTTCGCTGTGCATTGTTAATCCATAGAGTTGACGTGAAAGCCCTACTGCAAAATCACAGATGTCTATCATCTCCTGTACTTCTCCCCATCCTTCCTGTAGCGACTTACCCATCTCATAAGAAACTAGACGGCCAAGCATATCTTTATGCTCACGTAATGCATCTCCATATTGTCTGACAACCTCACCACGTTTTGGTGCTGGCCATTGCCGCCATTCCTCAAAGGCTTTTTGTGCGGTTTTAACAACTTTATTGTAATCAGCTTTTGAGGTTGTACTTACATTTCCAATGTGTTTTCCATCTACTGGAGAATAGGATTCTATCATAGAAGATCTTCCTTTCCATGATTTTAGTCCAGTAGAAGTTCCTGCGTTAGATCTTGCAAGACCAAGCTTTTTAAGTTTTGAAACATTCATAATTAAGTTCTGTTGTGTGCTGCAAAAGTATAGAAAAAAGGTCGCTGTTTGAGAGAATTAAAAATAGTGGCGGTTAGATAATATATATGTTAACTCTTTGTCAATGTGACACTTTTGGATAAACTCGTTACTTTGTAGAAGTATGGAAAATTATGATGCGATAATTATAGGGGCGGGATCCGCAGGACTTGGTTGCCTCGGGATGGCCAAGGAGTTAGGCTGGAGCAGTCTTATTGTAGATAAAAGTGAAGAGCATATCGGTGGGGATTGTCTCAATTTTGGCTGTGTGCCAAGTAAGGCGCTAATCCATGTTGCTAAATATTTCTATGGCGCTAAACAAGCCACTAGATTTGGCTTGAATACCTCTGGCAGAGCTAATTGGTCAGACGTTATTCAGTTTGTGCATGATAAGCAGGCCATCATCAGAGCCCATGAGAGTGCTGACTACCTCAGACAGAATGGAGAAAACCTCGTGATAGGCGCAGCCACTTTTAAAGACAAACATACTATAGAAGTTAATGGACAATTATACAAAGGAGACAAGATCTTTATTTGTACAGGCTCGCATCCACGCCATATTCCATTCGAAGGCATAGACAAGGTCAATTGGTTCAGCAATGAGACTTTGTTTTATGAGATGAAGACCTTACCAGAGGAATTTGTAGTTATTGGAGGAGGTCCTATTGGTTGTGAAATGGCGCAGGTTTTTCAAAGACTGGGATCTAAAGTGAGTATTATAGATAGAGCAGACAGATTGCTTGGCAAAGAAAGAGCGGAAGCTAGTGCTATACTTCAAGGACAATTCGAGAGGGAGGGCATACAAATGTATTTTAATCACGATGTTGTACGATTTGAGAATGGGAATAAAGTGATTATTAAAAACAGAGCTTCAGAAGAAGAACAAGCCTTAACTCTGGATGCTTGTTTATTGGCAGTAGGGAGAGGGATGAATCATGGGTCTCTAAATGTCTCAGCGGCTGGACTCGAAGAAACAGAACGCGGAAAATTGGTTATTAATGATTATTTGCAAACCTCAGAATCCCACATATATGCAGTAGGAGATGCGGCTGGCATGTATCAGTTTTCTCACGGTGCTGAGAAGCACGTCAACTTATTGAGACATAATTTCAATAAAATTCTGGACAAGAAACACCATATCAGAGGTTTATCCTGGGTGACATTTACAGAACCTGAGATTGCGACCTTTGGATATACAGAACAATATCTGCAAGAGAATAAAATAGGTTACTGGAGGCAAGATCAAGTATTTGATAAGGACGACAAGGCTATTACTGCAGAATATGATTATGGAAAAATCACTTTGTTTGTCACCAAAGAGAAGGATAAGTTAAAGCGAAAAATTCTTGGAGGAACAATTGTCTCTCCTAACGCAGGAGAGATTATGCAAGAGCTTCATTTAGCAACTACAGCTGATCTCTGTTTGGCAGATTTCATGGACAAGGTCTATGCTTACCCGACAGCGTCTAGAATTAATCAGCAAACAATTAAGGGAATAGTAAATTACAAAGGATAATTATGCACCCAACCACTTCCTAAAGGACGGTGTCTTGGCGGTAGTGGTGTGGATAGACTCTTTCTTTTAGTGAGTGAAATGGCCATTCTGTTTTTGAAGTGGGCTTCTATTTTATTGATATAATCGACATTGATTATTTCACTACGATTAATTCTAAAAAACTTTTTAGGGTCTAGGCTTTTTTCTATTTCACTGATCGCATAATTGACTATATGTTTGTCCCCAACCTGTTACCCAAGATACTTTACCGTAAGCGGCCATTATGCCGTTCATCGAAGATATAGTGATTACTTTGTTGTGGATTCGAAAACCATGAAATATTAGTTCGCTCCTCTGCCTTTAGGTTATTGTCTAGGTTTGCTTGGGCTATATTTTATACCAGACCTTTGCCGGACGCTTCATATTCTGCACCTGGTTGATAGATGATCTCTACTTTCTTGATGTTATCGCCAGGCATATCTCAAAGTAGACATTGAATGTCCATATACTGTGTACTTTTACCATTCAGTAGAATGGTTGGAGCGCCAGACCCAGCCAAATTCAGCCTATCTCTGATAACGATCATACCAGGTACCTTTTCCATGACATCCAGAAGATTGCCCCCTGTATTAGTGATGTTTCCATCTACGTTTACAATGAGCTTATCTGCTTTTTGCTCCATCAGTGGCGCTTTATCTACAATATGTCTACGAATCAGGACAAACAACTGAAGGCATATTTGAGAGAATGCATAGGTAATCCGCGGGTTTACCTCATATGCGCCAATATGGCATGTGTTTACCCTTGGTACAATATATGATCTGCAACATATGTTAATAGCAAGAACCGTAGTTAAACCGTATCTTGCATTTCTTCAGCACTCTCACCTGCTGTATCATCATTTTACGAGATATTCTAAGTAGTTATGTTAGGTTTTATAAAGAAAGTTTTCGGTACTAAATACGACAAGGATGTCAAATCTATCACGCCGTATGTCACGCAGACAAATGAATTTTTTGGACAATATGGCAGTCTTTCTAATGATGAATTACGAGATAAGACCCTGTATTTCAGATCCAGAATTGCGGAGCACCTTGAAGGTATAAATCAGGACATACAGTCCGCCAAGGATAAAGTAAAGGCAGAAACTGATTTATCCTTAAAGGAAGATATCTATAGAGAGATAGACGAACTTGTCAAGGATAGAGATAAACATTTGGAAGATGTCTTGTTGGACATCTTACCAGAAGCCTTTGCGGTTGTCAAAGAGACTGCCAAAAGATTCAGTGAGAATACGGAGATAAGAGTAAGGGCAACTCAGCAGGATAGAGATTTGGCAGCAGCTGGCAAAGATTTTCTAGAGATTCAGGGTGATACAGCTATCTATAAGAATACTTGGATGGCTGCCGGAGGACAAATCACTTGGAATATGGTCCATTATGATGTACAACTCATTGGTGGATTTGTGCTTCACTCAGGTAAGGTTGCCGAGATGCAAACTGGAGAGGGAAAAACATTGGTAGCCACACTACCAGCATACCTCAATGGGCTCTCACAAATGGGAGTACACGTTATAACTGTTAATGATTATTTGGCAAGAAGGGACTGTGAGTGGGTCGGACCTATTTTTCAGTTTCTACACCTGACAGTAGACTGTATAGATAAATATAGGCCACATTCTCCAGAAAGAGTGGCGGCTTATAAATGTGATATTACCTATGGGACAAACAACGAGTTTGGCTTTGATTACTTAAGAGATAACATGGTAAGGTCTCTAGAGGAGAAAGTACAAGCAAAGCATCACTATGCCATGATAGATGAGGTGGATTCTGTATTGATAGATGATGCGAGAACACCACTCATTATCTCAGGCCCGGTACCAGCAGGCACAGAAGAACAAGAGTATATAACCCTCAAGCCCAAAGTGGAGCGACTTATAAATGCGCAAAGAAAGAAGGCAACAGAGTATCTGGCAGATGCCAAAAAACTTTTCTCTGCTGGTAATACAGGTCATGAAGAAGGAGATGCTGGAATGGCACTTCTAAGAGCTTACCGTTCATTGCCTAAGTACCGACCACTCATTAAGTTTTTAAGTGAAGAAGGTGTAAAAGCCCTGCTGCAGAAAGCTGAGAATTTTTATATGGCAGAGCAAAACAAAAACATGCACTTAGTGGATGTCGAACTCTTATTCGTTATAGATGAAAAAAACAGAAGTGTAGAATTGACGGATCATGGTGTGGAATTCATGTCCAAAGGAGAGAATGATTCCAATTTCTACGTGCTGCCAGATATCGCTAGTGAGATGCAAGAAATTGAGGCTGCAGCGGCAGATACAGGTAGCGACATGGCCGATGAGAAAGCGGATTTAGTGCAGGACTATTCATTAAAATCCCGCCGTTTGCATGCAGTAAATCAACTGCTCAAAGCATACACCTTATTTGAAAAAGAGGAAGAATATGTCGTCATCGATGGTCAGGTAAAAATCGTAGATGAACAGACGGGTAGGATGATGGAAGGTAGGAGATATTCTGATGGACTACACCAGGCATTGGAAGCTAAGGAGAATGTGAAGGTCGGAGATATCACTCAGACCTATGCCACAATTACATTACAGAACTATTTCCGGATGTATCACAAGTTAGCCGGAATGACGGGTACAGCTGAAACGGAAGCTGGCGAACTTTGGGAGATTTACAAATTAGATGTAGTGGTTATTCCAACTAATAGACCAATTGTCAGAGATGACAGAGAAGATTTGGTCTATAAGACAGCCAGAGAAAAATTCAATGCAGTCATAGATGAAATTGGCAATCTAACCAGCCAAGGAAGGCCAGTACTTGTAGGTACAACGACGGTAGATGTCTCTGAGAAGCTTAGCCGAATGCTCAATCTGAGGGGAATCAAGCACAATGTCCTCAATGCCAAACAGCACCAACGTGAGGCAGAAATTGTAGCTGCAGCAGGACATCCAGGTGCGGTAACGATAGCCACCAACATGGCCGGTAGAGGGACGGATATAAAATTGTCAGATCAAGTGAAGGCCGCAGGAGGACTGGCGATCATCGCTACCGAAAGACATGATTCTCGACGTGTAGACAGACAGTTGAGAGGTCGTGCGGGAAGGCAGGGAGATCCAGGAAGCTCGCAATTCTATGTGTCATTGGAGGATAAGTTAATGAGGCTCTTCAATTCGGATAAGATATCCAAAGTGATGGATAAGCTAGGCCACCAAGAAGGAGAGGTGATTCAACACTCCATGATAACCAAGTCGATAGAACGGGCACAGAAAAAAGTAGAAGAAAACAACTTTGGTATCAGAAAGCGACTTTTGGAGTATGATGATGTGATGAATATCCAACGAGAGGCAGTCTATAACAAAAGAAACAATGCGCTCTCTGGAGAAAGATTGTCAGTGGATCTCTATAACATGATTATGTCACTGACAGAGAGCCTTGTCGAAGACCATAAATCCGGAGGAGATTATACCACCTTCAGAAATGACAGTTTGAGAATTCTATCCATGGAGCCAGGCATAGATGAAGCCACATTTACTGAAGGCAATGTAGCAGAGTTGGTCAAGATGTACCAGCAAAATGTACAGGAGGGATACGAAAGAAAATCTGATAGGATTAGAGAGTTGCTCTTACCTATAATTAGGAATGTATATGAGAATCAAGGCCATCAGTACAAACGTATACGGGTACCTTATGAGACGACTTCAAGAGAGCAGCAGTTACAGATAGCCGCAGACCTTGAGCCAGCAGTAGAGTCTGAAGGTGAATCTATCATGAAAGATATAGAGAAAGCCATCACGTTGGCTTTGATAGATGAGAACTGGAAAGAGCACCTAAGAAACATGGATGAACTCAAGGATTCTTCGCAAGCCGCATCTTTTGAGCAGAAGGACCCATTAGTCATCTATAAGATGGAAGCGTATAATTCATTTGAAGGACTCATCTATAAAATCAATTATGATGTAATGTCTTACCTAATGGGAGGTAAGCTGAATGTACAGGCACCAGAGGAAGTGAGAGAAGCAAGACAGAACAGGACAGACTTCAAAAGAGTAAGGACAAATAAAGATCAAGAAGCAGTTAAGCGGGCGGCTGCCAGAGCAGGAAGAGCTGAAGTGCAGAAACCTGAGACCTTTAGAAGAGAAGAAAAGAAAGTCAAGCGAAATGATCCATGCCCATGTGGTAGTGGCAAAAAATATAAGCAGTGTCATGGGAAATAATTACGCAAGCATAATATTCCATCTATATAGCAAATTTAAAATTGGGAGCTTGATGCTCATATTTGTCTTAGCAGGCATGGTGCAAGGAAAGGCGCAAGTCACTATCTCTGAGGAGCCTGAGATAACCAATCTAATGGAACAATTCAAACGGCAGAATCAAATGAACAAATTAGTTAGAGGGTGGAAAATTCAAATCCTGACAACTAATGATAGGAGAGAGATGGAAAAAGGCATTGCTCAGTTTGAAATGTTATATCCTGATATTCCATACACATGGGAACACAATCCACCATACTATCAAGTACGCATAGGTGCATACGAACTACGTGAAGACTTGGAACCCATGCTGCTTCAGCTCAAAAAAGATTTTCCAGCCGCACTGCCTGTGCAGTCAGAAATGGAGAAGAAAAATCTTATAGAGATCCCTAGATAACTTCCTCACCAAGTCTGCTTGGATTATATTATATCGTTATTGGAAAATAAGTTCCTAATTTAGGAGTAGCAAGGCAATTATTCAAGATATGAAAACAAGCTCAAGAATGCTCAAACTTAGTATAAGCAATACCACATTTGTATTGCTAATTTTTCTATTTATTAGTTGTACTCAGGAAGGAGAGACTAATCAAATAATGACCTATTTGCATCTGGGACATATTAGAACAGAAAACCCAGGGGAAGAATCAGTCAATCCACATTTGTTTGACCTTGACTATAATGATTTTGATCTATTATTATTAGGGGGGGATTTGACTGCAAACTCCTCATTAGCAGATAGTACTTTAGTATATCTAGATAGTCTATTTGATCTGGATGATTCTAATACGCATTGGATTTTAGGCAATCATGATATTGGGAATATTGAGAAGGCACTGGAATATACGAAGAGACCAGAATTTTATAGTTTTCATATGAATGGTATTACCTACCTGGTCCTGAATAGTCAGAAAGAATCGCCTGGGGATTGTAGAATTAGACAAAATCAAATCGAGTTAATTCAATCAGTAACAGATACAATCTCCGAGTCCTCTCATCTTGTTGTATTGTCTCATAAGTTATTGTGGCTAGCCGGACATGAGGATCTAAAAAAACATGTAGGAAAGGGTAAATGGGATTGGGCTTGTAATTATCGATTGGACCATAGCAACTGGAATACTGACGTCAGACCGATGTTAGAGCAAGTGCAGGATAATGACATCCAGGTTATTTGCCTTGCTGGAGATATTGGAAACAATACAAGAAGTTTTGAAGAAAAGTCCAAGAGTGGAATTATTTATCTGGCATCTGGATTATCGCTCACAGACATACCTTCTTCAAAAATTCTAATCCTCGAACACAATGTGACCAAGGGTAAATTGTCTTGGAAATTCAAGAACCTTAAGAAATTTGTAGCTGACCTATAAAGAAGAATACTGTGCAAATAATTTAGTTACCTGAATGTGCTTGCTAGCAACTAATGTAGCTACACCTTTAATATTATGTCCGCATATAGAAATACCAGAGTAGGATTAGATTGGGCTTCATTGAGTATATTTTTTGCTATCGTATTTGTTGGGTGGTTAATGCTATATTCGATTAGCTACCAAGGCGAGGGTTCTTTCTGGTTTGACTTTAGTTCTATTGTAGGTCGACAAACTATATGGATAGGGATAGGGCTCATCCTCTTTATAATAGGATTCTCACTAGATTGGCGGATATGGAATAGTCTGGCTTATCCTATATATGGTTTGACCATATTGTCACTATTAGGGGTGCTTATTTTTGGTAAAGAAATTAAAGGTGCTAGTTCGTGGTTTGTCATCATGGGTTATTCTTTTCAGCCTTCTGAATTTGCCAAGTTAGGAACGACTTTAGGTGTTTCTGCCTTCCTTGGACAAGCTAATCTTAATATTAATAGTCTTGGTAAGATGTTGATGGCTACGGTATTATTTGCGGTGCCAGCATTTCTTATATTATTACAGCCTGATGCGGGTACGGCCATCATCTTTTTGGCTTTTCTTATTCCACTATTTAGAGCAGGGCTTAATCCTCTTATTTATGTACTTGCCTCCTCTATTGCTTTTGTCTTTTTTGGTTCTCTCATGTCCACACCTTATCTCATCCTCTTGATTATTCTGCTGATAATGTACTTGGTACTGGCATATATGAGTAAATCGAACAGGATGCCATTAAGTTTGTGGGTTCTATTGACACTCTTTACACTGGCTAGTTATAACTATCTGGATTACAGGATTATTTTTTTAACGGTTGTCTTTGCCAGCGGTTACTTTTTATATCTGGCCTTTAAAGAGGCAAAGTATCGGCAGATTATCCTTAGTTTGGTTTCAACATTATTCTTTATTGCTCTTTCGTTTGGCACACAATGGACTTTCGATAATGTACTTAAGCCACACCAGCAAGCACGGCTCAATGTCTGGCTGAGGCCTGATCTTAGTGATCCTAGAGGCGCTTTGTATAATATTATACAGTCTAAGACAGCTATTGGATCTGGTGGATTTTCCGGAAAAGGATTTTTAGATGGTACAATGACAAAGCTTAATTATGTGCCAGAGCAGTCTACTGACTTTATCTTCAGTGTTCTAGGAGAAGAGCAAGGTTTTATTGGAGCAGCAAGTCTGATAATACTTATGCTGGTTATGATAATCAGATTGACAATAATCGGTGAGCGGGCAACTTTACCCTTTGTGCGATATTATGCTTATTCAATGGCAGGCATACTCTTCTTTCATTATTTTATAAATATTGGTATGACCATGGGCATAATGCCAGTTATAGGTATACCGTTGCCTCTTATGAGTAAAGGGGGGTCATCTCTAATCACCTTCTTTATTATGATGGCCATCCTACTTAAGATGGACCAAGCGGGTAGGAGGGTGTGAGCACCTCTCTGCTGCTCTTTCTAATCTCGTGGGGAATGGGGTTTGCAGTTCTTTCGCTCGGGTTGACATTTAGTCAATGCTGCATTTTATTAATAAATAAAAAAAACAGCCCCCGATTGCTCAGAGGCTGTTTTTTGCAAGGTGACTAATCTTG
>CAZMMQ010000094.1:0-11127 GCA_964567435.1 uncultured Saprospiraceae bacterium | reverse complement strand
TCCTTGTCCGTAGCATTTGTACTGGCTCAAATGGCACATGGTTTTATGTCTGATGCTTATACTATAATGGGAAGTGGTTCATTGATTATGGCAGTGGTGATACTAGCCTTTGCTATTTTCTTGGTATGGTTTGCGGGATTGGCTAAGAATAGAGGGTGGACGAGCTAAGTCACCGACTCACTAAATTGGTCTTGACAAATCGCTCTATAAAATCTTCTTTGTATGATGGCCCTAAGGGTAATTCCAGCTTATCCATATAGATAGTATCTGTGCCTATGCTGGTGATATTTTTAATCTGGATGATATAAGACTTTGATGTACGGGCAAACATATGTGAGGGCAACTGCGCATGGATGGTTTTGACATTCATAGAAGTCATATACTTTTTGTCCTTGGTGTGGATGACGACATAATCCTTCATTCCTTTTATATATAACACTTCCTCATAAAAGACTTTCACATACTGTCTGTCTGATTTGATATACATGAATGATTCCTCATAATCATCGATGTCTGACGCGGGCTGTTGGTTGAGTTCCATATAGTCCTGAACCTTGAGGACAGCCTTATAGAATCTGTCGAACTTTATTGGCTTGACTAGGTAGTCTATCACATCCAGTTCGTAGGATTCTAGAGCATACTGCGGATAGGCCGTACATAAGATAATATGTGGTGGTCGTTTCATGGATTTGATAAATTCCAGGCCACTCAGACCAGGCATTTCTATATCAAGAAAAATAAGATCTACTTCATTTTTGCTTAGATATTCTGAAGCCAACATGGCATTGCCAAATTCTCCTTGCCTTTCTAGAAAAGGAACTTGATCACAATTGAGTTGCATTCCTTCCCTTGCAAATGGCTCATCATCTACAATTATGTAACGTATCATTTGGTTTCCATTTTTAAGGATACAAGAAAAGCCTGATCTGTCTCAGATATATCCAACTGATGCTTATCAGGATAAGCCAATTCCAGTCTTCTGCTGGCATTCTCAATACCTATGCCTCCAACATCTCTTCTGTGTAAAGTACCCTTATTATTTTCTACAGAAAACTCAATAGACGCTGGTTTTGCATTCAAAGTAATCTTGATAAAATCACTACCTGATCCCGAATTGCTGTACTTGAATGCATTTTCTATATAGGGTAATAAAATAAGTGGTCTAATTTTTTGACTGCTTGTATTACCTGAAATGTCAAATTCTAATTTCAAATGTTGTCGTCGGAGTAGTTCTAGTTCTAAGTAATTCTTCAAATAGGAAATCTCCTTATCTAGGGGGACCAAATCTTCCTCTGTATCATATAACTGATACCTGAGCAAATCCGCAAGCTGCATGATGGTGTCAGGAAGGGCATCATTCTTTTTTCTAGCCATGACATACATGTTATTCAATGTATTAAAGAGAAAATGTGGATTGACTTGAGTCTTGAGATAGGCCAATTCCGTCTTGAGTTTATCCTCACGCAGGTTTTGGATTTTGACATTAGAATTGAATGATTCTTGAAATAACTTAAATGACACTGCTAGAGCCACAATTCCTGCATTGGTCCAGCTATTGTCTACGACATAAGTAAGTATCCCTGGTACAAAGTTATATGATTCTAAATCATAATAGTCTGCTGGCACCAACCCAATGCCTTCGAAAGCCCCGCCATACTCAGTCCAATAGTTAATTAGAATAACCAACAAAACAGATAACATCGTTAATAGAAAGTAGATGGTGATACGTCCTTTCAAGAAGAATCTTGGTATCAAAACATACAGATTGAGATAAACCATGAACATATCTGCAGACATATTAATTATCCATATGATTCCTGGTGTTTCTAGTTTTTCTGTGAATCCTAGTAATCCCAGGATTTCATCTGCATATATAAAGAGCCAGAAGAGTAAATGCCTGAATATTCTAAAGCGCTTGCCAAAAAGAAAATCTTGTAACCTCTTAGGTATTTCCATTGCTTATAGCTTGTCTGATGCAAACGTATCCATATCTGCAATTTAATGGAATATCGGAAGTATAATAAAACCCAGCCTAAGTATAATATAACCCCTGTCTAAGTATAAAGTGACCGATTTCAAGGTCTAAAGCCCTATAGTTTTACTCTCGCAATCACCCTTGAGTCATTGTTTTATTAATCAACTTAAAATTTAGACTTATGAAAAATTTGATTTTTTTAACCATGCTGCTAGGACTTTTAGGATTCATGTCTTGTAGCGATGAATCAAGTCTCGGAGATACATCTGACCTAGTGAACCCTGAAACCAAGACTTTTACTGAGGGCCGTACATGCAATCATGCAGCCCACATGGAGGAATTACTTTCTGATCCAGCTTATAGAGCAGAATATGAAGAAAGAATGCAAAAGCATCAATCATTTGTCAGCAATCTTCTTGATTCTAGAGCATCTTGTAGCTCTCCTGTCATTGTGCCTGTTGCAGTACACTACCAAGGGGCTAATAATAGCGCTACACTTGCGTGCCTGACCACTATGGCACAGGAGCAGATAGATGCCTTGAATGCAGACTACCAAGGCACCAACAATGATATCACTAACTGGACTGGCAATGCTGCCAGCTCATTTCCAGGCATAAGTAATGGAGAGGCTTGTCTTGAGTTTGTTCTTGCTAACCAAAATCACCCAAGCGGTTATGGCTTAACCAATGGTGATCTAGCAGTAACAAGAAATGCGACGACAGGAGATTCAGACAGTAACTGGTCTGGATACCTCAACATATTCGTCAAGAATGCTGGTGGTGCATTGGGTTACTCTCCACTAGGTGGTGCAGGAAATGGAGATGGTGTTGTGGTGGACCTCGGTGCCTTTGGTCTGACTACTTCTTGTGGAAATGTAGGTGCTAATGCGCCATTTAACCTTGGAAGAACACTAACACATGAGATCGGACACTACCTTAATCTAGATCATATCTGGGGTAATGGCTGTAACCAAGACGATGGTATTACAGATACGCCAAACTCCCAGTCAGACTATAGCGGATGCCCTAACGTAGGGGCTAGCAGCTGTGGGTCTACTGACCTACATATGAACTATATGGACTACACTGACGATGCATGTATGTACATGTTTTCTACTGGTCAGATATCAGAAAATGAGAGCTATGTGGCTTCTAGCTTGACCAATATCACAGGCAATGCCTCTAATGTTATCTCTGGAAATAGTGGCACTAATGGTGGTGGATCAGGAGGTTCAGGCGGCACTGGTGGTGGCACTGGCAATGGCGGCGGTGCGACTACTTGTGGTACACCTGCAACATCTAATGTCAACCTGCTTAGCAATACCAGTGTAGAAATATCGTGGGAAAACCAGCCAGGAGCTACTAAGTATCAAGTCATATACCGCGTATTAGGACCAAACCCGTGGACTAGTATGATTACACTTGTCAATGAAAAAACACTAACATCATTATCTCCATCGACAAATTACCAATATAGAATCAGGGCTAGGTGCGCTAGTGGATGGACTTCATGGACAGCTCTTGAAACGTTTATGACCTCAGGAGGAGGCAGTGGAGGATCAGCAGCTACTTGTGATAGCCCAACTTCTTCAGAGACAGAATACCTGACAGCAAGAAGAACCAAGGTAACTTGGGATCCAATGCCTCAAGCAATTAGATACCAAATCAGATATAGAAAAGTGGGTACAACAACCTGGACAAATAGAGCGACAGTACCACCATCTAGAACATTGACTGCTCTTCAGAATGGTGCTACTTATGAGTACAAAATAAGAACACGATGCCCTAGTGGGTGGACGGCTTTTACTGATCTTGAGACATTTACACAAACTGCCAATGGTGGCGGAGGTGGAAATGGAGGTGGAAGCACCAATAATACTATCCACTTCAACTTGACTTTAGATGATTACGGATCAGAGACTACCTGGGAATTAGAGGATAGTAATGGAAGTATCATCTCTACTGGGGGCCCTTACGCAAACAATGCCAATGGAACAGTAATCAGCGAGACATTTATGATCCCAGATGGTTGCTATACAATTATGGTCTATGATTCATATGGAGATGGTATTTGCTGTGACTATGGTAATGGATCGTTTGAGATACTAGACATCAACAATAATGAAGTAGATTCATCTGATGGAGAATTTGGAAACTATGACTTTATCGACTTTTGCGTAACAGATAATGTAGCCACATTTAGTGGTGAGCAAAAGGATGAAAAAGAGAACAATCTTCAGCGCAAAGGCAATCTGTTTGATTTCTAAGTAGAATAAACATTCAGAAGTCTAGAATGAGGAGTCCCAAAATATATTGGGGCTCCTTTTTCTTTATAAGAAATTTAAAGAAGAATATTTGTCACAGCGGGCACTTAAACAATAATCTGAAAAGTTCCCAGGTTTAACACTAGTTAGATTTTCTTATCTTTAAATTGAAAACATTACTTCAACAACTTTATACATCATGGACAAACTTCATTCTATACTGCCCTTGCTCGTGGTATCTATCATTGTAATTTCTTGTGAAAATGTGGATCCTTTTGACATAGATAATGTGGATTTTGGAGACCCAGAAATAGGCGTTCCATTAGTCAATTCTACTTTTTTTATCGGAGATTTGGGTGCCAATCCTGACAATAATACTGAGGTCATATCTGATGCAGAAGGAAGGGTGACTTTGCGATATTCAGATAATATTCCTCCTGTTTCTATTACAGAGGTTTTTCCACCAGTGGATAATTCAGTAGCGATTACCACTAACCCTCAAAATTTTGGCGTACCATTTTATGACATCGTCATTCAAAATGGGGATTTTAAAGCATCGTCTCTAGCATTTGAAATAACTAATCCAGAGAATGAAGGTCTCATCGTCACTATAAGTATTAGTGGTCTTGTTGATCATAATAATGATTCTTTCTCAAGATCTTTTATACTTCAAGCTAACGAACGCTTTGTTTCTGACGATATTGATTTGTCAGATTGGTCTATAGAAACTCCTCAATCAGGAACCTTAGAGCTAACTTATTTTGCCTTTCTGAATGGTACCACTGTTGACATTCCTGACTTAACATTAAATTTTAAAAGGTTAGAATTTTCATATGTAGATGGCTTATTTAACAATGCTGCATTACCAACAACTGAGGACTTGATCGATATCGCCTTTTTTGATAGTTGGGTTAGTGGTGGATTAAATTTGGCAGACCCTCGACTTGTCTTCGAAGTAAATAATAGCATGGGCATTCCTGCAGAACTTCGACTCAATTTTGCTAATATAACCAACATACAAGGAGAGACCTTTGAATTAGTATATGATCAACTCAATCAAGGCATAGCATTCAATTATCCTCAAATAAATCAAGTAGGAGAATCTGTATCGACAACCGTAGAGATAAATGGATCTAATAGTAACGCCGTAGATTTATTCAATCTCAAACCGTCAATGATTGATTATGACTTAGATCTTTTTATTAATCCTCAAGGTAACATTCCTGGCTTCTATACAGACGAAAGTGAAATTGCAGTAGATGCTATTATTGAATTACCACTAAATATGAGAGCCAATGATCTCATATTGCAAGACACCATTGGATTTAATGAAATAGAGTTTGATGATATAGAAGGGACTGGTGAGCTCAAACTAAGTCTTATTAATGCATTTCCAATAGGTGTCGGGATTAATCTCGATTTTTTAGATGCACAGGGAGAAACTCTTTTTTCGCTGGTACCTCAAGATGAATGGGTGAGTGTATCAGCAAATACAGATGCTCGACTAGCAGTAGAAGACCTAGAGGCTCAAATTTCTTGTATTCCAATATTGGAAGAAGATGTCCTCAAAATACCTCTAGTAAGCAACGTTTTGACCAGGGTACTAATAACTACTACAGAAGATTTCCAAGATGATTTTGTATGGGTTCTTGACCATCATGGTGTAGATATCAAGCTAGGTGCTATATTAAGATAATTCAAAACTTAATGTTATGAAATACCTTATGCTTATAATTGCGTTATCATTCTGCAAAATGTCTTTTGGTCAATTTGTGTCCTCATTCCACGAAGACCAACTACTATATGATCATAATATCGTAAAGGAATCCAAATTTCTAGTCCGCAAATCAGAACAGCCAAAAAGGCTGACTTGGGTTTTGCCCAATTTCAGCGCCACTATGATAAGTCCTCAATTGACTTACGGTGACATATATGTGGAAGAAAGCAAAACGTTGGACTTAACTTTGGCTACACAAAGCGGAAATGATTTTGACATACAAATTAATGCCCGAGTTAGCTATGGAGGCCTTTCCTACCGTATCAATAATATGCGCTTTTCGCTGTTCCATGATGCAGTCTTAGATACGCGTATGAATATTCCCAATCATCTTTTCGAATTAGTGACAGAAGGTAATAGTCGTCTGGTCAGCAGTGATATTGACATCAACCCACAAGTGCTTTTCTCATCGACTCACATATGGGCGCTGGGCTTTGATTATCAGAAAGAAAATTTGGTTCTTGGTGTTCAAGCCAACATGTACACAGGTAATGCTTTTCTCAATACTTACAACAGTACACTCAATATTGATTTTGGAAAAAACTTTTTTGAGTTTGGTTTTGATAAAGATATCCTTGTAGAATCCAGTGGCAGCATTAATTTTAACTCCATAGATAGTGTGGACCTCATTTTGAAGGAGAACGCTTTGACGCCTTTAGGTTCATTTAGCAATATAGGTTTTGGCCTCTCCGCACAGTTCAGTTACACCTTCAATGACAATCTTAGAATATTTGGAAGAGTAGATGACATCGGCATTATCAGATGGACCAATGAGACTCAAATTCTTGATGAACAAAGTTCTGAGTCATTTGGTGGTTTTGATATCCGAGAATCATATATTTCAGGTCAGACTTTTAGTATTGAAGATACACTTTACTCAAAGCTAGACATTGCGCACAGTTCAGCATCGTTCACTTCTAATCTTCAGAATAGCTTTTTTATCGGTGCCAATTATCTTATAAATGATTATTTCTCAGCAGGGATCCAAGTCAGATCTAAGAATAATGGTGTGGAACAGGTCTTCTTTTTAGAACCCTCAGTCACCTTCAGCCCTTTTGAAAATACAAGTTTTACAGTAGCCAATTTTATGCAAAAGTCATCTCCTTTTAATCCAAAACTCACTATACGTACTGAGCTTGGAAAAACATTTGGCATCAATCTATCTCTGATAAACCCTTGGAGAGTGAATAGATATTATGATACCAAGCTGATACATGCTAGTCTAGGAATGTACTTGAAGTTTCTAAAGGAATAAACGAGCATATGTAATAGCTGAAATGAGAGATATTAGTCATACCCATTCTTCTCTTTCATCCAGAATTGTCCTTTTATTAACCAAGCATAGCTGAATGCGAAGAGCATAATGGTTTCTCCTAAAAATATGGGTCTTAGACTGTCCCACTTACCTTTCATAATTGTGGCGGAAATTGTAATTAAAACCATTGTCACCATCATCACTATACCACAGACTCTAAATACACGGTTCCTTTTTTGTTTTGCATAACTTATCTCTGGATGCTCTGATCTTGTAAATCTGAAATAAACCAAATATGATAGCAAGACGAAAAATGTTATTGCTGATCCTAAATGTATACAGTCAATCCATTCTGTTTTATTCTGTCGTATAAAACAAGCTTCTGTATCAGACCCCTGAAAATTGGGCACAAATCCAATAATAATAGCCAATACTGCTGCTAGTCTATATAACCATTTGTCCTCAGGATACTTGATGGTATTCCAAATAACAACACCGATCACCAAGGAGCAAGCACTAAAGATATGTCCCGCTTTGGAGTGATAATATGCACTAATAGATTTTAGTACTGTGTTGCATTCTGGATCTAATAAGGTATAAGCCAAGAGTGCACATGGCATCAGAATGCCTATTAATCCAATTAGCTTTCTTAGATTGTTAAAGTATTTGTCTTTGTAGTCTGACATAATCAATTGGTATTTATTTCTTATAAAATTACGTACAGATTTTAGGACTACATATATAACCTTTGTTAGGGTTATTGCCCTCTATACAGATTAATGGCTTCTGTCTTATTGTTAACCTGTAGCTTATCGTAGATCTTGTGGATGTGTTGCTTCACCGTGCCTATAGTGATGCCGAGCTCTTGGGCTATTTCTTTGTACAATAATCCCTTTGATAATAATTCAAGGAGCTCTTTCTCTCTTTTAGTCAGTGGGAGATCGATTGCTTTTGGAGTTGGTCTTGCTGTGGCAAAGGCATCTATGACTTTTCTGGCTATCTCTGGATTCATAGGAGAGCCTCCATTGTATAATTCTCTAATGGATTTGATGATGGTGTCTGGATCAGAATTTTTGAGGATGTAACCTTTTGCACCCGCTTTGATGCTATCGAATATTTTGTCATTGTCTTCAAATACGGTAAACATACAAAACTGAGTATCAGGGCATTTCTCTTTTATTGCCTTTATAGCAGCAATGCCATTGGCCTTCGGTAGGCCTATATCTGTGAGAACGACATCAGCGGGAAATTCAGTCAGAAATTGAATGGCATCTTCTGCATTATGGTATATCTGAGTACACTGGAAGTCCACTTCTCCATTAAAGAGATTTTGCAACTCATAAGCGACGTCTCGCAGGTCCTCGATGATGGCTACTTTTATATTTGTAGATGCTGTCATAGGTCTTGAGTTGTGCTGATTGGTTTGTCTAAGGTAGTTAGCGGAATTGTCAATGTTACAGTAGTTCCATTATTTGTTTGCCACTTGATCTGACCATCCAATAATGAGATACGATCCTGCATGTTTTGGAGTCCATTGCCCGTGAGAACACCTTCTTCTTCCGAATGATCTATCCCTATGCCATTATCAGATACTGTAATAAGTAACTGATCTTCTTCTATGTTCCATGAAGAGCTTACAATAGTAGCATCAGCATGCTTGACTATATTATGTAGTATTTCTTTGATGATGAGATAGATGTGCCGACGCTTTTCTCCAGATATCTCTATCCGATTCTCCTGTCTTTCATAGTTAAAGCTGAGTCGGAGATCATGATTGCTGAGATATTCTGATGCATACCTTCTTGCATAAGCTACCAAACTACCTAAAGAATCAAAGCCCGCATTCATTGCCCAGATAATCTCACTCATATTGGATACGAGATGTTGCGAATTATCTACAATTTTCGTGAGTTGTGTTTTATGTTCTACATCACTAATCTTACGCAACATCTTTTGGCCCAAAAATTTGATGGTCGTCAGTCCACCACCGAGGTCATCATGCATTTCTGCGGCTATCCGTGTACGTTCGGCTTGGAGGGCGGTTTGTTTTTGGATGATTAGTTCCTTTTCACGAAGTTCAGATTGGTGTCTTTTCTTTTGATAATAAATGAGAAACCACATTAAGAGACCGCATAGAAGTAGTGGAACTATTACAGAAGAATATATTATCTTATTTAGTAAAACGTTTTCTGTAGCAAGCATAACGAACAAATTAGATAAGAAAATGACAAGAAAATATTACTTACCTGAAGAACTCTGTATAAAGATAATCCTATTACTACATCATACTGAATTTCTTTTAAATGAAGTAAGTATGGAAAGTTGACAGCTGTAAATAAAATAATACCTAAACCCAACCAAAATCTTGGTGCCTTAATCACAGAGGCAATCTTATTTGTTGTTAGAACAAGGTTGAATATGAATATTGAAATCACTGTTGTTGATAGAACTAGTCCCAATAAATAAGGAATGCTTTGAAATTTATTCAAGTTGCAATAGAATACAATAATCATTGCAAATAGAAAATAAAGTATTAAAATTTTCTTGATTGAAATTTTAAAATAGGTTTCAATCGTATCATGATAGAAGTTTAAGTAAAAACCTATTATTATAAGTGTAAAACAATTTATTGCTATAACATTGCTATTATATACACAGGCTAAATAATTATTGACTACTATTTCTATGATTACACTTACTGTTAGAAAGGTAATCCAAGATCTTCTTTGCTTTATTTTACTTCCGGGAAAAATACTTATTAGAAACGCAACTACTAATAAAGTTTGGTAAAGTGGGATTTCAAATTCGCAATCAGATAATTCAAATATTATCTCCACCTATGACAAGATAAGAAGATTTTATAATTTTTATTCTTGACCACCAGTTGGTTTCTCTGGACAAATTGGTGGGCATATTCTACCAACATCAAAAATAGTTCGTATTTCATATGGTTCGACAACTCCTCTTCGTTTTCTTGTGCCAGTATGTTGTTTATCTTTAATCAACTTATTATTATATGTCAATTGTATCGAAACTGATCCCATATCTTCATAGTAAGACTTAACTTTATCTGGAGTGATATCAGTTGAAATAACGTGTTGGTATATTTCTTTTATACTCCGTGGGTCTTCGTTGATTATTTTTAAATACTGTTTGTTAGCAAAGTTTTCATCTAGTTTTATGAAGTTAACAGTAAGACCATATTTAGATAGTTCGTGGAATCCCACAACATTGCTTCTTAATTGCCATATATTATACTCCAATTCTTCAAAGTCTAGAAGCACATGTAAAGTAGAAAGAAATTTGATACTGTCAATTTCATCAACTTCACTATGCGTCACGATTTCATCTACTATTGCATTTCCTAGTAACTCTTCTGAAATATAATTATATAGTCTTCCTTTCTGATTCTCGTTCAGTTCTTTGTCAGCTACACTACTTAGAAACTCGTTGAATCTAATCTCTGAATCTCTAAAATCCTTAAATTTTTCTAATTCTTCATTGGGTAATTCAGTAATATATTTTTGAAAAGCATCTACAAGTTTTTCTTTATCAGTTTTTCCATGACAAGATGAAAAAGAAATGAGGATAGCAAATAAAAAGAAGAAGGTTATAATGTATCTCATTATTTTATTTTTAAGAGTATTGTGAATTCAGAAAATATTCAAAGACATTAATTATGTAACTTATATTTTTCACTTGAAATCAAAAGTATAACCACAATAAAATTCAAAAGAAACTAGAGCCACTTCTTTGTATTGGCAATACGATACTTATAACCACTCCTAAACAAATAAACAGATAGGGTAAGACGTAATTCTCCATAGTTGGTTTTCTTGGTTCCACTTTAAAAATAA
>CAZMMQ010000093.1:0-11699 GCA_964567435.1 uncultured Saprospiraceae bacterium | reverse complement strand
TTCTTACTAGAAGTACAAAACTTAATAGAAAATTAATGAACTGAATAGACCATTTTAGGCTACAGGATTTTAGCATTACCATCTATGTGAATCTGTAGATTTATGGTGCATCTTAGATGCGCTATTCAGCAAAGATTATTGATCTTCATTCTACAAAAAGATATGTGCATAGTTAGTTGTAGGCAGTGTGGCTACTATGCAAACAAGTCTCGACTAACGGGGGCGCAAAGCCATTAATTATAATGATTAAGTGGCATGGCGCATTAGGGCAGCATGACGTCGAGCCTGACAACCTAAAGTGGGACACGGGAGCGGCACAGTGTAACGCATTCGGTCGTTTAGATTTTTGTGTTCCATAAAGTTGCTTCTTGTTTTCATCAAGCAAATTTTTATCTATTAAGTAAGGAATAAATGCCTTTGTAGCTTCACCTTTCTTTGTGGCTTCTATAAGTTGTGACTCATACTTCTTCCTAACTTCCTAATTTGCATGTAATAACATTACGAATGCATAATCCATACAGGAGCTACCTATAATAGAAATTCCTGGATATCCAACAGAATTTTATTTGCATATTACCCTTGTCTTATGACCAAGTTTGACGAAACAAAACCATATAATTCATTGGCAAACCTGCTTCCTAAACCAGACATTCAATGGCCATAGGGCCTGAGTTCTTTGTTGAGTCAACAATATTATTTCCTGACCCCAAACAACCATCATGAGGCTACTCCCGGTTTTCGCCAGATGGGGCCTATGTATGCTTACTTTAATCTCTGGGATGGCCTGCATTTGTTTGATTTTGACAGAGAGACAGGGTTTTTGTCTAATGGGGTTGATCTGGATTTTGGCTGCGAGACCAATGGGGATGTATGGCAAAGTTCTGTAGAGTTTAGCCATCAGAGGGTGATGATTGTCAGGTAAGCCTTACCATAGTCATGCCCTTTCTTACAAATCCATACGATTCTGCAACTTGCTTGATCTTCTCAGCGTTTGATGTAAATAGAAAACCGAGGTTAAGTTAGATTTGTGACATTGTTGATCCCTAGAAAAGTATAATGAGGAATCGAAATATCATATAAAATATAATTATAATACATAAGTCATTTACATTAAATTAATTATCTAATTTTATAGCCAATTAGACACCTCATAGAAAGGTAGGATGGTAGATTCAATATTCAACGATTTAAAGCAGACATTCAGGACTGGCAATATGGTCTCTAAGATCATACTTGTCAATGTGGGCCTGTTTATCATTCTGAATCTCATTAATGTCTTTGATTTTCAATCATCTACAAATCCAGAGAGCATATTCAATGTCATACGTGAAGCGCTCTCACTGCCTTCTAACCCAGGACAATTTATCAGACAGCCTTGGAGTATCCTGACGCATATGTTTTTGCATATTGGTTTTTGGCATATCCTGTGGAATATGCTAATGCTCTATTGGTTTGGTCGAATAGTAGGTGATCTGCTGGGTGATCAGCGCATCTTGCCCCTGTATATCATGAGCGGGTTGTTTGGAGGGCTGATATTTATGCTACATGACCTTTACTTACCTGGTGGTACAGGCGGTGCTGCTCTGGCACTAGGCGCTTCTGCAGCTGTGATGGCTATAGTATGGACCGCAGCTATGGTTTCTCCTGATTATCAAATGCATCTCTTACTACTAGGACCTGTCAAGTTAAAATACATCGCTTTAGGTCTGCTCTTTCTTGACTTAGTTGGGTCGGCTGGAAATATCAATCAAGGTGGTCATTTTGCCCATCTTGGAGGTGCGGTCTTCGGAATGTTCTATGTCTGGCTTCTTCGGGAAGGAACCGATATCACGTCCCCTTTTTACAGGCGGACAAATTCTTATGGTAGTCAATCAAAACAGCAAGTCAAAGTAGAAAAGACACCGCGAAGCAAATTTAAAATTGTTAGAAGTAATCCAAAATCCGAAAGAAAAGGTCAGTCAAATATGTCCTTTGACCAGCGGTCAGAACTAGATAGAATTTTGGATAAGATCACTGCCTCTGGCTACGAAAGCCTATCTGACGAGGAAAAAGATTTTCTCTACAGAGCCAGCAAAAAAAAGTAAGTGTTAAGATTTCTTTTCTTTATAAATATCATATTTGCTGGAGCACTTCTACTCTCCTATGTATCTCCTTATGTTGACCCTACAGTAACGGGATTTTTTGCCTTCTTTGGATTAGGTTATCCTTTCTTACTAATTATCAATGTATTGATGTTTTTATTCTGGATTGTATTCAAGCCAAAGTATGCTATCCTTTCTGTAGCCTCTATCCTTATAGGTTTCTCCCCATTAAAGAGAACATTTGGGATGACTAAGTCAACCAATAGCTCGGAGGGATTCTCTGTGATGACCTACAATATTGGAAAGGCCAATTATGATTTGCACAAGACTAAAGGAAGGCAGGAAAAGATTGACAGATTTAATCACTTCGTATCGAAGTCAGCACCTAATATTATCTGTCTTCAAGAACGTAGAGCTATATATGCTGAACATTACACAAAAATATTCGACAACTATAATCTGGTCTCTTCTTCGAAAACTGGAACAGCTATCTACACTCAATTTCCGGTAGTGGATAGTGGTATGTTGGCGTTTGACACAAAATTTCATAATGGCACTTGGGCCGACCTCAAAATCGGCAAGGACACCTGCAGAATATATTCTTTGCATCTGAGCTCTAACAAGGTGCCTAATCTGACTGATAATGTCAAAGAAATCTGGGATGAGTCAAAGTATATACTGGACAAGTATAATCACCATGCGAAGTTGAGAATTAAGCAACTTGATCAAGTGTTAGCTCATGCGGAGGACTCTCCTCATCCAGTTGTGATCAATGGTGATTTCAACGATGTACCGCATTCCTATTTGTACAGAAAGATATCAGATAGCTATCAAGATGCATTCTTAGAAGCGGGCTCTGGCCTAGCTCAGACTTACCGATCACGATTTATAGGACTGAGAATAGACTATACTTTTACCAATCCCCATATTAAAATCCTTAATCACGAAATACTAGATTCGCCTATATCTGATCATCTGCCTGTTGTTACCAGAATGACCCTTTAGAGGAGAATAACACATGATCTATGTATTGTCTATTTTTGTATGTTTTAAATAAATTGTCGATTTGCTTATGAGCTTATATAAAGAGAAAACCCTCCATATTCAAAACAGCTTATCAAGAAGTAAGGAAGCCTTTAAACCTATTACAGAAGGATTTATAGGTATGTATGTATGTGGACCTACTGTCTATAGTGATGTTCACCTGGGTAATGTCAGAACTTTTATAAGCTTTGATATTATGTATCGCTTTCTATTATTCCTTGGTTACAAAGTACGGTATGTGAGAAACATCACAGACGTGGGGCACCTACTTGATGATGGTGAAGACAGAATATCCAAAGGGGCACGGGCAGATAAGTTAGAACCAATGGAGGTGGTACAGAAGTATACCAACGGATTCCATAAGATGATGGATATCTTCAATACGCATAAACCCAGCATAGAACCCAGAGCTACACAGCATATTGTGGAGCAGATAGAAATGGTCCAGCAAATAATAGACAACGGATATGGATATGTGCGAAATGGATCAGTTTACTTTGATACGTTAAAATTCCATGAAGAGAAGAAGTGTTATGGCAAATTATCTGGCAGAGTTATAGATGAACTTCTTACAGAAACGAGAGACTTAAAAAATCAGAGTGAGAAGAAACATCCTTCAGATTTTGCAATATGGATGAAAGCGGCTCCAGATCATTTGATGAAGTGGAATAGTCCCTGGTCAGTTGGATTTCCGGGATGGCATTTGGAGTGCTCAGTAATGAGTACCAAGTATCTCGGAGAGACCTTTGATATACATGGTGGAGGTAATGACCTCAAATTTCCACATCACGAAAATGAAGTCGCACAAAATGTTGGTGCTTGTAATTGCCAGCCTGCCAATTATTGGCTGCATACAAATATGCTCCTCATGAATGGTCGAAAGATGTCCAAGAGTGATGGTAACACCATAACGCCACAGCAGCTTTTTACTGGAGATAGCCCCCATATCTCTAAAGCGTACTCTCCGATGGTTATTAAGTTCTTTATGCTCCAATCACATTATAGCTCTACAAATGATCTGACAGATGATGGATTGTTGGCCGCTGAAAAGGGGTACAAGAGGATAATGGAAGCCAAAAAGACATTGGACAACCTATCAGGAGGTACAGACAGTGCAGGGGTAAGTGATGCTTTGATATTAGAACCGCTTGACAAGTTTGTAGATGAAATGTGTGATGACTTCAATACGCCAAAAGCTATCGCTCAACTTTTTAATCTAGTATCTACAATTAATAGTCTCAAAGATGGCCATGTATCTTTGAGTGAGATTTCTGCTGAGGCGCTGAATCGATTGAAAAGATCTTATCCATCATATCTAGATGATGTACTGGGATTGACTAGTGAAATGGGTGGAGATACAAACAATGGAGCACTTGATAGCGTCATGCAACTTGTTCTAGATCTAAGACAAGATGCTAGAGCAAATAAAAACTGGGCCGTATCGGATCAGATTAGAGATGCACTTGCTGCAGCCAAAATCTCAATCAAAGATGGTAAAGATGGCAGCTCATGGGCAATAGATTAGAACCTTAATAGAATATAGGCTACTTATGAATAAAAAACACATCTGGTACTTACTGTTTCTTATCATTTTGATAGTAGGATGTAAGGACCCAGAATCGAGCAGTACAGTCATTACACCGACTGGTCCTCCAGCAAAGATACCTGCATTCTCTGCAGATTCCGCCTATGTGTATCTGGAGAAACAACTAGACTTTGGTCCAAGAAACCCAGGCTCAGAAGGACATGTTAACTGTAAGGACTGGATGGTATCCAAATTTAAGTCTTTTGGTGCAGATGTCATAGCACAAGACTTTGATGCACATATATATACAGGTGAAAGTTTTCCTGCATGGAACATTATCGCCCAATTTAATCCTAAGCACAGGAGGCGAGTGATATTGTCAGCTCACTGGGATACCCGATTTATAGGAGAAGAAGATAAGGACCCTGATAAAAAAGACAAACCCATACCTGGTGCCGATGACGGTGGCTCAGGGACAGCAGTACTAATAGAGATCGCTAGACTTATACAACAGAATCCAATAGACCTTGGTGTAGATATTATCTTATGGGATGCAGAAGACCAAGGCAAGAGAGGACCAAACAGTCCTAACAATCTTTGGTGTCTGGGTTCTCAATATTGGTCGAGTAAAAAACATAAAAAGAATTATTCTGCGATGTATGGCGTCAATCTGGATATGATAGGTGGAAAAAATCCTCGATTCCCAAAAGAACATTTCTCCAAACTATATGCTGGACAGCTATTAGATAAGGTATGGTCATTGGCAGCGGGGATGGGTCACAGTAAGATTTTTGACAATACTGCTTATGGGCAGATAACCGATGATCATTATTTTGTCAATGTAGAAGGAGGCATCCCTATGATAGACATTATCAATATGCCTGCAGGGACCAATACTTCATTTATACAAGAATGGCACACACACGATGATGACTTAGACGCCATAGACAAAAGATCAATGGGTATAGTCGGCCAGGTAGTGACTGCGGTAATATATAGAGAATCCACTGGACATTTCTAGTGCACTATAAAGTAACAATTCTGACAACACAAAAAAAAAGCTGATAGAATTCTATCAGCTTTTTTTATACTATTTCTTATTTAGTTTGTCCTTGCATTTGACGTCTTTCTCTAGGACTTAATCTTCCTTTAGAATCTATCACCCTTTGTGCATTCTTCGGATTTACAAGGGTCATCTCATTGAGTAAATGCACTGCACCGGCATACTTGTCAATTACAAAGACGATGTATCTAGCATCTGTCATAATGTTTCGACAAATAGATGGGTCATAGTTGAGATCGCTCATGGTTCCTTCCCATGCTCTGTCAAAATTGATACCGACTAGATTACCCCAGGCATCTATAGCAGGGCTGCCTGAATTACCTCCAGTTGTGTGATTTGTACCTATAAAACAGACGGGCATCTTGCCAGTGGATTTATCTGCATATCGGCCATAATCTTTAGCCTCATAGAGATCTATTAATTTTTGGTCTACATCAAATTCGTAATCTCCAGGTTTATATTTTTCCATCACCCCTTCCAGATAAGTTATCGGGGTATATCTGTGACCATCTTTTGGACTATATCCCTCTACTTTACCATAAGTTATTCTCATGGTGCTATTGGCGTCAGGGTAAAATCGATTATCAGGAAAGGTCTCCATCAGTGCCTTCATATAAATCCGTTGTAACGAATCTATCTGAACATTAATAGCATCATAAGGGCCAGCAACTTCTTTATTATACACCTGCTGCCACTCGGCACTTAATTCATATAATGGGTCTGCCTTTAAGGTACGAATCACTTCTTCAGGATTTTTGTCTAACAGGCTAAGCATTTTTGTCTTATCTGTAAACACAGTCCCGCTATAAATGTCATCTGCCAAGTGCTTATAGTTGACTTGCATAGCTGTACTGCTTTCCAATATACCAGGTGTATATTTATGGTCAACATTCTGGGCATACATTTCTGTCAGTGCAGCAAATACTTCTTTGTCAATGTCCGCATCATAATCCTTATAAAATCCTTCTAAGAAAGGAATGACCCTTGCTTTGTAGCCTTGATAAGCTTGCTCTCCATTTTTCTCATAAGTAGATACCAATCTTTGAGAAATACCTGTCAACCGCATTAATTCTATATTTCGTCCTGTCACTTCTGAATAGTAATCACGAGCATAAGCATATGGTGCTCTTTGTTGGTATAACTTACCAAACTCATCGAGTATATTTCTGTATTCACTATCACGAGGAAGTCTCCCTAAAAATTCAGCCTCTGCTTTTTTCTTCTTTTCTACAGCTTTGGTTTTTGTCAATCCTTGCACCTCTCCTATCCACTTTTTCCAAGAGTTAGCTATTCTTGCGAACTTAGAAGCATACCTGATTCTTGTGGCTTCGTCAGTCCGCATATACTTATCGAGGATATTTAATGTCTTTTCTCTAATGCCGATTTTGGTTGGATCCAGCACATCTACAATTTCTTCTACTGCCACAGAAGGCAAATATTCTTGTGTCCTTCCTGGAAATCCAAATACCATTGTAAAGTCTCCTTCATCTACTCCGTCTAATGAGATCGGCAGGTGATGTTTGGGTCTAAATGGCTTGTTCTTTGGAGAAGGGTCAGCCGGTAGATTATCTGGCCCAGCATATATTCTGAATAAAGCAAAATCACCTGTATGCCTTGGCCAAACCCAATTATCTGTATCTGCTCCAAATTTTCCTATAGATTCGGGAGGTGCGCCAACAAGACGGACATCTCTATATGTCGTCGTTAGAAATGCAAAATATTGGTTACCATAGAAAAATGGTCTGATTATAATATCCTGATAATCTTCTTTAATCAGTTCTTTTCTAACACTCTCCAAGTTAATATCAATAATAGCTTGGCGTTCAGAATCGGACATACCATCTGCAACACCAAGTAATGCCTTAGAAGTTATATCTACTATTTCATTGATCAAGGTGGCTGTCAGTCCTTCATTCATTAACTCCTGGTCTTTTCCAAAAGCCCAAAAGCCATTTTTTAAGTAATTATTCTCAAGGGTTGTATGAGACTGTATCTGTCCATAGCCACAATGGTGATTAGTCAACAGTAGTCCTCTTCTACTTATTATTTCAGAAGTACAGAATCCACCAAAGTGCACAATAGCATCTTTCAGTGATCCTTTATTGACACTATAGATGTCCTCTGCTGTCAGACGCATACCCATCTCCTGCATCTCACCTTCATTCAGACTTTTGAGGAAAAGAGGTAGCCACATGCCTTCTCCTGCATAGGTCACATTGATTACCATGACTGCGAGGAGTGTTGTAAATATCTTTCTCATTTGATTATTAAGTTTGAGTGGAATGTATGGATAAAATCAGATATTCATAATTAAAATTTCATTAAAAAGGCTTTTTTACCATTTTAAGGTATGGACCTCGACCTATTCCAGACACAAAATCTCTTCCAACCATGGAGTCGAAGCCATTGGATGCCATTGATTATTCTTGGAGTGATTGGTGTCGTCTGTATCTCATTAGCTAAGCAGTTTCTGAGTAAGATGGGTCAAAAAAGACTCCTTCTGGCCCTTTCACTTATTCCTTTTGCATGTTATCTCACCTACTTAATGATTAAAATTAAAACTGGTGACTTCACAATACAAAACGACCTTCCAGTGCACCTGTGCAGATTCTTAGCGCTAATGGGACCCTATGTATATTGGTCGGAACATAAATTATGGACAGGCATCTTTTATTTCTGGATTCTCGCTGGGACTATTAATGCACTCATCGCTGTGGACCTGAAATATGATTTACCTCACTGGAGCTACATCCTGTATTTTACCATGCATGGCTTCTTAGTCTTAATACCCATTTATTATTGTATTGTTCTAGGACATAGGGTTAATAAAAAGGATTTATGGAATGCATTTTGGGCCACCAATATATTCCTAATCATTGCCTTTGTAGTCAATATAGTAATAGGGTCCAATTATCTCTATGTAGCCCATAAGCCTGACGTGTCATCGTTATTGGATTACCTAGGGCCTTGGCCCTGGTATATCATAGCGTTGGAATTTATTGGATTGCTATTATTTATTTTGGCTTATCTGCCATTCGCATTCTCCAATGAGAAACAATAACGACTAACTTAAGTCATGGCACCTTGGATTTCCATAATTCTCTTCTGTAGATCCTTCATTTGTGCTTCCAATTTTGTTGGAACAGATTTCTTCTGGTCGTTGAAACTGATGTGTGCATAGTATTGCCACACCTCGTCTACATCTTGATAATCTAGGTCATAAGGAAGGTAGATATCATTATCTGATACAAGCACCAATTTGTTGTCCTTGTTATCCTTTCTCACTCGCTTGTATACCAATCCTTCTGATTTACTGACGACGATATACGTTTTGTCTTCTTTGATATCATCCAATGACTCCACATAGGAAGCGATAACAACACTACCTGGCTCTATAGGCAACATAGAGTCCCCTTGAATCTCAAATGCACGAAAGGTCCCAGATGGAATATTAGGAAACTTGATGCGTGGCAGTTCTTTGATATACTCAGGATTATGATAACTATCCAGGTATCCTGCCTCTGCTTTGGTATCAACTAGCTCTATATTTCCTTCATTCTCGTCATCTACCGTGATGGCCAAGACCTTCATGACTTTTGTTCTAAGCACTTCGTAATCACTATGACTTAAGTCTTGCTTGACAAGCTCGTCTACATTTACATCAAAGAATTCTGCCATGCGAATGAGCATGGCTATGTTAGGCTCTGTCTTACCTCTCTCGTAATCGCCAAGGGTCGTTCTTGGAATACTCAACGCTTCAGAAAGGCTCTGCTGTGAAATCTTATTCTTTTGGCGCAGATACTTTAGATTCTTACTTAACATAAAGCCGATGTTTACAACAAAAATATAAAATTGTCGGATATATCGGTATATAAATGCTGAGTATTACGACAATCAGCGCATTTTATAGGTCTGAATCTGAAATGTGTCTACTGAACGGAGTTTTCTCTTTCGAGATGACTTTATCCTAAGAATCGCGAGAATAAATGTGACCATGAGGGTTATCATAAGTACTATCATATACTTATCAGACAAGTAAAAAAACCATAATCACCTAGACAAGTAACCGACTTTTGAGGAATTGATTGTCTTTATTGAAAATCGGTAAAATAGGTGACAATGTTAAAAGAGGGTTCTTGGCTTACCAAGATCTGGTCGGTACTCAGCCAATAAGCTGGAGTCGTTATTTCTGACATTATTGACTTTGGAAGATACAGGAGTTACTTTCAAAAGTTCATCTGGATATGGCGTAATCATACCAATTAATTCTTGCGGCGGAATGTCATCAGCCAACCAAAGCGACTCCTGCTCAGGTGTAAGGATAGCGGGCATCCTATTATGTATATCCTTCATTACGTCATTTGGTGGCTGTGTAATGACCGTAAACGAAAATATCTGTTGTCCATCTGGCGATTTCCATCTGTCCCACAATCCCGCCATCGCAAAGACCTCCTGATCCTTGGTTGTCATTCTATAGGGTTGCTTAATCAACTTACCGTTGGCATCTTTGACTTTCTTCCACTCATAGAAGCCATCCGCTGGCACTAGGCATCGTCTCTTAGAAACTGCCATTTTGAAAGAACTCTTTTCCATCAAAGTCTCTATTCTGGCGTTAATCATCTTATACCCAATCTTTATATCCTTAGCCCAAAATGGAATAAGACCCCATCTGAATGCTTGAAAATGCATCTTATCAGTATTCGTAATTATAGGCATCATATGGGAAGGGGCCACATTATAATTAGGCAGTGGATTATACTGTGCCAAGCCATCAGAGTAAAAGGTGGCTTGAAATCTATCTTCCAGTTCTTTTTCTGTTTTGGTCAATGAAGATCTGCCACACATAATCGTCTTATTCTATTATACTTACTTGATTATTCTTTAATGCATATTGCATACCTGACTGTACGCATGTTGCCAGATTATCTGCACCAAATTCCAATCTTTGACCATGCTGACTCATCCAACCGATTTGTCTCGCAGGATTTCCAACATACAAAGCATAGGCAGGTATATCTTTAGTGATAACTGCCCCAGCACCTACAAAGGCATAAGCACCAATGGTTACCCCGCATACAATAGTCGCATTGGCTCCTATGGTCACACCATGATGAAGAAGGGTTTTTTTGTACTCCTGTTTTCTGCTAACATGACTTCGTGGATTAATCACATTAGTGAATACTGCAGAAGGGCCAATAAATACATTTTCCTCACACATTACACCCTCATACAGTGACACATTATTCTGCACCTTGCAGCCATCGCCTAATCTCACATGAGCAGCGACAAATACATTCTGCCCGAGATTACAATTCTTTCCAATGACGGCCTGTGGCATGACATGGGAGAAGTGCCAGATTTTGCACCCAGCTCCGATAGTACATCCTTCATCTACCACTGCAGTATGATGGGCGAAATAATCTGATGACTTATTCATTGGGGGAAATTACACAAACACATCTATTCTTCCAATTGATATAGTATGTAGAAGCTAACCTTGATGTTTTTTACTTACAACTATTCTAATTTCATTATTCTCAATTTTTATCATTTTTGAAATAATAATTATCTACCACTTTCAATTTTTCCAATTATGATAAATCAACTTAAACTCATTGTCATTATTGCATTTTCAGTGCTTTTTCAAGTAACTGTCAAGTAGAACTAGATGTCCTCAGTCCTAAAAAAATGAGTAAGGATATAGAGGTTTTACTAGAAACCTTGGAATGACATTCCGATCCATACACCAAATCGAACAATGAAGAATTCTTGAGAAGACTGTCCATGCACTTTCTACCGAGCGGATTCACCAGAATAAGACATTATGGTATTCTGAGCAGTAGTTGGAAACAAAAGATGTTTCCTCAGGCGAAGAAAAAAGACAAACGCGATTGGAAACAGCTATGGAAAGAAAAGGGATTTGATCCAGACCTCTGTCCTTCATGCGATGGTCGTCTCGTCGCTATCAGAAGCATCTATCCGAAGA
>CAZMMQ010000092.1:0-12368 GCA_964567435.1 uncultured Saprospiraceae bacterium | reverse complement strand
GATGACTGATTGTTTCTGATTCATCAGAATGGAAGCAAGTAAATCTTGCTTACAAAAGAAGGAACCTCAACATCAGTTGAGGGTGGGTAGGCATTAGGCACAGTGTGGAGCATTCGGTCGTCTAGATTTTTTGCGAGCTTTTTTATCAATGAAAAAAGCGATATCTAATGATGCTATAAACTCACCATAATTGGACTTAGCGTTTAGAAGCTAAGAACAAAGATTAGTTAGTTTTCTCTTTTACAAACTGTGATTTAAATTTAGTAGCTCCAATCGAGAATGGAAAACTCTCTGCGCCGCTTCGCTCTGATCGAGTTAGAAAAGTGGTGGAAAAGAGGGTCTCCATATTCCGAATCCAGTAAAGACTTCTCTGCATGGAAAATTCTAAATCATGAAAATCCTTTACATTGGAATCATAGAACCAATAATCATATAATAATGTACACTATTCTTCATGATGTAACTATCAAGGCACCCGCAGCCAAGATCTTTGAGGCCATCACTCAACCCGTGGCTCTAGAGAATTGGTGGCCATTAAGATGTAGTATAGATAGTCAGACACCACTAACATATAATTTCTACTTCACTGAAGAATATGACTGGTATGGTACTGTGGCAAAAAGTGTTACTAATCAGTGTTTCTATATTAGAATGACACAATCTGATGACGATTGGGCGCCGACTACATTTGGGTTTGATCTGGAAGAGCTAGATCGTGCTGTACGCGTCAAATTTCATCACAAAGGATGGCAATCTACCAATCATCATTTCCGTAGAACTTCTTTTTGCTGGGCCATTTTATTGAGTGGGCTTAAAAGATATGTCGAAGAAGGTCACATTATTCCTTTTGATCAGAGAGCTTAATGATGTTAATGAGCACTAAGCGCATTACAATTATTGAGTACTTTTGCCAGTCACAAAGAAGAGTATGCACAATGTATTAATATTAGGGAGCGGTGGTAGAGAACATACGCTGGCTTGGAAAATTGCACAAAGTCCCTTATGCAATAATCTCTACATTGGGCCAGGAAACGCAGGCACAGCGAAGGTTGGCACCAACGTCTTTGTGGATATAATGAAATTTGACAGGGTACAGAGATTAGTAGACAAACATGACATCCATTATCTGATTGTAGGACCAGAAGCGCCTCTTGTTGCAGGTATTACAGATCACTTCAAAAATCACAGAGTACATATTATAGGACCTTCAATGGCTGCAGCGCAATTAGAAGGCAGCAAATCATTTGCTAATGAGTTTATGAAATCATTCAATGTCCCAACCGCTGGATCAATAGACATCACAAAAGATAATATAGAATATGGATATCAACATATTAGTGAGATAGAGGGCAATATTGTGTTAAAAGCAGATGGACTAGCCGCAGGGAAAGGCGTATTGATACTCGATGACAAAGCAGAAGCGCAACGCCAACTTAAATCGATGGTCAATGGCAAGTTTGGAGAAGCCTCAAAAAAAGTTGTTATAGAAGAATTTTTGGACGGTGAAGAGTTTTCAGTATTTGTAGCGACGGATGGTCGTGATTATAAGATTCTTCCAATGGCCAAAGACTATAAGCGTAGAGGAGAAGGCGATACCGGACTCAATACAGGAGGCATGGGTGCCATATCTCCAGTACCGTTTGTCAATGAGGAGATGATGATTAAGGTTAGAGAGCATATCATAGAGCCAACAATCGAAGGGTTAAGAATATTACAGTATGATTACAAGGGTTTTATTTTCTTTGGATTGATTAATGTGAATGGTAACCCATATGTAATAGAATATAATTGCAGACTTGGTGATCCAGAGACAGAAGTTGTCCTACCAAGGCTCAAGAATGATCTATTGGAAATCTTAGTAGCCATGCATGATGGCAGTCTGTCTGACATTAAAATTAAAGAACGAAAAAAAGCAGCTGCTACCGTCATGCTGGTATCTGAAGGCTACCCTGGTCCTTACCGAAAAGGAGAACAAATAGTCATAGATGAAAGTATAGAGGACAGCGTTGTTTTTCATGCAGGTACAAAAATAGTCAATCATGATATCTTGACTAACGGTGGACGTGTACTTGCTATAACATCACTGGCAAAAAGTCATAAGAAAGCAGCTAAGAAGTCGATGGAAAATATACCTAAGGTATACTTTAACGGGATGAAATACAGAAAAGATATTGGTCAAGACATTTAATCTTGAAGCAACACATCTCACATATAAAAGAAATCACCGCTGGCCAATACTTACAATCAGTCAATCCTAATAGCATTATATCTAATGTGGTGTATGATACTAGGAAAATTAGTTACCCAGACTCTTCTATATTCGTCGCCCTATCTGGAACCAATAGTGATGGACACAATTACCTTATCAATGCTTATGAGAAAGGCATCCGCAGTTTTTTAGTTTCGAACAAAATAGACGCTTCCCTCTTTCCAGATGCTAATATCATTAGGTGTGATGATACCTTAAAAGCATTGCAAGTCTGGGCAACTACCTATCGATCAACACTCAGCTATCCTATAGTCGCTATAGTAGGTAGCAATGGTAAGACGATTACCAAAGAATGGCTAGCCCAAGGTCTTCAAAGTAATATGAAAGTAGGTAAAAGCCCGCTTAGCTATAATTCTCAGTTAGGTGTTGCCCTTTCACTTTTAAGTTTGGATGAGGATAATGATATAGGGATTATAGAGGCAGGCATTTCAGAAATGAATGAGATGTCTCGATTAGAACAGATGGTTAAACCTAATCTCGGCATTATTACAACTATAGGTGAAGCGCATAAAAGTGGGTTTCCTTCTATCGAAGTAAAGCTTCAAGAAAAATTGGTGATGCTAAAGGGTTGTCAGACCATCATCTATAGTCAAGACAATCAACTTATTAATAAAGAGATCCAGAAATTACCCAACCAAACTTTATCTTGGGGCACCCATCCTGAATCAGATATTCAATTTGCTCCTTTCAATGATAATGAGAAAGAGATATCATTTAAATACAAAGATCAGCAAGGTCATATCGTATTTCCTTTTGCCAGTACCCAGCTCAAGGAGAATGCTTTACATGTTATTGCTTTCTTACTATTTAAAGGATGGCGAAGTGATAATATACAAGCACTGATCTCACAACTCTCTCCCCTACCTAATAGGTTGGAACTCAAGCAAGGCATCAATGACAACTTGCTCATTAATGACAGTTATTCTTCTGACCTGACATCTATGCGTATGGCCTTGGAACAAATGGATCATATAGATAGCAAGTTAGAGAAGGTACTGATACTATCCAGGATGGAAGAGCAAGGAGAGGATGTCATCACTTATAGACATCTGTCCACTTTAATCAATGAGAAAAAAATCTCTAAAGTTATCGCTATAGACATCCCTGATAAGATGCTTGATAGTGCTGCAGACATCTATTATTATACCTCAGCTGATGACTGCATAACAAGTGGCATATTATCTTCACTCAGGGATTCTACCATCCTCATAAAAGGCGCTAGAAAATACCGATTAGAAAGGATCTATGACCTTATGTCCCTTCAGGTACATCAGACAAGACTAGAGACAGACCTCAGCGCCATTAGACATAATCTCAGCCAATATAAATCCTTACTCAAGCCTGACACAAAGGTAATGGCCGTTGTCAAAGCAGAGGCCTATGGTTCTGGAAGTATACAAATGGTCAACTTCCTCAGAGAGCAAAAAGTCGACTATCTTGCTGTTGCCCTTATAGACGAAGGGGTTACCCTCAGACAAAAAGGTTGTAGCATTCCTATAATGACCTTTAATATTCAAGAAGGGGACTTAGACCACCTTTGGGAATATGACCTAGAACCAGAAGTTTATAGCTTTCACATCCTAGGTCAACTGCTTGCCACTGCTCAACGACATGACAAAGTGCTTAGAATTCATATCAAATTGGATAGTGGTATGCATCGACTTGGATTTTTGGAATCAGAATTACCTTTACTTATTGACCAGCTCCGCTCAGCTCCTGTCACCATTGCTTCAGTATTTTCTCATCTGTCAGCCAGTGATAATGCCTCGCTAGACAACTTTACAAGTGCCCAATTTGAAAACTACAAAAGAAGCTATGATCGACTTGTAAGTGGGTTACAATTCTCTTTTCTACCGTTAAGACATATACTCAATTCTGCTGGAATCGTCAGATTTCAAGAATACCAATATGACATGGTCAGATTAGGGCTAGGCTTATATGGAATAGACACTTCCAATCAGATCTCTAATCAATTGATGTTAGCACATCGTTTGACGGCAAAGGTTATCCAGATCAAACCCCTTAAAAAAGGACAAACCACTGGATATAATCGCTCAGGTACGGTTATAGACGATACTGAAATAGGAGTCATAAGTATAGGGTATGCTGATGGGTTGATGCGTATGATAGGAAATGGACAGTTCCAAGTGCAAATCCAAGGCCACCTCTACCCTACCTTAGGTAACATATGTATGGATGTGACCATTATAGACCTAGGTCTTCATCATGATGTGTCAGTTGGGGATGAAGTTGTACTTTTTGGCCCAAATTACTCCATATCTAAGTTGGCTACTGCCTGCCAAACTATTCCATATGAAATCCTCAGTAGGTTGGCTCAGAGGGTTAAGAGGACCTATATCTATCGATAATCTGGCTTTATCCGTTTAAATTTATCTTAAATACCTTCTCCAATGGAGACTTTCTGCGCTTCAATATTGTAATTGTTATTTTTGCACACGATTATAATAGGCGCTGTAGCATAATATGATATTATGTCGTTATATCAGCTATACATTTAATCCAAAACCTTAAAAATGAGAAAGTTAGTCCTGTGTCTTTGTCTTTTACAATGTGGTCTCCTTCTAAGTCAGAATCAGAGTGCGGACCCTGTTTTATTCTCTGTAGATGGGTCAGAAGTCAATGTATCCGAATTCAAGTACATCTACGAAAAAAATAATGCCGACAAAGCAGACTACTCCGAACAAAGTGTCACTGAATATCTGGAACTCTACAAGAAATTTAAGCTCAAGGTGGCTAAAGCCAGAAGCCAGGGATTAGATACCATACAGAGCTTGCAAAAAGAGTTGGAAGGATATAGAAAACAACTGGCCGCCACCTACCTCAAAGACAAAGAGATATCTGAGAAATTAGTAGATGAAGTCGTCGATAGGTATGCTGAAGACAGACAGGTCAGTCATATTTTTGTGGCGCTCAACGATAGGATGACAAAAGAACAAGGTCAGGCAGCGGAAGAGAAAATTCAATCCATGCACCGTAAACTAATCAAAAACCAAGGTGAGGGATTCGAATTAATGGCTAAGACGCTATCAGAAGATAAAGCGTCCGCAAAGAATGGTGGATTATTGGGTTATTATACAGCCCCTCTGCCAGATGGATTCTACAATTTTGAAACGGCAATGTACAGTACATCGGAAGGAGGATATTCTGAGCCATTTCAATCTAGTATGGGATATCATATAATAAAAGTATCAGACATTCGACCCGCTAGAGGAGAAATGGAAATTGCACATATTCTTATACGTTCTAAGTCTAAAGGGCAATCTATTCCTGGTGCAAGGCTCAAAGTAGATTCACTGTATCTTCAATTGCAACGTGGACGAAATTTTGAAGATATTGCCAAATTGTATTCTGATGACAAAAAGACTAACAAGAAAGGTGGCTATCTTGGGTTCTTTGGCATCAACCAATATGAAACTAGTTTTGAAGATGCTGCATTTGCACTGGCTGAGGATGGATCTTATACTATGCCGATAGAGACTTCCATCGGATATCATATAATCAAGCGTATATCCAAACGCGTTAATTCTGACAATAAGAGAGCTAAGAAAAGAATCGAAAACAGAATATCAAACAACGATCGATTCAAAATAGCTGAGCAAAAATTGATAAATGATGTAAAACTAGAGGCCAACTTCAGTGAGAACAGAAATGGCCTAATTGCGCTAAACAGAGATTTAGATGCCTCGTTTTATAGTTACAAATGGCAACCTAAGCTTTATCAAGAAGTTATACCACTTTTCACTCTAGACAATAAAGACTATACCGTCAATGACTTTACATCATACATGAAAGATAATGTCAGAGAAAGATTGAAATTTCCAAAGACAAAGCCGGTTGTAGATGCGACCAATGAATTGTATGAAAAATTCATGAAGGAAAAAATCATGGATTATGAAGAAGCCAATCTAGAAAGAAAATATCCAGACTTTAAGGCTTTAATGAGAGAATATAGAGAAGGTATTCTTCTTTTTGAAATTACCAAGAATGAGGTCTGGGACAAAGCGTCACAAGACACGATTGGTCTTCAGAAATTTTATTCCACTAATTCATATAATTATGTGTGGCCTGACAGAGTCAAAACGGAAAAAATTGAGATAGAATCAAATGATGCTGATAAGGTTAAGAGTGCTTATGAGTATGCGCAAAAGAAAGGACTAGATAAATTCAAAAAGAAATATCAAAACAATGTTGAGTATAAAATCAACTTCTCAGAATCTATATTAGAAAAAGATGCCTTGAAAATCAAGAGTTTAGAGCAAAAGACAGGCAAAGTATCAGAGATGATGATGGCTGGAAACAAAGGAACATTCTTTTCGTTTGTTGATAAAATAGACTCTTCGACTAAAACGCTAAAAGAAGCAAGAGGTTATGTCATTGCAGATTACCAAGAACATCTCGAAAAAGAGTGGATTGAGAATTTAAGAAAAGAATTTCCTATAGAAATCAATGAACAGATTCTCAAGCAATTGATAAGATAAGTGCAACCTAACTTACCGATAATTTGTCTTCAATTGAGCTTAATTATGATGTCTTGTCAGACAGAGAAAGCTAATGATCGAACGATAGCCACAGCATATGGCCATCACTTGCAATTGGATGCCTTGCATGAACAGCTTCGAGGGGCGCAGAACAGTAGGGATAGCCAGCGCATAATCGACAAAGAAATGGACAATTGGCTTATGGATGAGATTCTGCTATACGAAGCCAAAAAGAAGATTAATAGCCGTAAAGAAATAGAGGGCAAGGTAAAATCTTATGAGAAATCACTATTTATCCATGAGTTGGAAAAGTACTACATCAAGACAGAGCTAGACACCACAATTGAACGTCAAGAAATAGATACTTTATATCAAAAACATCAAGAAGATTACATCATATCAGAAGACCTTATCCAATGTTTGTTAGTTAAGCTACCAGAACCTCAATACGATGAAATTATTAAAACCTTATGGAAAACAGAGGACTTGCCTGCACTGAAAGCTAGTCTGGGTACCAAGAATGACAATATTCATTTACTTGATATTGATAACTGGTATCAGAAATCCAAACTCAAAAACATCCTTCCACAAGGCTTATGGAACAG
The DNA here is from genome assembly GCA_964567435.1 of uncultured Saprospiraceae bacterium. Lineage (GTDB taxonomy): Bacteria > Bacteroidota > Bacteroidia > Chitinophagales > Saprospiraceae > RFSX01. Next base: position 4,995 of record CAZMMQ010000092.1, on the reverse strand, counting down.
AATTAATCTACAAGCAAAGGAAAGTTATTCCTACAGTGATAATAGCCATCAATACCTTATTAAAATTCTTGGACACATTGCACAAGGAGAACCTATGCCTGTAGATTATGCATCACCATTACTCAAATCTAGAATTATAAGAGATAGGTCTCAAGCTTTACTTCATCAATGGAGAAAAGATATGTATCAAAATAATATTCGAAGTAAAGACATTATAATACATAGTCGACCTAATGCGTCCAACAAATAAGAACTTATGAATTTTAAAAATATATACTTAAGCTGCCTCCTTGCATTAACAGTTTGTACTCTTGTGAGTGGGCAAGATAAGATGCTTATAGACAGGGTCATTGCCAAAGTAGGCAACGAAACCATATTACTTTCGGATATTGAGAGTCAATATGGCTTTGCGGTAGAGCAGTCTGGATTTCCAGACCCATCTATAAAGTGCGAAATAATGGATGGTCTTATAGGGCAAAAGCTTATTGTACATCACGCCAAGTTAGATAGTGTTATTATCACTGCAGAAGAGTTGGATAACAATCTGGACTTTAGGATTTCTCAAGTATTAAGACAGATGAATGGAGACGAGGAATTTTTCGAACAATATTATGGCATGACAGTAGAGACCATGCGTAGTAATCTCAAAGAGGACTTAGAACAACAACTACTTGCCGAAAGAATGCAACAGACGCTGCTCAATGAAGTATCCATAACACCAAAAGAGGTAAAAGACTTTTTTAACTCTATACCTGCAGATAGTCTGCCTTATCTCAATGCAGAGGTAGAATTGGCGGAAATAGTCATCAATCCTAAGGTTAACAGTGATGAGAAATCTAAGGCACTAAAGAAAATCTTAGAGATCCGCCAGCGGATACTTGATGGTTCAGATTTTGGCAAGGAAGCACAGACTTACTCTGATGATCTTGGATCAGGCGCTCAAGGTGGTAATCTTGGATTTGCAGAGAGAGGAACCTTTGTGCCTGAATTTGAAGCTACAGCTTACAGCCTTGAAAAGGGTGAAATATCTGATCCAGTGGAAACAGAGTTTGGATATCATATTATGGAACTGCTCGAAAGGAGAGGGAATAAAATAAATATAAGACATATTCTGGTTAAGCCCGAAATCACTGAAGCTGATAGAGAAATGACCCAAACTGAATTAGATAGTGTTCGGTCGAGAATATTAGCAGATGAAATTGATTTTCAGGCTGCTGTTAAAAAATATTCCTATGATAAAATCCCGTCCTATAATAATAATGGGATGCTACAGAACCCCAATACTGGTAAAACAACATTTGAGACGGCAGAGTTACCGTCAGAAATCTTCTTTGCTATTGAAGATTTAGAAGTGGGTGATATTACTGAACCGATGGATTATCCTCTTCCTACCGGAGAGACTTATTATCGTATCATCAAAATTTTAAATAAAAAGAAACCACACAGAGCCTCTCTTGAGCAAGACTACTCTAAGATCCAACTGTATGCTAAGGAGAGTAAAAAGAATGAATACTTCAATAATTGGATAAATGACAAGTTGGAAAACACATATATCCAATTGGAGAAAGGATACCTGGACTGCCCAGACCTAGATATCTATTTGAAGGAATAATCTGCTCAACTCCTAAAATAAGGGCACTAACCCAATTGGTATAGCTAATAAATTAATTTTTTATTAAATATAATTTCCGTTAGTCTAAACAGAAAGTTAATTTCGTGGTTACTCCCGAGCCGACAATTAAATAAAATACTCAGTAAATCTTTAATCATAGCTGATTATTACGGACATGGGAAATTATTACTCACCTCAGAGTATGGCGTTCTAGATGGAGCTCTAGCCCTAGGTATCCCTACAAGATATGGTCAGAAAATGAATATCAAGCAAACCAGAAAATCAGATCTTTTCTGGAAAAGCTTCGATCCTCAAGGAAATGAGTGGTTTTTTGCTCAGATATCACTCTATGACTTTTCATCTGTTAAGACAACTGACGAAAAGAAAGCCAGTTATCTTCAAAAGTTACTCAAAAGCGCTGTAAGGCTTAATTCAGAATTTCTGTCCAAGTGGAATGGCTTTGATGTAAAGACTTATCTAGAATTTGATAAAGATTGGGGGTTGGGGTCTAGCTCTACGTTGACATATATGGTTGCTCAGTGGGCAGACGTTAACCCATTGCTCCTCCACTTCAAGTGCTATGATGGCTCTGGCTATGATGTTGCCTGTGCAGGAGCTGAACTTCCCATCACTTACCAGTTAGTTGACGATACGATCAACTATAAAGAGATAGATTTTAATCCTTCTTTCAAAGACAAACTCTACTTTGTCCATCTTAACAAGAAACAATCATCTAAAACAGCTGTAGAGGATTATCTGAAGACCGTGAAGAAGAGAAAGACGATGGCTAAGAAGTTGACGGACATTACAGAATCTGTGCTCAAATGCTCATCTCTTCCTAACTTTATAGGCCTTATGCAAGAACATGAAGCCATTATCCAAGAGCATGTGGGGTTGACTTCCGTATCAGATAGTCTAGGATTAGACAACTTTGAAGGTGGTGTCAAATCGCTTGGCGCTTGGGGAGGAGATTTTATTATGGCTGCCTCTAGTGAGGATCCAGAGTATGTGAAGAAATATTTCGCAGACAAAGGCTTACAAACAGTTATCCCATATAACGACATGATACTTCAGCCTCAAGGGGTAGAGGAATTGGTGTAGGTAGTTTCATTTCCTCTAAATCGCATAGTTTTTATCCATAACTTCTAACAATTTTCATAATTACAGATAATCAATAGCTCTAATACATTAAATGGTCTTGATGAACAATTATTGCATAATAAGTAATTCTGTAATTTTAGTAAAAAAACAGAATGAACAGAACACTTCTCCTTATTGTAACTATTATTATTAGTTACCATTGTCAAGGTCAAAATATTGGAATAGGTGCCAAATGGATTTATAGGCAAAGTACATTCTCTCCTCCCTCTGATGAAGAAAGAACAATTTTAGAAATTGTATCTGATACGCTAATTGACAATCAACAGTTTTTTATTCTAGATGGCACCTGTGCTTGTTCCTCAGATAGACCATTAATTCTAAGATGGGACGATAATCAAATTTTCCAATTCACAGATTCAGACATTAGATTACTTTATGATTTCAATTTGAACGCAGGAGATTCATTAGTTGCTAACTTCCCAATAGACGACACCCTACTATCTACGCTTGTAATAATAGACTCTACAGAAATAATTGATGGTCTAAAATACCAACACATCACCATTGACAATTACGAATACCAACATACAGATTGGTTTGGACCCTTTATAGAGGATATTGGTTCAATTGGTCTATGCATGACTCCGCAGGCCAATCTATGTGAAATTTCAACAGGTGGTCTATGTAGTTTTATATCAGCTAATCAGGACACAATCATTTTTCCAGATACATTTAGATGCGTGCCTCCTAGCTCTATAGATGAATTATCTGAAGGATTAATTGTAATAATGCCAAATCCTACTTCTGACTCATGGAATATTACAAATGCATCCAACTTTGTCAAATACTAATTGTACGACATAAATGGGAATGAAGTATCAAAAGATGAAATTCGAAATCAAAATGAAATTAATGTAAATGGATCAACTCTAATTTCGGGAATCTACATCCTTGTAATGGTTACCAAAGCTGGAACTCCAATTGCCAGAAAATTAGCAAAGAAATGATGAGCCATATAACATATTAACTCAAAACCTACCCGCAAATACTCAGGATATAATTGATGGCATCCTTGTATCCTAATTCGCCAGCCTTTCTCATATCTGCACAAGCACTATCATTATCCTTCAGCTGCAGATAGACGTTAGATCGGTTATAAAAGGCTTCTGCGTTATTTGCATCTAACTCTATGACCTTCGTCAAGTCAGACATGGCTTCATTCCAGTTTTCTAATCGCATATAAGAAAGGGCCCGATTGAAGTAATTAGTTGGCTTGTTTTCCACTTCTATCAATGCAGAATAATCACTGACAGCTGAGGCGTAATCTTTGCTCTTAATAGAAATGTTGGCTTTATTTTTTAGGGCCGTTGTGTTAGTAGGATCTGCGACCAACAATGCATCAAAGGCAGTATAGGCTTCATCATATGATTCAGATTTCATCAGTGCCAATGCTTTGTAGTACAAGGCTTTTTCATTATCAGATTCTAGTGCTATGATGCCATTTGCCAAATCAACTGAAGAAGTATAATCTTCCTTCTTATATTTTAATTTCATACGTTCAGTAAGTGCTGGCACATACTTCTCATTTTCCTTTATAGCTAAGCCAAAAGACTGATCTGCCAAGTCTGCTTTATCTGTCTTCAGATAACACACTCCAAGTTGGTAATAGACCTTATCCGTGGGTTTATCTTTAGCTATTGTCTCCTGAAAATCTGCTATCGCCTTTTCGTAATTCCCTTCCAGCATCTGAATCTTGGCCCTGTAGTAATATACTTTGGTTAGTGAAGGGTCGTACTTAAGCCCTCTGGAGAAAGCCTTAATCGCTTCTTCATTCTGACCAAAACTCATCAGACAATATCCAGAATAATAATGGGCCTTGGCATTCTCTCCATCCAATTTTATCATTTTTCTAAAGTCTACAGCAGCTGCTTTGTATTCCTTTTGTGACATCTTAGCCAATCCTCTAGAGTAATATGCTTGTCCATAGAGTGGATCTATAGCTATAGCTGCCGTATAAGCATCTATGGCTTTAGTATAATCTTTTGCTTTGGCCGCTGCCACACCTTCATTATACTTTTCTACAACTTCAGGGCTTTGTGCATACAAGCTCATAGATCCTGTGATCAAAAGAATGGTCAGAACTTTAGTGTATTTCATATTGTTTGCTTTCTAGTATAAAAATGTCAATTTCTATCTCTCACATTGGACAACCGCACCAGTAACAGAAATTCTATTTCCAACATTAACACTAGCTGAGTTTGGTGGTAGGAATGGATCATCAA
>CAZMMQ010000091.1:0-12495 GCA_964567435.1 uncultured Saprospiraceae bacterium | reverse complement strand
TCTATTGATATCCATGATTTTTGGATTGAATTGTATTTAATTCAGTAATAATATTTTTCATTTTCTTTCTGGCTCTGAAAATCTGGACTTTAACCAAGCTCTCATTGAACGCCAGAATATCTCCTATTTCCTTATAACTGTATCCCTGCCAATCTCTGAGCATTATAATTTGACGTTGCTTCTCTGGTAATTGGTCAAAGGCTTTCTCTAGTATATCTGTTGTTTCTATAGAATTAGATGTTGTACTCTTTTCAGGCAACTGACCACTTAATTGTGTTCTGCTCAGCTTCCTTTTGTCATCTATCATTTTATTATGCAAGACCTTATACAAGAAGGCATGGGCATAATCTAAAGTTACTTTTTGCCTGTTGACCCAGAGCTTAGCCAGGCTTTCCTGCACTAAGTCTTGTGACCAGCTATATTCTCTTGTAAGTTTTAGCGCATATCTGAGTAGTCTGTCAGAAAAGCTATCTACAAGCTGATTATATTCTGTTCGAGTCAATGAGTTGTTTTTCCTTTGTTTCCCCTATTACGGACGAGGGTACGGAAAGTTACACAGGGTAGGAATATTTTTTTGAAAGATTTAGGGGTAGGGGGTATAGAGGTGCAATGGAATTAGGAGAGTCAATGGGTTTGGAGGCCTTCGAATATTGTGCTATCAATAGCCCCTCACGTGCTCTGGGTTCTAGAGAAAATGGAGTAGCTTATTATTCTGAAACAAATACTCTGTTACAATATTCAAAACTATTTATACCTGATTTCTCAGTATTTACAAATAATGAATCTGCACGTAATTCAACAAAAAAGGAAGTGTAGCCAGCTAATGCTTCAGGTCCAAAGGTGCCATCGCTGGTTAGCATTATATCAATACCTCCATTTACAGTAGGTATAGTAACAAGGTTATCTGCTTCGAAGAAACAAGCCTCTGTCCCAAATTCAAAGAGTACTAATGGATCACAGTCTTGGGAAAAAAGCAAATAGGGGAGGCATCCGATAGGGACAACACCAGGTTCATCTATAGAATCATCATCTATACATGAGGGGATAATTGTAATCAAGGATAATAAAATTGCGAAGAGTGGAAGCGCTTTCATAAGTTGCTGTTTTGATTGTAGACTACAGAATAGAACTTATCTGTTGGTGGCTGATATGTTTTTTAGATAGAGTGTTCGTGATGATGCAAAAAAAAAGATCTCACTCTTTAGCAAGATCTTTTTAATCCATTTTTTCATTATCTATCTATAATAAAGACAAGTAATTGCCATTCTACCCCTATTCCAAAAATGTTAAGATTAAAATGAGTATGTAAAAACTAGGAATGACAGGGGTTTGAGGTCCTCTTTTAAGGTTGTCTACTAGACAGAAGGTGCTCTTTTGGTTGTTCGTTGATTCTCTAGATAGATTACTATAACGCAAAAAAAAAGATCCTACTCTTTAGCAAGATCTTTTTAATCCATTTTTTCATTATCTATCTATTATATAGACAAGTAATTGTCGTTCTACCCCTATTCCAAAAATGTTAAGATTAAAATGAGTATGTAAAAACTAGGGATGACAGGGGTTTGAGGCCTTATTTTAAGATTGTCCGCTTGATAGAAGGAGCCCTTTGGTTGGTAGCTGATTCTCTAGATAGATCACTATTACGCAAAAAAAAAGATCCTACTCTTTAGCAAGATCTTTTTAATCCATTTTTTCATTATCTATCTGTAATAAAGACAAGTAATTAAAAGCCTACCCCTATACAGATTAGAATTTTTTTTGATTTTACTTACTAATCCCTGGACTCCTCTCCAAAAATTCATCATACAATAGGGTATGACGGCTTTCCATCGGAATCTGCCACCCATTGATAAACAGGTAGTTGACTGTCGTTTTGGTCTCAAAAGGGTCTCCATCTGTGATAAATAGGTTGGCGACCTTACCTTTCTCAAGGCTTCCGTACTTATCTCCTATGCCCATGATATCTGCAGGATTTTGGGTAACCGCCTTGAAGGCTTCTTCCCAGCCCATACCATAAGTAGCTGCAAATCCAGCATTGTACGGCAGATTTCTTACGTTTTCAGTCTCATTGGTTCTGATAGCCACCTTGACACCCGCCTTCGCCATCTTACCTGCATTAGAGTATCCTATATCATAATGGTCAGAGTCTCTTGATGGATTATTGAGGATGGGCCCTGTAATCACAGGAATATTATACTTCAATAAAGAATCTATCACTTTGTAGCCTTCTGACACACCGGTTAGCACGGCATTGACCTTGTGCTTCTGTATCCAAGCTATGGCATTCAGGATATCAGTTTTCTTATTGGTTTCTATGAGAATCGGTGCATTATCATTGATGGCTGGTAGAAGGGCATCCATTTGAGGGTTGTAGGCAGTCTCACCATTATTTTTGACGATACCAGCATAGACCACGGCACTCTTCCAGAACTTATTAAGTTTCTTGAGGTTCTTCTCACTATCCTTCTTGATGTCTTCTGCTGATCGTCTGTCAAATCGGCCACGCTTTCCAGATGAAGGGAAATTCAAAACCACGCCGCTAAACCCTGCATACATCTGCTTAGGTGTATAACCATGAAGATTTATAGCCGCCGCAGTACCAGGGAATAGTCCACCAGAAGGAACTGTCAGTACAGTAGTTATGCCATTGACTCTGTTGACAGGAATATTAACTGAACTAGGATTGACAGCGGTAAGTGCTTGCATGTGAGGAGTAAAGGTCCCTCGTTCGTTGTGGTCTTGCGTTAGGCTTACCGCACCAATTTCAGCAATACCTAGCTTGGTACCCGCATCTATCATGCCTGGGTATATTTCCAAGCCTTCGCAGTCGATAACTTCTGCGTCTGCATTTGTGATGGCATTACCCATCTCTGCAATCATGCCATCTTTGATGAGAAGGTCAGCACCTATCATGCCGTTGTCGTGGGTGTATACTTGGCCATTTTTAAGAAGGAAGACGCCATGCTGGGATTTGTCTACCTGCTGGGCAGTAATCAATCCTATGCTGCAAATGGCGACAAGTATGTGACAGATATATTTAGTCATTTTTCTTTTTTCTAGGTTGGGTAACAAATTTGGTTTGGGATCAATGCTTGTGGTTGTGGAATTCTACACCTTGTAAGCAAGAATCATCATGGGAATGCCCGTGATGGTGACCAGTATTAGATTCGTAAAAAGTAGGCACCGTCTCATCAGGGTCGATGTCTATTCTCATATCCGTTGCATCTTCATTGATGTCAAATCGGACGACGCCGTCTACAATAGTATACTGAGGCACTGCATATATACTCAGTGGATGCTTGCTGAATATAGCCACATCACCATCTTTACCTTTCTCTAATGAACCTACTCGGTCATCTATCCCTAGTTGGATAGCCGGATTGAGGGTAATTAATTTCAATGCATCATTATCAGACAGTCCACCGTACTTCTGTGACTTAGCAGCTTCGTGATATAAGTGCCTGATTAGCTCTCTGGAATCAGAATTGATAGAAGTGACCACGCCGTTCTTGGTTAGGATAGCTGCATTATAAGCTGTGGAGTAATATACCTCAAACTTATAAGCCCACCAGTCAGAGAACACAGAAGCATGTGCGCCAAATTCTGCTAACTCAGGCGCGACTTTAAATCCTTCATTGACATGCTGGAAGACAATCTTATTCACCCCGAAGTCTGATAGGACATTCATGAGCATCAGAATCTCATCTGCTCGGTAAGAGTGACAGTGGATAATGATATCTCCTGAAAGTATACCAGCCATTGTTTCTTTTTGTAAGTCATATTGTGGTGGGGTAGCGCTTTTTCCAGCGCTATAATTCTTCCAGCTTTCTGCATAGGCTTTTCCCTCAGCAAAGGCCGTTCGGAACACTTGCTCGATACCCATTCTTGTATTAGGCACTATTCTTTGGCCTTCTCCATGCACCCTGATTGGATTTTCACCCAAAGCAAATTTGATGGTTCTGGGGGCGCCATCCATGCGCATCTCTTCAGGGTCAGTGACGCCATATCTGTGCTTGATTGTTTCGCACTGTCCACCTATAGCATTGGCTGAGCCGTGCATCGCATGTGATATTGTGACCCCTCCAGCCAATGCTCTGTAGACATTGACATCATAAGGATTAAGGGCATCTCCTACCCACACTTGTGCTGTAACGGGACTGGTCGCTTCGTTCACAGCATCTATAGCTATGTGAGAATGGGCATCTATGATACCTGGCATCACAAACATGCCCTCTGCATCTATGACTCTGACATTATCGCCAGCGGTAAGTCCATCACCTATTTGGGAGATCTTTCCGTTTCTGATGAGCACATCTGTATCTTCCTTGACACCATCAGTAATGGTGATTACTGTTCCATTTTGTATAAGCACATCGCCACTATCCTGAGACATGATCTGTCCACTTAGGAGGGTTAAGGCAATGATATATATGATATTATTTTTCATTTTTTCTAATGTTTGCGAATTCTAAATGTGTTATTCTGGACCTGAAACTTTACTTCCTGAAATCGGCATAGAGCCCATACCTTCCATCGTTACGGTTCCGCTAAAACTATCTCCATCGATGGTGACTTCTGTAGTAGCAGGTATAGAAGCACTTCCCATATCTACATCCATGACATAAGAAAGTATAGAGTCAGTAAATGATATCTCTCTTCCTTCAAGTGGATCATCAGGCTCCTCAGAACTGTATATTTTAATAGCCAGATCTTCATCACCTGTAATGACCACAGTACCATCAAAGGTGCCCATCGGCGTCTCCACTTCATACGACCATTTTCCTTTGACAAGACCCATTGCTCCTTTGTCTATTTCTCCGTCTCCTTTCTTTTTCTTCTTAACTTCAAATTCTGTCATCTCACCTTCTACAAAGAGGTATTTGATATTAGAATCCTCATCCCAATAAGGGCCATCGCTCAAAAACAGATTAGCCATTTTCCCATTGCCAATAGTGCCAGTCTTATCACTAATCCCTAGCATCTGAGCAGGATTGGTCGTGACTGCAGCCAAGGCAGCTTCTTTACTAAGGCCAGCTTTGATCATTCTATTCAGAGATTTTTTGATACCACTTGGCTTAGAGTCGAGCATCGAAATACCAAATCTTATCCCTGCTTCTTCTAGCATGGCTGCTTGTCCTAGATATTCCTTATAACTCTTCATTTTTCTTGCCTTCAGGGCTTTTGTCTCTGGATCTTCTTCTTTCTCCAAGTCAGATTCTTTCATGCCTTTTTTCATACCCTTCTCCTTCATTTTTTCCTTTGACATTTCTTCCATCTCATCCATATCTTTCTTTCCCTTCTTGTCGCCTTCATTCATTTTCTCTTTGTCGCCTTTCTTTTTGCCTTTGTCTTTATTGTCTTTTTCTTCTTTCGGTAGCTTAGCAGATATCAGCACAGGTACTCTATTGGCTTTTATTTTTTCGAGGGCTGGTCCCGCCTGTTTGACTTCCGCCAGAATGAGCTTATATCCTAAGTCATTTTGTAGAGCGATTGCCTTATGAATATCCTTAGCTTTCTCAGCTCTCATGATCACAGGCTGTTCCTTTTTTGTAACCGGTATTAGACTGGTCAGTGCTTTATCAGCCTTGGCTCTTTTTACTGGACCTTGACTAGATCTGGTAGCTTGTTGGTGTTTGTCCAGATAGGTGGCTTGTCGGTACAGGTCTCTCCACTTGGCCATTACACCAATAATCGTAGTAGGGTAGTAACCTCTGGTACCTTTGAGTTGCATGTACATCCCAGTACCTTCCTTTAGAATCATGTCCTCATTGCTATCTCCTGACAGCAACATCAAACTGCTTTGGCCAGGGAGCATACTTCCTCGGGGAGCCACATTGGCTATCGCGAACCCATTAGACTTTAAGGCTTTGATAGATTCGTTCTTAGCATCGACCATAGCATGAGCATGTTTTTCTGGTGTGATGCCAACAACAGCATTAGGGGGATGACTTTGGAACTTTACTCTTGGTCCGTCTTTTTTGTCTTCTTCTTTTTTGATCCCAGCATGTGATAAAGGGTCTATAAAGGCAGGGTAGACATAGGCAGAATCTCCTTCGATAACCAAGGCATTTGATGGGGCATTGATTTGGCGAGCGACTTGCTTTATGTAACCATCCTCTATTAGAATATCCCCAAGACCAAAACTATCACGTGGACTTTTTTGGATATGGACATCATTAATGAGATACGTTGAAGTGACTTTAGGATAGATATCATAATCTATCTGAGCCATCACCTGAGTCATGAGACCTAGCAATAAGGTCATGGTAATACTGATTCTAACTTTCATTCTAGCCTATTTTAGCTGAAGCGGAAGTTAGGAAAATTTTGTCAATAGTCTTTGATGACACTATGACCTTATATAGACATATATGTTTTAATCGAGAATATCGAACATTTAACAGATTCCAAGCTTTAGTCTGATCGTATTATTTGTTTTGTAATGGTTTTGTTTTTACCGGTTGCCACTAACATATAAAGACCAGAATCGAGGTTGAATAAATTAGACCTCGGCACGATTTTATTATGCTCATCAGCATCTATATCACAGTACTTAGAAAATATGACCTCTCCAGTAATTGCATATAAACTGACATTAATTTCCTGGGCTATGCTGCTGGATAATGAGATACTAAATTCATCCACGAATGGGTTAGGGTAGACTGTAAGCGTAAAATCAGATTCAGGAAGACTTCTTTCACTTATCACCCTATTAGATGCAGATGACCTAGAAGAAGCGCCTGTGATAATGCCCATCTTGCAAAGTTGATATTCTGTATTATCAAAGAGAATGAGGTAAAGACTATCTGCAGCATCGGTAATGGTGATTTGTTCATAGAAGGGGATACCATTCAGATAGTAGTTGGGCATAAGGTTAGACTGTAACATGCCATCATTTGCACGTATACCTAATTTGAATTCTGGGCCACAAATATTTAGATGGCTACTGAGGATGTCTTTAGCTTGTAGAATAAGATTGTCAGCTGAATCAAATTTAATGACAATATCATCTTTACAAAATTCATTTTTCCAGTCAAACAAACTGACGGTTATCTCTGCGCTTGCAAGACTGATGTCATTACAGTCATTGGTGTATTCAGCTTCTATATAATATTCGCCAATGTCAAGCGGCATCACGAGATCATCTAATTCTGAGAAAGTCATTAAGGGTATCATTTCATCCAAGACTGCATCATATTTATTCAACTGAACAGACCTTGTAAAATAATCTTCTGAGTCAATGCCAAAAATAGAATCGGTAAGTACAAAGTTAAATTCACACTTCTGAGAAGTGACATACAGACTGGTATCAATATGTGACGCTTCTAAGATAGGATCTCTGTCTGATGTTATTCTAATTATTTGATTATTGGTTCTTAGCTGTTGCATGCAATTGTCTATCAATCTCCATTGACGTAGAACGATGAATTCGTCTGTACAGATAGGAAATACTATGTCCTCAAAATCTGAACTGATATTACATTTATTTTGATTGTTCTCATCCAAAGCGAATTGATTATTAATACTCAGATCACCAGACTCTAGAGGGTCTGGATATCCATTGCCGTTGATATCCCAATCACTTCCATCCAGGATCTGATTAGTAGGGAATATAACCTCATCCAGTTCTAGCGATTGGAAGAGAATATTAGTCTGACATAGTTCTGACGTATTGCCATACTCATCAATTGCTTGTGTAGTATACAAGCCTTCACCATTAGGGCAATTGGTATCGTAATCCAACGATACTTCTATTAATTCTGAATGACTACAATTATCAGTGTGAACGATATGATCTTCTAATCTATCCAAAGCCATATAGCAATCGACAGTGATAGTCTCTGGACAGGAGATAGTTGGAGGTATTAAATCTCTAAGATTGATGTAGCCCCAGCAACTGACATTGGTTTCTTCAAGTACAACAGAATATATTATCCTTTGATTGATGTATGCAGAAAAGTCGTCAGTTAGAATGGACTGATTGTCAAGGTCAAAATATTGGATGAGAAAAAATTCGTCTGGCGTATTATTTCCATTTAGCAATTGATTTACGCCTAAGTTTATCCCACACTCATTATTGATACCGACATTAATATTGGATTTGCAGGCTAGGACATCAGGCATAATAAAGATTGTAGTTTCATTTGAAATTGCTGCGCAGGACACTTCAGATAATACATTAGAAACCATGACTCTATACTTTCTTTCATTATGGGACTCATCTATATTATTCAGGATTAAAGATGACCTTGTTTCGCCTATAATATTTGAGAATGTGCCATTGAGCGAATGCTGCCATTGATACTCGTACTCAGGTATTGGGTTGGAAATAAATAGGAGAAGAGAGTCACCTAAGGAAGTATGGATTTCAGTAGGTATGCGTGGTGATTCAGGTATCTCGGTAAATGATATCTCTATAGGAATAGGCAAGCTACAACCATTAGCCATGTCTAATCTTGCAAAGAATGGTAGTGCCATATTTAATTCATTTATATCTACTGGAGTATCTGCTAAGAAAGCAGTCATGGACATGAAAAAATTGCTCACCTTATGACCTGCATCTCCATCTTTGTCTTCGCCATCTCCATCTCCTTCTGGATCTATTTCGGTTATCAATTCTAGAATATCAAATGGATTATCTTCTGGTACTCCACATAGGCTCATGGTTACACTGTGTGCTAATTCTGGGCAGATAAATACTGCGGCGCCATCCTTGTGGTCATCATCAGCACAGTTGTCCTGTCCGCCATTGGCATCATCTGATATGTCATCATCTATCTCCACAGCCTCTGCACATAGTTCATCATCTTCATCTCTTGGCAAGTCTTTAAGTGCATTTCTATATCTGATTATTTCTGTATTATTTACGAAATTCAATTTCTCCGTATTATCATTTATCTGCATAAACACTACTAGGTCTATGTGACTCTTGGGAAGGAGACTATCTATTCTAGTCGTAATCCTATTGTTATCCATTATCCAATCGTGAGGATTACCTGTGACCGCTCCCGTATTCTTTTTAATTTCAAAAATGAATGCTTCGTCTGGAATCTCTTCTACTATCACATCATAAGCGGTGGCCTCACCTTGATTATGCACTTGGATATTAAATAGAATGGGTTCACCTATTTCAACTAATGGAGCTCCCAATACTGTTTTTAAAACAGCAAGGTCAAAACATGACCTCAAATCCAATTGCACTTCTGCTTCTCTGATGCAACCATGGATGTCCGTCAATTGGCAGTGAATGGTGAGTTGGCCCTCTTGGATCTCACAGGTATTGAGTAGTGCGATTGTGGAGGAGGTTACACTAATATTTTCATTAGATGCATTTAAATTATTATCTTCTACATTCCATTGTATGTCGGCTATATTTGGATTGCCTGAGATTATTAATTCCAACTCAATTATTTCATCTAGACAATAGGAAGAAGATAGAATTTCAATTGTGAAATCTGGCAGCTGTTCTACTATGATGTTTTCTGCACTTGTCTTACAGCCCAATGAATCTGTAATGGTTATACTATAATCACCTGCAATTACATTGTATAGAGGTGCCATGCTTCCCCCATTGCTCCATAAGTACTGATAGGGTGGGACACCCCCAATGACCTCAAGGTGAATGGACCCTGAGTTATCTCCAAAACAATTTATCTGATTCACAGTAACTTCTGGTACTTCTAATTTTGGATTGTCTACAATGATAGTCTCTAATACCTTGCTGCAGTTAGCATCGAATGCAACTGTAACAGAATAGTTACCAGCTGCAAGATTTATATTGGTGTCTCCTGCAGCACCATTGGACCATTTGATATCAGTTATTCTTTCTGAGTCTGGACTGCTCAAGATAATTGAGCCAGTAGAGTCGCCATGGCACAGTGGGTGTGTAGCCTCAATATTAAGTGATATATTATCATTCTGAGAAATGGAAAAAATCTCCACATATTCACATAAGTTACTGTCTGTGACTGTGACAGAGTAAGACCCTTCTGATAGATTCTCGTTGATAGTTCTCGTGACACCATTGTTCCATATTATGTCATAAGGCGCTGTGCCACCGATTGTACTTATGGATAAATGACCGGTACTTTCTCCATAACATTCTACATTAACTTGTTCCTCTAGGTTAATTTGTAATGGAAGAGGATCACTCAAGGTTGCTTTTAGAATTTGTGTACATCCCTCATGATAGGTTACGCTAGCCATGTAGTTGCCAGCACGTAGATTTGATATTGACATTTCAGTTTGGCCGTTGGACCATAGAATACTTGTGACATTTATGTCATCTGGTGCAGTTATGGTAATCACACCTAAGCTGTCGTTATGACAAAGAGGGTCCTGAGGGATGATTTGGAATAAAGGATTTGGATATTCTTGGATACTGAATATTTCAGAGTGAGTGCATAGCTTAGTATCCACAATAGTCACAATATAATCTCCTGGACTTAAGGATGATCTGGTCAATGTCGTCTCGCCATCAAACCACAGAATATTATAAGGTGGTGTTCCTCCATTTATATTCAAGGAGATAGATCCTGTATTTTCTTCATAGCAAGAAGGCATTACAATTGTATTCTCCAAGTCTATTTCCAACAAAGGTGGTTGTGTAAGGTCATGACTACACACAGTCTCACAAGAGATGGAGTTGGTAATTGTAACTGTATAAGTACCTGAAATTAATTCATCTATAGTAATCGACCTTTCTCCATTATTCCAAACTACTGAAGAGATACTATCTCCTGTATAGTGGCTTATGGAAAGTGCTCCACTATTTTCTCCATAGCATGGTAGTTCAGATTTAACAGCTAGGGTGCAAAACTCTTCATCGGGCTGGCCTATTGAGAACTGACATTTGGCCAGACATGAATTTTCGTCAATTACAAAAACAGTAAATTCTCCTGCAGTTAAATTCATTATCGTCAGATCAGAACTATAATTAATGGAATCTATACTTAATTGGTATGGAGCTGTCCCTCCTGTAATGTTGATTGCATTGGTGCCATCAGTGCCGTTCCAACATGCCGGTTCCACAATATTCAGCGTGCATTCTACTGTCAATTCTTCTGGTTCTATAATTTCTGTAGCGCAATTGGATTGACATCCATTTGGATCAGTAACAGTCACCGAATAGATGCCTGCAGATAGATTTTCTCTGACAGCATTACTACTCCCATCAGACCACATTATCTCGAGACTCTCAAAAGGTAAAACTTCACTTATAACAGCAATTTGTCCTGATTTGTCTCCAAAGCAGTTTACATGTTGTGTTGTGATACATTCTATAAGAGGAGGTTCTATAAGCCTGACAACTGTTTCTGATAGATTAGTACATCCATGGGCATTTATTCCTAGTAAATAATAACTACCGCTAGAAGTGATAGTATCGGTTATTAAAGTGACCTTATTAGAGATGGAATCAAATTGGGGATTAAACCAAGTAAGAGATAGCCCTGTAGTATCACCTGATAAGCTTGACGGAATTATAATCTCTGCTCCAGTGCAATAACCTAGACTATCTTCTTGTGTATTGATTCCCAGACTATCTCTGACAGTAATATCTGTGAAAGAGGAATCAGAACAAATTAAGCCTGACGCAGTCGTAATTTGATAGAGATAATTTATTCTATAAGTGCTATCTGGTACAAGATTCTTAGAGTTGAAGAAAAAGGACTTTATTCCATTGGATTCCAGACTATCTAATCCTTCTCCAATTAGAACACCTCCCTGAGGATTAGCTTGGAGGGGCACTATATTATTTTTGCACACTTCAGCGTCTAGTGTAATTATTTGAGAATTGGCAGCTTGAATGTCAAATTGAGCAATGAACTTTTTCTCAAAAGGGCCAAAACCAACAATGTAGGCAATCAGATAACTGTCTTCTGGGGCTGCGATATCAATGAAATAATTTTGCGATATAGTATCAAAGATTATTGCTTCAAGACAGGCCATATTGTTACAGTTTTCAATCTCAAAGCGACCTCCAGGCTCTAACGGTTTGCTTGTATCTGAGGCTAAAACACCAGATAGCTTTACAAGTCCTGCTCCTTGACAAGCTTCTGAAATGTCTAGTATAAAAAACTCTGTATCATTTGTATTCTGTCCGATAGCTACTCGTGGTAGCACCAGCATAAGCAATAATATATATTTCACCTGTTTCCTCTTTTTTTGGGACAGGCATTAAAAGTGTTCTAATAGGATAATAAGTAATGCAAAGGAAGCGGGTAGTGCTTCCAGTAAGGAATCAAAAGTGAAAATACTTATGGGTATCTAAGTGGAAATTGTTGTTGGGTCCTAAAAGTGGAATATTTCAATTAGGGATTAAACCAAATCCAAAAACCATACCATATGATGATATTACTTAATATGTTTTTTAAGATTGTCTTATAAATATCTGTTATAGCTCATACAGGAGTAAAGTTCCCATATTTGGAATGAACTTTAAAAGTTCCTATATTTGGAACATATGAGGATTATCGCCAAATCAACCCTGAGAGA
>CAZMMQ010000090.1:3517-13227 GCA_964567435.1 uncultured Saprospiraceae bacterium | reverse complement strand
TTAACTATTTAGAATTGGATTAGCGTTAAGAAAGGATGCAGTCTATAATTTTGTTATCCTTATCCTTCTGACAGGTACATCCAAGTACTATATATTAATGGATATAACAGCAGCAAAACTTGTTACTATCATTCTTTGTTATCTAACTTGCAAGAAGAACGTTAATATGGCACTAACAACATACTGGAACGGATCAGAAAAATATATCTGCGACAAGGAATTGGCCCAAGCTTTCCATATGGCTAGAGTACTAGGTATGCCTCTGCTTATAGAAGGAGAACCAGGTACAGGAAAGACAGAATTACCTATACAGTATGCTAAGGACAATGACTTAGAGCTCTTTGTATACGCGACAGGAAGTAAGAGCAATGTGGAGCAATTTGTGGCCCGTTTTGATCATGTGAAGTATCTCAGAGACAGTCAGATAGAAATCCTTAATGCTCAGCGGGCAGAAAAAGGGATGGATACCAAATTGTCCACAGGGGGAAGATCATCAGAAAGATTAGCAGATTATGTCATCAAAGGGCCAGCTGCACAAGCATTTAGCTCGCCAAATTCTGTGTTGCTTATAGATGAGATAGATAAGGCACCACGTGAGTTTCCAAATGATCTCCTATATGCACTCTCACATAGAAAATTTATCATGCCTGAGTCCGGAGAAGAGATAACTGTGAATGAAAAGGATATGCCAGCAATCGTCATTACCTCTAATAGGGAACAAGAACTACCGACAGCATTCAAGGGCAGATGTATCTATCATTATATTCATTTTCCACCAGCAGACCTCCTAAGGGATATTATCCTGAAGCATCATCCTAAGATAGATGATAAGGTCATCAGCATATCTATGGATATCTTTTATCACTTAAGAAATCTTGGATTGGAGAGAGCACCGACGACCAGGGAGATTCTTAATTGGCTGAAGTTTATAAAGAAATTTTCCTCAGAAGAGGCGATACAAAAAATCGAAAGCCTGGAAGGCTTAGGCGCCTTGGTAAAGACCCAGGCTGATTTAGAGAAAGTACAGAAGATGGTCCTTCGTGACCCCTCTGACTTCAAACGTCGTAGTAACTCAAACTAATGTTAGCGAGTCTCCCAGAAAAATTCAGAGAATATGAATTGCATGCAGATGCAAGGACGCTGCTTTTGGTGCAGAAGTCTATGCAACGTGGCTTGATAAAGACGCTAGGAGATATGTATAATGTGCTCAAGGGGCTGGTAGTCAAGGACCCTCAGATGCTCGGACCATATACCAGAGCCTATTATGATTATTTTCTCAATATAGATATCCAAAATGGTGAGCGATTAGATGATGCTATCCAGCGCTCAGAGACCTTTAAGAATTGGCTAACGGATTATAGTAATCGTAAAGATATATCTGATATGGATATGTCAGACTTGGTTACAAAATTTCTGGATGAAGTACATCTTACATCCTATGATATCAAAGAGATTATTTCGGGTAAAGAAATATGGGATAATGACAACCCTGATATGGAAGATGAGTCTGGAGAAGCTTTTGAGAGAAGCAGACATCATCTAGATAAAATGGCAGATTATTCTGATCTGACCTTAGAGGAATTGCTCGAACGTATGAAGAAGATTCAAGAGCAACAGAAGGGTAAACACTCTGGAGGTAGTCACTGGATAGGGACTGGAGGGATCTCTCCCTATGGTCATGGTGGCGCCGCCAAAGGTGGTATACGTGTAGGTGGCACTGGAGGAGGTAAGATGGCTAGAAGAGTGTTAGGGGACAAAAATTTCTTCCCTGTGGATATGGATAAAATCATCAATGATGATAACGTAGATGCAGCATTAGCCTCACTACAAGGTATCATGGAAGAATCAGCTCATGAGCACTTGGATGTACCAGAGACTATACAGCTAGGATTAAAGCGTGGTGGATTATTTATCCCTGAACTTAAAAATACTAAGGAGAAAAAATTACAAGTCCTACTATTGATAGATAATGGAGGCTATTCTATGTCACCATATGTGTACATGATCAGAGAACTCTTCAAAAAAATGAAGACCCGATTTGCGCATGACTTAGAGACCTACTATTTCCATAATAGCATATACGATAGAGTCTACGCTGATCCTCGTAGAACAAAAAGGGTAACTATAGAAAAGATATTGAGCAAAGATGCGGACTACCGCGTATTCATAATCGGAGATGCCTCAATGGCCCCTTATGAACTTAATAAACAAAGTCTGCGTAGCTACAAGAAAATGAAAAAGAAATTCAAAAGAATCGTCTGGCTCAATCCCGAACCCGAAAGATATTGGCACCACACTTTTACCATCAATGTCCTCAAACAAATGATAGATATGTATCCAATGACTCCTCGAGGTATAGAAACTGCCGTAAGAGAAATGAATCGCAAAAAGTAAAGTCAACCCTTTTCAGGAAGGCCCCTTGCACCCGCCTACCACAAACCCCGCACCATTTACCATAATCCCTATACCCTACACCATATACGCTAAAACAAAACCGTACACCCCAAACCTATGACCACTCCTCCATAGCTATCGGTGCCCCAACTAACTCATCTGGTATGCCAAAAGCATCAACCAATTGCAACGCATGAGGTTTAATCTCCTGATATAATTTGGTGATCATTCTTCTGATGGCTTTTGATTTAGATCCATCCATATAGTCGCTCTCTAAATACCAGCCCCTATAATCATAGATATTATCCAGCGCATACAGCTGTACAAGAGATTGCAAGACTTTTTTGGTTGCGGAGTCCTGACACTTATCTATATGCTTATAGAATGAATTCAATGTTACCTGATCCACAAAAGCTTGTGCCAGATCCATCATATGGTTTTGGACTTTGAGAAAAGCTTCATGGGGATTGACCCCACGTTTGATATATTTTCTCATTCTCTCACTAAGGCTAATAAGCGTTTTTCTGTATCTATAATTGAAGGCGTGAAAATGAAATTTCACATCTAGCAAATGAGAAGTATCTGTATTCCTAGTAAAGAGCGGATTGTATTCGAGTGCCTCATGTTTGGCCTTTGTGAGTATGAATTTCATAACGGCCCGATAACCATCATCATGAAATGACTGCTTATAATTTGTCAGTGCACCTTTGGCGACAAGTTGCATCAGTACTGTATTATCTCCTTCGAAAGTGGTGAAGATATCTGTATCGGCTTTGAGGCTGGCAAATCTATTTTCGTGCAGGTAGCCTTTTCCTCCACAAGCCTCTCGACAAATTTGGATAGTCTTGGTTGCGTGCCATGTAGAGGTTGCTTTTAGACCAGCAGCCAATGTCTCCACTTCTCTCATAGTCTCCTCATCGCTATTGTTATACATATCTGCCAAGTCCAATGAGGCAAAGTAGTATGCATATGTTCTAGCAAGTTGCGGAAAGAGTCGTTTTTGATGCGTAGGGTAGTCTATGATTAGGGTTTCATCTTGTCCACCCTTTGGTCCAAATTGTCTTCTCCGGTAAGCATATCTCAGTGCAATTGTCAGCGCGACTTTTGATGCATTGAGTCCAAGCATTCCTACGCATACGCGACCAGCGACTAGAGCTCCTAAGGTGGTAAAGAATCGGCGCGATGGATTCGCGATTGGACTCTCATATTCACCTTCTGTATTAATGGAACCATATCTATTAAGTAAGTTGTCTACAGGTACCCTTACTTCATTGTACCATATCCGCCCATTATCTACACCATTAAGCCCCATTTTGTGTCCACAGTCTTCTACCTTGATACCAGGTAATAATTCATGATTTTCATTTCTGAGAGGGACGAGTACAGTATGGACACCTTGATTTTCACCATTGACAATCAATTGGGCAAATACGGCAGACATTGTACTATGGATAGCATTTCCAATGTATTCTTTGCCAGACGCAAATCTCGGAGAATGCACAATAATTTCTTTTGTACTATGGTCGTATGTGGCTGTTGTCTCTAAGTCTTTTACATTAGAACCATGTCCTGTTTCTGTCATAGCAAAACAGCCGAGTAACTCTCCCTTGAGCAAAGGTTCCACATAGAGTTTGTGATGTTTCTCTGTGCCAAGTTGAAATACCGCCCCTCCGAATAGTCCCACTTGCACACCAAACTTAATTGCTAGACTCAGGTCGCCATATCCCAACGTCTCAAATGCCGCTATATGCTCTCCATATTTTTCTAACCCACCATATTTCTTTGGGAACGCGTAGGCACTTATACCTTGCTGACTAAGTGCAATAAGACGATCTTTGGTTTTTTCTCTAAAGGACGCTTTGTCCCAATCTTCGGTATATGCAAAGACAGGATCTGTCAGAATTTGTTTTACTCTGTCTCTTACTTCCCCATATTTGCCATCGAGGAGTTTTTTTATTTCTTGCGTATTAATCTGACTACTTTCTGAAGAAGAACTATGAGTCAGATTTGGAAATAACTTTCTGGTAAGTAGCGCTTCACTTGCACTATTAAGTCCAAGCAAACTATGTAGCTCTATCAGTGCTTTTTTCGTGCCTTCATTGGTGTGATTATTATTAGTCTTACGACCTGATATCTCCATCCCAAGATCAATCAAGGATTGCTTTTTGCTATCATCTAATCCATTGGCCATATTCCTTATTTCATTGGCCCAATGTTTAAATTCTTTCTCTGTGGGAGGAGATAAAGGATTGACCCACTGTAACAGGTAGGACTTATCAGTATCTGACAGATGGTCCATGTTCTTAATCTTATCTCTGATTAATTTAAGCTCTGAAGGACTGAGCAATGAATCCGACCACCCTACATAGAATAATGGAAGTATAGATATGACGTCTGTTGACAGCTTTTGCATAGTGGACATGCTAGTTTGATTTATGACCAGAAATAAAAATTATTCTCTTCTTTTTCAAATCCGACAGAAGGGTATAGATGATTTCCAATATCATTAGATTTCTCCGTCTCTAATAGAATACCCGCAGATCGAGTTTGGTTGCTCAAAAGTTTGGCTTTTTCTATTAATGCCTTGGCAATGCCTTTCTGTCGATGATTTTTACAAACAAACAAGTCATTCAATAGCCACATTCTCTTCATCCTTGTAGATGAGAAAATGGGATATAATTGTGTAAAACCTGCGAGCTCACCATTAATCTCTGCTACAAATACAACTGACTCATTATAATTTAATCTATCAGTAAGAAAGGATTTGGCTTGATCGATATCTGATTCCTTACGATACCATACTCTATAATCATCAAATAGTTGTGCTAGAGATTCTATATCATCTAAATGCCCTCTTCTTATTTTCATGTCAGACTTAGTTTATTAAGTGCTTGATGTTCTTCTATTGCAAGTTCAATTAATCTGGTCATTAGTTTTGGCTGTGTAAGTCCAGATGCCTCCCATAATTTGGGATACATACTTATATTGGTAAATCCTGGGATAGTATTTACTTCATTTATAATCAGTCGTTTGTCTTCTGTCATAAACATATCTACACGAGTCATGCCTCGACATTCCAAAGCTATGTAGGTTTTTAGGGCTAATTCTTTGACGCGAATCACTTCTTCAGGACTTAAGGGTGCTGGTATCAATAGCTCGGCACCTTTCTCATCCAGATATTTACTTTCATAAGAATAGAAATCATGTTTAGGGATTATCTCCCCAGGAATGGAGGCTTGAGGATTGTGATTTCCCAATACTGCACATTCTATTTCTCGACCGACTATCTTTTCCTCAATGATGACCTTAGGATCATATTTTAGTGCGGCGCTTAACCCTTTCTCAAAAGAGCTTTCGTCATCACTATAGGAGACACCTACTGAAGATCCTAGATTAGCAGGCTTTATAAAGAGTTCTTGACCGAGATTATCTACCGTTTGACTATAGTTAATACTTGGATTATTTTGTCTGACGGTTACCCATTTAGCCACGGCGATGTCATTGGAGCGGAGCACATGCTTCATGATTTCTTTATCCATTCCTACAGCAGAACCAAGGATACCACAGCCCACACAAGGCAAATCAGCTAGTTTGGCCAGACCTTGGACAGATCCATCCTCACCATAAGCACCATGAAGTACAGGAAATAAGACGTCTATCTCCGATAGTTTACTCTGGTTGATAGCTGATATTATACCTTGCTTATCAGTGTTTTGCGAGATTAGCACAGGATTATTGACTTCCGATAATGTAATTTGACTAGCACTATCGCCATGCTCTATCTGTATGTCATGATCATTTAGGTGCCAGACTCCTCTTTTGTCTATCCCAATAAGTATGGGTTCGAATTGTGTCTTATCCAAGGACCAGTAGACATTCTGCGCAGATAGAAGTGAGATGTTGTGTTCTGGTGAGCGACCTCCAAAAAGGATGGCCACTTTAATTCTTTTATTTCTGTCCAATCCAGCTATTAGTTGACTTTAAAAAAAATGCATTGTCTAATTCTATGATAACAAAGTTACTGGACCTAAAGGGTAGATGTACAATCATGGGTGATAAATAAATCATTGCCTTCATTTATAAACAAGCCATACCAAATAAAAATAGGGTCTCGATAAATCGAAACCCTACTGTAGAACTTTATGTTAAATTTTAAAAACTAGACGCTTACTGTCTTGGTCTAGCTTCTTTAACTACGATGTTTCTGCCATCTATTTCTGATTCATTCAAAGCTGCAATAGCTTTTTCGCCTTCAGATGAGTCTGGCATTTCGACAAAGCCGTAACCTTTAGAGTTACCTGTGTCTCTGTCAAATATGATTTTAACAGAATCTACTGTGCCAAATTGCTCAAAAGCAGATCTTACTGTTTTGTCATCAGTATTGTAGTTCAATTTAGCTACAAAAATGTTCATTTGAAAAAAATTAAAAAGTTAAGTAAATAATGATTTTAGTAGCTACAAAAACAAGACTCATAAAAGCGACTTAAAAGCTTAAAAAAAAACCATTTTAAAATTAAAGATGTGGGAGAATCAACATTTTAATACTCTCACACATATGAAGATACATTCATTATCTCTCAAAAGTTCAGATTCTTGTAAGATTTCTTACAATATCAAAGAAAAAGGAGGTAAAACTAGTATTTTTTATGGACTGTTGTGAGTATGGGATGTACTCAACATGCTGTAAATATGGGCAATCGCTACTAGCAAACCACCTAATACAATGACTAAAGTGCCAAATGCAGAAGCCGCATGATGGATCATGATAAGTAATAAACCTATTAATGAGAGGTAGAAGGGTATTTTTTTAGTTCTGTCCTTTAAAAATGGCTTCCAGATTGACATAAATACAAAAGCCAAGGTGGCTAGTATGATCACAAACTCGAAGATAGGGTTGGTCAAAAATGAATGAGAACCAACCATGCCTGAAGAAAGTACAAAAGGCAATGCAGCACAATGAACAGCACAAAGAAGAGATGTGGATGTCCCAAGAAAGTCAATTTTAGTCTCTGTTAGCTTCAAGCGTCTATTTATTATAGGTGCAATAATGTTGCAAATATACATATTCCACGAAAACATTTTACTTTTGTTATATGTCAAATAGCAGTGGTGATATTCTGAAAAAGGCTGGTTTGAGAATAACTCCATTTAGGGAAAAAGTACTCAAAGTGTTTCAGTCAAGTCCTCACGCCGCAGTCAGAAATCACGACTTAGAGAAGCAATTAGGTCCCCATGATCGGATAACGCTATATAGAACTCTAAGATCTTTCGAGGAGAAGGATATTATTCATAAAGTCACTGATGCTACTAATGATATTAAGTATGCCTTATGTCATCAGGATTGTGACATCCATAGAGGAAGTGTCAATCACCCACACTTCTTGTGCAATGAATGCGGACAAACCTACTGTCTCGAATCCCTAGGAGAATTGGCTATCACCTTACCTGAGAATTACACATTAAATAGTATCCAAGTCGCTCTTTCTGGTGTTTGTGCGCAGTGTAGTTAGGCGTTTTAACATTTTTGGCTAGTTTTTTGATGGTTCAGGTTTGAGAAAAAACCAGAGATATGATACGCTTAATGCAAAGCACAGCTTTTCTAGCCATTCTTTTTATATGTAGTGCTATATCAGCACAAGAAGGATTTTGGCTAACAAATCTTGAGAATAGAGAACAACTCAACCATATTAGACAACTCAAAAACGGCAACTATTTAGTGTCAGGAAGGACTTTTGAGGTCGGGGCTAAGGCTGATCTAATTATATTGCTTGATAGCAATGGTAATGAGATTGCCAGAAAATCACTCTGCGAAGTCTGTTCATCAGCAGAAGTTGTCTACACAAATCAAAATTCATTAGGTGAGCTAATCCATTATTTTAGTAATGGAGATGTATATCGGTCTACACCTGATCTTTCAGAATCTGAATGGATATTTAATATCAAAGAAGGCTTATTCGAGACAGTAGACGTATATGATTACTGGGAAAATGGTAACTGGGTAGTATTGACATCTACCTCTGTACAGAATGGTGTTAGAGGGATATTATATTCAATGATGGATGCAACTGAACCTGGTGTACTTGTCAGGATTTTTAATAGTAATGCACCTGATATTACTGGATCAATAGGCATTGGCAGATTTGGCGATTCTAGCTTCATAGATGGGTTTAATGTGTTAGATGATAATGGAGATATAATTGGGCAGTTAGATAAGCGTGACGCTAGAGGAGAGTTAATCTGGACACAAGAAGTGGCCAGAGGGAATTTAGAATTGACTCATGCCATTGCAACTTACACATTTGATATTTTTGTTACTGGAGTTATTGAAGATGAAGAGGATGCAAGTCATACCCAAGGGATTGTAATTAAGTATGACGAAGATGGAAATGAGTTATGGCGAAGGAGATACGATTCTCCATTTAATGATGACAGAAGTTATGAAGAATCATTTTTACGCATAAATAGAATAGAGAAAATTGATGCCAATCGATTGTTGTTAGTAGCGGATGTAGGTGGAGTATCTAGAACAGGACGGGTTTCTGAGTCTATGTTATTGCATATGGATCCTGATGGTAATATCACAGAAGAATTTAGATTTTCTTCAATTACAGATATTAATAATGCAGTGGATATGGCATGGAACACTCAGGGTCAGCCAGTATTGTTGGCTAATGCATTTAATGGAAATAGCGCAGCAGGATCTTATCTGACTATAGGCAGACGTCCAACATCAGTTGTAGAAACATTGCCTGAATCTATTGAGGTCTTTCCTAATCCGGTAACGAATATCTTAATGATTAACAGTGATGACGAGGACCTAGCAGATTCTATATTTTCAATATATTCTGCTGATGGCCAGTTTGTATCTGAGCAGCCTGGTAATGATAGGCTTGACGTTTCAGCGTTAGACAGTGGTATCTATCAGTTGGTAATAGCAACGGAAAACGGCAATTATAGAACAACCTTTGTAAAATCATCAAAGTAGAAACTTAAGGGTATCTAAAAACTAGTTTATCTGCAGTGAGATAAATCCCTAAAAAAATGGAGCTAAAACTTCATTTTATCCGATATCTTAGTAATTATTTGGATGAATTACAGCCACAAGAACAATAAAATCAGCTAAAAGAAGGGTTTCTGCAAAGAAAAGATCTGATACTCATATGGGAACCATTGAAAAAAAAGTATGGAAAAGATTGTGGTGTTAGATCCGATATGCACTTAGGGACATACCTGAGAAAGAATGGTTATAGTTCCTTATCAGCTTTACTAAAGAGTGGCAAAAAAATAAAAGTTATAAGATTGAAGTACCTGAATTG
>CAZMMQ010000090.1:0-3417 GCA_964567435.1 uncultured Saprospiraceae bacterium | reverse complement strand
ATTGTTTTCCTGATTAAGGTTGAAACAGAACTCCAAACAACAGGAGCCGTAGAGTATTCAATATTCAAGAATTTTATTCTATATACTGCATCAATTGTAGAAGGAGTTATGCACTATGGATTGGAAACTGCACTTAAAAACAAGAATATAAGTGAGAAGTCAGTAATGCCAAAATCTGAGTCCTATAGTTCGAAGAAACTACTTCACAAAATAGATAGTCAAACAGAAATGTACTAGGAGTAACGAAGAGTGTAAAATTCGAAAAATTCAAAAAGAATACTCAATTTAAAACTGTTTGTGATGCTTATAAAAAAGGCAAATTGATAGATCCAATATTAATTGAGAAAGTAAATTCTCTAAGAGAAAAAAGAAATAAAATACACTTAGCTGGATTAGTACAAAGTCGAAAATTACTACCAATTCGTCAGTACACATAAGGGATACCTAGCATAGGATTGCTTGCGAATTAATGCTTGTTAGTGCAAAAAAGAAAAAGAGGCGTAGGAGAAATTTCTACGCCTCTCGTGTTTGATTCAACAAATTGTGGCTCTCTCAAATAATTTGACTCTCACTGAATGTCAAGCAATTTTGTAGATATCTGTTGGAGTTTCACAGATAATAGCTTGAGATCCTTTCATAGCGATAGGATGACGAATGAGGTCTGGATTGTTTTGTAGAATATTTAGCCAGCCGCGCATGTTGAAATCTTTTCCTCTTATGTTAGCTTGATAGTATGGGTGTGCTTTATTCAGAATTTCCTTTGGATGCTTATCAAGTGAGTTCAAAATACCCCTCCAAATTGTAGTCGTAGCACTATTCTTACTATGGTCGTAAGTCTTCACTTTATGGCCAGTGCTTTTTGCAAAGGCAATCGTTTTTCTATCGGTATTGGATTTAGAATCGTAAAAGATCAATAATTCTCTATCATGTGTTTTCATACCGATAATTTTAATTATGACTTAATTATACGAATTAAATTCCATAATTATACAATTGAATAAACTATTTACGACGTAATGATCAGATTTACTTTCTAAATATACTGAATTGACTATAATAATTAGTGTATTCATAATCAACGTCTTAAATATTAGCGCTCTATAATATGTGTATAATGCAAGAGTTCTCGCAATATAATTAGGCAAAGAATATGTATGGTATAATAATATCTTTTTATATCTTTTGTTTTCAAATGATTATTTCGCATTATCTAACCAAACAGTATTTATTATGGTAATTACTACAAAAAGCATAAGGAACATATGCCTACTCGGGCATTCGGGTTCCGGCAAAACCACCTTTGCAGAGACAATGTTGTTCGAATCAGACTCCATCAATAGGAGAGGAACAGTAGAAGCAGGAACAACCGTGTCTGATTACACCAATATTGAGAAGGAAAGAGGTAATTCTGTGTTCACTACATTGATGCATACTCACTGGAGGAATTGTAAAATAAATATTCTAGATACCCCTGGATTAGATGATTTCAATGCAGAGGTTATTTCATCCCTCAAAGTTTGTGATACGGCCCTCGTCTTACTTAATGCCTCTCAAGGCGTGGAAGTAGGTACAGAGTTAGTATGGTCTTATATACAAGACTACAATACGCCGACCATGTTTGTAGTGAATCAGCTAGACCATGATAAAGCAGATTATGATGTAGCACTAGACCAAGCCAAAGCTAGATTTGGCTCTAAGGTGATTCCTGTCCAATTTCCAGTCAACAATGGTCAAGAATTCGATAGCATAGTTGATGCTTTAAGAATGACAATGTATGTCTTTCCCGAAAACGGCGGTAAACCAGAAAAACAAGATATCCCAGAAGCTCATATGGAAAGAGCCCAAAATATGCACAACCAACTTGTAGAAGCTGCAGCAGAAAATGATGAGACGCTGATGGAGAAGTTTTTTGATGCTGGCAGTTTGAATGAAGCAGAGTTGGCAGAAGGACTTACCATCGCACTAGCTAATCAACAGATCTTTCCTGTATTTTGCTGCTCTTCCATCAAGAATATGGGTAGTGGCCGTATCATGGGGTTCATTAATGATATAGCGCCTAGTCCTGCAGATAGGCCGTCTCCTGATCTAGAGGAAGGTGGCACTCTCGAAACCACAGAAACCGGACCCACAGTTGCATTTATTTACAAATCTATGTCAGAGCCTCAGGTTGGAATGGTGTCCTACTTTAAGGTATATTCTGGTAAAATGAGATCCGGAGAGGACTTGGTAAATCAAGACAACAGAAACACAGAACGCGTCAACCAAATTTTCCTTTCACTCGGAAAAGCAAGAGTAGCTACTGATACGCTTATCGCTGGAGATATCGGCGCCACAGTCAAGCTTAAAGGTTCAAATACTAATGATACGTTAGGCGCTAAAGGTGGTGAAGTCAGAATAAAGAAAATGTCTTTCCCACCATCCAAAATTAGAGTAGCTATCACACCTCCAGGCAAGAATGACATGGAAAAACTCATGAAGGCCTTACATCAGATAGAAGCCGAAGACCCAACCCTGCATGTAGAGCAATCTGCAGCCCTAAAACAAACCTTACTCCATGGCCAAGGACAATTACATCTTGATCTGATTAAATATCGAATAGAGAAAGTAAATGGTATCTCTATGGAATTTGAAAAACCCAAAATTCCTTATCGCGAGACGATTACTTCCTCCGCTGATGAAATGTATAGACACAAGAAACAATCAGGTGGAAGTGGACAGTTCGGTCAGGTGCATATCAGAATAGAACCATACTATGAAGGTATGCCAGATCCAGCTGGACTCAATGTCAGGAACCGTACCATAGATGAATTGCCATGGGGCGGTCAGTTTGAGTTCCTATGGTGTATAGTAGGAGGATCTATAGATGCGAAATATATCAATGCGATTAAAAAAGGCATCATGAATAAGATGGAAGAAGGTCCACTTACAGGTTCCAGATGTCAGAATGTACGGGTATCTGTATATGACGGTAAGATGCACTCTGTAGATAGTAATGATATGGCCTTTATGATTGCATCCTCACAGGCATTCAAGACGGGCTTCCAGAATGCCAAACCACAACTCCTAGAACCTATCTACGATGTAGAAGTACTCTGTCCTGATGATTGTATGGGAGATATCATGAGTGACCTGCAGACAAGAAGAGCTATCGTGCAGGGCATGGATACGGACGGACATTACCAGAAAATAAAAGTCAAAATTCCTCTGGCTGAAATGTACAAATACAATTCTAGCCTAAGAGCCCTAAGTCAGGGTAGAGCAAAGTACACTAGAGCATTTGCAGAGTACATGGCTGTTCCTGGTGATATCCAGAAGGCATTAATTAAAGGAACAAAGACAGAAGAAGCAGTGGCTTAAAACTTAGTAAATATTAATTGGATAAGACTCTTCGGTATCTTGTGTGCTGGGGAGTTTTTT
>CAZMMQ010000089.1:0-13294 GCA_964567435.1 uncultured Saprospiraceae bacterium | reverse complement strand
GCTATTTAAAGCTGAGTTAGCGTTAAGAAATGGGTACAGCCTAGAATTTTGTTTCTTTTTTTCAATGAAAAAGAAAACCGCCGGTAGGCAAGTATGATTAGCTAGATTCTAAATGTGGAAACTGCTCATTTTCGATAACAGTTTAGCATTGATTTCTAGGTGAATCTGCTGATCTATAGTGCATCTTAGATGCGCTATTCAGTAAATATTATTCTTATGGTAAAGTAAATAAAAACGATGCTTGGATTTTAAAATCCGACTCACTGGATTAGAATGGTTAAATGAATTAGCGAGTAACCAATATCATTCTATGAGATAGAACTCACATTTGTTAATATTAGAAATACAAGTTAACAGTATTGCAAAATTCACATATAGAATTAGCTTATCTTTTACTTTCAAATTTTCTTATCAGATACACATAGCGGAGTGGCGACATGCGTCGTAGGCGATACCTATAATCGTCATCGTCGATTGTTGTTGACTGGCTTAATTTGTTTTACAGTTTACAGCCTCAATGAAATTATTCAATTTTGCACTATCTAAATGTCCATTAGTTCTAACTCCAACAAATTATCACTCTTGGTTTTAAATTTCCATTATTTATTTGTTGCAAAGTTTATAGCTTCTGAGTTCCATTCAGCTGAGTTTCTAATAGCATTTATTATTTCCTCTGGGTTGTTTACAAACTTCCACATTTCTATATGTTTTTGGTGCATGAAATTTTGTGAAACACAGGTCTCCAACATTTCTTTGAGTGGGTTGTAGAATCCATTTGTGTTAAGAATCACGATTGGCTTAGTAAACTGCCCTAATCGTTTTAATGTAATAGCTTCAAATAACTCTTCCAACGTCCCACTACCTCCTGGCAGAGTTACTAATCCATCTATATCTTCTAAGAATTTGGCCTTTC
This sequence comes from uncultured Saprospiraceae bacterium, assembly GCA_964567435.1. Taxonomy (GTDB): domain Bacteria; phylum Bacteroidota; class Bacteroidia; order Chitinophagales; family Saprospiraceae; genus RFSX01. The sequence goes on along the minus strand of CAZMMQ010000089.1, from coordinate 12,381 downwards.
TTTCATGCATAGTTTCGGTAAACTCAAAATCAGTTACCTTATCATGTGCCCACTCTACATCTTTCATGAATTTGGGCATGATACCTTTTATCTTTCCTCCATTCTCTATAACTGTGTCCGCCAATTTACCCATTAGTCCAACAGCCCCTCCTCCATAAACGACCTCGATTTTATTTTCTACAAAGATTCTTGCTAACTTTTCTGTTGCATCAAAATAGACCTTATCTATTTTAGCACTTGAAGCACAGTAAACACATATTTTCATATTAAATTAGAATACGGCTTCACATTTCAATAATTTCTACTATGGGTATCACAAGAGGTATCACAGAAAAAGTATTTAACAAATGATATTTTAAGATATCCAATACAACTATTATTTATTAGTACTTATTAATCAGTTGGTTATAAAAAAAAGCCGACACTATGATATATAGTATCGGCTTTTAAGTGGTGCCTCCAGGAATTGAACCAGGGACACATGGATTTTCAGTCCATTGCTCTACCAACTGAGCTAAGGCACCTAAAAAAATAGAGTCCGGATTACTCTGAACCCTAAGTAGTTGGTTAATGTAGTTTTTTTTCGCTTCCTATCGAAGCGGGTGCAAATTTATACCCTTTTTGGCAGTAAAGTAAATGTATATCTTTATTTTTTATATGTAGAAAAATCTATATCTATTAATGACTGAACCATCACTGCATTCTGATGCTATAGAAAGTCCCATCGGATGGTGGCAAATTCATGCTGATAAGCAGGCTATTACACATATTTCTTACTCTAAAGCGGAGCCAACGGCTGTAAGCACTAGTTCTGACCTTACACAAAAGGCTGTAAATCAGTTAGATGAATACTTCAAAGGCTCGTTGAAGGTATTTGACCTACCGTTGGCATTGGATTCCTATTCTGAGTTCTACAAACAAGTGTGGGCTCAGCTGAGGAAGGTGCCCTATGGTAAGACTGCCAGTTATATGGATTTGGCAGTGGCTATAGACAATCCTAAGGCTGTGAGGGCTGTAGGTATGGCCAACGGGCGCAATCCGATACCGATTATCGTGCCTTGCCATAGGGTCATAGGCAGTGATAACTCCTTAACGGGCTATGCACATGGATTGGAGGTCAAGCGCTGGTTGTTAGAGTTAGAGGGGGCAATACCTGCTGCGCTGACCTTATTCTAGCGGTCTAGCCAAGCTTTGAAGATAGGCGACTTTTCTGTGCTTACCACGATGTCTTCATCAATATGAGGATGGAGCTTAATCTTGAGGCGTCCTTTGAAGTAAGGGTGGATCTCGCTTATCGCATCAAAATGAGTGATAAATTTTCGATTGACCCTAAAGAAGGCATCAGGGTCGAGCATCTGATCTATTTCATCTAGGGTGTTATTGACAGGGAATCGCTGATTATCGAGATTGACCAGAAAGGTGATTTTATCTTTAGAGTAGAAATAAGCGATTTTCTCAGTTGGTACAGACTTAATTTTATTACCTAGCTTACAAAGGAAGCGGGCTTTGTATTTCCTATTTTGGGCAGTGAGTATATTCTGAAATTTCGTATACAGTTCGGCGAGGTCTTCCTGGTTTGAGTTATTGAGCTGTTCATATTTCTCAAAAGCCTGCACTAATCGACTTTGTTCTATGGGCTTCAAGAGATAATCTATGCTATTAACTTCGAAAGCCTGAATGGCATACTTATCATAAGCCGTAGTGAATATGATCGGACACTTAGGTGAGTACTGTGTAAAAATACTAAAGCATAAGCCATCACTCAGGTGGATGTCACTGAGAATAATATCTGGTTCCTCATGATTCTTTAACCAAGCGATACTGTCATCGACTGATTCTAATACTGCCAACACTTCTATCTCTTCTGATACTTTGCTTAGTAGGTTGACTAGTTTTTCTGCAGCCAGTTTTTCGTCTTCTATAATTATAAGCCTCATGTCAGTTGTCTTATATTTTTTAGTTCTCGTACTCAATCTCTATAAGTGGAAGATGCACTTTGAATAAGGTGTCTGTTATGTCTAGCCGCATGTCCTCATCGGAGAAGAAAGCGTATCGATTTTTGATATTCTCCAACCCTGATCCTTCTCTGTCCTCGGCGGCATATTTTCTTTTTTGAATATTATTTTCTACAATGAGCATGTCGTTTTCTGAGTAGACCTTTATATGGAGTGGTTGTGATTTGGTGGCCATATTATGTTTAATGGCATTTTCTATGAGCATCTGCAAAGATAAGGGTGGGATGCCCATAGGATAATGATCAGGATTGACGCGAAGGTCAAATATGATATTATCCTGAAATCTGATTTTAAGCAGGTGCACATAGGCGTCAATCAACTGTAATTCTTCTTCTATTGTCGTCAGATCATCTGTCTCTGACTTTAGGATGATGCGATATACAGAAGCGAATTTATCTAGATAGTCCTTTGATAGTGTGCTATCCTTGTCTATTAAGGAGGAGAGAATGTTGAGATTGTTAAAAAGGAAATGAGGGTCCAAGTGATTTTTAAGGGACATCATTTGTGATCTTGCATTTTCTTTGAGTAAGCGTTCTGTTTCGAGCTCTGAACGTCTCCAATCCTTAAGAAATTTATATCCAAAGTAGAGTGAAAAAATCGGTAGTATGAGTGCAGCACCATATAGATTCATCACCAATTGCTGTGAGCTGTCAGGCGCAGAGGCCGTATATCTAGTACGTATAATGTGGTAGCTAATATTCAGACAGCATAATGATAGACCTGTGCCGACAATCATATGAAAGATAAATCGGGCACCCGGATGCCGCTTCCATGATAGCAGCCAATCCAATACTCGATCCAAAACACTTAGCACAATCGTAATAAATCCAATGCCAAGAAACAGCCATACCAGAGTTAATGTCCTTGCCTCAGACGACTCATCCAATAATTGATTAGAGCCAGTCCAGACAAAGGTGGCGACGACAAGGACAGAGCCAAGAATTAATCTTATAATTAACTTATTCAAGATAGTTTTTCATTCTGTATCAGCTTGGCAGAATTTATTAGTTTTAATAAGCTGGTATTTAAGTTGATTTAATTATTGGGTTATCTATGACCCTTGCTATCATTTCTAGTTGAATGGTTGCTAACTTATTTAAATATAATCTCTTCTATATCATCCCAAGAGATGTATAAGGGATCTGTATCATTGTCATGATAGATGAGTAAACCATCATTATTTCTACTGACGTCTTGAGTATCTCCTAAAAATATTTGCTCACCACTCCTAAATTGAACCAAAGAAAAAGATCTGTTTTTTGGTTGGATGAATTCGATATTCCTGACTGGCACCATATATTCTATGTCATCATCTTTGCCATCTATAAACTCAAAGCTCCAAATTTCATCTTTATCGTAAGCAATGTATCCTGAATGTTTTTCTCCACGATAAGTCGTCACATCGGCATATATGGCGCTTGGCAAAGAATAATCGTTATAGGCAATTTTTGCAAATGGACTTGCCTCAAAGGTGACGCTTTCAAAATCTTCCCAAGATATTTCTATCGTGCCGATACCATCCATGAATACACCTATGCCTCTATTACCATCATCACAATCGTTAGATCCATCTAAAAACAGAGAGCGACCCGAGTCAAAGGTTACATGGACACCATCACCACTTCGATGCTTATCTATCTGTTTGATTTTTTCGAAAGGTACTTTTTGACTACCATGTTTGCTATCTCCATCTAATATATCGTGACCATTGCGTTCGTCAAGGTCCCACTTGATATGTCCAGAGTAAGTTTTTTGTCTTTCTGAGGTCACAGTACCATATAAGGGTCTGCCGTAGGGTGGCGTGATGTCTTGAGGTGCTTCATAGAATTCCACTCTTAGTATATCCTCCCAATCAAAGTTGATACGTCCTAATTCATGGTCATGCATTATAATATCACTACCGATATCATTTGAGCCACCGAGAACTTCGAGTATGGCTCCATTTCTAAATTCAAGTTCCGCTCTTTTATCGCGTTTCATGATGATCTTAGATAAGTCGCCGAATTCACAGGCAAAGGTGTGGCTGTTGCTTTGATAAGTATCAGTCCAGATACTGCTAAGGCTCCAATCAATGTCTTTCCAATTCTTCTTTTCTTTGGTATTTGTCGGTTGGAAATTTTTGGTCTTTATACTGTTAAATATATCATGCCAATACATTTCTTCTTTACCCCATCTGATATATCCAGAGAAGGTCTCATTGTCAGAAGTGACAACATTTCCATAGATATATATGCCGGGATAGGGGCTGCTTTCTTGGGCACGGCTGTTGGATTGACTCAGAATGACAAACAAGAGCGCTATCAGTGATAATTTTGATATGAAAACTATATTATGCATCTTACTTTCCATGACTATATGATTGCAATTTGGGACTTTTACCTTTGATAATCATCATTACGGTGATGAATGAGGAAAAACACGTCCTCAGAGCGATAATTACAAACCCCAATCAGCGTTTATCGTGGTATTGTTTTTGAGAAATTTGATTTAAAATACTAGACTTGGCTAAGAAAAACGTAGAATCTGCCATTCTTTTACTGTGTGGCAAAGACCAAAAGGGTATCGTAGCGACTGTAACAGACTTTATAAGTAAGAATGATGGTAACATTGTCAGCTTGGATGAGCATGTGGATAATGACGAGGGAAACCTATTCATGAGGGTAGAGTGGGATTTGGAAGAGTTCCGAATACCGAAGGATAAAATCAAGGAGTACTTTGAGACGATTGTTGGCTCTAAGTTTGGCCTTAACTTCAGTGTCAATTTTAATGATACGATACCACGTGTAGCACTATTTGTGTCCAAGTACTCTCATTGCTTGTTGGATATTATGAATAGATATGAGTCTGGAGAATGGAAGATAGAGATTCCTTTGATTATTAGTAATCATGATAAGTTCAGATATATCGGTGAGCGATTTGATATTCCTTATTATCATATGCCGATCACTAAATCGACCAAAGCAGACATAGAAAAGGAGCAACATCACCTCATGCAGAAGTATGGAATAGACTTAATCGTATTAGCACGATATATGCAGATACTGAGTGGCAATTTCTGTAACAAATACTTTAGTAAGATTATCAATATACATCACTCTACTTTGCCGGCCTTCGCTGGTGCTAATCCGTATAGGGCCGCCTATGACAGAGGCGTAAAATTTATGGGGGCTACCGCACATTATGTTACAGAAGAGTTAGATGCTGGTCCTATTATTAGACAAGGGGTCTTACCGATCTCTCACATAGATAGCGTCAGAGATATGAAGCGCAAGGGAAAGGATATAGAAAAGATTGTATTGGCAGATGCGGTTTGGGCTCATATTAATCATAAGATTATTGCCCATGGAAATAAGACAGTTGTATTTGGTTAGCAATATCCAATAATTTGATTCTTTTATAAAAATGAGTACGAAAATGGATGACACTATCCTTCAAAAATATGCCCACCTTCTAGCGAACTATTGTTTGGAACTGAAAGCAAAGGATCGACTCTTTGTATCTACAACCTTATTGGCAGAGCCCTTGGTTAGAGCGCTTTATACTGAAGCGACGAAGATGGGAGTCGTTGTCGAGATTGATTTTGCTTTTAGAGATCAGAATAAGATATTCTATGAGCACGCTTCAGACTTCATTCTGACAACACCGCCCTTACTTAAGCAAGCGGCGATGAATGAGTTTGACGCCTATCTCAATATCAGAGCACCTTATGATCTCAATGAGACCGTAGATATAGATATGGAAAAAAAGAAGAAGCGATCTAAAGCCATGTCTTCTATGCTTAATACTTACTTTGAGAGAACAGCAGACAGATCTGCTCCTAGTGCACTCAAAAGATCTCTCTGCCAGTATCCTACACAGGCCGCTGCTGATGCGGCAGATATGACTTTGGAAGAATATGCTCATTTTGTATTTAATGCTTGCCATCTCTTTGCAGATGACCCAGAAGAAGAGTGGAAAAAAGTTGGTCGACAACAACAGCGCATTAAAGATTATTTGGATAAAGTCTCCACGGTTAGGTATAAAGCAGATCATACAGATGTAGAGTTTTCAGTAGCAGGTAGAACTTGGATTAATTCTGATGGTAGAACCAACATGCCTTCTGGAGAAGTTTTTTCAGGCCCTGTAGAGGATAGTGTAAATGGCAAAGTGCACTTTACTTTTCCGTCTATCTATATGGGCAAGGACGTCAGAGGTATCACTTTGTGGATAGAGAATGGAGAAGTGGTTAAGTGGGACGCTGAGGAAGGTAAAGATTTATTGGATAATGTATTTCAAATTCCTGGCGCTAAGTATTTTGGTGAGGTAGCCATAGGCACTAATTACCAAATCCAACGAGCGACCAGAAATATATTATTTGATGAAAAAATAGGTGGGACAATACACATGGCTGTAGGGCAATCATACAAGCAGACAGGTGGCACCAACAAGTCTGCTATACATTGGGATATGATTACTGATATGTCACAAAGTGGAGAAATATATGCAGATGATAAGCTTATATATCAAAATGGAAAATTTCTTATATAGTTTATTTTATTGAACTTACAGATAACCCTGATACGTTGGAGCTATGTGGACATTTATCAAACAATTATTTAGCAGCTCAGAACCTGTAGACAATATAAACCCAGAGATGAAGTATCTGATTATCGGACTTGGAAATATGCATCCCGACTACAACGGTACCCGCCATAATATTGGTTTCGAAGTTGTAGATATGATAGCCAATAATAAAGAGCAGTCATTCAAAAATGATTCACTTGGAGACTTATGTTTGGTCAAACATAAAGGTCGACATATCCATTTGCTCAAACCGTCCACCTATATGAACCGAAGTGGAAAAGCGGTCAACCATTGGATGAGTAAGCTCAAGATCAAACCAGAAAATGTGCTTGTAGTTGTAGATGATCTTAACATTGAGTTTGGAAAATTGAGACTTAGAGGCAAAGGGGCATCGGGTGGTCATAATGGATTGAAAGATATCGAACAAGTATTGGGCACAAGTAAGTATGCACGACTTCGCGTAGGTATAGGTAATAATTTTAGCAAAGGCCGACAGGTGGATTTTGTACTCGGCAAATGGTCTGATCAAGAAATCAATCAGTTGGGTGAAATATTAGATAAGTCCGATAAGGCTTGCCTGGACTTCTGCTCCATAGGCTTGAGTCATACGATGAATGCTTATAATAAGTAAGCTTACTGTCTACTAATAAGTAACATTAATATTGGAATTATTGACCCACTTACTCCAGCGCTTATTGTAACCATGGACGGCTGGCACAGTGTCTCCACTAGCATTTTCCATGGGCAGAGCCTGATTGGCCCATTCAAAGATACTTCCATATAGATTGCGTACATTGGTGAATCCTCTTTCCATCAGTTTTTCACCTATCTTTTCTGAGCGATATCCTATTGAGCAATATAAGACGATAGGTTCATCTTTGTCTATCTTATCCAGCATTTCCCACGATGGATTTTTATACCCAAAGAATTCGGCACCAGGTATGTGGCTGACGTTATATTCTTCTTTTTCTCTAATATCGAGTAAGGTGTAGTTGTCAAGTTTATCTTTGATATCATTTACGCCGATTACATCTACACTGAAGTTGAGTAATTTGCTGACCTTTCTATTAAATTCAGGATTTTCGCAGTGAGCCATTGGGCTTTCTACCCATTGTTGTCCAATGAGTAAAAGTGACTGAGTGGCCAGTGTTATGACTAGTAATATATTTTTCATATCAGTGCTTTTGGTCCCTGCCCTACAACGTCCTCTATAATCATGCCCTCTTCACATAAGGGAATGAGTTGACTCTTAAGTTGTTTGACCTGGTTAACCGCCAAGTCAGGGTAGAGTAGATGTATATTAGGTCCTGCATCCAAGGTGAAGTAAACAGGGACGTTTTCTTCTTTGCGAAATTGTTGTATCAATTTTATCGCATTAATCGTATTTGGTTCCATGAGCATATAAGGTGGGGTAGAGGCCATCATTAGCGCATGTAAGGTGAGAGCTTCCTTTTCTACGAGATCTCCAAAGGCTTCAAGGTCTCCATTTTGTATGGTGTCAATAATCTCACCTACATGTCTATGTGCTTGTTTGTATCGTGACAACTTATAAGGGTTGTCCGTCATCAGATCATGGCCTGCAGATGAGGATACAGATTTTTTCTTTTTACTGATAATGAGGATATCATCATGAAAATTCTGGAAGTTGTCATGGGCTGTCTTCAAATATGGAATTGCATGTAAATCAGAACTATGAGGCACACTATTGGTCTCTCCCCATACAGCTATTGGACCATATACTGATCGGCTTGCACTGCCACTGCCTAATCGTGCTATATGCGAGGCTCTCTGGTAATCTATTTCTGTTATGCCTTCTAATTGATTCTCTATCTGCATGAGGCACAAAGCCAAAGCAGACATGCTAGAGGCACTGGAGGCGATACCAGATGAGTGTGGAAAGGAGTTGCTACTGGAAATATCAAGGTCTACTTTTTTGAGAAAAGGCAATTCACTTGTAAGGCCTGACAAGTATTTTTTTATACGTGATTTAAAATCTGGTGCTTCTTTTCCTTCAAACTTAAATTGGACCTTGGGCTGTTCCCTATTAGTATCATTTAGTCTATATGAAATCTCAGTAACTGTATGTGCCTTATCCAACGTCAGAGAAATGGAAGGATTACCAGGGAGTTGACGACCATGTTTACCCCAATATTTGACTAGAGCGATATTTGATGGTGATTGCCATCTTACTGTGCCAGACGTTGAAAAGGTATGCTCCATACTATCGGCCATTTAATCTGTCTTGCTCTATCCTGTACGACACATCAAAGTCCTGGAGTACAGCATCCAAAATGTCATACTGTCCCACCGTGTATCCTTCTTTGAGGTCATAGCTATAGAGCTTAGAGGCATTATGCCAGTAGGCTGCTGCAAATCGACCTCTCACACCTTTAATCAAATCATACATAGATTTGTCTAGCTCCCGTTCTATCATTTTGACCAAAATCTTTCCCTGAAGTTTGGTCAGCTTTTTGAGGGGTTGCTCAAATTCTGATTTGAGTTCTTCCTGTAGGCCTTTTATATGCTTTTTTCTCTTTCGTCTGCTCATCGTCGCAGTAATATACTCTGTCTCCTTGAATATGCGAATAGCTTCTTTGGCATATGGGTACACTATTGCCGCATATCTTTTGAACTTTATGTATTTTCTATAGTCTTCATCATTTTCAAAAGTTCTCAATGAGGTGATGCTGATATCATCTAGGGTTTCCATGATTAGTGTGTCACCAGTTTCGGTGATCATAGCTGTCATCACCCTACCATCTACCTTGGTCTCAAAAAGATCCAAGTCACCATTATCATATTTGATCGTATCTATACAAATCTCTTCTCCAGTGTCTTCAGCTACAGGTAATAAGGGTGTCTGTGCGGTCATGAGACTAGCAGTGGTCATCAGGAGTACTGATATTATAAGGATATGCTTGAAATTTTTCATATGCTCGGCTTTATATGAAAACGGCCTACGATAACCGAAGTTTGTCAAATATCTGTTAATGTTCGACCAGCAAAATTATGATTTATATAGAGGAGATGAAAGATGAACCCATTGAGACGTGTGAAATCTCAAGAAAACAGGTCAATTTGCCGTTTTTAGAGGAAATGGAGTATGTTTAGGTACAAATGAAAGTGAAGAATACCTTTTCGTACTTTTTGTCAATTCTTGGTCATCCTATGCTGGTGATCATGTACATGTTATTCTTCTACCTTAAGACAAACCCTTATCTTTTTCCATACAGGGATAAGAGAGACCTCATGACGATTGTACTTATAATCTTTGTGACCTCAGTTATATTACCTGCCATTACTATTTTACTACTAAGAGGCGTTGGATTCATCAAGAGTTTTGAGATGCAAGACCGACAGGAACGAATAGGACCATTAATAGTTATTATGGTCTGTTACCTGTGGCTTTATCTGAATATCAGGACGAATAACATGATTCCTATCCCATTCGCCACGTTTGTTTTAGGCGCATTGGTGGCTTTATTTTTCTCTTTTGCCATTAATGTGTTTAGCAAAATCAGTTTACATGGGGTTGGTATGGGTGGTTTTGTAGTCGGGTTGTTATATCTGCTAACAAATCATGGAGGGACTTACCTCAATTTTTCCCTCTTCGGCGGTATGTATAAGATGCACGCCATTCTACTTATTGCAATAGTCCTTATCATGGCGGGATTGGTATTAACCTCAAGATTGTATCTCAAAGCACATATTCCTCAGGAAATATATGGTGGTTTGTGTGTGGGCATACTCGGGCAGATGATCGCTCTAGCATTCTTTTAGGGAAAGTGGATTTGGCGCTGTAGGCTTCTTAGCTAAGCCTCAACTTCTCCAGATATTCTCTGACGGCACTGAAAGAGACTAGCTCATCCGCAAAATGCTCTATAGTCGCCAACTCCTCGTCTTTGGTTGCTTTGAGTTGTGTCAGGATATTTTGAAGGTGCATTTTCATATGACCTTGTTGTATGCCTGTAGTAATTAGAGACCTAATTGCTGAGAAATTTTGAGCCAGACCTGTGGCAGCTATAATGCGCATCAGTTCGCTAGCATTTGGATTTTCGAGTAATTCCAGAGATCGTTTAGCAATAGGATGTAGAGAGGTCAAACCCCCGACTGTACCGACTGCTAGTGGGAGATCTAACCAGAATTTAAAATGTCCATCTTTAACCTCACAATGAGAAAGGCTACTATATTGGCCATCTTTTGATGCATATGTATGTCCACATGCTTCTATAGCCCTAAAATCATTTCCAGTAGCTATAACTACAGCGTCTACACCATTATATATGCCTTTGTTGTGAGTGGTAGCTCGGTATGGGTCCAGTTCTGCTATTTGTATCGCCGTCATAAATCTATTAGCGAAAGCGTCCGCACTCATCCCTCCTGGGAATTTTCCTAATTGGTTCACTGGACATTCCACCCAGGCACGGACTATGCAGTTTGGGGTATAATTAGAAAGGATACTCATAATGATTTCCACCTCTTTTTCTTCCTTAGTAAAATCACTATGCTGTTGGAAGAATCTAATCAGTGATTTAGAAAATTGCTCCAAGCACGTATTGATAAAATTGGCACCCATACTATCACAGGTCTCGAATGTCGCCTTGAGCTGATACAGATGTGGTCTTTTGTCGGTCAGGTCTATCAGTTCTATATCCATAATACCACCACCACGTTGGACCATGCTTTTGGTTATATGAAAACTCTCCTCTATAATATATTGCCGAATTTCATTGTAGTGATAGTTGAGTTTACTGGTATCACCTTTCCATAAGAAGGAAACCTGACCCAGCTTATTGGTTGATAGAACTTTGGTTTTGAATCCGCCTCTACTCATCCAAAATTTTGCTGCACTGGATGCAGCTGCGACTACACTGCTCTCTTCTATCACCATAGGTACACAATACGCTTTATCATCTATGATGAAATTAGGAGCGACCCCAAACGGCATAGGAAAATTGCTAATGGTATTTTCTGAGAAGTTATCTAATATCTTTTGCTGTTCTTCATTGGAGTGCCAGTAACTCATCAGCTCAGACATCACCTTTTCAGGTTCCTTGTAGAAGTTCTGTACTATCCATTTGATCTTACCTCTTTTGGATAACTTTGAAAATCCTCTAATTGTTTTTCTGTCTTGCTCCATTTCCTGACTACAATATCTTACAATTATTTGACACGTAATAGAGCATATGCTGTTCTTAATCCCTGAATTTGTATGTCCATATATCTTTTAAGTTCATTGTAATCCATGGCATGCTTTAAAAATCCTGACGCTTGTGCATACAAGTTAGGCATCTGACATTTTTCCATATAGTAATACCCGTCAAGAAATCCTCTGACTCCTCCCGATATAATTATCTGCTTACACTGCATCTCAAATGATTGATTTTTCAATTCATTGATATGCTGTATCATCTCCTCACAGGTGTGCCCGATATTCAGAACAGGACCTAGACTAGCCATTCTCATGTCATCTGACCGTAGTAATTCTAGTTTTGAAAAATTGGTACCTCCAAATCCAGCTAAGTCCAAAGCCTCTAGAGGCAGTCCCAATAGTGCACTAATACTGGCCTGTCCAAATCCTTGTCCAACTTCCTTAACGATGATAGGGTAGTCACACTCGCCTAATAGGGTCTTTATACTCTCCAAGGGGGGAGCACTGATTTGGTCACCTTCTGGCTGTAACCATTCTTGCAATGGATTGATATGAATGATAAGACCATCTGCCTGTAGCTTGTGGATGAGTTGGCTGATGAGTTGGGTATCCTTGTCTTTTATAAGGGTTTCTATCTGCGCTATTCCCAGA
>CAZMMQ010000088.1:0-13345 GCA_964567435.1 uncultured Saprospiraceae bacterium | reverse complement strand
TAAAGTTAAGACTACTAGAATAAGACCGTTTTATCATATGGTACAAAAGTAAAAGGCTGCCAGAAAACTGGCAGCCATGTATTTTAGAGTTGGTTGTAGATATAATTACTCTTTTACTAATTCAATTTCGATATTTTCTACAACTTCAGGGTGGAACGCGATTTCTACTGGATAGGTTCCAATTTCTTTAGGGTCTTCTAGTAATGTCACCTTCTTTCTTTCAATCTCAATATCAAAGTTTTCCTTGAGCGCAGCCAATACTTGGACATTGGTAACCTTACCAAATATTTTTCCAGATGTTCCGGACTTAACTCCGACTTTAATTGTTTGGCCTGCTATCTTTGCTGCCATTGACTTATAGTCCTCGACTTTAGCATTTTCTTTTGCCTGAATATCTGCTAGTATCTTCTCGAGTTTCTTTTTATTAGTAGGATTGGCAATTACACCAAAGCCTTGAGGGATAAGGTAATTTCTACCATACCCAGGCTTAACCTTGACAACGTCATGTTTATATCCAAGGTTATCTACATTTTGCAATAAGATTAATTCCATGACTAATTCTATTTTCTATTACTTAAGTAAGTCTGTTACGTAAGGCAATAACCCAAGGTGTCTTGCACGCTTAACAGCAACTGCAACTTTCTTCTGGTATTTGAGTGAGTTACCTGTGATTCTTCTAGGCAACAATTTACCTTGAGGATTTATAAACTGGATAAGAAAATCTGGGTCTTTGTAATCGATATGTTTTATACCAAATTTTCTGAACCTGCAATATTTCTTTTTATCTTTTCCAAGATTAGGATTACTCAGAAATTTTATATCGTCTCTAGATGCCATAATTCTATTCTAAATATTTTTATAATGATTAGAGTTGACTATTCTTCTTCACCAGAAACTTTTCCCCCAACTAATCTTTCTTTCATCAGATTAAGTTCTGACCACTTGCCATCCGCTGCTAATTGACCTTGATCAGGCCAAGATTCCGGGTCATGGCCAGCAAATGAAGGTCCACCCTTAGTCAATATGTCCTTGATCTCGGCTGGAGTAGATCCAGAAAGAGCTGTATATGTTGTTATACCAGCGGTGGTCATCAACTTGGCAATCTTAGGACCAATGCCTTCAATTAAAGTCAAGTCATCTTTGGCAACTCTGTATGACGGTTTATCACCTTTTTTGTCTCCATCATCTCCAGATTTCTTAGCCTTACCTATAAGTCCATTACGCTTGTCTTCGTTGTACTTTATACCATACTTATCTAACTTAACTGTCAGAAATCTCATAATACGTTCGTCACGTCTCATGGCCAATTCAACTTTTGGTATAGCTGCACCTGTCTCAGTTTGAAACTCGATACACTTGTATACACCAGAATTTTTCTTGTTGATTGGATAGGCTAGTTGCTTGAGGCCCATGTTATCTACGTTAACTATGGTGCAACCTTCCTCTTTAATAAGCTTTTCGTAAGCTTTCGCTGCCGTTTGCGCTTCGTCACCTGGCAGTACTGGATCGATGACGAAGGTAATCTCGTATTGTCTCATTAAAATGAGTTGATTATAAACAATAATTTCAAAAGGGTTGCAAATATATACGTTCTGACAAAGGAATGCAAAGTAAAAATGAACATAAAAGGCTGACCTACTTATTATGGAAGAAATACGTTTAAGGTCCAATTATCGAGTTTAAGTTGTAATTGGTACATAAATAGGCATTTAAGTATATGAGAAATGTATATTTATATATTAACAAGACAAAGAAATAATGAATTACATATCAGCATTATTGCTAATCATCGTTTTTGGAGTCACAATTAGTGCCCAATCCACTCAATCGCCCAACCTTGGTCAATACATAGGTGCTGCTATAAATGACCCAAATCCTATTACTTTAACTGGTCTTGTTTCTGCGATAGAAAAACAAGATACAATCCATACGCAGCTCAGGGCCAGAGTAGAAGCAGTATGTCAAGTCAAGGGTTGTTGGATGAATCTTGTGCCTATCGATGGTAATGGCGATATCTCTGTATTTGTCAAGTTTAAGGATTATGCCTTCTTTATGCCTTTGGATTTAGTTGGCCAAGATGTCATTATTGAAGGTATTGCTTATAAAGAAATCACTACTGTAGGAGAACTCCGTCATTATGCTGAAGATGAAGGTAAAAGTCTAGAGGACATTGCTCAAATTACTGAGGCTGTAGAAGAACTAAAATTTATGGCTGATGGCGTTATTATATTAAATAAGAAGAATTAAAATTTCTGAATAGCGCATCTAAGATGCACCATAGATCAACAGATTCACATAGATAGTAATGCTAAACTGTTATCGAAAATGAGCAGTTTCCACATTTAATATCTAGCTAATCGTACTTGCCTACAGGCGGTTTTCTTTTTCATTGAAAAAAGAAACAAAATTCTAGGCTCTACCCATTTCTTAACGCTAACTCAGCTTTAAATAGCTAAACTAGCGCCAAACTCTTCCTTCCAGTCGTCAAACAACGGCTATTGTTTTTAACGCCATTTAAAACCTCCTTAGCTAAAATGACCAAAGGCCGTCCTACCAACTATCCATCAATAAAATCGTGTAGCACAAGTGGTCTATTCAGTAAAATTTAATCTATTTTCTGAGAAGTTGTATCATTGTGTCTATGTCAACATGATTATTAATCAACTCAATTGCTTTGGAAATTTTCCAAGGAGTACGTCGATTAATTTTTACTTCCAGTCTTGAAATTTTAATCACGACACCATAGGTATCCAAATTTGTTCTTATGGTAGGTAGTGTATGCTCCGTCAAATAAGCATGAGATAATTCGGAGATGGGTTCTGCACCAGTGATTACCACACCTGAAAGCGGAGAATCCTCAAATCCTTTATCATCTGAAATTTCTTTGATTCGAGAAATGGCATCATCCAGCACCCTTGAACTTACTACTAAGAGATTTTCCATTGATTTTTGCAATAGTTCGGGATCTATTAATGATCCAGCTAGTGTCTGTTCTACTTTATTAAATCCTTTCTCATTATGCAATTCAATTTTCCCATCTATGGCTTTGGCAATAGTCCATACTAGAGGGAATCCTAGTGTATTGTCATAAGGTACTACGCCAAGTAGTCTAAGATTTTTACTATCCAACCAGATTTTGATATACTTTTCTACCATATCCATCTTGGAAGGAATTACCTTATTGACTATCACTCCCATAATTGGGACATTATATTCTCTAAATAGTGCTAGAGACATATTCAATTTATCTATAGTACTTCCAATGCCTCCTTCTACCACCATTACAACTTGGGCATCTAGCATCTGAGCTACCTGAGCATTAGATACATCCCCTACAGAGCCAACACCAGGATGACCTGTTCCTTCATACACTACACATTCATATTGCTCCTCCAGACTTTGTCGGGCTTTTATTATTCTCTGTCCAAGATTGACAATGCTAGGATTGTCTAGAAATTTTGCAGTAGCTCCTTTGCCAATGATAACGGGAGAATGCAACTCAGGCCTCAGTTCGAACTTTAATAAATCTGCAAAAAGTACAGCGTCCTTATCAACTACGCTATTTCCGATCTTGACATGCATCTGACCTACCGGCTTACTGTATCCGATATTAATATCTGCTTTTTTGAAACTTGCTGCCAATCCTAAAGTAGAGGTTGTTTTTCCTACGTGTTGACTCGTCGCAGCGATGTATAGATTCTTGTACTTCAAACTATTTGGAATATTTAATTAATCATTTTTTTGAACTTGGTATTTGCCTGTCTCAATTCAGCCAATGCAATATGAAAAATCCAGTAGAAGGCCCTGTGGTCCTCATTATTGAAATCGAGTTCTTCATTTGCTGATAAATACATCTGCTGTTGAATCTGAGGTGTAAAATCCTGATACTTATTATATTCAGTGTAGAACATGTTAATTAAGTTGCTTGTACTCGCTATCTTTTCTAGCCATGTCCCAAACTCACCATTCAGATTAGGGCAATGGTATCGCAATTCTACTCCTGTCTTCTCATTCTTAAATCCACATTTATCTGACCATAACCGACTAAAGTTTTCTATCTGCTTAAATCTATCCCAATCAATAGTTTTATCATATGGTTTGCTTATAGTTATAGGAAGCTTTTGTAAATAATCAGATTTGATCCCTGTAGAATGACTTTCGTAGCAGTAATTCAAATCGTCTAAGGTGGCTGTGCAAAATTCTTTTTCTGAAAGCTTAAGAAACTGAGCAATAGTGGAAAATGACTCTGGGTTTACTGCCTTTTGGAATTCTATTTCTGTCTTGGCCTTATCCAAAGATACTTCCTTAAGCTCCGCTCTATCTATACTTTGGGATTTCGCCTTTTTACTATCCAACTTACAGCCGCAGACTGCTAGATAAAAAATTAATATGCAGGTATTGGTTAGTCTCATAATACAGCAAATTACTAAAGATAAACCTAGCTAATTGTGGCTGATAAATGAAGAGAGTGGCATTATAATC
Organism: uncultured Saprospiraceae bacterium; assembly: GCA_964567435.1. Classification (GTDB taxonomy): domain Bacteria; phylum Bacteroidota; class Bacteroidia; order Chitinophagales; family Saprospiraceae; genus RFSX01. The sequence goes on along the minus strand of CAZMMQ010000088.1, from coordinate 8,863 downwards.
AACTTACCATTAAAATAAATTTTACAATCAGTTGATTATCAGTACAAAGAAAGTCTAAAAAAACCCCAAGCCTTAGTACCTTTTAAACGACTGTGCTTTGGAAGCTTCTCATTCTTCTTCAAACAAAAAAGCCCCGACTAAATGCCGAGGTTTTTATTTTGCTGTGAGAGAAGGATTCGAACCTTCACAGGGTACTTAGCCGAAGTTTTTGGGATATCCAAAATCACCGTTTATCGTGCGATCCCCACCCCCGAGACAAGAGGGCATGGCTGCCTATTTCATCACCTCACAATGTAAATGTGCTTCATTAAACACAATTCAAAGATAAACACAAATCAAGTATTAATTCAAGATTTTCTAATGATTTGTACATATGTTTAGTTTTTGTCTAACTATTTATCAATTTAATGCGAAATTATTCAATTCAATGAAATCAAATTGGTTAATTATTGAAAATGATTCAATTAAGACCTTTAAACCCCTTGTTTATCTGGTTAATTACCATCTATTTTGCCATCACAAAACAATTGGATACGTGTTACAAAGGCTTTTAGTATTTCTAATTCTTCTAATGATGTGCATCTCAATGTCCGCACAGCATATCAATGGTATCACTGCAGTAGCTACTCCCTCAGCTTTCCCTTCGGACCCCTATCCAAGACTTAAAGAAACCTATGCCAATTGGATATGTCTTGTACCATATGGATTTACCCAATTGAATCAAACTAAGATTTGGTACAATGTGGACAGACAGTGGTGGGGTGAAAAACCAGAAGGGGTCATAGAAAACATCAGATTAGCAAAGAAAAACGGGCTTAAGGTATTTATGAAACCACAAATTTATGTCCCTGGGTCATGGCCTGGTGACATCGATTTTAAGACAGAAGCAGAGTGGGTGGCTTGGGAAACGGCATATAGGGCATTCATTATGAGTTACCTTGACATAGCTATCAGTCATGATGTGGATATGTTTTGCGTGGGCACAGAGTTTAAAACAAGTGAAAAAAAGAGACCCCAATTCTGGATTCAACTAATAAGTGACATGAGATGTTTGTATCCAGGTCAACTTACATATTCCTCTAATTGGGATAGCTATGAGAATGTTCCATTTTGGTCAGAATTGGACTACATTGGAATTAGTTCATATTTTCCACTATCTAATGAAGCTACACCTGATGCCGATAGGCTATCTAAAAAATGGAAATCCAACGTATCCAGCTTACGCCGCTTTTCTGAGAAAACTGGTAAAAAAATGCTCTTCACCGAATACGGATATTTATCAGTGGATGGCTGTGCAGGCAAGACCTGGGAGCTTGAGAAAAAAGTGCATGATCTTCCTATCAATGAAGCAGCGCAGGCTGTATCTTTTAATGAATTGTATAATGCTTTGTGGCATGAATCATTTTGGGCTGGAGGCTTTATTTGGAAGTGGTTTCCACATGGACAAGGTCATGAGGGGTATGTAGATAAAGACTATACGCCTCAAGATAAAGAGGCGGAGAAAGTTATTGCCAATTGGTTTGGCAAGGATGTGCAATAGATTTATAATACCTTATTCATACAGAATACCGTGAAAATCTACAAAACGATTAAAGGTCTTCAAAGGAGGTTGGCCAACCATAGGACCCTTAAGCAACGAATAGGATTTGTACCAACAATGGGTGCATTACATGATGGGCATCTCTCATTGGTGTCAAAATCAACAAGTCAGAATGAGATTACTGTTGTAAGCATCTTTGTAAATCCAACTCAATTCAATGAAAAATCTGATCTTGATAAATACCCAAGAACGGTCAAGGAAGATGCTAAACTCCTTAAGTCTGTAGGCTGCGATTATCTATTTCTGCCAAGTACTAAAGAAATATATCCTCAAGGTGAGTCCGAGAGTGTGCCCTTAGACATCTCATCACTTACTAAGTACATGGAAGGTCCAAATCGTCCAGGCCATTTTGAAGGTGTGGTGCAAGTAGTCCATCGACTATTAAGCATCACAGGCCCTAATCGGCTATATATGGGTCAAAAAGATTTCCAACAATTTACCATTATCGCTCATATGCTCCGGTCCTTAAAGATGAGGACTAAACTCATAATCTGTCCTATAAAAAGGGAAGATGATGGTCTCGCAATGAGTTCCAGAAATGTGCACCTAAACAAAAATATCAGAGGTCGTGCTAATGTACTTTTTGATGCGCTTAATTATGTCAAAGCAAATCAAAATAAATACTCGCCGGCAACTCTGCAAAAAAAGGCTCTGACACAACTCAACATTCCACAATTCAAACCAGAATACTTTGTAATAGCAGATGGCCATACATTGAAACCTGTAAAGAAAATGGCAGATCATAAATATGTAGTGGCTTGTACTGCTGTGTGGGCAGGCGATGTTCGACTTATAGATAATATGATTCTTAAGAAAGGGTAAGGGGTGACAGGTGCAGTGGAAACAAGGTACAACGCTGCATTAGCCAATGGGGAGAGAAAAGTTGGTGGTCTAAAAATTTAACACTGCAATGAAAAAATTATGACTTCAGTTTGTCCTTTTCTATAAATTTGCCGCTATGCTACTACAAATACATAAATCGAAAATTCACAGAGCCACAATAACTCAGGCTAACCTTAATTACGTTGGCTCTATTACCATAGATGAGGAATTATTGGAAGCAGCCAATATTCTGGATGGTGAAAGAGTCCAAATCGTCAATAATAATAATGGTGAGAGACTAGAAACCTATGTGATAACAGGTGAAAGAGGGTCAGGTGTTATTTGTCTGAATGGGGCTGCCGCTCGAAAATGTGCAGTGGGAGATATTGTCATTATCATATCATACGGATGGATGACTCCTGAAGAAGCGAAAGAATATAAAGCTGTTACCATATTTCCAAATGAGAAAAACCTTCTTTCGTAATCGAATTATCAGGTGAAATTTTCTCTAACCTCAATAATCAAGTTTGCCATCTTCCTAGCAGTAGGGATTCTTATCCTGTATTTTCTCTATAAAAATAATGAAGCTGCTTATCTGGAGGAATGTGCTCTCAAAGGCATCGCCACTGAGGATTGTTCGCTTTTGCAAAAGATAACTGATGATTTTAAGTCTGTCAAAATAGTCTGGCTTTTTGTCATTCTTGTCATTTACATGTTAAGCAATTTCTTCAGAGCCCTGAGGTGGAATCAGATGTTAGAATCTGTAGGGTATAAACCTAGAACAATCAATTCTCTTGGTGCATTGATGATTGGATATTTTACTAATATGGCCTTTCCGAGAGTCGGTGAATTGATAAAGACGGGTGCCTTGTCGAAATATGAAAATATTCCATTTGAGACTACAATTGGAACTGTTGTACTGGATAGAATACTTGATGTGCTCTGTCTACTGATTGTTATAGGATTATCTCTTATTCTATCATACGATACTTTCAGGGATTACTTTGCAGATAATTTTGTATCACCAAGTACTGGAACAATCATCGTTCTTGCTGTACTGGGCATATTGGGTATAATCGGTTTTTTCCTTCTATTAAAAGTCATGAACAGTCCAAATCTAAAAAACCCCGTTCTGCTCAAAGTTCAGAAGTTATGGAAAGGATTTTTTGAAGGAATCACCTCTCTGCGAAAAGTTAACAATCCTCTGCTACTTATTGGCTATACGGTAGGCATATGGGTTTGTTACTATTTAATGACTTATCTGTGCTTTTTTGCTTTTCACCCTGTGTCCCATCTCGGTGTTGTGGCCGGTCTGGTGGTTTTTATATTTGGCACACTTGGAATGGTGTTTCCTTCACCTGGAGGAATGGGAAGCTATCATCTTCTTATTACCCAATCTCTAATCATATATGGTATTAGCAGTGCAGATGCATTTTCTTTTTCAAATATTATCTTTTTCACTATCAACATCTTTGGAAATATCATTTTTGGGATATTATTCCTGATAATTTTGCCTTTATATAATAAAAATCAAGCCTCATGATTGACAAAATTCTCAATCTGGGCAGCCTTTCAGATTGGCTCAAGAAGTACAGAACCGAAGAAGACAAAGTAGTATTTACCAATGGATGCTTTGATGTCATTCATGCAGGTCACGTTAGTTGCTTGGCTGCAGCGAAAGCCTATGGATCTACACTTATAGTCGCCGTCAATGATGATGCTTCGGTAAAAAGACTCAAAGGTAGCAACCGACCCGTCAATACCTTAGAGGATAGAATGGTAGTACTTTGTGCAATGACAGTTGTAGATGCAGTTGTTTCATTTTCTGAGGATACGCCACTATCTTTAATAAAGGCTATTATGCCTGATGTTCTTGTCAAAGGTGGAGACTATACTATAGACGAGATTGTCGGGGCAAGAGAAGTCAAAGCAAATGGCGGAGAGGTGGTTATAGTCCCTACTAAGGAAGGATATTCTTCTACAAGTATCATAGAAAAAATCACAAATCAATCCTAGATATGTCAGAAATCAATGTGCAAGCAGTTGCTGATTATCTACACAGCGTAGCGCCAAACGCCTATCAGGAGGTCTATGATAATAGTGGTTTGCTCGTGGGATCCTATAAGGACAGTGTCAAAGGAATACTTGTCAGTTTGGATGTCACTGAATCTGTTATATCAGAAGCTGTAGAAATGGGTTGTAATCTGATAGTTAGTCATCATCCGATTATATTCTCAGGTCTCAAAAGATTAACAGATCAAAATTATATCCAACGATGTGTGAAGATGGCTATCAAGCATGATATAAACCTCTTTGCCATACACACTAACCTAGACAATGTCTACGACCATGGTGTGAATACCAATATTGCCAAGATATTAGGTCTACACGATATAGAGATACTAAGAGCAAAACCTGAGGTTGGTAAAGAGAGAGTGGGTTCTGGAATTATTGGAAAAATAGAGCCAGTGGAAGAAAGTGTATTCTTAAATCATATCAAAAGCAAGATGGCCGTAAGTTGTGTGAAACATACTGCATTATTGGGTCAGTCTATACAAACTGTGGCTGTTTGTGGGGGATCAGGTCGATTCTTACTTCAGGATGCGATGGCAATGGGCGCTGATATATTTATCTCATCGGATTTCAAATATCATGAGTTCTTCGATGCAGATGGGCAGATTATTATTGCGGACATAGGACACTATGAGAGTGAGCAATATACTACACAGATGCTTCAAGAGCTTTTGAGAGCAAAATTTAGTACTTTTGCAGCCCATTGCACAAAAGTGAACACGAATCCCGTTAAATACCTTGTGTAATTCTATATGTAGGACTCAAATTAAGAGAAATGGCTAAAAAGAAAGTGACATCCACAACAGTAGAGGAAAAACTAACAGACTTATTCCAATTACAGACTATTGATTCGAAAATAGACGAAGTCAAACTATTGAAAGGCGCCCTACCTATTGAGGTGAGTGACCTTGAAGATGAGATCGCTGGTTTTGACACTAGAGTCAAAAAACTTAATAATCAGATATCTGATATTGATGATCGTATCTCAAAACATAACGAAAACATCAAAACGGCTGAAACTTTGAGTGAGCGATACACCAAGCAGCTCGATGATGTAAAGAATAATAGAGAATATGAAGCCTTGCAGAAAGAGATTGAACTTCAAGGTCTAGAGATTCAGCTTTCTCAAAAAAGAATACGAGAGGCCTCAACGGAAAAAGAGGGTAAGCAAGAAATACTAGAAAGTACTACTGCTGCAATGGATCAAAAAAACTCTGATCTAAACGAGAAAAAGGAAGAGCTTCAGAAAATAATTGAGAAAACAGAAAAGGAAGAAAAAACTCTTCATAATAAATCTGAGAAGCAGAGAAACAAGATAGAAGACCGGTTACTCAAAGCGTATGATAAAGCGAGAAAAGCTTATAGAAATGGCTTAGCTGTTGTTACTCATAGAAGAGGGTCTTGCGGAGGATGTTTCAATAGAATCCCACCTCAATTGCAAATAGAAATTGGAATGAGAAAAGAAATTCTTGCATGTGAGCATTGTGGTCGAGTGCTAGTGGATCATGTGATTGCAGGTATAGAAGAAGAAGTCGCTGCGAAGTAATAGAATTCTCAGCATCATGATATAATAAGCCCGAGTGAAAGCTTGGGCTTTTTTTATAGGGTTGCCTATCGACATCCTACACTCTTCTTCCTCATCACATCCAAATCCAAACTGAATTTTCACTCTTGTAATCACCTTATCTAAAGACCACTTATCTTTGATCATTATCTTTTATGAAGATACCCCTCAGATATATTATTACTTTTCTTCTGCTTTACACATTTAGTTGTTCTATTGCACAGTCATCTGCCTACTTCAGCTATGACAAAAATGCCAAAGACATCTATCAGGACATCCTCAATCTTGAGTTAGAATCCGCCAATCAAAAATTAGAGATTCTGATGCGTGGAGAGCCTAACAATCTGGCTTACCTTCACCTAAGTAGTTACAGAGATTTCTTCCATCTATTTATTACAGAAGATGAACGATTACTTAAAGCATCTCAAAAGCGGCAAGAAAAATATCGCAAGAGACTTCGAAAAGAGCTGAGTGATGACAATCCGTACAAGCGATTTGCAGAGGCTGAAATTCTGCTTCATTCAGCAATTATCCGTTCCAAATTCAATCAGATACTCCGATCTGGTCGAGAATTATTGAAGGCTTATGACCTTCTCAAAGAAAATGACAAACTCCATACTAACTTCATATACAACAAGAAAAGTCTTAGTGTCATACATTCCCTTGCAGAAACTGTGTCCTTACCTGGTATGATAAAAGAACTTTTGGGTATAGACGGGTCTATACAACAGGGACTGAGTGAAATAGAATCTGTCATAAGCTACTCTCATGCAGATGATAATTTTATATTCTCTGAAGAGGTAGATGCTATATACCTATACATATTAATGTATCAGGCAAATCAACCTCAAAAAGCCATAGAGTATATATCTCAATCTAGACTTAAACCATCTCAGAGTCCTCTTGCTACCTTTCTGATCGCTAAGATGTATCAAAGAAATGGAGAGAATGATAAGGCTTTGGAAATATTAACACATCGCCCTAATGAATCTCAGCAGATGCCTTTCTATTATCTTGACCTTATGGAAGGCACCAGTAGACTAAGACAATTAGACTCCTCTTGTAGTGACCATTTTAAGACTTACATCACTCATTTCAAAGGGAGACATTTTATCAAGGAGGCCTATCAAAAATTAGCTTGGGCAGAACTCATATTCAATGATAATATTCTGGGGTATAAATATTTTCTTAGTCAAGCAAGAGAGAGAGGACATGATCTTGTAGATGATGACAAACAAGCGCTTAGAGAAAGTCAAGGACAGACTATTCCAGATCCAATCCTTCTAAGAGCCAGGCTACTCTCAGATGGTGGCTATCATGAGAAAGCATACACCTTATTAGCACAAAAAGCCTATCTCTATAACGACCAAAGTCGTAAGACCCTCGAATTTCAATACCGAATGGGTCGCATCAGTCATGCCTTAAAAAACTATCCGGACGCCTTATCATATTATGACGAGACCATCTCTCAAGGAAAAGAACTACCGTATTACTATGCCTGCAATGCTTCTTTACAGGCTGGTCTAATATTAGAGTCTCTCGCTAAGTACAAAAATGCTATTCATTACTTTGAGCAATGTCTGACTATTAAACCCGAAGAATACCGATCTAGCATACATCAGAAAGCAAAGACCGCCTTGCTTAGAATTTCCAGCTTGAGTAAAAACAACTAGGAACAAAGCTTATTAGTTGCCATTTTGTTTTCTTTATTGGCCTTAATTAAGTCCATAAGGGTTGGACTTGCCAATCAGGAGGGAAATTCATTGCACCAATATTGATAGTTGGATAAGTTCTAAATAAGTCTAAAAGTTTATTCTTGAAAGTATTACTTGGATTAATGGTTTGAAGAAAATATGCAATTATTGAAATAGACATATATAGTCTCTTAATATCTACACAACTAGTATCGATCCAATCTTTAGAAGGATAAGGGAATGGTCTGCTTGTTCTTGGATTAACTACCCGTGGTTTTTGTGGCGAAATTTGTAACTCTTTATTCCATAACCTAGAATGGTGAGCGCACACATTACGAATGTAAACAAGTGAATGAATCCAGCTTTCAAATTGTCTTTCGTTTAAACCATAAAAATTAGCTATACTTCTTTTGTGGCTAGTAGCTTTGAGATTACTATAAATCATAGATAGCGTACCAAACGAACTGACCTCAAAACTCATCCAACTAGGCGGTAAAGGGTTACTATATTTATCTTTAAAATCTTTGATAAAATCCTCATCACTTCGAGATACTTCAGAGTTTATTTTACCTATTGTCTTACTAAATCTGACTACATTCTTAAAATTTCCAGAATTACAAAACCAATAAGAACCAATTCCATGTTCCAAAATGTATATCATCTTTGCTCTGATCGAAATTTCAATTTTTTCTAGCTCAGATAAAATTAACGACCTCAGTTTTCTGTCGAAGCAATACATATCGAACGCAGCACTAAAACTTGCCCCTACCTTAAATTGATGATTGGATTTTGGTATAGTGAGCAAGGGATACCAATATCCACTAAGCCTGTAATAACTTAACTCCTCTAGTAGATGTATTGCTTTTGAATCGTTTTGGACTACTAAACCTCTAGCCTTTTAACCTAACTAATTGGTCATCATATGTCAATGCTGGCTTACTATAGGGGATTTTAGCCATAATCCTAGCCTTTCTAAGTGGAGAAAAAAGAAAGCCTTCCCTGAGCACGCTGTTCTATGGGAAGCGGGGAAGGCACGTTATCACAAACATAAAATATAAAACTGATTGTACCTAAAGATACCACAGTGAAGTTATGATGCACAGTAACTCA
>CAZMMQ010000087.1:0-13426 GCA_964567435.1 uncultured Saprospiraceae bacterium | reverse complement strand
CATTTTATTTTTGATCTGGATCCTCCTGAGGATGGAGATTTTACTGATGTGAAAGACATAGCACTTAAACTTAAAGCGTTCCTGGTCAGCTATGGCTATAACCCCTTTGTCAAAACATCTGGTTCCAAAGGCCTACATATCTATGTGCCTATCATGCTGAATCACACGCATGAAGAAATGGTGGATAGGGTCAAAAAAATGGCTAAGCAATTTGTGGAAGCCCATAAGATGATTGCGACACTGGAGCTGTCTAAGGCAAAAAGAGGTGGCAAGATACTAATAGATATATATAGAAATCACATGGCGCATACAACAGTGGCGCCCTACAGTCTACGTGGTAAACCGCAAGCTCCCATTTCATTCCCGTTACCATGGTCCGCGTTAGATGATATCCATAGCTCTAAGGAAATCCATATTCGCAATTACGAAACCTGGTTAAGTAATCATGGTAATGCCTGGGAAGATTTTTATCAGTCTGCAGTACCACTGCATGACAAAGCACAAAGTCTGACAGTTAGTCCTGAGATAGAAAATAAGTTGAAAGCTTATCTAGGTAAACGAGACTTTAATAATACACCTGAACCGGCGATTAGCCCTGTGAGAAGTAGTGGTCAGCAATTTTGTATCCAACTACATGATGCGTCTAATCTTCATTATGACTTAAGGCTGGAAAAGGATGGGGTGCTGCTTAGTTGGGCTATACCCAAGGGATTTCCTCATAGAAAAGGGATCAAAAGGATGGCGATACAGACAGAGCCTCACCCTATGCAGTATCTGACCTTTGAAGGTGTGATTCCCAAAGGGCAGTATGGGGCTGGTAATATGTGGGTGTGGGTCAAAGGAACTTTTATCTGGATAGAAGAGACAGAGAAAAAAATCATGTTCAAACTGGACGCCGAGGGATTTAACAGAACATACAAAATGTATCGGACCAAGGACTCTCAGTGGATTCTTGAGTTGAAGGAAAATCATAGACCTAACCCTATAAATCTACCTGTCAGTCCAATGTTGGCTGGTGTAACTAAACATCTACCGTCAAATGATAAGTATGTATATGAAGTTAAGTGGGATGGCATAAGAGGCATTATACACTTGTTAGATGATGAGATCAAGATATACAGTCGAAGTGGAAGGGAGATAACGAAGCAGTTTCCCGAGCTACAAGATGCCAGTTTTTTCGGCATAGAGTCTGGTGTTTTTGATGGAGAGATTGTCTGTCTGGATGAGGAAGGAAGACCGCTGTTTAGCAATGTAATATCCAGAATGCATACCCAAGGAGAGGCAGCCATACAGAATGTAATGAAGAAATATCCTGTAGTCTGTTACCTCTACGATTGTCTGAGTTATGATGGCCGAGTTATAACCAGGGAGCCGCTGCATAGAAGACAGGCTTGGATAAAAGCGGCGCTTAAGAAGCAGGAAGCTTATAGGCTAAGCGAAGCTATAACTGATGGGAAAGGATTATTTGAGGCTACTAAACAAATGGGACTGGAAGGAATCATGGCCAAGGACAAGTATGCCACCTATGCCATCGGACAGAGAACTGATTACTGGCTAAAGATTAAGCATCGCTCTCAAGAGGTTTGCTACATCGCTGGCTATACGGCTGGAGAAGGAGACAGGACAAGGTTATTCGGTGCCCTTCATTTGCTTAAAGAAGAAGCTTCAGGAGATATGAAATATATGGGTAAGGTTGGGACGGGATTTGACGAGGCGATGCTCAAATCGTTACTGGCGCAATTCCAACCGCATCTTGTGGACCGAAAGGCTTTTGCAGAAAAGACGGATGATGACCATGTGTCGGTTTGGATGAATCCCATTTTGCAATGTCATATTGAGTTTGCTTCATTGGCTTCTAGTGGGGTTTATCGGGAGCCAGTATTTAAGGGCTTAGTAGGAGAGGTATAGAGTGACGTTAACTAACACATGCAAGATTCCATTATCGACAATAAGAATTCTAATTTTGACCTACTATGACTAATAATGATATACTCAGACGCCTTCGTTATACTTTCGATTATAATGATGATAAGATGATCAAGTTGTTTGGCCTGGGTGGGATGACTGTCAAGAGAGAAGAAGTCAGTGACTGGCTGCGAAAGGAAGAAGATGAGGACAAGCAAGTAAAGTTGATGGATGTGGCTCTAGCTAGTTTTCTTAATGGAATGATCGTAGACAAGAGAGGTAAGCGAGAAGGTGTAGAAATGATAGCTGAGCGACGGCTCAATAATAATTTGATTTTTAGAAAACTACGGATCGCTTTGAGTCTAAAGGATCATGATATTTTGAAGCTTTATGAGCTGGTCGATCTATATATTAGTGAGCACGAATTGAGTGCATTCTTTCGGAAACCGTCACAAAAGCAATATCGGCCTTGCAAGGATCAGTTTCTAAGAAACTTTTTGCAAGGGTTGCAGAAAAAGGAAAGAGGGTAGGATTCTATTCGCAATTGATAGACATACATCACTCCTAATCCATTCCCGTGTTTTATATTCATCCCTAGAGTTAAGTAGGAAATCAGCCCTGCTAAGTTTTAGTCTCTATCAACATATTAAAGATTGGATTGATATTTGATTCTCGTACGATAGTACAAATCTAAATAGAGATGAGAACCACATGGAAAGGCCATATCAGATTTTCACTAGTCACTATTCCTATCAATGTTTATAGTGCATTAGAATCCAGGAAGACCATCAAGTTCAAACAACTACACAAGGAGGATAATGGCTCGATAGGTTACTCTAAAATTTGTAAGAGCTGTGATGAAGTTGTCCCGTTTGCAGATATCGTCAAAGGGTATGAATATGAGCCAGACAAGTATGTGGTTTTTGAGAAAGAAGACTTTGGTGCGATTAAGCTCAAAAGTTCTAAGGCCATAGATATAGAGGCTTTTGTAGACTTGAATGAAGTCCATCCTACAAGATTTGAAACCTTCTATTTCATAGGACCAGGTGGTGAGGTAGCGACAAAAACTTTCAATCTATTTACTAAGACACTGCGTGATTCTGGTAAGGCTGGTGTCGGTCGTATCATTCTTAGAGATAAGGAAGATGTGGTACTCCTGAAAGAACACAAGGGCGGTCTCATCATGTATAAACTGAGATATCCATATGAACTCAGAAATATAGAGGATGTCCCTAATCTATTAGAAACGGAAGTGGACCAAGCACAACTCGACTTGGCTCAGACCTTGGTGACATCGCTTTCTAAGCCATTCAAAGAAATCAATTTTCAGGATCGCTATAGAGAAGCGTTGCTTGAATTGGTGGAGTCTAAAGTAGCAGGTAAGAAAATTGTTACTATCGCTGAAGAGCATGATGATACACCAGTAGTCGATATCATGTCTGCCCTTAAGAAGAGCATAGAAGACGCCAAGAAGAAAGGAGCATAGGTAATCCTTTATATTTAATTTAGCCCAAATTATGCGAAGGGTAGAAATGAATATCAAGTCTAATTGTTTATTTCCTTATTGGATATGCTGTATATCCTTGTTTGGTTTTCTATTCAATGGATGTACAGATCCAGAAGACATCGTCATTGATTTTCCATCTGATGATAGACCATTGGCTTCGGAGACAATCCTGGACATCTTTAGTAATAATTACATTCAAATGCCCGAAGAGGCCATAACCATCAATCCAGACTCCTCCGTTTGGGCACAATATGCCCTTCCAACAGACAGATATGCACATGGCATTCTAGGTGATAGAATAGAGGCGGGCGCTCTTGTGGTGGCAGCTAATGGCCAAATAATTGATGTTATATTGGATCAAACTTATGTGTATGAAGATGTCAGGCCCAGACTCTATGATGTGGATGGCGACGATATCCCAGAGGTTATTACGATTAGAACCCATGTCGATTTGGGCGCAGGAATAATCATATATAAAATAGAGAATAATGCCCTAGTGGAATATGCGCAAGTAAAAGAAATTGGATTACGAAATCGGTGGCTCAATATTGTTTCTATTAATGATCTGGATAATGATGGCATTATAGAATTGTCCTGGATAGAAACCCCGCATATTGGTGGTACTTTGAAAGTAGCCAAGATGTCTATGGGTGATATCGAACCATTAGCAGAAGCTTCCGAGTATAGCAATCATGCGATAGGTGAGATAAATTTGTGTTTATCAGCATTGACAGATAGCCCGACTGGTAGAGTCATTTATGTGCCCAATCAGGACCGATCTAATATTGTAGGATTTACTTTTGAAAGTGGGAGACTGACAGAAGTAGATAGGATAGTCAGACAAGTAGATTTTGAGCTGCCACTTATTATACAACATCCATTTGAGAATGCGGTTGAAGATGTGGTGAATTGTATCTTTTAAACGTAGTTAGATTGGACAATAAAAAAGATGGCCGCGCTATACGACCATCTCATCAAATCAGATATTGATCAGTATTAAATTAGGATTTCCGATCAATTTCATCTGGAAGCCAACCGCTCAGTAAGCTTCTGATTAACCAACTAATACTATAAAATATATTGACTTACAATTCAATCATATTTACATTGATAGGTCTCCTATCACTTATCAATGGAAAAGCAATATCCTGATATCCACTTAAGGATAGAGAACGTAATCGACAAGATTTATTTTTTCTTCGTCCAACGTAGAGTTATAAGTATTTATAACCTTTCATCTCCTTGTACTTAGATGCATTCTTTTCAAAATTTGGTGTCATACTGCTTACAGTATCTTTTACTTCAGGGTTACATTCTCATCCAAATAAAGCACAATTCTGATAGGACTATTTTTTACTTAAGATGAGTCGGGATATCATAGTGCTGAAGACATCAATTTGATGTGTCAATAATCCCCATTACAATTTTCACAAATCAAATGATGGAAGGCGTTAAGAAATCCATACTTTGATGATCTATAGTCTTATTATGATAAAAGTATTATCCTGGAACATTCGACAAGGAGGTGGCAGTAGATTGGTAAAGATTACTTCTAACCTGCTCACCCTTAAGCCGCAGATTATTGTCCTATCAGAATTCAGAAATAATCACTCTGGATTGTCCATTCGATCCAAGCTTGCAGAAGGAGGCTACCGATACCAAGCTGTCACAGCAGCTAAGCCAGATGATAATAGTGCAGCTATCTTCTCTACCTTACCTGGTGATATAAAACTCTTTCCAGATTCTGATCCTACCTATGGACATAATCTGTTGGCTATGTCATTTGATGCTTTTGATGTATATGGTATGTACTTACCTCACAAGAAAAAGCATATCCTCTTTGATTTTCTGATCGAAAAGGCACAACAATCGACACCTTCTATTATGGCTGGGGATATGAATACAGGTAAGAACGGTATAGATCAAAAAGGCAATTCATTTTGGTATGAGGACAAATTGAAAGCCCTTGAATCTCATGGTTATTTAGACGCTTTTAGGCACATAAAAGGCGATCTCAAAGAATATTCCTGGTATAGTCATCAAGGAAATGGCTACAGATATGACCATAGTTATGTGTCTCAAGACCTCATTCCAGTCGTCAAAGATTGCTATTACATCCATGAATGGCGCGAACAGAATTTATCAGACCATAGTCCTATGGTTATTGAAATTGGATAGGGAATATTGCTAGAATGTAAATATAATTACATTGTATAAATCGATTAGTTAGAATAATATTCTGTCGAAATGTCACCAAACGGCATTTATATTCTTCAAATGCGCAATTTCTTTTTATTCATTTTTAGCGCAGAATAAAACCTACTTACTTCTGATTAATGATGGTGCTCAGACCCATATTTCTACTGTTCATTGATATGTCATTCGCTCAATGCTCAAAGAGTCAATGAAAAATCATACACCTATTATGACAAGTTTTCTAACTATATCGCTGATGAGTATTGACAGCCGTTATAAATGGATGTATTGAAGCAGAAGAATCTGTACTTTCATTTGATCTGATTCAATTTAGAAAAGATAATCACGAATTCGCTTCTAATAAGACAGCGGGAATGCAATTAATTTTAAAGGAAAATGATGAAGTATTTCTTTCAGACATAATTATGGGTCAACCAGATGGTAAATGCGTTAGGCATCAGTATAATTTGCCAGCATTTAAAGGTGAGGTAGAATTTAGATTTATAACTCAATCTGGTAATACGTCTCCAACTTTTGATATGTTAGATTTTGATGTCCTCATGATGGATAATTTGTCTTTGCTCAATACTCTGAGCACCCATGATCAGCTAGATCCAAAGCAGTTATCTATTTTTCCTAATCCCACAAATGATGTGATCAACATACAGAAAAGTAGCAAATTCAAGAACGTTGTCATCAGTAACACCCAAGGTATTGCACTCCTACAACAAACTAAGGCAACTGCTCAGATTGATATTAGCGGACTAGATTCAGGATTTTATATTTTGAGTGCTCAGGATAATGATAATCATGATCATCAATCCATATTCATTAAGATAGAGTAAAGTAAGGCCACTTATTACACTGGTTATTTTGTTCAATTTGTTGGTTCTCAAATTGTATTTCAAGACAAATTATGAAAATGGAGGATGCAGTATGCATCCGAAGTAATTATTTTTTATCATTTTTAGAATAATTAATGACTTTTATAAATGGACCTATGATAAGAACAACTATATTATTGTTGCTAATGAGTTCTAATCTCATTGCACAACAAATAACAACTTCCAAGCTCTCTCTCAATTCCGAATTTGCGCATTTTGTACCTGTAGACTATCAAGGATCTGCGGCCACTTTCTTTGATGATTATAAGAGTCAGATGGGCCTGAATGCCCAAGATAACTTTATTATGACTTCTGAAGATGAAGGTAAGAATGGATACAAGCATTTCAGATATAAGCAGTATCATCAAGGGATTAAGATATATGGAGCAAGTTATACTATCCATGAGAAGAATGGAATTGTTCTCTATACTAACGGTAAGGTCTTGCCGAAGATAGAAATAGAAACTACACCGACATTGTCTCCATATGAGGCTTTAAAATATGCTATGAATCATATGCAGGCAAAACTGTACTCGTGGGAAGTTGGCAGTAGAAACCCAATCAAAAAACCTGTTCCTGAGTTGGTGATATTAGATAAGTCTGTCACTTCATTTACAGGTGATTACAGATTGGCGTATGAAATTGAATTACATAGTATACAACCTTTGGATGCTAATGTCTATCTCATAGATGCGCATACTGGTTATGTGATTAAGCGAATCACAAGACATCATGGAACTGGTGTGCCTGGAAGAGGCGTCACCAAGTATTATGGAGAGCAAGAGATAACGGTGGATTCCATCAGTCCAGGCAGATTTGAATTACACGATCCAACAAGAGGAGAGAATGGTATCAATATTACCGATGAGTCTTTGGAAAATTTCACAAGCGAATCTAGCTTTTTTGATTTGACAAACGAAGACCAAAACGAAGTAGCGGTAGATGCCTTATACCTTACGGCTGAGTTATATGATGAACTGATAGAAGAATTTAATTGGACGGGTTTAGATAATAATAATGAATCATTTCATGTAATTGTACATGCCAATGGTGGTCAAGATTTTATCAATGCTTTCTGGGATGGACGGTTTGCACATTTTGGTAATGGAGACTGTAATCATGGTCCGCTGACAACCCATGAAGTATTGGCACATGAGTTTATGCACGGAATTATAGATGGCACTTCGCAGCTAATTTATGCTGATGAATCGGGTGCTATTAATGAGAGTATGGCAGATGTATTGGGTCAATATATGGAGTGGATAGGTGATCGCGAAAATTTCTCATGGGAGTTAGGACATTCTTTTCAGTTATTAGATGATCTTCCGCAATTCAGAGTGATGGATGACCCAAATTCTGTAGAAGACCCAGCGTATTATAGAGGAGATTTTTGGCAAGATGGAGCTGATGTGCATATCAATAGTGCAATTGGAAATTTATTCTATGTATTATTATCTGATGGTGGGAATGGTATCGCTAACGGGGAAGTACCTTACGACGTCAATGGTATAGGAAAAGAAGAAGCTGCAAAATTTATCTTTTTTGTTAATAGACATTACCTAACGGAATCGTCAAGTTATAGTGATTACTATACAACCTCACTTCAAGCAGCTGAAGAATTTTTTGACGGAGATATGGCTGTTATTGAGGATATCCAACAAGCATGGGCTGCGGTTGGCTTACCAACAGCACCAAACGAAGACGAGCTGAGATTGTCTATTCTTACGGATGGCTTTGAAGTGATCTGTGGTACTGAAGGTTATGCACCCCTTTTTATTACAGTAACAAATGATGGTGACATACCTTTTATTGGGAATCAAGGTGGAAATATTTCAATTGTTAGAAGCTTAACAGAAATTATGAATATACCTCTCAGTGAAGATATATTGCCAGGTGAATCTTTTGAGGTAACGATTGACTCATTGATTGTTTTGGACGATGGGTTCATATTTGTGAATGTCGAGTTAAGAGATATTCCTAATAATGCAGGAAGAGTTGAAGACACTGCGATTTTTATTGTGATAGAATCTGAGAAAGACGATTTGGATTTGTCATTCGACATTGAGCACAATGCATGTTTCTCTGAGAATATTGATGCATCATTTAGAGTTAGAAATAATAGTTGCCAAGTCTTAGAAAGTGGGACAAGTTTTGATTTAATCTTGGATGATGTAAATGGCGATATCATATACTCCGAAAGGATTGTGTTGGAGCAGCCATTATTGTCAAGACAAACCCGAACTTTTGAAGCCTCTATTAATCTAGAATTACAAGAGACAATTGAATATCAGGCAAGGATATTATATGATAAAGATCCAAACATGGAGAATAATTCAGTCTTTGATGAAATTCCGTATTTAGAACCTATTGGTGTAGGATATTTAAATGAATTTAATCAGTTGACTGATGTAGAAAGAGGCCTACAGCTTAATACGAGTTCAAGAGATTTTTTATTAGATTTTGGCAATGATCAAGTTTTCTTTACTACAGGGAATTCTGAAGAAGTTGACGGGCCATTATGTTTAGAATCGGAACGAAATTTTGAAAGCGAACCGACCTTTTCTAGCCTTGTATCTGCCGTCATGAGATCTTGCGTAGATGCCACAGGGGTTAATTCTCCAGCACTTTCATTTGACTTAGTACAGTATAGAAATGATGATAGCGACTTTATATCTGATGCTTCCTCGTCATTACAAGTGTTGTTGAATAACGACAATGGAGAAGTTATTTATTCTGAAATTATTCAAGGACAACCTGAAGGAGTATCAGAAAATCATATTGTGAGTTTGCCAAGTGATTATATGGGCACAGTAGAATTGAGATACGTTACACAATCTGGCGTTATTACCTCAGACCCCAATTTTCTGGATTTTGATATAGTGATGTTGGACAATTTAATGATTTCTGAAACGACAAGTACGGAAGATGTATCAAACATAACTGAGTTTACAGTGTACCCCAATCCTGCATCTAACCATATCCATATTGACAGTGACAGTCAATTTAGTATTGTAGAGATAATAGATGCACAAGGCAAAAAGCAAATGCGAATTACTAAACCAGGTAATGAGATTGATGTCAGTCTTTTGGATGCAGGTTTTTATATTATCAATGCTATTGACAGTAACGATAAGGGATATAAGACAACCTTCACAAAAATTTAGAATCACACCGGGAATGAAAAAACAAGAGGCTCCTTCATTAAATTGAAAGAGCCTCTTTTTATATTGACTTAACTATTGCCCAATTTAGGATGCTTTCAATTTTATAGAAAGTCCTATGTTATCATTTATTGCTTTGTCTTTCAGGTCGCTGAAGAAAGAAGCAGAACCATATTTCAAACCAAAGTCAGTTCTGTTAATTGTGAAGTCTGGTGTTGTGACAGATACGCCTTGATCACCGACATTAATACTAGCAGGGAATGTGACTGATTTAGTTACACCCATCATAGTCAGGTTGCCAGTTACGTTACCTGCAGTTACAGAAGTAATTTCAAAAGTAGCAGTTGGATTAGCTCCTACATTGAAGAAGTCCTCTGACTTAAGATGACCTTCTAATTTCTCTTTTCCTTTTCCCGCTTCAAGGTCAGTTACATTCAGACTATTCATGTCAATCATGAATTTGCCTCCAGTAACTTTTCCACCAGCTACATCTACATTCCCACTAGTCACACTTAGAGTACCAGTATGAGTTCCAGCTATTTTAGAACCAGACCAACTAACCATACTGCCAGCATTAACATTATATGACTTTGAAGCAGCTTTTGTAGGCACGGCCTTAGCCGCTGCTGTTGCAGCTTTTTCACCCTTAGGTGCATTTTCACATGATAGTAATAAACCAAGGGCTAGTACAGATGTGAATAAAAGTAAATTTTTCATTTTAATAGTATTTGATGAATGATTTGTATTATTTCATAACTAAGTTGACCGTCAACTTGAATTCGTTATCTATAGCTTTATCTCCGAGATTGTCGAAAAAAGAACCCGAACCGTACTTGATATCATACATAGTACGATCTATCATGATGACAGCTGTAGCACTCTTTGCAGATACTATTGCGTCAAATGTTATCGGTTTAGTAATACCTTTTATCTTGAGATCCCCTTGGATAGTATAGTTATTGCCTTCACCTGCTATAGCCTTCGTAATATCGAGTGTAGCAGTAGGGTGTGCTGCTGTTTCGAAAAAATCACCGCTGTTAAGGTGGCCAATTAATTTTTGTCTAGGTTCTGTTGGCAAGTCTGTGCAGGTAATAGATGTCATATCCATTACTATTTTGCCACCTGATAATTTGTGATTTTTGAAGTGGAGGTCAGCGGACTTAATTGCTACTGTACCATTATGCTTACCGATTACTTTCTTTCCTTCCCACTCCACCGTACTTGCCTGTAAGTCAACTTCTCCTCCATGTTGTGGGGTAGTATAAGCACTTAAGGTCACAGCAACTAAGGCTAGAATTACGGTAATTATTCTTGTCATTTTTGTAAAAATTTATGTGTGTTTAATTAAATTAATTATTGTCTTATCTTCTCAAGTAAAGCATTCAAAGTATGGATATCTTCATCTGTAAGTCGAGACATAATGTCTCTAACGCCATTTTGAGCATTGCTTATTTTTTTGACAAGTACATTGCCAGCACTGCTTAGTTTTACATCGATCAATCGTCTATCTATATCAGACGGCTTCTTGTCTACTAAGCCCCTGCTTTGTAATCTGTCTATTATTCTAGATACATCGGATAATCTATCTAGTAGCCGAGCTCTTATGTATGCTATGCTTACCGGACCGTGAGCCCCTTTGAGTATTCTGAGGATATTATATTGCTTTGGCGTAATCTCAAACATGGCAAAATGGTCCTTCATCTTACCTACGACCCAGTTCTGTGTATATATAAGATTGACTATCGCCTTCTCTCTCTGAGATCTAAATGGTGTTTTTTGCTGTATGGCTTCCTCCAATTTCATTTATCATTACTAACCATGTTGCAACATTAATGTTCAAACATTGATTATTTTTTCCTACCTATTTATACATTTTTATAAAATGAATGCCTATTACTCATGGTTTGGTCGTTTTTACTAACTTTCCGCTACTTGTTAAAATCACAGTAAAACAGAACTATGGTCGAGAAAATGATAAGTAACCTAGAGGAAAAGACAGGAAAGAAACTGTCAGATTGGGTAGATATTGTGAATAAGAGTGGTGAGGAGAAGCATATGGCTAAAATTAAGTATCTCAAAGAGAAATATAGCCTCACGCATGGTTATGCTAATCTCATAGTACATACAGCTAAAGAGGGGAAAGTGCCAGGATTAGATAAGAATGAGACTTCGGACGAAGTACTGGTAGATGCACAATATGAGAAAAAATCTCAACTCAAACCAATCTATGATAAGCTGATAGCTGCACTTAGTAAATTTGGATCTGATGTAGAAGTGGCGCCTAAAAAGGCTTACGTTTCTATGCGCCGTAAGAAGCAATTTGCTATCATACAACCCTCTACCAAGACAAGAGTAGATGTAGGCATCAATTTAAAAGGAAAAGAAGATACCGATAGATTAGAGAGTTCAGGTAGTTTTAATAGTATGGTAAGTCATAGGGTTAGGATATCCGATCCTAAAGAAGTGAATAAAGAATTACTTGGCTGGTTAAAAGAAGCTTATCAAAACGCAGGATAGCGACTGAACTGAGTAAGTTATGTAACTTGCCTTCCATAAGTATAATAAGTAAATAATATAAAAAATATAGCATGTCAGCACTAGACAAGATAGATCCGGCACTCATCAATATGGGAATGGCCGATGCCTCATTTGAGAGCGACACTAAAATTATTATCCATACACGAAAGGGAGATATTAATGTGACCCTCTTTGGGACGAAGACACCAAAGACCGTCTACAATTTTTTAGAATTGGCCAAGGCAGGTTATTACGATGGTCTAACCTTTCACAGAGTCATACCTGACTTTATGGTTCAAGGAGGCTGTCCTATGGGCACAGGCACAGGCGGTCCTGGTTACAAGTTTGGAGATGAGTTTCATCCTGAATTGAGACACGATACGCCAGGCGTTCTTTCTATGGCCAATGCAGGTCCTGGCACGAATGGCAGTCAGTTTTTTATCACACATGTAGAGACAGCATGGCTGGACGGTAAGCATACAGTTTTCGGAAAAGTAAATAGCGATGCGGACCAGGACGTTGTGAATGATATCCGAATGGGAGATGATATTATCTCTATAGAAATTGTATCCTGATAAAATCACCTACTCTTATGCGTATAACTCAATCCACAAAGGATGCTGACTTACACGATATACTTAAGCTGCAAAAACAAAATCTAAAGAATGCCCTCTCTCAAGATGAAGCTATGAGAGAGGGTTTTATCACTGTGCCTCATACCTTAGAGGTGCTGACGGCAATGAATGAACCCTTTCCTCATACGATAGCAAGAGATGAAGAAACGCTTGCAGGGTATGCAATGACGATGGAGACAAGTTTGCGTAATGCAATTCCAGTATTGGTTCCCATGTTTGAGCAGATCGACGCCTGTATCGTTAACGGTAGGCCTTTGTCTGAGGTCAATTATTTTGTCATGGGACAGGTGTGTATAGCAAAAGGGTATCGAGGCCAAGGATTATTTGCTAAGATGTATGATGATTTGTGTCAGCGACTCTCTGTTAAGTATGACTACATAGCCACAGAGATTGCCGCAGATAATTTGCGTTCTCAAAAAGCACATGCCAAATATGGTTTTGACACCTTGTCCAGATATGTCGCCGATGGGGTGGAATGGTTGGTGGTCGGGATGTGGCTATCAAAATCCTAACCTATATTGGGGAGGGCAAGTATGATTAGTTAGCTTCTAGATGTATAGATTGAATAGACCATTTAGGCTACACGATTTTCATTGATGGGTAGAGAGTTGCTTGGAAGGC
>CAZMMQ010000086.1:0-14452 GCA_964567435.1 uncultured Saprospiraceae bacterium | reverse complement strand
TGGGAGTAGAAGCCCCCTACACCAACGCCAACTCTATCTGCCGCGCCTCCAAATTAGTCTCCGTTACCCGCACGCGTATCTTATCACCCATCTTGAGTGACTTCTTTTTGTTACGGCTATAAGCGATAAATCGATTATCTGATAAGGCGTAGTTTTCTTTGAAGCTGGCAAACGGGATCATCCCCTCAGCCTTACTTTCGGATAACTCTACGAAGACACCGCGCTCTATCATACCTGATATGATGCCTTCGAATTCCTCACCTATATGATCAGATATATATTCTACCTGCTTATACTTGATAGAATCCCGTTCTGCATCCATGGCTTTGCGCTCCTGACTGGAGATATGAAGGCACTTGGCTTCTAGTTTGTTTTTGTCTGTGCGCCAGATGTCATCACTTAGATTTTTTTCTAAGATTCTATGTGTCAGTACATCTGAGTATCTTCTTATCGGAGATGTAAAGTGAGAATAATGCTCAAATCGTAAACCATAATGGCCTATGTTGTTAGAAGAGTATACCGCTTTAGACATGGTCCTTATGGCCAGCCCCATGAGCAACTTATAGGTGTCGTCTGTTTTAGCTTTTTCTGCCAGCTGATTGTATGAGGCAGACACTTCCTCAGGGGTAGACAGCTTCATCTCTATACCAAATAACTCCATGAATGCACCCACCTCAGCGACTCTATCCAGATCAGGGTGGTCATGGATTCTATATACAAAAGGTATTTCTTTCTCTTCTCCTCTGCGGTGTATAAATTCTGCCACACGTCGGTTAGCTAAGAGCATGAAGTCTTCTATGAGCATGTGTACATCTTTGCGCTGCTTGACGTATACACCTATAGGTTTGTTCTTTTTGTCCAGTTGGAATTTGACCTCTGTACTGTCAAAATTGATAGCACCATTCTTGAATTTCTTCTTTCTTAGGCTATGGGCTATTTTGTTGATGACGGTGAGTTCTTTGTGATATAATCCTTTCTTATTATCCAATGATGCTTGACCTTCATCATAGGTAAATCTCTTGTCCGAATGTATAATCGCTTTACCAAACCACTCATCTACAATCTTATGCTTTTTATCAAAGGTAAATACAGCAGAGAATACGAGTCTGTCTACATCTGGCATCAGACTACATAGATTATTGGATAGTCTTTCTGGCAGCATTGATATAGCCCTGTCTACGAGATATACAGAAGTCGATCTCTCATAGGCTTCCTTGTCAAGCGCTGTGCCAGGTTTGAGAAAGTGGGTGACATCAGCTATATGGACGCCTATTTCCCTGTGTCCGTTGTCAAGTACTCGATAGGATATGGCATCATCGAAGTCCTTAGCCGTATCAGGGTCTATGGTAAAGGTTAGGATATCTCGAAAATCTCTTCTTTTGGCAATTTCTGCTTTACTGATTTTCTCATTAAATGCTGCAGCTTCCTTCATAGATGCTGGCGTGTGGTCAGAGTTAAATCCATTTTCTACCAGGATACTTTCCATGGTCCAATTATGGTCATCAAGTCCTTTAAATACTTTGACGACTTTTCCCCACAAAGGTTGGTCAGCCGCGTCTGGCCAATGTGTTATATCTACAAGTACGCGATCTCCGTCTTTGGCACCATTATAATCATCTTTACCTACTTTGACTGTGGCTAAGAATTTTCTGGATGCAGGTATTATCTGACTGTATTTTTTCTTTTGTGCTTTGACGAATCCCATTATCTGAGTGGTATGTCGTTTCAGAATCTTGAGTACTTTTCCAGCAGGTTTTCTTTTGGAGAAATTAACGGATATTTCTACCTCATCACCATCTAGTGCACCCATCATCTGATGAGGGGGTACATAGACATCTTGTTCTAAGTTATCTATAAGTATGTAAGCGGCACCACTTCTAATCATATCCACTTTACCGTTAAAGACTTGTTTACCACCAATAGTGGTTTTGCTTTTCTTGGATGATTTGGCTAGGGGATGCTTTCGGTTAAGTACAAACTTATTATCACTAACCTGTCTTAGGACATCTTCGTCACGTAAGCTGAACAGGGCTGCTGTAATCGAGTCTCGATTACCATTGACTTTCATTTTTTTGTGTAGTGTGCCTGCATTCAGACGTTTTTTAGGATTCTTAAGAAAGCTCTTTAATACGGCTTCTTTTACATTTCCAGACTTGATTTTCTTTTTCTTTCTTTGTTTTGACATTGTAATGTTTAAGTCGGATGTGACTCTGCATCTGCAGATATATTACCATCCGGGAGTATTTCAAATTTGTAGCCATGGCTGGCACTTGGGTCGTAAGAACTATCGTCCTGTTGATTTTCACCGACCATGGAATATATACAGCCATCTTCATCTATAGTGGCTACAGACGTTTTGACAGACATACCATTACTGATGGTACCGGCAATCACTTTTTTGTTAATAAGGATTCCTTGCTCATCTAGCGTAGCAAGAATATATTCATAACTCATCAGTGCGCCCTTCCAGTAAATGATGGCATAAAATGGACCGTCTACTGGCAGCTGTAGGCAAGGCACTAGCTCTGTATATTCATCCAACTTATCCCACCTTGAAAATACTTCTGCAATCAGTTTTTCTGATAATGGCTTATTTTTAGCGCTAAACTTATGAGTAACCTCTTCAGAAAGTGTAATTGGCGGGTCTATAAGGGGGAAGTAATTGAGCAGAGCCTCTAATTCTAGAGGTAATTTTTTCTTCATATACCCTACAAAGGTAAGGGGATTTTACATTCCATTCCTAATTATATAGAAGGGCTCCTATTATTACGTAAAGAACTTTTAAGTATGAAATGATATATACAGGTCATCAAAACATGAGTGCCATACCCAAGTCAAGATACTGTATCTGTTGATCTAGCTCTAGAGGTGAATTGCGCCAGGTCACATAATCAGCTAATTGGTTAAATCTGACTTGATAGGACAAATCTATGTGCAGACGATATATAATTACCCCAAAGTGAAAACCAAAGCCCATTTCAAAATTCCCTCTTCGCTCTTCGAAAAAAGTCACATCTTCAAAGATATTCTCATCATTAAGAATAAAGGAAAAAGTGGGTCCTACTCCCAACTTAAATCTGTCCAATCTTAGTCCTGCGATAAATGGCACATCAAGGTGTCTAGTCACTCTCGTTCTAGTGTCCATCATAATATTATCCAGGTCTATGAAGTTTTCTGTGACAAATCTGGTCCTAGTGGTTTTGTATTGTAATTCCGACTGGAAGTATATCAATTCTTTTCTATAGTAACCAAGGATAGATACTACAGGGGATACCGTTTGGTTTTGAAAACCTAGTCGGTAGATAAAGAAATCATTAGCATCATCCAGCTTGAGGGTTTGGGAGCTGGCAAATGGAATAGAATATCCCCCTTTGATACCTACGTAAAGCTGGGCTTGTGATTTTATGGTACCAAGTAAACAAATGATGGATAATATGTAACAAATGTGATTTCTGATTTTATAAAGATAGCCTTATTTGGTGGGTAAGGTAGATTGATGAAAAAAGCTAAATATTATATTTGTCAAAAAGCTCCAAATATGTACGTTCAGAAGAAATTCAAGCTAATCAATATATTAAGATTCAGTGGTTGGCCTACTATGGTAATGCTCATCTGGTCATGTATTGTTTTTGCATCGCATGCTTTTTTCCATGATAACTGGGTGAAAGTACCTTGGTTGCCAATTTCTGTAATAGGTACAGCGGTTGCTTTCTATGTTGGTTTTAAAAACAACCAAGCTTATGATAGATTGTGGGAAGCAAGAAAAATATGGGGGGCTATTGTCAATAGTAGTAGAGCCTGGGGAAGTATCGTGAAGGCTTATATTTCAAATCAGTTTACAACTTCCGATTATTCTAAAGAAGAATTAGACAATCACAAACAGAAACTTATATATCGGCACATCGCATGGTTATATTGTTTGAGAAGTCAGTTACTAATCCCTACAAGCTGGGAGCACATCAGCCAAGGTGGCAAAAGAGGTAGAAAATATACCGAAAAACAAATGGAGCGATTTGGCGTCGGATTAATCAATGACCACGATGCAGAAGCGACCTTAAAACAGTATCTCCAAGATGATGAGTATGAGCGATTGATTAATTACAAGAATACAGCGACCCAGATCATAGATCAGCAATCTATAAACCTGCAGCAATTAAGGGAGAAAGACATCATTGAGGACTTCAGACATATGGAGTTACAAAAGGTGCTTAATGACTTTTACATTCACCAAGGAAAAGCAGAACGAATAAAGAAATTTCCGCTTCCAAGACAGTATGGTAACTTCAGTCAGATTTTCGTTGGGATATTTCTATTTCTGTTACCATTTGGTATGCTGACAGAATTTCACCAGATAGGAGAATCTATGGCTTGGTTATCCATTCCGTTTTCGGTTATTGTTGGATGGGTATTTATTATGATGGAATTAGTAGGTGACTACTCTGAGAATCCGTTTGAGGGCTTAGGTAACGATATTCCAATGCTGGCCTTGAGCAGAGTGATAGAAATAGATTTGCTAGAAATGTTAGGCAAGCCGCCTGAAGAAATACCGGCGCCAGTTACTGCAGTGGAAGGAGTGCTAATGTAAAAGCTCCAACTCAAAGGAAATTAGTACAATAATTATTGTTATTTTAACAACTCTTTCGTTCAATAAAACTGAAATGAAATATCTATTCAAAGTACTGATTACATCGGCACTCATTTTTAGTTCCTTTATTATTTATGCTCAAAATGGTAATGACATATCTTTTGGCACCCCTGATACTGAGTGGATATATAATGTAGATTCAGAAACAGGCTTTACGAGGGTTTTCTATGAATCTGATACAGTCATTAATAATATCCCATTTAATAAGTTTCTAACCAATAGGACATTTGTTAGCAGTTATACCTTAGACACAATCCATGATTCAGGGCCAGATTTATTCTTACACATTGATGAAGGGTTGGTCTTGTTTAAATATGGAGAAAGCAGCATAGATACGCTATACAATTTTAATACTGGGATAGGAGATAGCTGGACAATTATTAGTGAAGAGACTAATATATTGCTCAGTGACACTTTCCTAATTACTGTTGTAGACACATTTACATCATTGATAGATAACAATAGGCTGTTTGGTCTAAGTTATATGCTCAATGACTATGTATTTTTAGATACAATTTATGACCAGATAGGACCTTTGAAAACATTCATTGTACCTTATGGTTCAATCGTCAATCTTGGGCATGGAAACATAGGCGGTTTTCTGCGCTGCTTCTCTAATGATGCCCTCGGTCAGGTAGACATACCCCTGCCAGACTTTGCTATAGAACCTCTGTTATTTGACTTAGATTGTAGTCCCCAGCTCACTTCTGTCTCAGATAATCTTTCCCCATCTAATGCTGTATCTATCTACCCCAATCCAGCCAATGACGAGCTACATGTCAGCGCATCTCACTTGATATATACATACAGCCTACTTGATATCTCTGGCAGGACTCTCTTGAGGGAGGCGAACATCAGCGGCAATGCTTTGCGTATCGATATTAGCGAGTTAGACTCTGGTGTATACCTGCTTAATCTTGATAATCGAATCTATCGGTTTGTCAAGGAGTGAAAATATATGGTAAAAGAGATAATGACGAAGGGATTATAAGAAATTCGCCACGAGGTCAGGAGACCTTTGGCTCAGACGTTTGGTTATAATGAGTATCTGATGAAATGTCAGTCGACCTACTATTGTCTTTGTATGCAAGCCTTTTTTGTATACAATTAACATAAGAATCTTATTTCAAAATAATAATTACAATAAATTTAGAGGTAATATTATTAAAAAAACTTCTACCATGAATTTTATTATCTCCCTGTCCAAGATATTTATTACTACAGCTTTTACTTTAGTTTCACTTAATGCTAGTGCAGAATCTGAAGTTTTTTTACAAGTATTAGACCAAAGTTTAGAGAATTATTCAGGACTGGATTTAACCTACGGTGTTATACCCCATTATTCTGATCCAAATATCGCTTATAATGGTGAGCCCACAGGAGAAAATAATCCAGCAAGAATAGAGAATAATGCCAGTGTCATCAGGCATAATGGAGGCACAATAGAGAATTTTATGAGCACCTCATTTACTATTACCATTGGTGAATCTAATTGTGATCTCTTTTTAGAAGCCAATAACTCTGTTAGTGGAAATCTAGAATATGAATGGTACTGGAATCACGATGGACTATTTACTTTAAGTCATCCTGGAATGCTACTAGGTGTAGGAAACCAACTAACAGTGCCTGAGCCTGAGGATGATAATTGTGTCACCTATTTTGTACAGTCTATTGTAAAAGAAAATGGAGCAATAATAAGTAACCAGGTCGTAACACAACAAGGAGGCATTTGTACAGATAATGTCTTACCCTGTTCAGGATTTTCTAATAGTGAAATTACTTCCACGGAGAATATTTCGGATTTTGAGTCAGAACACATGGGATCTCAGGACATATATTTTGGCACCCCTGATACAGAATGGATTTATAATATAGATGGTCGTACAGGTTTTACTAGAGTTTCTTATGTTTCTGATACAACGGTAAATAATTTACTATTCAATAAGTTTGAAACGAATGTTACAGGGATAGTTACTAGTCCCTTAGATACCATAAATTTCTTAGGTCCAGAGTTATTACTACTTAACGATGATGGTCTTATCTATTTTAAATATGGCGAAAGTGAAATAGATACACTTTATAATTTTAATGCTGCCATTGGAGACAGTTGGACAATCATCAATCCGGAGGCCAATATTGAAAACAGAGATACCTTCAAAATCACTATTGTAGACACTTTTACATCAATTATAGATGATAATATGCTCTATGGAATGAGTTTTACACTAAATAATTATCCTCCATTAGATACCGTTTACAATCAAATAGGACCAAAACAGACATTCATTGTTCCTTATGGTGGATTAGCTAATATAGGCCATAGTAACATAGGCGGTTTTCTGCGCTGCTTCTCTAATGATGCCCTCGGTCAGGTAGACATACCCCTGCCAGACTTTGCTATAGAACCTCTGTTATTTGACTTAGATTGTAGTCCCCAGCTCACTTCTGTCTCAGATAATCTTTCCCCATCTAATGCTGTATCTATCTACCCCAATCCAGCCAATGACGAGCTACATGTCAGCGCATCTCACTTGATATATACATACAGCCTACTTGATATCTCTGGCAGGACTCTCTTGAGGGAGGCGAACATCAGCGGCAATGCTTTGCGTATCGATATTAGCGAGTTAGACTCTGGTGTATACCTGCTTAATCTTGATAATCGAATCTATCGGTTTGTCAAGGAGTGAAAATATATGGTAAAAGAGATAATGACGAAGGGATTATAAGAAATTCGCCAAGAGGTCAGGAGACCTTTGGCTCAGACGTTTGGTTCTTGATAATCGAATCTATCGATTTGTCAAGGAGTGATAAGGGAAGTTCTTTTATTCCCACTCAAAGGTTTCTATCATGTGCACGATGTCTTCTCTAAGGAATTGGTAGACTGGCGCTATACTGTCTCTGTTAACAGAAGACTTAAAGTACAAACTCCCTCTGATAAAGTGCTGCAAACTATCCGTCATGTAAAATTGCAGTGGGGTAGCCACCGGACCATCTATCTCAAAGATTAATCCATACAAGTTGTCTTCTGGTTTAGATATGGTGAGCTCTTGGCGATGGCTGGCCTTGATATTATGTTTGTCTACCATCTCGAAAGCGTCTTGGACCAACTCATCGAAGGCCGGTCTACCCTTGAAATCAAGGTAACTAAAGTGTACATATCCGTTCAGTTCATCGCAGTAAAGGTCAAACCAACATTTGAACAGCTTTTCTTTCTGATTTTGTGCTGTATCCTTAAGATATTGGAAGTAGGTAGGGGCCTCTAAGGAGAAAGGACAATCCTGGAGATTCAGTGAGGTATATGTCTTTTCAGGATAGATGACTTTAGGATATATGCGTGGCTTAGGAAGTGGTAATGCCTCTTCCTTACAAGAGCAAAAGATTAGCGTTATCAGCAGTATGGTAGTAAGTCTCATAGCATTATAATAACGTGACATGTACGCGTTCTATTCTTCGTTTGGTCACTGCTACAATTTTAAATTTATATTGCCCGATTACTATCTCTTTATCTTTCTTGGGTATCCTCCCAAAATGATTAAGCAGTAATCCAGCTAGAGAGTCTGATTCATGTCTATAAGCATCGAAGGCTTCTTTGTCTACATTGATTAATCTGGCGACGTCATTGAGGAGGGTTTTACCTTCGAAGATGTAATTACGGTCATTGATTTTGACATAGTCTACTTCTTCTTCATCGTCAAATTCGTCTTTGATTTCTCCTATGACTTCTTCGACGATATCCTCTAAGGTGATGATACCGGCACTACCCCCAAACTCATCCACGACGATGGCCATGTGCATTCTTTTCTTCTGGAATTCTTTCAAGATATCATCTATCTTTTTAGACTCAGGGACGTATACAACGTTTTCGCGTATGTGCTGCTGCCAATTATAGGTGTTATCCTCTTGCGAAAAACCCAAAAGATCTTTTGCGTACAGGATGCCTATGATCTCATCGAAGTCTTCTCTATATATCGGTATTCTGCTGAAGCCATTGTCTTTTATCATGGACATGATGGCTTTAAATCCTTCTTTCTCTTCTGCAGCGATGACATCTACTCTGGCTTTCATAACCTGCTTCGCAGACACATTGCCAAATTTGATTATCCCTCTAAGGATGTCAGCCTCCTCTGATTCTTCTCCACCACTTACTGTTAGTTCGATGGCTTTGTCCAGCTCTTCTTTACTCGTGTCATCTATGCCTGTCCTCGAGGCAATGAATTTCGATTCCATCCAAGCTGACCAGCCGACCAGCAGACTGCTGACTGGTCTGAAGAATCCAGAAAGAAATGACATTGGTCTTGCCATCATTTTGGCAAAATAAAGATTGTTGATATTCGCATATATTTTTGGAGCGACCTCGCCAAATAGTACAAGTAAGAATGTTACGCCGACTACTGTGATTAGAAAATTGGCTATCCTCCCAAGCGTCATAGCTTCGCCAGGAATAATTTGCCCAAGGGCTTCTCCGAGTTGCTTGAGCACCTCATCTCCGAGGAAGCTCCTGATCAGATAGTCAGAGAGTATCACAATGCCAATATTGACAAAGTTGTTAGTGATCAGAATGGTAGCTAATAAGTGTCTGGGCTTTCGCCTTAATTTTAGAACCTTCTTATTTGATTTATTGTCATCCTTCTCTAAGCTTTCAAGGTCATTAGGTGACAATGAAAAGAAGGCTACCTCTGATCCTGATATTAGCGCCGAGCAACATAACAAGAGTAATAAACATAGTACAGTTCCCGATATTGCCCATATCGTCATTAAGAAAGAAGAAAGTGGTAGAAATGCCAGTATGTGTTGGGCGGGCTCTGGGTCCAATTTTTAGTTTTTAGTTATCCAAGAGTGGCTTCTGTGATTGTCAGAATGGTAGGTCGTCATCATCTGCTGGCACAGCTTTTTTTACAGGCTCAGCTGTGGATACGTTATTGGCTGGGGCTTGCACTTTACTAGGTAACTCATCACCCGCGCTAGGAAAATTATTAGATTGTCCCATTCCTGATGATTCTCTTCGTTCTAGTGAGCGCAATATCCTTGCCACGACATCTGTAGAATATCTATCATTACCATTTTGATCTTGCCATTTTCTAGTTGACAGCTTACCTTCTATGTACACCATACCGCCTTTTTTGAGGTAGTTTTCAGCTCTTTCAGCTAATCCTCTCCAAGCGACAATATTATGCCACTCTGTTATTTTCTGCCACTCTCCCGACTTGTCTTGGTAATTTTCGTTTGTTGCAACAGAGAATTTGGCCACTTTACTGCCATTTTCCAAGGTTCTAACTTCAGGGTCTTGTCCAAGATTACCTACAATAATGACTTTATTTATCATCCTTCAGATTTCATTTATAGTTATATAAAGATATTAAAAACTATGTATAATCTACGGTACACTTTAAGACCCTGACTCTCAGAGATTTTGGCCTTCATTCTCCAGAAATTGGTTAATAATCCTAGGCCAGGCAAGTTGACTTAGTTCAGAGACACTCATTTTCCTATGATGACTCACCCATTTTGACTTGATTCTAACAGAGATCCGATGGATATGGAAGAATCCCGTTATCTGCTGATGAGTCAAATGCTGCTTATATGGTCCATATACGGTAGACTTTACTTTTTGATTGCCAATGTCAAGAACATCATGCAGTCTGATTGCATGATTGGCGACGGTCACTTCCTCCATCGGAAACTGGTACAGCCCTTGCCATACATCTTGTAGTCCACGTTGCTCTACAAGTGTTTGCTCGGCGCTATCGACTAGGATGTGATAATGAAAAAGACGTTTTCTTTTTTTGACTTTTTTTGTACGTACAGGTATTTGTAATACTTGATTTTTTTGGAAAGCGTTACACTCAGATTGGAGAGGGCAATGCCCACAGTCGGGGTTTTTGTAGGTGCAACAGAGGGCACCAAATTCCATAATCGCTTGGTTAAATTCTGCTGGATCAGCAACATCCTGCATGCGCTGCGCCAAGTCCCTAATTTTGTTTTTTGTGGTTGATATATCAATAGATTGAGCTATGCCAAAGTACCGACTAATCAGCCGTAACACATTGCCATCTACCACCACATATGGGAGACCGTATGCAAAACTACCAATGGCAGCTGCACTGTATGGGCCGACACCTTTAAGACTTAGGATATCATCATACATTGATGGAAATTCTCCGTCAAATCGATGCATAATATCATTAGCTGCAGCATGAAGATTTCTGGCTCGACTATAATAACCCAGCCCCTCCCATAGCTTAAGGACATCATTTAAGTTAGCTTTGGCCAGTGTGGCAATCGTTGGATATGCTTGCACAAATTTTTCATAATATGGTGTGCCTTGACTAACGGTGGTTTGCTGTAGTATGACCTCAGACAGCCATATATAATAGGGATTCTTAGTCTCTCTCCATGGAAGTGGTCTGGCATTATTTCTATACCAAGACACCAGCTTCTTAGAACCTAAATTTATTTTATCGGATTGTTTCAGATTGAGCACATAGTTAAAAAAAGCGAGTCATAAAGATATGACTCGCTTTTTTTATTTCAACTAACTATATATACTTTATGCTGATAGCTTTTTTCTTACAGTCAAATAGTCTCCATAATGGTTGAGGATGGAGGACTTAAGCGCTTTTCTTGCGAAGAAAATTCTACTTTTTACAGTACCTAATGGTAAGCCCAATTCATCTGCTATTTCTTGATATTTAAATCCCTCGAAGTGCATTAAAAAAGGCCTCTTTATATTTTCATCTAAATCCTCTATCATTTTAGTAAGCTCATCCATCAGGATATTACTGTCCGCATCATTATATATGACATTAGAACCTGAGTTAAGATAAAAGAGGTTTTCAGTACTATCGATAATCGTGTTGGCCTTGACCTTCTTACGATAGTTATTGATAAATATATTTTTCATTATAGTGAACATCCAAGCTTTGAAGTTAGTGCCTGGACGAAATTTTTCTTTATTACTCAAAGCCCTAAAAGCAGTTTCTTGAAACAGATCTTGTGCATCTTCTGAGCTCTTGGTCAAGTTAAAAGCAAATGAATTCAAGGACCCAGTTATCTGCTCAATCTTGCTATAAAATTCTACTGTCGACATTGAACCGTATTTTGTTTAATCAAATATACTACATTGTTCAACAAAATACGAATTCACCTTCAACAAAATTGCCCAAAGAAAGAAATTTATTCAAACCTATTATGTATAATATACAGATATTCAGTAAGTTATAGAATATCAATTAATATGAATCTTTCAATAAGAATTGAAAGTTTTGATTGTTTTGAAGATTTAGTTCATAGAGGTCTTTAACTTATCGACAGCCATAAAAAAAGCGAGCCACTCATATTAAGTGGCTCACTTCTACATTATTTCAACTAACTATATAAAAAAAACTTACGCCGATATTCTATTTCGTACTGTTGTATAGTCTCCGTAGTGATTGAGGATTGCTGCTTTAAGTGCTTTCCTTGCAAAGAAGATTCTGCTCTTTATTGTACCCAGTGGTAATTCCAATTCATCTGCGATTTCCTGATACTTATATCCTTCAAAGTGCAGGAGAAATGGAGTTTTAATTGTTTCATCCAATTCATCTATCATCGCACCAAGTTCGTCCATTAAGATATTGCTATCCGCATCATTGAAGATGACATTGGTACCTGAGTTTAGATAGAATAGATTCTCAGTTCTATCAACAATAGTATTAGACTTAACTTTTTTACGATAGTTATTGATAAATATATTTTTCATGATTGTAAACATCCATGCCTTGAAATTGGTGCCAACACGAAACTTGTCTTTGTTATTCAATGCTCTAAAGGCTGTCTCCTGAAATAGATCCTGTGCATCTTCTGTGCTCTTGGTCAAGTTAAAAGCAAACGAGTTAAGAGAGGCGGTTATCAAATCTATCTTGCTATAAAATTCAACTGTCGACATAACTAACCATTTTGTTTAATCAAATAAATTATCTTGTTGCAGAGATTATGCAAGAACTTTTAATAGGGTTGCCTGTTAGGACTTAAATTTTTTTGGACACTTTATTAAGGTATTGATAATCAATGAGATAAGAAAAATTAAACTTTCAATTCTTTTTGAAAGTTGTTAAGGTCGCAATAGACTTTTTCACTAAAGAGAAACATTTTGAACTTAAGATTTAGAGGGATTATGCTTGGAATGCGCATCTTACCTCGACTTCCTGGGCTCTATTGGGATGGCAATAAATTAAGACAATCCATCAAACGGCTTCCAGAAGCTAACAATCCAGATGGTCTTATAAATCATTCAGGAGATAAATTGATAAAAGTTGTAATCCTTGGTGAAAGCACAATGGCGGGAGTTGGTGTAAGTAGTCACAAATATGGATTTGCCGGCCATCTTAGTTGTACTTTGTCCACCTTAACCTCAGCGTCAGTTAGATATAGAGTGATCGCTAATACTGGATATACCGCAGATATGGTCAATAAGAAATTGGTACACAAAGTACCTGCTGATGCAGACCTTATTATAATAGGATTGGGCGGAAATGATGCATTTACGCTTAACAGACCGTCTAAGTGGGCGCAGAGTATTCATGATTTACTAAATAAAATGCGACAACGTCTTGGTCCTGAGATTCCAATTTTCTTTACCAATATGCCCCCGATTAGAGATTTTCCTGCCTTCACAAACCGTATGCAATATGTATTGGGCAACTGGGTTGAGCATTTAGGAATAGTCTTACATGACCTCATACAAGATTATCCTAATAGTTATTATGATCATGAGCTTTTAAAGCTAGAGGATCTTGTAGATGAGATAGAGCAGAATAATAACAAGAGCGACTTATTCAGTGATGGTATCCATCCATCAGAGTTGACATATAGACTCTGGGCCAATAGGTTTGCCAGATTTATAACCTCAAAGACCCCAATATTCTGATATTATCATTATCTATACTCATTATAAATAGCAGAATCAACCTGACTTAATTGTGCATTCATTAATTTTGGACGAAGCAAAAAACACAACTGTATGAAGTGGATTATCGATTTTCTAACTTCCAGTATAGGTAAGAAATTGGTGATGAGCCTCACAGGCTTATTTCTCTGTAGTTTCCTAGTTATTCACCTATTGGGCAACCTCCAGTTACTGATTCCAGATGGGGGAGAGAAATTCAATGTCTATGCAAAGTTTATGACCTCAAATCCTTTGATTAAGTTTATTTCCATTGGTCTATATGCAGGTATACTATTACATGCTATTCAAGGCATACTGATCTGGCTAAGTAATAAGAAAGCGAAGGCCTCCAAGTATGCAGTCACCACTTACAGCAATGGCTCATGGATGTCTAAAAACATGGGACTACTCGGCACATTGGTCCTGTTCTTTCTTTGCGTACACATGGGAGACTTTTGGTTAAGAATGAAATTCGAAGGTTGGATTCCAGAGTCATGGCACATAGCTAATACCACAATAGACGGTGTAGATATGAAAGATCTGTATAGTAGAGTTAGATATTCTTTTTCACAAATTTGGATAGTAATTGTTTATATGATAGGTCTTATAGCCTTGTCCCTACATTTATTGCATGGGTTTCAAAGTGCCTTTACTACCTTAGGTCTTAGGCATAAAAAATATACCCCACTTATCAATCTGATGGGCATTGGCTTTTCGATTACCATTCCATTATTATATGCCCTTATTCCAATTTGGATACTTATCCAAGAATCTGCTAACTATTAAAGAAATCTCAGACTTACTTAAGTCTAATAAAAAATAAATAAACATGAAACTAGACGCTAAAGTACCTGCTGGAGAACTAGCCGAGAAGTGGACAA
>CAZMMQ010000085.1:0-14466 GCA_964567435.1 uncultured Saprospiraceae bacterium | reverse complement strand
TAGGGTAAGACGTAATTCTCCATAGTTGGTTTTCTTGGTTCCACTTTAAAAATAATCAGTTGCCTCTAATATTTAGCCTAAGTAATATTGGTGGCAAATATTAGTTATTAACGGTAACTATCTAATTTTATCGGCACATTATCCTGATATTCGTATTGCTATTACTTCCTAACCCTCAGGTACACCACATTACCCATATCATCATGGTATAATTCTATTTGATCTTTATTGATACCCAACCCACTGCATAGCTGGATCATATCATCATCATTTCGAT
The DNA here is from genome assembly GCA_964567435.1 of uncultured Saprospiraceae bacterium. Taxonomy (GTDB): domain Bacteria; phylum Bacteroidota; class Bacteroidia; order Chitinophagales; family Saprospiraceae; genus RFSX01. Next base: position 14,189 of record CAZMMQ010000085.1, on the reverse strand, counting down.
AAATTAGATTCCACTTCATAAAGGTCTCCATATAGACTTTCTCGTTAATGTCCTTTAGGAAATTTGGGATAATCATAGTGCCTCCTGGGCTGAGGACCTCATAGAGCCGTTCTATCATTCTGGAAGCAACCTTATCATTGAGATAATCAAATAATCCTGCGGAATAAATAAAATCGAATTGCTGCCCTATCAATTTTCTTTTGAGAATATAGTTAATAGAATCATCTATTACTTCTAGAAAATGATGCTGGTTGTAGGTGGATTTGACTAACTTATTACTTTCTAGATCTTGGTCGATGCATACAAATCTGTCTATCTTATGCGCTGCATCTGTGATGTAAGCCAATTCCCTGAGATGGCCTGACGCTACTGATAGGACAGATATTTTACTGTCTTTTGAGGCTTGGTACTTTTGTATTTCTTGTGCTATATGATTAGAACGCCATCTTACTGAGCTCACTGCTGGAGTGAGATTGAAATAGCCATTGAGCTCTTTTCCTAGGTAACTATCATGGACATCACAGGACTTGACTCTATACATGTAGTCTATTAGAATTGCATCACCTGAGTAGCCTCTTGGCTTTTGGAATGACCATCTTGTGGCTGGTTCCTGAAGCACTAGTTCGGCTACTGGATGTTGCAAACATTCTTCTCTGACTTCATTGTCAATCTTTTCTTGAGCAAGATTTTGTGTTGCGCTACTTAGACCATTTACAATATAGGAAAAGCCTTCGCCCACTAGGCCTTCTTGTAATAGTTGGTATGACCTGTTCAGGATATCTTGGATTTCTGCTGTTTTTTGTTTTGCGATTGCCATCATCTTATTTTCGTAGGTGTTAAATAATTATAACCGGAGCAGAGGAATACTATAATCAATAGTTTCATTGTTTTCACTTGTTTTAATAGTCATAGTCTATCTAGCTACCTCTCTTCATCTTCTGCAAGTTGAAAACAATTTGTCTGAATATCTGAATAAGTTTTGCTAGAGGAAGATATTAATTGGTAAAGGTGATTCTCAGGGATTAACGGTCTAAATCCTACTTCCTAATCTTCAAGTACACCACGCGATTCATATCATCATAGTATAGACTTTGTTTGTCTGATGGTATATCTAATGGTGAGCACAACCGAAGCATGTCTTCTTCATTCCTGTAGACTAAATTCCACTTCATAAAGGTCTCCATATAGGCTTTTTCATTAATGCCTTTTAGAAAATTGGGGATAATCATCGTGCCTCCAGGTCTGAGATTAGTATAGAGTATTTCTATCATTCTGGAAGCAACCTTATCATTGAGATAGTCGAAGAGTCCTGAGGAGTAAATAAAATCAAATTGTTGTCCCTCGAGTTTTCTTTTCAATACATGATTGATAGATTCGTCAATAACCTCAAGAAAGGCATGCTGATTGTAAGTGTTTCTTACAAGTTGATTGCTTTGTTCATCTTGATCTATACAGACAAATCTGTTGATAGTATTAGAAGCATTGTTGATGTAGGCCAATTCACGAAGGTGTCCTGAGGCAACAGAGATTACATCTATCTTTCTGCCTAGTTCTGATTGCACTTTTTGTATCTCTTTTGCAATATGATTCGATCTCCATCTTACTGCAGACATAGCCTCCGTCAATGACAAATAGCCATTTAGTTCCTTACCTAGATAACTATCATTTACCGCACATGATTTTAATCGATACATGTAGTCTATCAGTACGGCATCTCCAGAATAGCCTCTGGGTTTTTGGAATGACCATCTTGTTACTGGTTCTTGTAATAGTAGTTTAGCCACTGGATGTTGTAGACATTTTTCCCTGACCTCATTGTCTATAGTCTGTTGTGCCAGCTCCTGGGTGGCTTCATTAAGTGCCTTCATGACATAACTTAAGCCTTCCTTGACCAAACCCTCTTGTAATAACTGATAAGATTTGTCAAGTACTGATTGGATTTCTGCTGTTTTTTGTTTTGCGATTGCCATCATCTTTATTTTTTTGTTCTAAATAATTATGACACAAAGATGAGGTCAGGCAAGGGGGTATGATATATAACCATTGTTATATGCCAATCACATAGTCATACTAACAGGTAGTCATAGAAGTGAAAGTTCTTATTACCGTAATCAGAAAGCCTTGTTGGATTTTAATTACCTCCCCACATGCACCAGCAAGACACTGACATCTGAGGGACTGACGCCACTAATTCGACTCGCTTGGCCGATGGTACGCGGCTTGATGTGATTGAGTTTTTCTCTGGCTTCGGCGGAAAGTGCTTTTATCAGATTAAAGTCCATGTCTTGGGCCAGCTTCACACCTTCTAGTCTGAGCATCTTCTCCGCCATGTCCTTTTCCTTTTCTATATAGCCCTCATACTTAATGTCTGTACTCGCCATGCCAATGACCTCTGAGTCATAAGTAGTAAGGAAGGCCTTAAGGGCTGGGACATTATCTGATAAGGGTGATATCTCCACACCTGGCCGACCAAGGATACTTTGTAACTTGACTTGCTGCGTGAGCGGAGAAGAATTGATTTGCTTGAGATATCCATTGACTGTGTCTGGTGTGACGCCTGTCTTTTTGACAAATTGTCTTATTTCTTTGATAGCGGTCTTTTTCTCTTCTACCCGGGCCATTCTCTTCTCCAAATGCTCTACACCGATCTGTTCAGCTAATCCCGTCAATCGCATATCTGCATTATCCTGTCTGAGTAAGATGCGATACTCTGCCCTAGAGGTAAACATTCGATAGGGTTCTTTGGTCCCCTTATTGACTAGGTCATCAATAAGTACGCCGATGTAACCTTCTGATCGCTTAATGACGATGGGTTCTTCTTCTCGTATTTTTCTGACCGCATTCAATCCAGCAAGATATCCTTGAGATGCCGCCTCTTCGTACCCGGTCGTACCATTTATCTGACCAGCAAAGAAGAGATTATTTACCAACTTAGTTTCCAAACTAATGTCCAGTTGTGTCGGTGGAAAGAAATCATACTCTATGGCATAACCAGGTCTGAACATCTTTGCCTGCTCGAAGCCTGGAATCTTCTTCATGGCTTTATACTGCACATCTTCGGGTAGGGAAGACGAAAACCCATTCACATAGATCTCACAGGTATCCCTACCCTCGGGCTCTACAAATAATTGGTGTCTATCTCTGTCAGCAAATCGATCTATCTTATCTTCTATGCTCGGACAATAGCGAGGACCAAGTCCTCGGATACGACCATTGAACATGGGTGATCGGTCAAAGCCTTCCTTCAGCGTCTCGTGTACTTCTTTATTGGTGTAGGTGATATGGCAAGGTATCTGATTGGTGAGGTCTGGTGTATTGGTATAAGAAAATTTGCTAGGATTCTCGTCACCAGGTTGCGTCTCCATGACTGACCAGTCCAAACTACGGCCATCCACACGTGGAGGTGTACCCGTCTTCATTCTCCCTGACTCAAAACCCAGTTCTACTAACTGTTCCGTAATCCCAGTTGCTGCCCGCTCTCCTGCACGGCCTCCGCCAAACTGCTTCTCACCGATATGGATTAGGCCATTTAGGAAGGTCCCATTTGTCAGCACCACAGACTTAGCTGGTATTTCTAATCCAATACCAGTGACGACGCCAGTGCAGCGACCATCCTTGACGATGAGGCCTTTGACCATCTCTTGCCAGAAGTCTATATTAGGATGTGCTTCTAATAGATTACGCCATTTTCTAGCAAACAGCATACGATCACTCTGCGCTCTAGGGCTCCACATCGCAGGGCCTTTAGATTTATTGAGCATACGGAATTGGATCATGGTATGATCTGTCACTATACCACTATATCCTCCCAAGGCATCTATTTCTCGTACGATTTGTCCTTTAGCAACGCCACCCATGGCAGGATTGCAACTCATCTGAGCTATCGTCTGCATATTCATGGTAGCAAGCATCACTTTGGCACCCATGTTGGCTGCTGCGACTGCAGCTTCACTGCCAGCGTGCCCGGCTCCTACTACTATGACATCGTATTCTGGAAACATGCTTATTACTTTTTTGCTAATCGTGTGCAAATATAGGGTGGGTGTAAAGGGGAAGCAAACAAGGATTATTATGTAACCAGTAATTCTGCGTACCTATCTTCAAAATCAATACTTTTAAGTCTATCTAACTACACCCATTACTATAGTTATTCCATGGATGGTGGGGAGACTTGGTCCCAAAACCGCCGTATGAGTGAAGCATTTGATCCTCATATAGGCTGGCCTCAGCAGAATAAGATAGGTGACTACTTCCATATGATATCAGAAGATACTGGTGCTCACCTGGCTTGGACAGCAACCTTCAATGGAGAGCAAGATGTCTATTATAGTTATATCCCCTTTGACACAGATGTGTCATCTGTGTCAAGCCCTCTATATCAAGTCGATGGCTTGACTATATCACCTAATCCCGCATCAAGCAATTTTGAGATTTCATTATCATCCAAGTTTGTGCAGAATGCCCATGTGACAATAATCAGCAGTAGCTCACAAATAATGGTCGACCAGCCTTTGGATATAATAGTAGGAGACCAACAAATGCTTGTCGATGTGACTGATTGGGATCTAGGGTTATATTACATACAGTTACAGACTCAGCGTTGGTCTGAATTACGGAAAGTTTTGATTGTAAAGTAGGACTCCCTTAGGCCGAAGTAGCACCTGAGCTAATCTTATCTAAGGCACCTGACACCTTCTGGATGATGTCATCCTGTCCTTCGATACCATGTCTGCTGACTAAGTACTGTGGATCATTGTAAGATACCGTGACTGTACCATCCTCTTTTTGTTGGACCAGCATTTTCTGAGGGAGGTCAAGGCCTGTATTGTTACCAGCTGTCATAAGCGGTGTCCCTAGATTAGGATTACCAAACATCAAAATCCTCGTCGGCCTCAAGGTCTTATCTACCTTGGCTGCATTGGCACTGTGATCTAGTTCGAAAAGTAACTTGAGGTTGGGATTATTGGTAATAATCATTTTGAGTTTGCTATAGGTCTCCTCGAATGATAATTGACTTTCCTTAGTAATGATTCCTGTATTGTCCATCTTGTCTGTGTGTGTTTGTATAAGTCTAAGTAACTAACAGAAATCCATGATTAGTGTTTTCTATCTCAATTCCAAACCCATACTATTTCTGCAAACTCTATAGAATAGGATGGGGTAATTCTATGCTTAGGTACTAATATTTGCTGAAAAACAGTCTTAATTTTAAATTGGCCATATTTATATAAAACGCTGTCATTCAGTGATATATCCATTTACAAACGTATATTAAGCGTTAACAAATGAATAATATACGAGTCCAGTTTTCATCCACCTTCATTTTTGCATCGTCATTTGTTCTTAACGGGTTTACATCAGTCATATGACACCTAATAGGAATAATCTTTTGTTTAACAATGTCCCGTATAAATAACCCGGGATACAAAAAATTTATATCATGAATACTACTAGAAATTCTGTTCAGTTAATTGGAAATCTTGGAAGAGATGTAGACTACAAAAACTTTGATAACGGCAAATCAAAAGCCGCCTTCACACTAGCGACCAACGAGTACTACAAAAACAATAAAGGTGAAAAAATTCAGGACACTCAATGGCACAACATTATTGCCTGGGGAAGAATAGCTGAAAACATGAAATCTATTCTTGAGAAAGGTTCTGAGGTGCTCGTTAAAGGGAAACTCGTATCTAGGTCCTATGAAGACAATGATGGTAATACCAAGTACATAACTGAGATTATTGCTAAGGAATTTGTTTCCTTCAATAAGAAAGAATTGCCATTCTAAAGAGAAGGGAAACTACTGTAAAACCCAAAGTCTATCAGAGAAGTGGCTTTGGGTTTTTTTTTTGTTCTATAGTCTCTTTTGACTACACTAATAAGCCTAGATTGGATTTGCTCATATTGCTTGGATAGAGTGCTCTTTTTAGAATTTTGAAGACTTAGTTTCCTGTTTTTATAGCCCAACGAGCATTTTGCCATATCCGAATCCAAAGTTCCTGCAAAGTGCTATAGGTGTATTGCTGATATACATCAAGTGTAATGCCGCTACACTATAGTGGATTTTTTGCTGTCTGAATTCTTTAGTGCCCGATTAATTGGTCTATATTAGTTCGACATTTACTAAAGAAACGCTTAATATGAAAAAAATTATACTTACGTCCTTATTTGCTTTATCTGCTGCGCTCATTTTTGGCCAAGCATCGTTCTCTGACAATTTCGAGTCTTATATCGTTGGAGCAACTGTGGTACAAAGCTCTCCTGCTTGGGAGTTATGGCCTGCACCTGGTTCTGAAGATGCGCCAATTACTGATGAAAGATCTGCATCAGGTAACAACTCCTTACTTCTTCAAGGAGGGGCTGCTGTAGATATAATACTTCCTTTTGATGAGGTATATGAAGAAGGGGCATTCAATTTGACAATGCAAATGTTTATTCCAGAAGGCAGAGAGTCCTATTTCAATTTTCAAGGAGAAGATCCTGCTGGCACATTGTGGGTTCTTGATTGCTTTTTTCGAGAAAATGGTATCTTCGAAGTAGCGCTTGGATCAGTTGGGCAAGACATTATTCTTTCTAATAGATACCCCCAAGGAGAGTGGTTTAATATCAATATTGATGTAAATCTATCCGAGAATCTTTGGAGAATCTTTATTAATGGAGAATGTCTAGGTTCATTCCAAAACGCTGATAATCAAGTTGCTGTAGCTTCTATCAATTTATTCCCGCTCAATGGCAACAATTTAACCTTTATAGATGACATTCGGTGGACACATAATCCTGTTGCTCAGCCCGTAGATGTCACTTTAGATGCTTCATTTATAGCTTCTATTGACAATGATTCAGAAATTGGCGTTGCACAAAATCAATACTTTGGGTTACCTGGCACACCTCAGTCCTTTGAGGTAGTCATTCGTAATGAGGGTCCTGAGGTGATCGAGAACTTTACTGCTACCATAGAAACCGCTACTCAAAGTATTACCGAAGAATTTATTGTTAATCTCTCCCAAGGACAATTTGCGTTAGTGGAAATGTCAGAAAGTTTGACTATAAATGAAGGAATTGAAAGTGGGTCAGTAATAATAGGCAATGTCAACGGAATGGATGACCAGAATACCTGTAATAATATTGGTCCAATCAATCTTATTGGATTTAGGCCCGCAGAAGGTAAGAAAGTTTTGGTAGAGGCATTAAGTGATGCCAGTGTTACTTTCTCTCCCGAAAATTATACCTACATGAACTACATGTCTGAAAAATACCCTGATTTATTTGCAGGAATAAATGTACACTTTGCTGATGTTTTGCAAAATTTCGATTGGGTTGGTGAGCTAGATAATCCAGGTACCCCTGCCAATGAAGGTACTAACTTGGGTGCTATTAACTTAGGACTGCGTTTACCTGTAGTAGATAGAAATGCCTTGATGCTTGATGAATTCGGTGGGATTAGTGATCAAGATGAGTTTAATAATCTAGAAAGTTCATTCGTTAATAGCATCTCTAATGCGCCATTCATGGTACTTGATCATGGTGCTCAATGGGATGGTACAACGAGGACCTTAGATGTAAATGTGACAACCGAGTTCAATTTGGTTGCCTTAACCAATGGACGATTAATGGTTGGACTTATAGAAGATGGCGTAACTGGTGATGATCAAGCCAATGCTTTTGCTGACGGCGCAAATGGTCCTATGGGTGGATTTGAAGATTTACCTAACCCTATTCCTTCAAGTGATATACTCTATAATCAAGTGGGTAGATTATTATTTACTGATTTTCAAGGATTAGAAGACGCATATAGTGAAACGACCGGTTTGACAGAAAATCATGTCTTTTCCTTGGAGCTTCCTACCGATTGGGCAGTACAAAATCTAAGTATCGTCAGTGCATTTATCAATGAGGATGGAACTATAGGTAATGCACAAATCACTACAGTAGAAGATGCTATAGGCAATGGTTTTACCAGTACTATAGATCCAGTATTAGATGCCTCTATTTCTGTAGCACCAAACCCAGCTAGAGAATATACTGAGATTACTCTAAAGATGGACCAGCCAACAGATATGGTGATGTCTCTAGGAGATGCTATGGGCAGAATCATTGCTACCGATAATTATGGGACTGTATCTGGTACTCAAACGTATACTTTTGATACATCTCAATTGTCACCTGGAATTTATTACTTCAGATTTGGTAGTGGAAATGCTTTTACAACCAAACGATTAATTATTACTGAATAGACAATATTCATAGATAAATCTAAGGTGCTGGAGGATATCCTTCAGCACCTTTTTTTCTTAAACTTTCTAGCCAGCAATAGGCAAAAACTACCCCTTTCAGGTCCAAATAATACCTATAATTGCCAAGTCTTGGGGCCCACAACATGTGGGTTTTTATTGAATATACCAGCTCCCAATATATCGTTATCTTCGTCCACGAATCATAGATAGTATAAAACGTTGGAAAAATCTACAAGACACATACTCAAAGCAGAGCAGAAGGCGCTCAACATTAACCTCAATAAGAAAATTTACGGAACCTTTGCAGAAATCGGTGCTGGCCAAGAGGTTGCTAGAAATTTTTTCCAGGCCGGTGCAGCTGTAGGAACCATTGCCAAGACCATGTCCGCCTATGACAAGACCTACTCAGATTCTATCTATGGACCTGAGGAGAGTGGTCGTTACGTCTGTGAATCACGTCTATATAAGATGCTGGATCATGAGTATGGATTAATGGTCGAAAGACTCACTGAGGTCAGGCCAGAGTCCTCTTTTTTCGTCTTTGCAGACACCGTTGCAGCAATTAATTACAAAAGAACTATTAATGGACACGGTTGGCTTGGTGTGAGATTTCAACTCACTCCTGATGGCCCTTCCAATGATTTGATTATCCATGTCAATTTAAAAGACCAGAGCAACCACCTACAACAAGAAGCCATAGGTGTTCTAGGCGTTAATATGGTCTATGCCTGCTATAAGTTTAATAACGACATGGACGAATTCATCCAATCTCTTGCTGATGGGATTTGGGGACGTGTAGAAATAGATATGGTCAGATTGGAAGGACCTGATTTTGAGAATGTAGATAACAGACTGATTACCCTTAAGGTCATTAAATATAACCTAGCTGATGTGGCTATGTTTAGCAAGGATAATAAAAGTATTCATGCTTCAGAATTCTTATGGAAAAAAGATCTAATGGTAGTTCGTGGCCATTATAGACCACCAACCAATGTGACTATTGATGTATTCAAATCTGGGATTGAGCAATTTATATCAGAAGGTGCTGATCCAGACAAGGCCACTATCATGGCAGAATTAACCATCACTAATCTGGAAGTGGATGGGAAAATCAGTGAAAGTGACTTTTTGGAAAGAGCTGAAGCTCTATGTGCACTTGGTATGAATGTCATTATCTCGGATTGTGATAATCACCAAAACCTGGTTAATTATCTTTCTGATTTAAATATTGGGAAGCTCGGTCTGGTCATTGGTGTCAGAGAATTATACGATATCATCGATGAGAAATTCCACAACAATCAAGATGGTCGACTATTGGTTGCTTTTGGAGAACTCTTCAATAGAAATATAACAGTATATGTGTATCCTGCGTATCTTAGAAAAAGTGTAAATGAACTTGTCTCTGCAAGAACATTGATTGTCCCAGATGGGATCCACTTCTTATATAAGCACCTCATAGATGCCAGACAGATCGTAGAGATAGAAGATTATAACAGAGAACAACTAGATATTATGCCTTGGAATATCCTTGATGCTATCAAAGAACACGATAGCTCTTGGGAAGAACTGGTTCCTCATGAAGTCGTTCAAGTTATCAAGGATAAAAAATTATTTAGCTATGGATCATAGAGAGTTAAAAGATTTTTCAAAAATCTATTGTTCTACTACTCCCTTTCCAATATGAATAGGTCCAATATTGTAGGTCTTATTGGCGTAGCCATCACTCTTCTCCATGTCCTTGGTTGTAATCCACAGCCTAATAATGCCCAAACCTCCACGCCACAGAATATATCCCTTAACCCCAATTTAGTTAATTCTGATATCATAGATTCGAGCCAACTCCAATATATAATGGGTCAATTTTCTCCAGAAGAAAATCCTGATTTTGTACCAATTCCTGAGTCTGACGCAGATAGAACAGGTATGTATATGCGGAAAGAAGCTTATAGCGCTTTCCAAAAAATGAAAGCCGCCGCTCAGGATGCCGGCATCGAATTACAAATACGATCTGCCGCTAGAAATTTTGATTATCAAAAGGGCATCTGGGAAAGGAAATGGACAGGAGAGACAATACTAAGCTCTGGAGAAAATGCGGCAACATCATTTCCTGACTCTAAGAGTAGAGCCCTTAAGATTCTGCAGTACAGTTCTATGCCAGGCACAAGCCGTCACCACTGGGGTACGGATATCGACCTTAATAATTTTAATAATAGTTGGTTTGAAAGTGGAGATGGATTAAAATTATTTGAATGGTTGGAAGCCCATGCTCATGAATATGGCTACTGCAGACCCTATACTGCCAAGGACAATCACAGACCTGCAGGATATAACGAGGAGAAATGGCACTGGTCATATACACCAATTTCTGATAGCCTTACACTACTGGCTAAGCAACACTTATCTAATCAAATGATAAGAGGCTTTATGGGTGACGAAGTGAGTGAGGAATTAGATGTCGTCGGTAATTATATTCTAGGCATTAATAGGGCTTGCGTCCATTAAGACAATAACTGTCTATAGATGTTTCTTATATTATTATGTTTATACCATTATTGACTATCAATTATTAAAATCAAAACTATGGCACTGACAGAATCCAACATGCTTTCGTTAGGTACAACCGCACCAGCATTCACACTACCAGATACGATTAGTGGAGAACAAGTCTCTTACGATCAAATCAAAGGAGATAAAGGTACAGTCATTATTTTTTCTTGTAACCATTGCCCTTTTGTCGTCCATGTCAATCATGAAATTGTCAATATGGCCAATGAGTACATTCGTAGAGGGATTGGCTTTGCATTAATTTCTTCTAATGATGTCGTTAATTATCAAGACGATGACCCTGATAAAATGCGGCTTGTCGCGAAGGTATTGAAGTATCCATTTCCTTACTTGTATGATGAGTCCCAACAAGTGGCAAAAGCATACGACGCGGCTTGTACGCCAGACTTTTATCTATTTGATAGCGGTGACTCACTAGTGTATAGAGGCAGGATGGATGGTTCTAGGCCAGGTAACGATATACCAGTGACTGGATCAGATTTGCGATCTGCTATGGATGCTGTATTATTAGGAATCTCTGAAATCTCTCCTCAGATACCGAGTGCTGGCTGTAATATCAAATGGAAATAAATCGTATTTAATTATCTAGCAGATACATTGCCTCGATTAATAATAACGATATCCAAATTCCTTAATGGAAAGTCACTGAGATTAAAGTCTAGATTGTTACTAGACTCTCCATTTACTATCAATCTATTCGCTGGTTCCATATCTGGCCATTCGATATAGATGCCCAGTATTAATCTTGTAAGCTCTACTAAATCCAGACCATTAATAAGACCATCCAGATTAACATCTGCAGCCTCCAGCTGACAGGCATCTTGAAATCTGCTTATTCCCAATATATGTCTGCGCATATCTATGACATCCAATATATTAATGTCAAGTAATGGGTCGTTGATTTGAGGTATATCAAAAGATAACACATCTGTGTCCTCAATCAGCAAGCTGTCTGCCAGACAATTAAGAATATTATGTAGGGAATCAAATGGCGAAAAACATGTCTCTGGATCTATGGTATTACCGTTAAGTAAGAAACTAATTTCTTCTGGAAAGATTTGTTGGCCCTGACAATCCCTTATCATTGATGACAATCCTCCAACTGGAATGTTATTCAATCTGATATCCTGTCTAGCTATAGTAATCTGTCCAGTGCACTCATTCGTTGCTGCCCAGTTTCTAAATACGAATGCATTGGGGAATAGTGACACAAATTCGTCTTCGAAAGTATAGCTTACTTGGCACTCATTACTTGCTTCGGGGAGCAACCCTTCTGTGAAAAGTGGCTGATTAAATATTTCATCTACATGAAATCCTTCTGCTACAGTATCATTTGGAAATTGTGGTACGGCTATAAATGGTTGTACTGTTATCCGATACTGACAACTCGATATGGTCTCATTATCTTCATTAATCAATGAAAATGTTACGGTAACTATGTCTTCTTCACAGGCATTACCACCATTATCAAACTCCCTCTCCTCTACCAGCACAAAATTATCATCGTTGTCTATTATGGTAGGTCGTTCTACATTAAAGTTTTCGCAGCCTATTGTCCTATCAGGTGGGCATCTAAGCTCTTGTGCATTGCTTCTTGGGGTAAGGCACACAAATAGTGTACATAGAAGAAGGGTGCAGGTTCTCATTTTGTAATTCTAAATTTCATACAATTTACAAACAAGCCTTAGACTTAGCCACCCTTCTCATCTGCTTTACTTCTACATTAACGTATGTTAATACCTCGTGTAAATATATTGCACGGACAAAGTTAATATTGTGGTATAGAATCTAAGAGAGGTATTGGATAGTACTAAATATGTCAGTTTTTTCGACAATAAGGTTTGTAAATGTACAATTCATATGCGAAATTGATAGATTGTCAGAAATTATTGTCGCCTTTTACGACATAATTTGATAATTGGGTGTACTTTTACACTACTTCTCTAATAAGATAGCTAACCATGAGGATGATTGTCTAGAACAACCAGCCTTATTTTTAACAAAGCGTAAATAACAAAAAACAATGAGCAGTCACACTAAAGAGAAAGAAGCTAAACTCAAAGCACTCAACTTAGCCGTAGACAAACTAGAGAAAACCTATGGCAAGGGTGCCGTCATGAAACTTGGAGACAAGCAAGTAGTCGCGGTAGACACTATATCTACAGGATCACTTGGATTAGATATTGCTTTGGGCACTGGCGGACTTCCAAGAGGAAGAATCGTTGAGATCTATGGTCCAGAATCATCAGGAAAGACAACGCTTTCTATCCATGCTATTGCTGAGTGTCAAAAGAAAGGTGGCATTGCCGCATTTATAGATGCAGAGCACGCCTTTGACAAAACGTATGCAGAGTCATTAGGTGTCGATACTGAAAACTTACTGATATCACAACCAGACAATGGAGAGCAAGCCTTAGAGATTGCTGAGCACCTAATCAGATCTGGCGCTATAGATATCATTGTGATAGATTCTGTAGCGGCATTAACACCACGTGCAGAAATAGAAGGCGAGATGGGTGATTCTAAAATGGGATTACAGGCAAGACTCATGTCACAAGCACTGAGAAAACTAACGGGTACGATTGGACGTACAGGATGTTGCTGTATTTTTATCAATCAGCTTCGAGAAAAAATAGGCGTGATGTTCGGTAATCCAGAAACTACTACCGGAGGTAATGCCTTGAAGTTTTATGCTTCAGTAAGATTAGACATTAGAAAGTCTGGTTCTGCAATCAAAGACAAAGAAGGAAACATGATTGCCAGCCCAACAAAGGTCAAAGTCGTCAAGAATAAATTAGCGCCTCCATTCAGAACAACCATCTTTGATATGGTCTATGGAGAAGGCATCTCCAGAACTGGCGAAATTATTGACTTGGGAGTTGATCTGGATATAATAGGAAAAGCGGGTTCTTGGTATAGTTATAATGGGACCAAGATTGCACAAGGTAGAGAAGGCGCTAAGCAGTTCTTATTAGACAATCCTGAAATGATGGAAGCGGTAGCAGAAAGAATCAAAGACCATTATCTTCCAGGTAGAGAGCCACAGGATGCAGAGGTAATGGAGGCAGAGCAGACTAAGGTCACTGAGAAAAAGTAAATACGTTAAAACACTAATCGTGTAGTAGTAAAAAGCCTAGCAGTGATGCTGGGCTTTTTTGCTTTGTTTGCACAAGTCACTATTATCGATCACCTATGCGATCTCCTACTAAGGCATGAGCACTCAAATGTAAAGCGAACACATCTCAAGGATATAAAAATTAGGCGATGAGCATAAAAATGATCATATTAGTATATAGCATCTATATCTAGCCAGTGCTGGAGTTTATAAAGTAAACCTACAATAAAGTGAAGCCCTAAGGCAAGAAAGGTGAGTTAATAAGTAAGTTACAT
>CAZMMQ010000084.1:9405-14677 GCA_964567435.1 uncultured Saprospiraceae bacterium | reverse complement strand
ACCTGCGACCGTCTGCTTAGAAGGCAGATGCTCTATCCAGCTGAGCTACGCGACCTGCTCTTTGGAAGCGGGTGCAAATATAAGAGTATTCTTATTTCGGATGCACCGATTTTAAAGTCTTTTATTATAGTTTACGACCAAGAAGGAAGCAATCATCTCCTATGAAGCCACTCCCATCCGTAAATTCTAGCCTTAAATTAAGTGGACCTTCTATTGTCTGTTCATCATCTGAGATGACAGCATTACCCAATCCGATGACATCTACAGTAATATCTACAGTATCCATCCCAATTGGTAGAAAGTTGGGAATAGTAAAATTCTGCAATGTATCATCAATTGTTAGGGTGTTTGCCATTACATTTCCTTCAAGATTGACAGGAATTCCATCTATTTGTAGTGTCAATACCACAGCGAATGCATTAGTGATATCCACAGGCTCACTGATGGAGAACATTAGGCTATCATTATCCAATCTTTCAGTAAATAAGGGATTGGAACATCTGAATTCGCCTAGATATTGGCTGAAAAATCTATCTCTATTATAACTAGAGCAACTTCCGTCATCTTCCAAGGCATCGGCTTCAAAGTTATCAGATGTTGGGTCTGTGCAGCCTGTTTCATCTCCACCACAAGAGACCAACCCTATTAAAAGGCCTAAAAAAATGCCATAAAACGTGTACTTTATCATAAAATGATTTGTTATGGATTTGTATAAGCAATCAGCTAATAAAGGTAGAACAAAATGAAATATCTAACCACTTAATTTAAACCATATCAGGAAAGTCAAAGTTGTGAAGGAAGAGAGACCTGTAGTTATTCGAGAATTCACGAAAAGTGTTATAATTTGCCACATAATATGATAGAACCTATTCAAGAAATAGAAATTAAGCTAGATAGCATCAAGGACGCTATAGCTGATATAAAAAACGGAAAAGTCATCATTGTTGTGGATGATGAGGATAGAGAAAATGAAGGAGACTTCATCTGTGCAGCCGAAAAAGTCACACCTGAGATCATCAATTTTATGGCCACTTATGGCCGTGGATTGATTTGCACACCAGTTACTGCCAGTAGAGCAGCAGAGCTGGACTTGTACAAAATGGTATCCAAAAACACCGCATTGCATGAGACAGCCTTTACTGTATCTATAGATCTAATAGGCCAAGGATGTAGTACTGGCATTTCGGCATATGATCGCTCGACAGGGATTAAAGCCATGGTCAATCCAAATACAAAGGCAACTGATTTTGCCAGACCTGGGCATATATTTCCGTTGATTGCAGAAGATGGCGGCGTCCTCAGAAGAACCGGCCACACTGAAGCCGCAGTAGATTTGGCGCGGTTAGCCGGTTGTTACCCTGCTGGAACACTGGTGGAAATTCTCAATGAAGATGGCTCTATGGCCAGATTGCCAGAGCTGATGGATCTTGCTAAGAAAATGGACCTCAAGATTATTAGTATTAAAGATTTGGTAGCATACAGAATGTCTAATGAACGTCTGGTCAAAGAACAGACTAGAGTAACTGTGGATACAATGTATGGCGAATTCGATATAATTGCTTATTCAGAAACCAGTTCCGGCTTGACACATATCGCTATCAAAAAGGGAAATTGGGAAAAGAATGAGGCGATTCTAACCAGAGTGCATTCTTCTACAAATACGATGGATATCCTTGGCGCCTTGATGTATGGATATGGGGTGCAGATAAATAGAACCTTAGAAATGATATCCAAAGAAGGTCGTGGCGTTCTACTATATATGAGACAAAAAGATGAAGAAGATCCTGTTATCAATAGCCTCGAAATGATAAAGAAAATGCAAGAGTCTGGGGAAAAAGCCGAAAACTACAAACCCAGATCTCAAAGCACAGAACAAAGAGACTTAGGTATAGGAGCCCAAATACTCAATGACCTAGGTATATCAAAATTGAGGCTACTAACCAATAATCCAAGAAAGCGAGTTGGGCTTATCGGATATGGTTTGGAAATCGTTGAGAACATTCCTATTGAAAAATGATTCATTATGGTTAAAAAAAAAGTCAGGGCTATTCACCCTGACCTCTCTCAAACTTTCTTGAATTGAAACCTTATCTTAGAACGTCTTACTCTATAATAGAGAGACGTAAATAATCTACTTTTCTACCCACTCTAATCCTTACCGTATATATTCCACTAAGGAGAGATTCGGTAGTTATATTCCAACTATGCTTACCGATAGTCGTTGAAATCCCCAAATCAATATTCTGAATTATCCTTCCTTGGCTATCTGAAATAATACAACCCATCGGCAAATCCATTGCATGTACCTGAGTCTGAAGCTGAACCTCAGCTCCGCTGCTTGGATTAGGGTACACTACTGGTGGACGTCTGCCATCTCGTATACCGCCTATATCTACATTACGAAAGACATCTGCTCCTAAAAACGTAAACTCATCTGAAAACCCATCGACGCCAAAATCAGAATCAAAATCATCATTCACACCAGCATCCTTTGAGGTAAAACTGTAATCAGGTGGTAAAATAACTTGCAAGGAATATGTCCCATTGTCAATATTATCAAAGAGATATCTTCCGCCTGGACCCGTTAATTGCTCTTCCAACAATTGTCCTGTTGCACTGAGTAACCATACTGTGATTTCTTCCAAAAACAACTCACCACTATCAAATATGCCATTTCGATTATCATCATCCCAAGCTAGTCCTGAGATGAGATTGCTAGGCCTCACCAATCCTGCATCTATATCAACATTGGATTGATTATTAGTTATAGTAAATACATCTGTAACACCTCGACTATCTGGATCACTATCCAACTTATTGTCTGAACCAGCATTCTTATCCGTTAATTCAAAATCATCACCAGGCTCAAAAACTACAAAATAATCTCCATTAGAGATATTATCGAATCTATACTCGCCCAATCTAGTTGTAACGGCTTCGTCTATTAATACATTCTCTGATCCCTCAACTCTAAATAAGATAACGTTGACATCTGCTATGCCTGGCTCATTGGGTCCTTGTACACCGTCTAAGTCCCTATCATGCCACACACGATCTCCAATAAATGCATCAGCAAAGATCCCAGCATCTAAGTCCAAATCAGTCTCCGCTGGTGAGAGTAAGAAGATACTTGTCGTCCCAGGTCCATTAGAATCATCGACATCAGAATCACTAGCATCTACACCACCTCTATCAGATGGCGAAAAGACAAATCCATCTGGAATATTAAACTTAACATAGTAATCAGTCGGAAAGACATCCTCAAATAGGTAGCGTCCATCTTCACCTCCAATTGTCGCCGTAACTGTTTGACCTACCTGCACATCGAAGACATTAAACAATTCCACTGTAACACCATTTAATCCCTCCTCTCCATTGTCTTGAACTCCGTTACCATTACTGTCTACCCACACTCTATCACCAAGAGTCGAAGGTTCTAATATTAGACCAACATCCAAATCAACAGTACCTCCTCCAGAAGGAATGAAGAATAGATCAGAAGTGCCTGGACCATTACTCTCAGTTATATCTGAATCCAATGTAGAATCAGACCCTTGCTTGGCATCTGAATAAGAGACACCTTGCTGAGGCGTCAACCTTACATAATAATTTCCTGGCGCCTGATCCGTAAACTCATAGAATCCTGACTGCCCAGAAGGTCCTAATCTAGAAAATGCTCTTGATATGAATGTCCCATTCTCGTCATGGAGTGAAATAATTTGATTATTGGCTCCTTGCTCATCTATATCAAAAATTCCATTCTGATTCTCATCTATCCAAACTGCATCTCCAATAGAAATTGGGAAGTAATAACCTGCATTCAATCCACTCAGTGGACTACCTGTCATATTAAATACCTCTGTACGACTGTCGTCTCTAATGTCGGAATCTACAGACTCATCCTGACCAACATCCATAAAAGTACTTCTAGTATCAGGTGGCATAAAAAAGGACACATAATATTCCCCACTATTAACGGCAGGAAAGATATATTCACCCATTCTTGTAGTTAAAGTTGAGGCCAATTGTATATCATCCGAATTGAATAATAGAACTTGAATTCCGGACGCTGTTTCTTCATCTAGATCAAGTATTCCATTTCCATTAATATCTTCCCATACTCTACCAGTTATATCTGCTCTGCCTGTACCTGTCACAACTTCTTCGACATATCCAGCATTAACGAACATCAAAGTATCCAGAGGCCCTAGTGCAATGATGTCTGTCCTACCTGTTGAAAAATCTGTGACTTCCGAATCAAGAAAAGCACTTACTCCTGTTCTAGTATCTGTAAATGTATAATCTGCAACTTGCCCAAACTCTACAATATAATTTCCAGCAGCCAATTCGTTAAACAAATAAATACCTCGTGCATTTGTCTCACGTGTATCTAACACAATTCCGTTCTCATTTAATAAACTGACTTCAAGACCTTCTACACGACTATCATCACCATCCAATTGTCCGTTCTCATTGTTATCAAACCAAGTTGTCCCAGATATCCATGCAATATTTTGGTTCGACACATCACTTAATCTTACTCCAGCATCTATATCTCCAATTATGGTCATAGGATCTAAGATTATAATTCCTGTACGACCAGCATTATTCTCTATAATATCAGAATTTGTAACTGGATTAGAGCCAGAAGAAAAATGAACAAAGTCATGATCAGGGGGTAAGGAAAATCCTATAATATAATTATCAGGATATAACTCTTCGAAGACATACATCCCATTCGAGTCTGAGACTCTTGTCTTCAATTGTACTAACTCCTCTGTAAACAAAAATACAGTGACACCTTGAAACCCAAATTCTCCGACATTCTCTTCATCATCTCTATTTGTATCCACCCACACTCTTCCATTGATACTTGATAGAAATTCTTCCCTAAATCTGACACCCGCATCTATGTCTGACAATTGCTGCATTGGACTCAGTGTGAATACCTCTGTACGGCCAGCATTATTCTCTATTATATCTGAGTTAGTTTCAGGATCAGAACCAGACACAAAATGAACGAAGTCATGGTCACCTGGAAGGGAGAATCCTATCACATAGTTATCAGGATACAATTCCGAAAATGAGTATAACCCCTCATCATCTGACACTCTAGTTTCTAAAATTTCCAGCTCCTCGTTAAACAAAAATACTGTCACTCCTCCAAATCCTTCTTCATTAGATTCTTCAATGTCATTATAGTTTCTATCCACCCATACACGTCCATCTATACCTGACAAAAACTCTTCTCTGAATCGCACACCAGCATCTA
>CAZMMQ010000084.1:0-9305 GCA_964567435.1 uncultured Saprospiraceae bacterium | reverse complement strand
ACACGTCCATCTATACCTGACAAAAACTCTTCTCTGAATCGCACACCAGCATCTATGTCGTCCACATCTACTCCGCCTTGCAAGGTAATGATCTCTGTACGTCCAGCATTATTCTCTATTATATCAGAGTTAGTATCAGGATCAGAACCAGACACATAATGCACGAAATCATGGTCACTTGGAAGGGAGAATCCTATCACATAGTTATCAGGATACAATTCCGAAAATGAGTATAACCCCTCATCATCTGACACTCTAGTTTCTAAAATTTCCAGCTCCTCGTTAAACAAAAATACTGTCACTCCTCCAAATCCTTCTTCATTAGATTCTTCAATGTCATTATAGTTTCTATCCACCCATACACGTCCATCTATACCTGACAAAAACTCTTCTCTGAATCGCACACCAGCATCTACGTCGTCCACATCTACTCCACCTTGCAAAGTAATGATCTCTGTACGGCCAGCATTATTCTCTATTATATCAGAGTTGGTTTCAGGATCAGAACCAGACACATAATGCACGAAGTCATGGTCACTTGGAAGGGAGAACCCAATAATATAATTATCTGGAGCGAGATCGCTGAAAGAATACTCGCCAGTCCTTGGAGAAACTCTTGTATCCAATAATTCTAAATCTTCGTCGAATAAAAATATTGTTACCCCTTGAAATCCTTCTTCATCAAAATCTTCCTCATCATTAAAGTTACGATCTACCCACACTCGTCCTGATATTGAACTGGTAAGTGTTTCTTCCAAACGCAATCCAAGATCAATGTCTGATCTGGTTTCTCCTGCTTGTAAAGCAATGATATCTGTACGTCCACTGCTCAAGTCGACAACATCAGAATCTAGAGTGCTATCTGAGCCTACATTGAATGACACATATTCATATCCGCTAGGTAAGAAGAATTCAAGTATGTAATCACCAGGTAACAAATCGTTAAACCTGTAATTACCTTCATCATCCGTTTGGGTGCCTTCTACAAATATTTGTTGCCCATCAAGCAAAGAAACAGCCAGCCCTGCAAAACCTTCTTCTGTATTATCTTCAACATCATTTGCATTGATATCTATCCACACTCGGCCTTGAATATTAGCATTGGGATCAACCGGGTTATCATCGATGATACCTGCATTAATATTTTCTACATTTTGCCCAGTGCCTAAGCTAAACATAGCTGTACGTCCATTGATAAAATCAGACACATGAGAACCATCAGATATCGCAAAAGGGCTACTTATTCCAACATAGCTAAAACTTGAAGGCAAATCAAAATCTATAAAATAATCGCCTGGCGTTATGTTGGGGAAATTATAGAACCCTCCGTCATTTGTAAACGTGGCACTATGATAATTACCAAGTGCATCAAACAATAAAACAATAAAACCTGATACTCCATCTTCAAATGCATCATCTCTAGCATTGCCATCACTATCTACCCACATGCGACCAGAAATACTTCCTGGTTCTTCATCAGCAGGACGAATACCAGCATTCACAAATCTGACGTGCTCTCCTGGAATAGTACTAATAACAGCAGAACGACCTGCTACAAAATCTTGGACCTCTGAATCAAGAGCAGAATTACCGCCCACTCTGAAGTTAGCATATTCATATCCGTCAGGCAATGGGAAGGAGACAAAATATCCAGAAGACCTTAGCTGAGGAAAAGTATAATATCCTTCATCATCAGTGAAAGTAGCCGAGTGATATTGTAATTGTTGATCAAATAATAATATCATAGTCTCTGCCATACCAGATTCATTACCATCTATCAAATGATTAGGAATATCGTCTACCCAAACACGTCCAGAGATCTGGACAGGCAATTCTTCCGATAGCTTTATTCCTGCGTGGATACTTTCAAATTTATCTCCTGTGGACAGTGATATCAGTGCTGTAGTACCATCATCCGCATTGACAACTTTGGAGTCTATATTAGAATTGCCATCTATGAGTGGCTGCACATAATCAAATCCATCCGGCAACTCAAAATCAATGTAATACTGCCCTGGAGAAATACTTGGAAACAAATACTCCCCTAGGTTATCTGTCACTGCAACATCTATAAAATTATCATCTGCATCATATAATAAAACATCCATTCCATTATAACCTGCTTCTCCTTGGTCTATAGTACTAGAAGTATTAGCATCTATCCAAACCTTACCGCCTATAGCAATACGTTGTTCTTCTACAGGAATAAACCCAATATTAATATTTTCCAAGGCCTGTCCTTGTTGCAGTCTGTAGGAAAGGGTACGACCCGATGATAGGTCCTGAATCTGTGATCCACCAGATGCTTGTCCTGTCACAAATGGAACAAATTCATAACCATCTGCTATATCTACCTGAATATAATAGTCACCTGATGCCAACTGTGAAAAGTCATAATTGCCGCTTGCCGAGGACATTGTTTGTTCTACTAAGTTGTCATTACTGTCAAATAATGAAACAATCAAGTCTCTATATCCTGGCTCATCGTTGTCTATAAAATTATTATTATTCGCATCGATCCATAATCTTCCAAATATCGCTGCTTCATTATCACTTGCTGTTTTGAGTCCTGCATTAACACCATCCACGACCTCATTTGTGCCTATATCGAAAACTAAAGTTCGACCGATATCTAAGTCAATAACTTCTGAATCGAAATTAGATAACCCTGCAACTTTGCTATCTACGTATACAAACCCGTCAGGTAATTCGAATTGAATCTGATATTCTCCTGCTGGTAACTGTGGAAATCTGTAAATGCCATTATCATCTGTAAATGTTGCGGAATGATAAGTACCATTTCCTTCAAACAATAAAATCAACATATCAGGATAACCTGATTCTGTGATATCAAAAAGACTATTTGCATTCTCATCTTGCCACACTGTTCCAATTATGATAGCCTCATCAGTTACTACTGGAATTAGACCTGCATCTATATCATCAACCGATTGACCTGGATTCAATCTGATAATTCCTGTCATACCCAAAATTGGATCTAAGACATCAGATCCAAAAGCTGGATTGGTTGTCACTTGAAAATCTGTATAGTCATACAGAGGTGGACGTACAAATTGAAGAATGTATTCTCCATTATCTATATCGAAAAATTCATAAACACCATTTGCATCTGTATATCTAACTTCTAGTATAGTGAAGTCAGTGTCATATAATCTAACTGCCACCTGTGACATTCCCATCTCAATAGGATCAAAAATGCCATTCTCATTCAGATCAAGCCAAACCTGACCTGAAATATTAGAAAGTGCAGAGAACTGACTTATATAAGCTGCAGTAATATCTAGTTGATTTTCATCTAGGGTAAGACAACTGGTAGTGGCAGGACCATTCTCACCTGTAATATCACCTCCATTAAAGAATGATGTACCCGGAAGTACCTCCATCTGAACATAATAATCTCCAAGAGGGATATCTGCAAATAAGGCAATACCTTCATCATTAGAAAAAGCCTCATCCACTTCAACTCCATTACAATTAATTAAATCAACTCTAACGCCAGATATACCTGATTCTATCCCATCTAAGACTCCATTTTGATTGATATCTTCAATAGCTTGAACACTGATGGTAGAGAATTCCTCTCCATCTCTAACTTGTACTATTCCTATTTCTATGGAAATATCTTGATTATTGAATAAAACACATGGAGAAGTTCCTATACCATTTAGGCTTATATTATTACCAAATGTGACTTGTTCGAATCCAGGTGGTATATCTGCCTCAATAAAATATTCTCCAGGAGGCAAATCTTCCAAACAGTCATCACCAGCACCTATAGTCCCAACTTGTTGACCATTGCAATCAAATACATTGACGGCTATAGAAAGACGTCTGTCTTCATTTGTATCTAATCTATTATTTCCATTCACATCCTCCCATACACTACCACAGAAATCACTAGATTGCCGCACAGATTGCATAGCAAAATCCATTGTCAATAAATCTACTCCAGCAACATGAGTAAAGCAACTTGTACATTCATTAGATCCTAGCAAGGTACTGATTTCTCTTACTGTGGGATCTGTGCTATCGACACATAGTACATACTCACCTGCTGGTATACCTGAAAAAAGGTAAGACCCATTATTATCCGTCAGTTGAAATCCAATCTCTTGACCCTGACAATTTTCTAAACTTACTCCTACTCCGGGTACGCCTAACTCTCCTATATCTTGGATACCATTTTCATTTTCATCTAACCAAACTAAATCACCAATATTTGCTGTAGCAACAACAAAACCTGCATCTATATCTGTCAATTTAGTGTCATCTAGAACTGATAGACATGAGGTGCAACCATCTCCTCTTATTGAAGATGACCCAACTACTTGTGTCTGTAATGTTGGTTGCAAACCGACCAAAGAGCCATCTGCACAAACGGTATATTGCCCTGGAGCTAATTCCGAGAATAGATATGACCCTTCTTGATTAGATTCTACTGTCTGCAATATAATGCCTGAGCAATCCATCAAACTTACTTGTATACCTGACAATCCAGGTTCTGTGTCATCTCGCATTCCATCTCTATCCAAATCTTCCCAAACTTCATCCCCAATAGATGAATAAATAAATGCAAAAAGATCATTGTCATCACTATTTTCTCCAGAAGATAATGAGATAGGTACTCTACCAGTAGCTAAGTCTAATTGATTAGGACCATAACTGCTGACCCCAAATCCTGCCGGTAATTCGAACTCTAATTGAAAGTTATCAGAACCAAGGTTATCAAAGCAATATCTGCCACTCTCATCAGATAATGCAGAAGAAACCAAGTCACCATTTCCATCAAAAAGATTGACAGTTATACTATCTATAGATTCTGGATTGACATCATTAACCCCATCACCATCTCTATCTCTCCAGATATGTCCACATATAGAAGACATGCTCGTTAATCCTAGATCAATATCATTTAGATGCTGGCCAGGAGTAATAGTTATTGCCCCAGTAGATCCAAAGAAATACACATTCTGTATATCTGAGTTATTATCAGTATTACCCGACACATAGGGTGTAGTAATTCTATCCAATGGATCCACACGTACAAAATATGTACCCCCAACTAAATTATCAAACCTGTATTGACCATTGACTGACCTCATGGCGTCTATTAGCTCTCCTGATGCTGTATGTAAGAATACCGGGTAATCATCCAAATCGGGCTCTCCATTGTCTTGTATACCATTTCCGTTAAGGTCTTCCCATATTCTGTCTCCAATGGACCCTGTCTCACAACTAGTATAGTTAAGCGGACGACAGCAGCGGTCAGTCCGACCATCTATATATGTCTTAGTCAAGCATATCTCATAAGAGCCTAATGGTGATTGCTCTGCAAAGATATTGACCACGTGATCCAATTCATTAGAGGGAGACCATACCAAGGTATTATCTACTTCCCATACATAGTCAATGACATCTGACTCTGGCAAGGACTGCAATGACACGCAGGGATGACCACAAATCTCCAATGCCGCTTGGTAATGCACTTTTATAGCCACTTGATCTATAAATGCCTGCACTTCTTCTTCACTAGTATTTCTTATCTGGAAAATGAGCCCAAAGTTGGATTGCGATAGCATACTTTGATTAAGAGTAGTCCCCCAATGATCAAAATCACTACCATAACTCCAAGTTGAATTGTCTGACCAAGCAGTCTGGCTGCCTGTCTGATTAGCCCTATTATCCCCTATCACATTGGTTGCAGATGATGCCAAATTAAGACGTGAGTCCATGATTACATCAGGAACAGATGCTGACCCAGTCATAATGACTTCTAAGCCAAGTATAGATACTCCCTGCGGAATTTGTAAATCAAAATCACTTAAATATAGAGCTGCCGAAGTTCTTCTTGCTGGCAATGTGACAGCTGCAGAACGATTATCCAAACCAGCAATTTCACTAACCGATGTAAACATGGCCATATTAGCTGAAGCAACAGACATAGCAGATGGAATACTGCGTACAGACACAGATTGTTCTCTTCCATCTATTGTTATAAAACAACCATTCCCATTTTGGCTTAGCAACGGATTTGTAAAAATGACCGATAAGACAACCCCAATCAAACATATAGTTGAGGTATTAAATAATTGAGTCATATGGTGGTAGTTTTAATTTGGTGACCTTACTCTACCAATAGTATTAGTGGGCGAATATACATATTAAATTATTTTATATATAAAAAATATCATAATATGTTAGACCATGACAGTCAATTCATATCACATTACGTAAATATCAATATGAAAAGTACCTAATAATTTGGTAGAACCGAAGAAAGGAGGAGAGTGGATAATCTAGGGAGAAATACTGAGGTAGGGACATAAAAAATGGGGTGATTCTATAATCACCCCAAGATAATGAGAATGAAACCTGGATTTATTTTACTGGTTTGAGGTAAATCTCAAATCTAGTCAATATCTGTCACCAGAAAGAAAAATAAGATAGGAAATATTCTAAATTATTTGAGCTAACATATTCATAATCAGTTTAATATGTTCTTCTGGCGAGAATTGCTGAAGGTGATGCTTCCTATCTTTTAGGAGCTGCTCAGAGGTAGAAATTTTACTGATTTCGACCATTGCTTCTGAAAGCAATTCTGGTCTATCATATTCAATTATTATACCATGTTTGCCTACCACTTCTGGCAAAGAGGAGTTATTGCCCGTAATCACTGGTGTTCCAAGACTCAGTGATTCCACCACCGGACGGCCAAATCCCTCGTATTTACTAGGGAAAATCAAAGCAATTGCGTAACGATATAGCCTGTATAAGTCATCAGAAGACACATGACCCTTAAAATCAAAGTGCTCTTCTAATCCATATTCCTTAACTTTCTGTCTCAGCTTCACCTCATACTTTTTGCCTTTTCCTATCACTATGACCCGTTTTCTTCCAGCTTCTGGCAGACGCTTATACCCTTCCACAAGCAAATCGAGGTTTTTTCTTTCATTGATTGTGCCTACAGCCAGAAAGTGGGTTCTCTGATCTAAGGGTACAATATCGTCTTCTACCATAACAGTAGACTGATAGATGACATGCACGGACTTGGAAGTCACCTTATGATACTTATGCAAATCTGCTTTGGTCGACTGGCTGGTTACCATAATGGCATCCGCTTCTTTTGTAGCGTGGGTGAATTTTCTTTTGTAAATCAACCTGTCTATTGTAGAGAATTGCTGAGGGAATACCTTGTAGAGGAGGTCATGTATAGAAACGACCGATTTGATATTGGACGATCTCAGGCCTTTAGGAATCTCATTACTCAGGCCTATATAAATGTCTACGTCCAGCTTCTTGAGATCTTTTACGATACCCTTCTGTCGCCAGTACCATGACCAGCTCTTTGTAGGAGCCTGAAGAATTGTAAATCGCTCTTCATTCAAAAAGTAGGGATAAGCATTAGATATCGTTGGTGTGCAGAGAACATACTGGTGCTGAGGATGTTGCTCCTGCATGGCTTTCATCAGCGTTCTTGCATATTGACCTAGCCCTTCTTTGTTATGGAATAGGCGCTTGGCATCTACAGCTATGGTCAAGCGATCGGTCATGGAGGTAAATATATAGGGTTTAGTGTGTACGGTCTATGATGTATGATTTTTCTGGTGCAAAGGTACGTTCTCACATGAAATTGTCAGAATTAGGCCTGTCTCGACCTTGTGGAGAGGATGATAGAGAATTAACGATGACTGATTGTTTCTGATATTTACGAATGAAAGCAAGTAAATCTTCATATAAAATTGTCTGAATTAGGATTTGAGGATAAATAGGATGACTAGGATAAATACAAAGTGGCAAGGCGAGGGAGGGATGCATGACGTCGAGCCTGACGACCGAAAGTGGGTGTGGGAGCGGCACAGTGTCTAGCATTCGGTAGTCTAGATTTTTTGCTAGCTTTTTTATCAATGAAAAAAGCGATAAATAACAATGCTTAAAATTTAATTAGAATAAACTTAGCTATAGAAGCTGAGAATGAAAAATAGATTTTCCGATTCATCAGAATGAAAAGCAAGTTTGTATATTTTGCAACATACATCTATTTCAAAATCATACTAGCTTCACTGAACTCTTGGCTTCACTTTCCATTAGAACAAGATTTCTCGGCTCCTGCGTCACTCGAAATGGAAAAAATGGGAATTAATTATTTGGGTGTTGCGCCATAAAAACCTTAAGCCCTAGACCATACACCCTTTAAACCGTTGCACCGTTGTGCCATTGTACCAAAAACATCCACATATCCTATACCGTACACCCTATACCCGAGACCTCCTCTCACTCCACCTTCACAATCCTACCACTCGTCATCACCTCCCCTGCTTTTCTGATCTCATAGATATAGCTCCCAGTACTCAGACTACTAACATCCACTCGTGTTATCTGTCTTAGTTCTGACTGCCTCAGCACTGGCCTACCCTCTATATCATAGAGAATGAGCTCTGCTGCTCTGGGAATGTGGGAATGGAAAGCCACTCGTAGATTAGAGTGGACGGGATTCGGGAAGAGCGAAATATCTGGTGCCACTGCCTCTCCGTCTTCTGTGGAGGAGACGCCAAGGAAAAGCATCTGACAAGAAGTATTCTCGTATTCTCATTACTGACGGTTAGGCATACCTCATAGATGCCTGGTGCCTCATAGCTATGTATTGGATGACGATCTGAAGAGATATTGCCATCGCCCATATCCCATGACCAAGCCTCTGGCCTGAAGTAAGACACATCCCATAACTGAAAGGTGAGCTCATCCAGACTGTCTTGCGCACCAGAATCTAGAGACAGGATTGTTATTCATACCTAGCGTATCACAGGATGAGCCATCTAGAGGGCCGAGACGGTAGGTATTGAAGCTAGGCACTGCACTATTAGTATAAGTGGGCAGTTCTACTTCATCATGGCGAAAATTGCAAGCCAGTCCTTTTTCATTTGGGAAGTCTATAACAGATATATTAAAGCACTGTATAGCTCTCCCTACATATATCTTATTGTCTGGCGCTATCTGCATCTGACCAAAGTTAAGAGGAAAACCACTTCCGAAATCCTCACAAATGCTACCATCAAATTCTGCTATAGTCACTCTAGAATTTATTACATCTTGAGAACTAAAATCAAACTGAAAAATCCTTGTTTCTGTAGAGGTGTATAGTTTTGTTCCATCTGGTGAGAATTCTAATCCTGGATCTAAAGTAACTCGATACCCTGGCTGTAAATGCACCTCAGGATTAATCAAGTCTCCGCTACATCTATCAAAGCCCGCAAACATAAAATCTGTCATATGATTAGAACTTATAA
>CAZMMQ010000083.1:0-14739 GCA_964567435.1 uncultured Saprospiraceae bacterium | reverse complement strand
CTCCATCTGGAGTCGCTATCTGAGAATTGGCTAACCTATATTGATTATGGCTATTCTCATCCTGATAAATCAACGGAGGCTCATGACGAAAATCTATAAAGGTATTACCAGTGTGCTCTTCGAGCGGACCGCCTTCTCTGTGCACTTTGTAGTCCCCATTGCCCATACTCCAGATGTAGTCTTCTTGTTGAGACCAAAGGTTTAGACACAAATAGAGTGATAATGTGATTAGAAGGATTGTTCTCATATGTTGTAAGATAAGTAATACAGATTATACTCTACAAGAAATCTACTCAGAGATTAGGATGATTGTCTGTAACTCCACAAAAATGTGAATACCCTCGTTAGTGTAGACTTGTAATCTTCATGCTACTAATAAACTCCTTAACGAGCACAGAGAAATCTCCACAAGGTTGATTTGTAAAGTGCTCTTCTAATAAACATGCTTTTCCTGTTCTGTGTAGTCCGACGCTACATTACTCTCTTGGACACTGATTGAGAAATATCAGTATCCTCACCCTGCCATTGTATATCTATGTGGACAATACCGGGAGACTTCCCCACTTCCAGAGTACCCATTGACTTATGATATCCTAGCGCTTCTGCCCCATTGATAGTGGCCCACTGAAGAAGGTCGGAGAGAGGGACATAGGATTGCATCTTTTTAATTGTTTTTATCTCTTCCCAAATGGATAATTGCCAGTTGGACATAATACTATCTGTACCTAAAGTCATTTTTGCACCAGCATCCATAAATGTCCTGTAATATGGCAGCTTATTTTCTATATAGAGATTGGCATTAGGACAGGAGGCCCAATAGGTATTCTTAGACCACTCTACTGCAGTCTCGATATCATCAGAGGTCGTGAGTGTATTGTGTACAAATAAGTTTCTTTTCTTTGGATTCATATGTTCCAAAACATAATGTATTGACCCTTTGCCAATGGGATCAAAATGATCTAGTGTCAGTCCAAATCCTTTGAAAAACCCCTTGAATCCCCCAGAACCATCCTGAAACATTTGCAACTCATCTTGTGTCTCAGAGTTATGTATGCTAATAGTACGTCCATTAGGATTGGCCTTATTGATAAAATCAAAAAGTGCTGGGGTCACTGAGTAAGGCGCATGAGGCACAAAGCTCTTCTTATTTCCATTATCTCCAGCTTGTGCTGTAAAGACAGCCCGATTATTTTCTATGGTCTCCTCTGTCATAAACGGCTGCATCATATCAAACATTTCTACAAACGTATAATAGCTGATCGATGACTTAGATTTCTGAATAGCGGTATCTGTCTTGTTGGAAATATCTCCAACTGCTTGGATGCCAGCTTCCCACATATATTGATCCTGCTTTGCTATATGCTCCAGGATTATTTCCTCTTCGAATTCTCTTTGCTGAACAACAGTTTGTATAAATGGAATCAACTTGGACCCAGTAGGACAAATGCCCTTCATGTGAGATAATTCCAAGTGACAATGCGTATTAACCATACCCGGCATAATGACACCAGGGAAATGTTCTATATCAGCTGAGGGAAGCTCTGTTTTAGTTTTGAGTTCTTGGATAATTCCTTGATCATCTAAGATAATTACACCATCGGCTATCGGATCAGACACAATTGGCAGGATGTAGTCTGCTGAGTAAAACTTCATAATTAAATCTGAGATGTGATTAATAGAGAAAAATATACTGATTATAAGTCATGGGCTATGACACCACTTCTTAATCGAGGTAAAAACCACGTACTCTTAGGCGGCAAAGTCTCTCCGCTATCTGCTAACGCGGTCAGTTCTTTGACAGATACAGGATAGATGCAGAAACCAATACCTTCGCCCATCTTCTTGGTTGCATTCTCTATCTTGGTCAGTGGTTGTGTACCTCCAAAATAACTGATACGTGTATCTACTCTCACATCTTTTATACCCAGAATGGTTCCAAATATGTACTTATTAATCAAGGCACTATCCAATAGGATTTTCTTTTTACCTCCAGACAAATATTCAGCTCTCCATTTGAGACGATACCACTTACCATCTATAAAAGTTGTAATCTGATGTTTCTTTTTCGGCTTTTGTGGACCGTCAATGGAGGAGATATCAAAATACTTGGACAATCCAACAACAAATTCTGGAATAGACATGATCTCTTTGATATCTACTGCCCTGTTATAATCACAAATTTTGAGCTCTTCAAAAGGAAAATATGCCGTATAGAACAATTTAAATCTCTGCGCATCTTTGCCCAATTCCTTACTTTGACTTAAGAGTTTGACAGTGGTACTTCTATGATGTCCATCACCTATGTAAGCTTTCTTAATTTTCGAAAAGGCTTTGACTAAAGTACTAACTGTATTTTCATCTTTGATTTGCCATATAGTGTGTACCTCGTCATCTGATTTGAATGGTATATCGAGAAGCGGTTTTCCTTTCGTGACGGTTTGTACAATTTTCTTAATATGAGAATTGCTTTTATATCCCAGCAGCACCGGTTTGACCAGTGCATTCCTCTGGATGATGAGATGCATCATTTGCTGCTCCTTTGCAGCCAATGTTTTTTCATGTTTCATCACATTTCGTTTGGACATCTCCTTGACATCCGTCAGTGTGAGTATACCTACATGCGAACTGCCTACATTTTTGATACGGTAAACAAACAGAGATTCTTTTCCCAATTCCTTGTAGAAATTATTCTGCTTGTACTCTCTGTATTGATGTTTAATGCTAGAAAAAAAGGACTTGGGAGAAGTGATTAATTCTCCCTTTGGATATGAGGCCTTGAATGGATAGATCTTCATGTTATTATAAAATCAATGTATAAAGTCATTATAACAACGAATATATACAATGAATACTCTAATATAGTTTAAGACCTATTATACTTAGCTGTCGCCGAATTTCTTCCTTGCATATTCTTGAAGATCGACAACCTGATCTGATTCATCTACTATCTCCTGACCAAGTAAGGTTTCAAATACATCTTCCATAGTAACCAGTCCGACAACGCTGCCAAATTCGTCTTGAACTACTGAAAGATGTTGCTTCTTTTTAGTGAGGTCTTTAAACAGGCTCGGCAAAGGTGTATTGTCTTTGATATTATTAGCTTCAAGCATAAGGTCTTTAATCTTTGTATCAGCTCCTTTTTCTACCATGCAAGCCAAAATGTCATCCTTTAGAACGACACCAGTTATATTGTCTCGGTTGTTCTCTGCGTATACCGGTATTCTCGAGTAGATTTTGCTAGGATTAGACTTTATAAATTCATCCACTGTCATGTCTTCTGAGACCATAAAGGCTACAGTACGAGGTGTCATAATATCTCTGACAGACATCTTTTCAAAGTTGAGAAGATTACTGATGATCTCTGATTCTTCCTGAGCAATAGCACCACTGGATGCACCTACTTGAGTCATCGCCGCAAAATCAGCTCTGCTAAGCACTGATTTGCTTTTGTCCTTTTTCAAAAACTTTGTAGTCAACTGACAGAGCCATACCAGTGGAGCTAGTACAGTTATTAGTAACTTTAAGGTCCTGGTTGTAAATGGTGCCAGACTCTTCCAATTATTAGCACCTAAGGTTTTGGGTATAATCTCAGAGAGAATTAATATGAGTAAAGTCATCGCAACTGGTGTCACCACCGTTGCCAAAATGTTTGTCCCCCATAATGCTGTTGCTGCAGCTCCGACACCAATAGCACCTGCTGTATGCGCTACAGTATTAAGGGTCAATATGGCAGATAAAGGTTTGTCTATATCTTTTTTGTATTCTTCTAGTAACCTACCTGTAGGCGTCCCTGACTGCACCTGCTGAGTGACATAGGACGGTGTTATACTAAGTAGTACAGCTTCCAAAACTGAACACAAAAAAGAGAAAGCTATTGAAATCGAAAACCAGAAAATCAGTAAACCCACTTCTTAAATTATTGATTATGTGACAAATCTAGATATAAGATATTCTAATATGAAGGGTTTTAGGCTTTATTCTCAGTTTGGAGCTGTCTTCTTACATAGAATACGACACAAGCAGATAAGCCTGCTTTTACCAAGGCCATAGGCCAATAAGGATAGAATCCATACTGTAGAGCCTTACTCCAATCAAACTTATAGGTTAGCATGGCCAAGCCAAATAGAAATAAAATCAGCGTTGCTAATAGCATAATAAGAATATGCTTCCCGAATGAATCCTTAGATTTTATCGCCTGAGAGATATACACGCCAGAAAACAAAAATCCAATCAAAAAACCACCTGATGGTCCCAGTAGCTTTTCCAATCCGCTACTCCCTCCAGCAAATATTGGCAAACCAAGGGTGCCTAATATCAAATAACTTAAAATTATCGCCAAAAAGGTTCTGGTGCCCACCAATCCAGCAACAACAAATACAGCCAAACTCTGAGCTGTGAATGGTATAATCAGCGCTGACAACCTCACATCAAAAGAAATATACGATGAGGCTATAATGGCTCCTAACCCAAGTACATATAAAATTATCTTATTCTCCATCTGGCGAAATAGAGAAGGCTTGGCTGGTCGCATTATTATTGGCCACTATGAGCAACGGATTCTTTTGAGTCTTAATAAGTCCCAGTGCTCTAACATCATGTGGGGCAAAAAAACCAGATTCTGCATAAGTGATTACTTCGAATTGTCTATCTCCTAGGTTTTTAAGGACCAAGCCTGTACCACTATCAGCACGTGGTGTCTCCACTTCAGATACATACCAATTGCCTGCTAATATGATGTCTAATAGTCCATCCTTATTGTAATCAAGCACCTCAAAATCCTGTACAGGTGCCCACTGCGCCTTATAAGGCAAAGGTTGATGCACCAGAGCACCGCCGTCATTCCAAAGAATGGCAGAACTAAAGGTATTAGCTATTAGATGAGTGGCGTTATCCAAGGCATCTCCATATACCTCATAGACATCCGAACTTCCAAACTCCTCGTATGATCCTATTTGCTTCTTAAGATCTGGAATTTGTTCACTTGAGCATTGGAAGCCTCTAACTGGGAATAGCTTATCATCATTATAATAACTTACCACAATATCTTGCACGCCACTATTATCAAAATCCCCAGCAAATAATTCAAAAGGTCTTTCTTTACTGGCTTCATATTTATAATTCTCACCCAAATTTCCTACCAGATAATCATCATCACCATCGTTGTCAAGATCTACAGCCTTCACTACATTCCACCAACCTGTTAGGGTCTCATCCAAATAAGTTTTTCTTTTTAGATGGCCATCAACGTTTTCATAAGTCAATACATCCGTCCACTCTCCTACCATTAGTAAATCCAAATCATCATCACCATCAATATCAGACCAAATGGCATCACTGATCATCCCTGCTTTTTGAAGCTCAGGTGCCAGTGAAGGTGTCACATCTGTATACTTACCTCCGTTGTTCTGAAGGAGGAAACTAGCTGGGCTATTGGGGTATTTTCCGGGCACTAATCGGCCACCTATTATAATATCCTGATCACCATCACCATCATAATCTGCAGCTGCTACACAGCCACCACTTTCATTGATCGTGGGCAAATCTTCTTTTGAAAATTTGCCTGTTCCATCATTGATGTAAAGTCTGTCCTGTTGCAAGTCTGGCTGATCCACAAACTCATAGCTCCCGCTGACTACGTACAAGTCAAGGTCTCCATCATTATCTGCATCAACGAAAGTGGCATCCACATCTTCATACTTTTGATCACTGACGAACTGGCTGCTTGGGCCTCCAGTAAATCGACCATTTTGTTGTTGGATTTTGATTGCCCCAGAATATCCTTGGGCACCACCAATGAAAACATCTTCTAGGCCATCACCATTGACATCTCCTATAGCGAGTGCAGGGCCCAACTGCGATAACTTATGCGGAAGCAAAACTTGTATCTGATAGTCATCGTAGATATTTTCTTGGTGCTTATACGAAATTCTCTTGGAAACGTCATGCATCATAGGAGATGGCTGAGTCGCAAGAGACGAGTTGGGCTCTTGTCGAGAATACTTTACAGTTATACTATTACCATTTATATCCGATATTTCTTGAGTCCGTCCATCTGGCCATTGCACATGGAGAGAGGTAATCTTTTCTTCTGTTGCTAAACCAAAATGGACATAGGGTTCGCATGAGGATTGGAATCCCCGTGTCGTATGAAATTCCTTGAAGTATTCTCTCTTACTCGTCTTTAATGTCAGCTTAGAATTAAGGCCCTTGTTATTGAGTGGTGGTCCATCAAGGTTCACCCTCAAATAATTTTGATTGTTGGTATTGTTCTTCAAGATAGTAGCTGGGTCATTGATATTATTAACTACGACATCAAGATCACCGTCTCCATCTAGATCGCCAATAGCCATCCCATTCGAAAATCCTGAAAAATCAAATCCCCATTCGTGAGATACTTTAGAAAACTTAAGGTCTCCATCATTTCTAAATGCATAATTAGGCAGACGTGTACTCTTCAATAATGAATAGGCCTGATCAAAAGTGAGTCTGTTTTGATGCTTAGCCGCTAACTCATTAGATTTTTTTGAGAAGTCCTTGTCTTGTGTATCCTTCAGCCAGCCATTAGCTATAAGTAAATCCTCATCACCATCTTGGTCATAATCTGCAAATAGACAAGCCCAACTCCAATCTGATTGGTCTATCCCTGAATAATGAGCCACATCAGAAAAATAGCCTTTACCGTTGTTGATTTGCATAGCGTTACGCATATATTGATAATGCATCCCATTATTGACCATATCTGAAAATCGGCGCACATCCATAGGGGCCATATTAGTTTTCTGTCGCTGGTTATCTTCAGCTAACATCTCCGCTGTAAATAAATCTAACTTCTTATCCCCATTGAGATCTGCAAAGTCAGCACCCATCGCAAAGTAGGAGACATGAGGAAAATACGTTTGTAAAGATTCCTTAAAGGTGCCATCGCCCTGATTCACATAATACTGATCTCTGGGCTGAAAATCACTGGTCACATAGATATCTACCCATCCATCATCATTGAGATCTGCTGTCAATACCCCAAGACCATAGGTATAGTTAAATATCCCTGCGTCTTTGGACACATCAGTGAAGGTACCATTGCCATTATTTCTATAAAGTCGATCCGATTCTTTTTGATTAGGATTATTGACATTGCGAATCATGTTGCTCATTGGCTGCTTAAAATCCTTCGGATGACTTGAAAGAAACATGTCCAAATCACCGTCTTTATCGTAATCAAAGAAGCTACTCTGAATTGATCGTCCCGAATCAGCCAATCCGAAAGTACTTGCAGCTTCCATAAACGTATTATTCTTTTTGTTTATAAAAAGGAGATTTGTACGGTCAGTAGGGTTATTGGACCACCCAGCTCTGGACACATATATATCTTGCCACCCATCTGCATTTACATCTACAAAAGTTATTCCCGTCTTGCACCCTGAGTATGCGTCTATTCCTGCAGAGGTACTGATATCTTTAAACTTGAAATTACCTTCATTCAGATAGAGCTTATCCTTGCCTGTAGTAGATGTAAAATAAAGGTCTTGGAGACCATCATTATTGATATCTGCAATGCCAACACCTCCACCATTATAGAGATATACATACTTATAGTAATTCAATTCCTTGGTTTCAACGATATTATTCGTAAAGGATACACCAGTTTGATGGCTATCCAGACTTGTAAATATTTGTTGGTTACGCTTATCAGAAGGCTTAGACACTTTATTGTCAGTACCACAACCTATGAGGAATGCAAAGGTGGCTATAAATGCAAGAAAATGTTGACTTCTAATCTTCACTATAGTTTTTAATATTTGGAGGGGGCTAAGTTAGTAAAAAGACATGTTTTTGATTTTGACCAAATTTGCATGCAACAGACTGATATAGAATAAGGTATAATATTATTAAGATTAGTATTTTCACGCTGTATTTTAGGATAAGGACTCAATTTAAAAGAACTATGCTTGGGAAGACTTCAATGCAAATCAAGCCCCTTTATACATCTAGCCTACTAAAGGGCAATGCCTTCTCTATTAGGGTATTCATCTTATTATTAATTTCTATATCTATATGGTCTTGTCAATCTGACAATTCTGATAAAACGCTTACAAAATCGTCTAGGTCTGCCGAGAAATCAGGATTCGAAGAAACAAAAAATTTAATCCACTTACTGTCAATGAATCAGGATTTTATTGTCCTTGTGATGCCAAAAAAATTAGAGAAATTAAGATAGGTGGTCAACATCACTTATTGGTAGTCGTAAATAATTCTCCTCTTCAGTTTTTAAGAATCCGAATTAATGAACTTGAAACTTATTATTCCCATTGCCTGCTTCCTTTTACTTCTGGGGTGCTCAACTGATGATAACAATTCTAGCCTACCATCATCTGGAGGTCCTGTTATAAAAGGATTTAAAAACATAACCAAATCGTCTGGATTTGACTTTCAAAATATGCTGGACGAGGAGACATTGAAAAATCCCTTTAATTACATCAATGCCCACACAGGTGGTGGTGTGGCTATAGGTGACATCAACAATGATGGCCTGCCTGATATCTATATGACTGGAAACATGTCTTCATCTAAGTTATTTCTTAACAAAGGTAACATGGAGTTTGAAGACATTACCATATCATCCAAGACAGGTACAAAAGGATGGAGCTCTGGAGTGACAATGGCCGATGTCAACCAAGATGGATGGTTAGATATATACGTTTGTAGATCCTATCATGACCTACCTATAGATAGAACCAATCTACTTCTTATCAATAACGGTGATAATACATTTACTGAAAGTGCATCAAAGCTTGGAATAGACGACGAAAACTATAGCATAGGTGCTTCATTCTTAGATTATGATTTGGATGGGGATCTAGACCTCGTTGTGGCTAATCATCCAAGATTTAGACTACTCCCATTAAAGACACATTATGAATACTGGAAAAATCCTATTCTTAAATTTTCTAACAGGCTATTTAGAAATGATGGTAATTCTTTTACTGATGTGACTGCGACATCTGGTATTTTGTCGTATGGATTTAGTCTAGCTGTTTCTACCTCAGATTTTAACAATGACAATTACCCAGATATTTTTATCACGGTAGATCATGATGAGCCAGATTTAATTTTTAAGAATAACAAAGACGGTACTTTCACCAATATTCTAAACTCGGCTACGAATTCCAGTTCATTAAGCTCTATGGGTATAGATGCCGGTGATTTGAATAATGACAATTATCCTGACTTTGTAGTGGCTGAGATGCTTAGTCAAGATCACTATAGGGAGAAAGTGAGTATGAGTATGCAGAGTGTAGACAGGTTTAATTACATCGTAGACACAATGGGTTATAAATATTATCAAATGCATAACTTTCTCTATGCCAACAATGGTAATAATACCTTTAGTGACCTATCTCAGCTAACCGGCGTACATAAATCTGATTGGAGTTGGTCTTGTCTATTTATGGATTATGACAACAATGGAGCGCAGGATATCTTCTTTTCCAATGGCGTATACAGAAATTTATTTCATAAAGACAAAAAAGCAGCACTTGACTCTGTTATGATTTCACTCAACGGAAATATGGTTGAGATGAATAAAGCAGCAAAAAATTATTCTAAGAATTGTCCTCAAATAAAAATACCAAATGTACTATTTGAAAACAAAGGCAATTATCAGTTCGCTGATGTAAAAGCAGATATAGGGTTTACAGAGAATACTGTAAGTACTGGTGGTGCATATGGTGACTTAGACAACGATGGCGATCTTGACTTAGTTGTTAATAACATAGGAGATCCATCTTACATTTATGAAAATAATTCAAGTGGAAATAATTATATAAAATTTAATCTTAAACTAAACAAAACGCAATCACCAATTGGATCTAAAATATACATAGAACACAATGGAACAACACAAATGCGAGAGTTATTACCTACTCGGGGATTTTTATCCAGCAGTGATCCAACCATACACTTTGGGCTCGGACAAACAAGGTCAATTGACCGTGTCCAAATTATATGGCCTAATGGGAAATCACAAGAAATGCTAAATGTGAACACCAATCAGACCATCACAATAAATTATAATAAAGCCAAATCAACTTCTAAAAATATAGCTTCCAATCAGACTGTATTTGAAACCAGTATTGCTTCAACAATAGGGATAAGATTTCACCATCAAGAAAATCTCTACAATGATTATAACGATCAGGTATTGTTACCACACAAGCTGTCAGAACAAGGACCATTTATGGCTGCTGGAGATATAAATTCTGATGGTTTGGAAGACTTATATATCTGTGGCGCACATAATCAGGCAGGAATATTATATACCCAAAATAATGACAACACCTTTAAATTAAAACCAACTCAAGATTTTATAAAAGATCGGAAATATGAAGATGGCGAAGCACAATTTGTAGATGTAGATGGAGACAAAGACATGGACTTGGTTGTAGTGAGTACAGGATATGAATTTGACCAGGGAGATGAAAAATATTTGCCTCGTCTATATCTCAATGATGGAAGGGGAAATTTCAAAAGGCAAAAAAATGCATTTCCAAACTTTATGCACAGCAGTGCCTGTATTAGCACTATAGACTTTGACAAAGATGGAGACATAGATATATTTATAGGAGGAAGACTACACCCTAAGCACTATCCCTTACCAGGTACATCTGCACTTATGATCAATGATGGCTTTGGGAAATTCACCAATTCTATCACAACGTTGTCTGAAAATCTAGAACATTTTGGCATGATAAAAGATGCTATCTGGACAGATTTTAATGAAGATGGAAATCCTGACCTCATTGTAGTTGGAGAATGGACTTATGTCGGATTCTTTGAAAATGTGAATGGTAAACTTATAGATAAATCTGAATCCTATTTTGATACATCCATTAAAGGTTGGTGGAATAAGGTGTCACTTGTAGACATAGATCAAGATGGCTCACAAGATTTAATCCTGGGTAATTTAGGATATAATTATAAATATAAAGCGAGCAAAGAAAAACCGTTTACCATCTATGGTAAAGATTTTGATGACAATGGCAACTCAGATATTGTACTTGCGACTTACTATGGAGAAGAGGTGTATCCAGTAAGAGGTAAGAGTTGTTCGTCAGAACAAATTCCAAATCTAGGTCAAAAGTTTAAGACTTTTGAAGATTTTGCTAATGCTGACTTGATAGAAGTATATGGTGACGAATTGGATTCAGCTTTAAAATATGAAGCCACTGAATTTGGCAGCATGATACTCTTTAAGGAAGCTTCAGGAAAATACAAGGAGTCTATCCTACCAGCCTTAGCGCAAGCATCACCCATTAATGGTATAATTATACGTGACGTTGATAAAGATGCTGACCTTGACATCATAGTGGCTGGTAATCTTTATCAGTCAGAAATAGAAACGGGCCGAGCGGATTCAGGTACTGGTTATATATTAGAAAACTTAGGAAACAGGAATTTCCAAGTCAAGCCAGTGCATCAGAGTGGGATTCATCTAAGAGAAGATGTCAAATCTCTACACGAAATTACAGTAGGTAATCAACCCATCATTCTGGCAGGCATCAATAATGGCCCACTTAAAATACTGAAAGCTAACTACTGATAATGTGCATTATTGGCAAATACTTTGACTTGACCATTAGAGTCTGAGACATATAATTCTCCATGCAAGAAATATATGTCTCTAGGGTCGTCTAGATTATTATCTATGCCATACAATAGTTCCCCTTGGATGTTAAACAAGAATACTTTGCGCTGACTTCTATCAAGGACGAATATAATCTGGTTATCCGTCGCCATAGCTGTTGGAGAATTCATTGTGTTATCAGTAATTGACCTTACGAAATCACCTTCCAAATCAATAGCTTGTATTCGCTTATTGCCTGTATCACTTACAAAAACTTAATACTATGCACTTGAAGTGCATAGGTTAGTGTAAGATGATTCAAGTATCATTCTATCATCACTGCCCTTATCTTTTCTATGGTGCTCTAAATATCCATCTACCATCTTGTCTGTTATATTACCCTTCGTCCAGGCACCATATCCTATCGCCAAAAATGCCGTCCCAATACTGCTTCCTTAGTTCTGGAAACTCTTCTTGTATCCGTCTGGAACTCCTCCCTTTAAGCCGTTTCACTAAATCACTAAGCTGCAACACCTGATATATCTAGAGCTCCAAAATTATATGTTCGATCCAATATCCAATCCTCTTTCTTCGGATACTGTTTGGTTTTATTAAAGGTATCTATTTAGGGTTCTTGTACCTGAACCTGATTTGCACTAGTCTTCGTCTCAATTTTTTCTTCTTGTACTGATACTTTATTGATTTTGGCTGTATCAGAAATACATGCGCCAAAAAGCATCATTACTACTAAGAACAGATTCGCTTTACTAGCTATACTTATCATTTTTCTAGTGGTGGTGATGATGAGTATTATTCTTAATTAATGGTATAGAATTTACCTCTAACTGATTTATCTCCATTCCTTCGGTAATTAAATAAGACTTATTTAATTCAATATCTGAGTATGATT
Source organism: uncultured Saprospiraceae bacterium (assembly GCA_964567435.1). GTDB lineage: Bacteria > Bacteroidota > Bacteroidia > Chitinophagales > Saprospiraceae > RFSX01. The sequence goes on along the minus strand of CAZMMQ010000083.1, from coordinate 2,209 downwards.
CTTGATGTCCTGAAGGCCAAATTACTTTTATCTCTCTAATACTATTTCCCTTTGGAATGCCGATTTCGATTGTTCTTGGATTATTCCCAAAACTAGAGCCATTGGAAATTCTCCTATGTATTGACCTACTACCTTGCAATATGACTTCCACTCTAGCCCCTATTGCCATCCTATTACTTTCCTTACCTTCTAACTGTAATTTGAGAAAATCATTACCATAGCCAGGGTTTTCAAACAAGGCATTGAAAAATCGATCTCCTTCATAAGCACCGCCCATAACAGCATATATGTCCTGATCCCCATCATTATCCAAATCTGCAAAGCTCACTCCATGTCCTTTTTGAAGATGACCTAAGCCCGCTTGTGTTGTTACCTCTCTGAATTTCTGTCCTTGGTCATTTAAGAATGCTCTATTAGGTATCACTGCTTTTAAATCCGGTTCTCCTGTACCCAAATAAATATCTAGAAAACCATCATTATCTATATCGCCAAAACTACTTCCCATAGTAAAGCAAACTTTATCTAATTGTACTTTCAATGTGACATCCTCAAAATGACCACTCCCTTGGTTTCTATATAGTCTCGGATGTTCAGAATTATGTGGTAAATCTGTAAGCTCATTGAGGTACTCCGCTGCCAAATTGTTATAGTAGTTGGATGGATAGCTTGCAACAAAGAGGTCCTCAAGACCATCATTATCATAATCAAAAAACCAAGTGGCAAAACTCAATAACGGTAATTGTATACCTGCCTGTGCAGAAATATCTGTGAAGGAAAAATCCTTATTGGGTCCACTACTATCATTTCTATACAGTCTATTTTGACCACCCATTACTGACACAAATAAATCTTGGTCTCCATCATTGTCTATATCTGTAGCAGAAACCCCTTTTACAAACGCTGTTATATTTAACCCTATTGAATCACTTGCTTCATTAAAATGACCATTGCCATCATTGAGAAATAGTTCACTCTTCTGAGGGTTGTTTGGGTCAAGAGATTCATTACCTACAAAAACATCCAGATGACCATCGTTATTAAAGTCTGCCCAAGCAGCAGTCTGAGTCGAATTCTCGGAATAAATGCCAGACTCAACAGTTACATCTGAGAAGGTGTTATCCCCATTATTTCTTATTAATGAATTAGGATATTTACCTGGCCTTATCCATGCCCCTCTTAAAATTATAAAATCCAAGTCTCCATCGTTGTCGTAATCAGCTGGCTCTATATTTAGCCCTCCAGTTATGCCATTTAATCCCGAGAGTACATGGTGTTCTTGGTACCCTCCATTGCCATCAGCAACATAATAAGCAATATCATCCTTCAAACTCCATGACGACACTATAATGTCATATATACCATCTCCACTAAAATCATCAATGATTACGCCTCCTGACAATTCCGCATGATCTATCCCCACATTAGAACCGACATTGACAAGAGGTTGACTCAGGATATCTTCTTCTTTTATGGTTAGGGGTACTAGATAATCACTAGGCACTCCTTGAGGGTATTGTCCTAGTGTCATGTAAGCCACATTTAATAAATACACAAAATTAGGATCCCGTTTGATTTTTAATATATCTTGGATATCTTTTATAGCGTTTGCACTACCTGCAGTTAATTGATGAAAAGCTTGCGCTTGGAGTGGAAGTATACAAGATGCTTCATTATGATTATCCCTGCAATTATCTAATTCGCCTTTTCTGAAATTGGCAATCGCTCTTAATCCCTTTAAGTTAAATATTAATTTGTATTTAGTATCTAATTGTACATTATTAAGCTCAGATTCTATTTCATCCAAAATAGAAATTGCTTTTTCGTTAAGTCCAGCATTAATAAATTCAAACGAAGATCTTAGCTTATACTGTGTTCGCTTAACCATGTCATTGGTATTGGACTGTTGTAAGAACAATTCAGCCCTTTGCGTATTAAAAAAAGTATTTTTCTGGGGAGAAATAGAATTATAGATACTTTGAAGTCTGTGAACCATATCAATAGTGGCAGCGTCTTGCTTTACAACTACCTCGTTCGAATGATCTAGATTTGACACTTGATCTAATTCTTGTACACATCCGAAAACGAATGCCAGCGCAAAAAACCAAATCACAAAGAATGCAAATATTCTAATTTTTCTGAATAATACTAGCATCTAACTTATGGCTGCTCCACATAATCACTAAAAGCATTACGCAATCTCTCATCTGTT
>CAZMMQ010000082.1:0-15250 GCA_964567435.1 uncultured Saprospiraceae bacterium | reverse complement strand
CGACCCCCTGCGTGACAGGCAGGTATTCTAACCAACTGAACTACCAGACCTTTATTTTAAGTAGTTACTTTCTATTTTATTTGAGCTAACAGGTAAGTTAGAATACCTGCGCTCTACTCTCGGCGAGCCGTTGATCGCCGTTCTCTCTTTATTGAGTGAAATCTTTCACTCAATTCCTACTCTTCGTTCCGGACCAGTCGTTCATCATAACCAACTGAACTACCAGACCTTTATTTTAAGTAGTTACTTTCTATTTCTTATTCAAGTAACCGCAAGCCATTGTTTGCGGTTCAAGCTGATTTAAAGTCATTTAGACTTTTACTTAGCTTTGATTTTCAGCTTTTCAGCGCCCCCAAAAGTAAGGAGGTTATCATTCATATACAACAAAAAAAATCGAGTGTACGAAAGTATTCGAATCTTGAAATTTGCCACCAACATATGTTGTTGATTATCAAATACTTACAATTTTATTTAAAAAGAGAGGTAGTTTCAATCTTTACATTTATTGAGGTTTATGACCTAAGTAAGCCTCCACCTAAGGATGAATGGTGGAGGCTTATTTTATACTGTATTCCTACTAAAAGTGCCTTATAAATCCAGCCAAGGGTCTGTGCTCTCAGTCCTAAACCTAAAACCAGGCCTGCCATCTTCTCTATTGGTGCCATCATCCAGATATATGCCATTAGCAGTTGGGGATGGTGGCTCACTACGCATGACCATAGAAATGATACCTGACTGACCTGGAGGCCCGATTGGGCAATTACCTGCTCTTCCTTGTGGTCCTGGTGGTCCAGGATCTCCTGGTGGTCCAGACAATCCTACATCTGACCCCTTGGGTCCTGCAGGACCAGATGACCCTCTTGGTCCTCCACCTGGTCCTTGTATCCCTTGGGCTCCCATTGGACCTTGTTCTCCTTGGGGTCCAAGCCATCCAGGTAGACCAATATCACCAATCGGTCCCTTCGGTCCTTGAGCTCCAGTATGTCCTTGTGGTCCAGTTGGACCTGGTGGGCCTTTTGCTCCACTGACTCCTTTAGGACCTGGAGGACCTGGTAGTCCCACCTCGCCTTCTGGTCCTGGAATCCCTATTGGACCTCCTGGTCCTCTTTCTCCTTCTAGTCCTTGTGGTCCTTGTTCTCCTTGTGGCCCTTGTGGACCTTGAAGCCCCTCTGGCCCTACAGGTCCTGGAATGCCGGAGTTCGAGATTTCAGCAACTAGTGCATAGGGGACAGAGACCAATTCTATAATACCTAAGGTGACGAAGTCCAATCCTCCATTCAGACTATGTTCTATCCTGACAAAGTAAGGTTGGGTCCAGTCCAGCTGAGCAAAAGTTCCATTAATGGTACTGCCTCTTCCCAGTTCAAAGTTAACATGACCTAAATCAGAGCTCGTTTCTATATGCTGTTCCGTATATTCAGAATCGTCAAGAGGATTATTCGGTATAAAACTGGCTCTTATCTGTATTTCTTGATTAGTGACTAGTTGACCCGCCGCATCCATGATTAATGACTGATAAGTAATTGCTTGTGGTAATTGTGCTTGCAGTTGGAAAAAGCTGCATAATAAGATTATGATTAATTTATAGTTGAAGATATTCATTGCATTTTTTTTTAAAGGTCTATCCATTCTGTTCCATTGTAAAACCTAAATCCTGGTTTTCCATCTGTACGGTTAGTGCCATCATCTAAGTATAAGTTTTCACCTAAGCTTGTATCCACTGGAGTACTCATGAGTTCTATCAAATTTACCCACGTGGTCCCTATTGGGCCTTGGGGGCCACATGCACCTACAGAACCTTGAGGTCCTGGATCTCCTTGTGGCCCTTTGTCTCCTTGTGGGCCACCATTGGCACCCTGAGGTCCTGGAGGTCCAGGAGGTCCTTGAATATCTGATGCTGGTCCCATAGGTCCTCTTGGTCCTTGTGGTCCTTGACTGCCTTGCTCTCCTTGAGGTCCCTGTATGCCACGCGGTCCTTGTGGGCCCTGTAAACCTTGCTGTCCAGTTGGTCCAGTTGGTCCTTGTTCTCCTCGTACTCCTTGTTCGCCAGTTGGACCAGGAATTCCTTGAGCACCTCTCGGACCAGGATCTCCTCGTTCTCCTTTTTGTCCTGGTGTTGGAGGAGGCGGATCTCCACGTTCTCCTTGAGGCCCTTGTTGCCCTTGCAAGCCTTGTACGCCTATTGGACCTGGAGGGCCCTGAAGTCCAGGGTCTCCAACAGGTGTATTATTAGCAGAATTGACCACATATGCATAGGGGACATATTGCAGCAGTTCTGTTTCTTCATAGGTGAAATTATTGGCGCCATTAATATCTAGTTCTATTCTCAGTGATAGATTACCTCTTACCCAATCAATATCAGAAAAACGGCCAAGCTCAACTTCACCTGTGCCTACCTCAGATGAAAAATATCCAATAGAAGTGGATCGCACAATCTGTGTTTCAGCATATATGTCATTTCCCTCAAAATCAATTATCGTATATCTCAAGCCAAGCATTCTGTCTCTCAGGACATGTTCATTTTCATCTTCTGCTATGCCCTGATAATCGAAAGATGCAGGCACGTTCTGCCCTAAGAGTATATGGCTTTGTATGATTAGAAATAATATGATTAATTTTTTCATGTTCTAAATAATTTTTGTGTTAGAATAAATCTACCCATTGATTGCCATTAAAATATCTGAACCCAACTAGCCCATCTTGGCGATTAGTTCCCGTGTCCAAATAGATCATATGCAATTGAGGGTTAGCAGGAGGCCTTGATAATAAATTTTGCTGGCCGATGCCTGGGACGCCAACTTCAGGAATACCTATTGGTCCTTCGGGCCCTTGTGGTCCTTTAGGTCCTTGTGGTCCTTTGGGACCATTTGGATCACCAGGAGGTCCTTGAGGTCCAGCTGGTCCAGGATCACCTTCCTCAGTGCCAATAGGTCCTTGTGCTCCTTGTGGGCCTGGTTCTCCCATAGGTCCTTGTTCTCCACTAGGCCCTTGGTGACCTTCATCACCTTGCTTTCCCTCAGGACCAGGTAATCCTGGAGGCCCCTCATGACCTGGTTCACCTTGAGGACCAACGTCACCAAATTCTCCTAGAGGCCCTTGTGGACCCTGTTCACCTTTTGGACCTATTGGTCCTACAGCCCCTATTGGTCCTTGTGGTCCTTTAGGTCCCTGTACACCTCTGATACCTTCGTCACCTTGGATACCTGGAGGCCCCTCGGGACCTTCTTCTCCTCGTGGCCCTTTGAGCGCAGTCTGTGCATGGAAAGCGTAAGGCACCGAGAGAAATTCTGTCGTTCCTACATTGATATAATCAGAACCACCTTCTGGGTCTAAGTCCACAGATAGAAAGTAATTATCTGTAGTCCAATCTATCGAGGTCCATGTACCTATGTCGGCTTGTCCTGTACCGAATATGAATACAAACAGACCAGAAGAATTTGTGAATGTCTGGTGATTTTCTTGATATACTGTCTGACCGTTTGTCATATCAGTCACTAATGTAAAGCGCACTGATATCTGACTATCTAAGATAATATTGCCATCTCTGTCGAAGGCCACCCCTTGATATCGAATACCATTTTGAGCCATCAGCGTTATGCTGATAGTTACAGACAATAATAGAAGTATTACTTTTCTATACATGATTCTACAAATTTGATTTTTGAATTTTGACAATCTTAGATTCCTTAGCAGCAGTAAATAACTGGAGATAATATATACCCTCAGCGTAATCTGATACATCTACGGTAGTGAGATAATCACTAATCTCTGCCTGTTCTATAATCCTGCCCATTTGATCTATGAGAGTGTATTTCACATCCTCATAATGTTCTAATTCTACTTGTAAATAACTGGTGGTTGGGTTAGGAAATACTTTGATATCCAAATCGAGTGCTTCCTCTGTACTTACTGTATTGCCTAATATAGTTACTTGAAGAAAGCCCTGGGATATCATAATATCTCCATTGGCAATTTCAGTAGACATAGGTTCTCCTATGGAAATATAGGCAGCATCATCACTCATCATCAAAGAATTACCTGATGAGGTAATCACATGAGACCTAAGGGACTGTGAAAAACATGATAACGATAGAAAAATTAATGATGCTAAAAGCGATATTCGTAACATAATGGAAAGTTTTCAGGTTAATGTCTTAGGTTAAGAATAGGTTACTTCTTGTAGGTAACTTTTATAAGTACGATTTTAATTCACTTTTAAATAATCACATATTAAGACTAATCATAATAGGATAGTTACCATTATCATTTAGAGGTTTATAGGATTTAAGCCTACTATGTATAGGTGCGACAAATTAGTCTTGAAATTGTAACTTAAATCACACTTATTGTCCATTTTCAATACTACGTTTGCGGACATACTTTTACGGCTAGATCAAGTTGTAAGTATTCTTAACTTCATTGCTAAAGAAATCCAGAATTACAGAAATATGAAAATGAAAAGATTGATTCTGTTTTTCATAATATTATGTAGTATTACACTATTACCTGCGCAGTCTTTCAAAGGCCAATTAATCGATATGCAAGGCGCACCAGTATCATATGCACTGATTCATGCTATAAATTCAGGAGACCATACACATAGCAATGACCAGGGACGATTTATTCTAGAGAATATAATGATAGGGGATACCTTATGTATCTCGCATTTAACATATACTGCCTCAAATCATCTTGTTAGCCAATTAGATAAACTGGTGACAATTAGAATGAGCGCATCTGAGATATCTCTAGATGCTGTCACTATCTCTAACGAAAGGACTTCTGCAGATATCTTATCGGAATTGGATATAGAAATAAAACCAGTTTCCTCATCTCAGGAAATTCTCACCAAGGTCCCTGGCCTCTTCATCGGTCAGCATGCCGGTGGTGGTAAAGCTGAGCAGATATTTCTCAGAGGGTTTGATATCGATCATGGGACAGACATCACTATCACAGCTGACGGTATTCCTGTCAATATGGTATCTCATGCTCACGGGCAAGGATATGCTGACTTGCATTTTCTGATACCCGAGACAATAGAAGGCATAGATTTTGGGCTGGGTCCGTACCATGCAGATAAAGGTAATTTCAATACAGCTGGATATGTAGATTTTAAAACCAAGAAGAGAGTTTCAGAAAATCTTATCAAAGTTGAGACTGGACAATTCAATACACAAAGATTATTATCCATACTAAAGCTGGTAGATAACAACAAGCAAGGAGCCTATTTGGCAGGAGAGTTTTTGATTTCTGATGGACCCTTCGATAGCCCACAGAATTTTAGCAGATTAAATCTACATGGCAGTTGGACATCAGAATTATCAGAAACAGCTCTCTTGGGATTGTCTTTGTCTCACTTTACCAGCACTTGGGATGCTTCTGGACAGATACCACAAAGAGCAGTAGATGATGGTAGTATTACTAGATTTGGTGCGATAGATGATACAGAAGGCGGTTCGACTTCCAGGTCAAATGTCATATTGGATTATAAAAAATTCTTATCCTCTAGTTCATTAATTAAATCTAAGCTATACTATTCTAATTATAATTTTGACTTGTTCTCTAATTTTACTTTCTTTTTGGAAGACCCTGAGAATGGTGACCAAATACGTCAACAAGAAAATCGAAACCTGTTTGGATTTATCACTGATTATCAGAGGAGTATTCCTGGGGAAAAAGTTAATACTGATCTGCACTTAGGTGTCAACCTGAGGGCAGATGATAGCAACAATAATATGTTGGCACGTACGCTTAATAGGACAACTATTCTCAATAGAATCCAGTATGGTGATGTGGCAGAATACAACCTATCAGGATATGTCGATGTCGGTTTTGATTTTGGGCGATTATTGGTCAAGCCAGGATTGCGGATAGATGTCTTTCAATTTGCCTATCTAGATAGATTGTCACAGCAGTTTGATAGAATATCGGCATCCAGAACTATCATCAGTCCAAAATTGAATATATATTATAATACGACATCGAGCCTACAGTTCTATGCTAAAGCTGGAAAGGGTTTTCACAGCAATGATGCAAGGGTATTTCTCACTGATCCAGAACGTAATAGAATACCTGCAGCTTATGGCGTTGACTTGGGAACAGTCTGGAAGCCTTTCTCAAGTTTGTTTCTTAATGTCGCTGTATGGAATCTATTTCTGGAGCAAGAATTTGTCTATGTTGGTGATGCTGGAATAGTGGAGCCAAGTGGTGAGACCTTGAGAAGGGGCATTGACATTTCACTCCGCTACCAACCTCTCGAATGGCTCTTTTTTAATACAGATATAAATTACACTTTGGCAAGGGCCTTAGAAGAGGATGCAGGCAATGATTACATACCATTGGCGCCTGACTTCACAATCAGAAGTGGCCTAACCATAAAGCATCCCTCAGGTATTAGTGGAGGCTTGGATGTCAGGCATCTTGGCAACAGAGCGGCCAATGAAAATAATAGTATAATAGCGCCTGGATATACCATAGTAGATTTAAATATGAACTATGGTTTTAATAAGCTGTCCATAGGATTTCAAATTCAAAATCTACTTAATACAGAGTGGAACGAAACACAGTTTGCCACAGAGTCTAGATTATTTAATGAATCGAATAGTGTAGAAGAAATTCATTTTACACCAGGGGTGCCCTTCTTCTTGAAAGGCATTGTCGGATATCGATTTTGAGAATGTTTGTCTGATTATGTCATGAAAGTTTTATATCCATAGTCTACCGTTATCCCAGCTATATATTCTATTTTTAAATTATAGTTAATGAGATAAATTGTCAGCATATTATAAAGTAAACATTCTTTTGATCCCATTGGCCATGCTTAGTCTGATGGCCTGTCAGAGCAGTTCAGAGTCTGCTGCAAAACCTCCAATAGAAACCTCACATGAATCTGTATCCTCTAATAAGGATGATGTCAATGCTTATAACCTAATTACACCAGATCAAGCCAGATCATTTTTGCAATCTGCACCAGACAGCTACCTGCCAGTACAAGTCTCACCTCAAAAAATATTTGATGAAGGACATATTCCAAATGCGCAACAAATATGGCGACCAGGTTATACCAGAAAAGATTCATTGAATGGGATAGGTGGACTCATTCCTGATAGAAGACAATTGGAAAACTTGATACAGTCCTTGGGATTTAATATGGGTGACACCTTGCTACTTTATGATGCAAAAGCCAATGTGGATGCTTGCCGATTGGCTTGGACGCTGAGCCTTTATGGATTTGAAGCTTATAAGTTGATTAATGGTGGTCTGGGATACTGGAAGAAGACAGGACATCAATTGACAAAAAAGCCCTCTGCTCAAAAATTGAAAAGCAACTTTACTTTGTCGAATTTATTCCGCAATGATATGATGATTGGAAAAGCAGAAATGTTATCGGCAATAGATGATACGACAAGTATTATTGTAGACACTAGAGAACCCTATGAGTATTATGGCCACCCTTTTATAAGGCAAGGAAAACTCTACGATTATAAAGATGGTGCTTTTGACCGTGGTAGTATACCTAATGCAATACATAGCAATTGGTCTTTACTCGCAGATCTTAATGGAGACCACAGAATCAAATCCGAACACGATCTTCGCTTTGACCTCAAGTCAAAAGGAATTACGCCAGATAAGAACATCTTGCTATATTGTCATAGTGGATCTAGAACATCACACAGTTATTATGTGTTGAAGCATGTATTAGGTTATCCCAATGTGAAAAATTACGATGGCTCATGGATAGAATGGACTTACTATAATCAATTGGATGGATCTGTACCTATACAGCATCATTTAGGCAACAGAGAATTTCTTTTATATAAAGACTCTTTAGAAAACATAATTAGCGATAATGAATTACATTGATTTATTTATAGAAGGATATAAAGGTTATGCAGGATACTTGTGGTATGAGATTACTCATCCTTCTTTCAAGAATTATTTTTATTGGCTAATAGTTGTTTCCTTATTTTTCTTTGTTTTGGAAGTTGTTATTCCTTGGAGAAAAAAACAAGCCGTTTTTAGAAAGGATTTTTGGCTAGATGGCTTCTATATGTTTTTTAATTTCTTTTTATTCTCATTGATTATTTATAGCGCCGCTTCTAATGTCGTCGTCAATCTTTTTAATGATGGTATCAAAGCCATTTCAGGAGGCTTTGATCTCCAAGCAATGAATCCAATGAATAGTTGGTCTTTGTGGGCAATACTACTGGTTGGATTTGTGGTTAGAGATTTTGTGCAATGGTGGATACATCGATTATTGCATAAATCTGATTGGTTGTGGCAGTTTCATCAGGTACACCATTCTGTAGAGGAGATGGGTTTTGCAGCACATCTGCGTTATCATTGGATGGAGAATGTTGTCTATCGTACCTTGGAGTATATTCCTTTGGCCCTGTTGGGTATAGGACTGCATGACTTTTTTATCATCCATATCTTTACTTTGGCATGGGGACACTATAACCACTCTAATATCTCTATCAATCACAGATATACAGGTGCTATTGTGTTAGGCTTAATAGGGATTATATTAAGTCAAAATTTATTAGGCTTCCATCTTTTAGATTCACCGACACTAGTGAATACAATGGTTTTGATGACAGGTGCAGCTTTGGTAGGCTATTTTTTGATTGGGCCAGTGATGAAGTATATTTTTAATAGCCCTGAGATGCATATTTGGCACCATTCTTACGAACTACCCGAAGAGAGACGATATGGAATTAATTTTGGCTTAACATTATCTGTATGGGATTACCTATTTGGTACGGCCTACATACCTCATAATGGTAAAGATATAAGATTGGGCTTTCCTGGTATAGAGCATTTTCCAGATTCCTTCCAGAAGCAGATTGCCTTGGGAGTAATTAACAAGGGATTTAAAGCCAGCGATTACGAAAGAATAGATAATGACTAAGAGAAGAAAATTTCTAAAGCAATCCTTGCTTACTGGTGCAGGCACTTTGGCTGGTCTCAATATTGTATATGGAAGATATCTACCAGACCAAATGCAATTATTGGGTTTGACTCCTGGTATGGACAGTTTTCCTGAAAAGCACCAGGATATGATTGTGCTCAATGACCGACCCGTCAATATGGAGACTCCAGCGCATTTACTCAATGATGTTCTAACACCCAATAACTTATTTTTTGTCAGAAACAATGGCTTACCGCCACACAATATCGATGTAGATAAATGGACATTAACTATAGAAGGAGAGAGTGCCAAGAGGAAAAGATCGTATACGATTCAGGAATTGAAAAGCAAATTTGAGAATGTCAGTCTCAATATCACCTTGGAATGTGGAGGCAATGGTCGAAAGGAATTTAATCCACCTGCTAAAGGTAACCAATGGAGTACAGGCGCTGTCGGTTGTGCCAAGTGGACTGGTGTCCGACTCAAAGAGGTACTTAATGATGTAGGTCTTAAACGCAATGCCGTATATATAGGGTATTATGGTGCAGACATTCATTTGTCAGGTGCGGTGGATAAAGATTCTATCAGCCGTGGTGTTCCAATAACTAAAGCACTGGATAAGGACAGTCTCATCGCCTGGGGCATGAATGATAGGCAGATGCCAATACTTAATGGTCATCCATTGAGGTTGATCTTTGGGGGCTATCCAGCCTCATGTTCTGGAAAATGGTTAGAAAGCATTGTCATTAGAAATAAAGTGCATGATGGACAAAAGATGACTGGTACTTCTTATCGTGTGCCCTGCAGCCCAGTTGCCCCTGGCGCTAAAGTGGAAGATAAAGACATGTGCATAATCGAAGAGATGCCTGTCAAATCATTGATTACTTATCCTCAATCCGGTGCCACTATTAAATTGTCACAACAACTTCCTTTCAAAGGACATGCTTGGACAGCTGCACAAAACATAGTTGAGGTGCATTACTCTATAGACTTCGGTAAAAACTGGAATGAATGTGCAGTGTCTGCTTCGGCTAACAGATATGCTTGGCAGCAATTCCATGCCAAGATCAGTTTTCCAGAGAAAGGGTATTACGAAGTCTGGTCTAGAGCAGTAGATAGTGATGGAAAGACTCAACCGATTATACTCCCAGGATGGAACCCTAAAGGCTATCTTAATAATGCCTGCCACCGCATAGCTGTCAAAGTTATCTAACATGGAGGGACATAACTACAATACTGAATCCCTTTGGAAATCTTTCTTGACATTGATCTTCCTCCTATTAATTATTGGCTTAGGGGCACTCAGTTATTTGCTTCTTGCAGATACAATTGGCGATTACCTAAGTAGGACAGTGTATACTGAAGATCAATTAGAAGAGCTAACTAAGCGTAGACTGAAAATCCAAAAGCAAGACCGAGCAGACAACTGGGATCTCATTGAAAACGGTATCCATGTCAAGACTGGTCTGAGAGATGGTGAGCATCTCCAACTCGTTATTACCCAATGTACCTCATGTCATTCAGCGAAGCTCATCACTCAGAATAGAGCGACCCGACAAGGATGGAAGGATATGATTGAGTGGATGCAAACCACACAAGGACTTCAAGATCTAGGTTCACATGAGTCTAAAATTATTACCTACCTAACTGAGCATTATGCTCCTCAGGAAGTTGGCCGTCGCCAAAATCTCAATATAGAAGCCATAGAATGGTATGTGTTAGACCTGCCTGAAGATTAAGAAAGGAAGAGATATGCACATAATGTCAGGTCACAAGTAGATTTATTGGAGTTGACACCTCTGTATTAAGAAAAAATTAAGATTTTATATAGTGCTGATATTCAATTAGTTAAAAATTATTTTTGAACTCTTGGCAACCAAAAGCACAAAATGAATATATACAGTGGTGTAAATAAAAATTAGAGACATCAATTTAGGACATAAAGAAGTGTCTAGAAGCTTTGTAAAACAAAAAATCCACTTCAAGAGAAGTGGATTCGAAAACATAAAATTTTCTTTAATCTATTGAGAAAGGTTTGAAGGCTTCTCAATATCAAACATTTTAAAATTATGAAATCTTCTTTTAAAATTTTAGCAATTTCATTAATAAGTGCAATGATTATCACTAGTTGTGGTGACGACGACGAAGTTCCAACAGGCGGAGAACCAGGTAATGATTCAAACTTTATAGGCGCAGTGTATGCCATGACAAATGGTAACGGACAAGTAGAAGGTACAGCAGTGCAGGGGGCGAATTCTATAGTAGCTTACGGTAGAAATGACGACGGATCGTTAGAAGTTATTGGTGCAACAGATACTGGTGGAAATGGTGGTGACTTTGATGGTGGAGAAGGATTAGATCCTCTTATAAGCGCATATGCATTGACAAAAACAGTAGATAACAATTTCATACTTGCTGTTAATGCAGGAAGTAATAGTATTACTTCTTTATCAGTGCAGAGTGATTTTTCTCTTAGCCAAGAGGATACTCAGAGTACAAATGGCGTAGGTCCTAACAGTATAGCTCACTTGGAAAGAGATATTGATGGAGTAAATGGCCTTGTATATGTATCTAATATTTCAAGACAAGAATTTGCAGACCAAGGTGAGCCAGCTCATCAAGGTAGTCTTATGGGTTACTGGTTGATGGGTGACGGATCTTTAGCACCTATAGCAGGATCACTAAGAGACTTAGCTAATAGACCTTCTGCAGTTCAGTTTTCTCCAGATGGTAGATTCCTAGTAGTTGCTTCTATCAATTCTGGATCTTCTGCATTAGCATCTGACGATCAGAACGAGATAGTAGTCTATGGCGTAAATGATGATGGAACATTAAGTGCTCAGATTCATGATGGTGCTACTTCTACACTCAGAGACAATACAGAAGGAAGAAACTTACCTTCGGCTATTGGATTTCAAATTGTAGGTGATAATTATGTAGTAGTGACAGAGGCAAGAGAATTCAGACCTGACGGAACACCTCCAGTATTTCCAGGATTACAGGATGGATCTGTGTCTACATGGAGAATTACTGACGGAGGAACCTTTGAAGCTATAAGCCTGGATGTGGCTTCTGGTGTAAATAACACTGGTAGAACTGCTTGCTGGTTAGATTTTAATGAAGATGAGAGTATGTTCTTCGTATCTAATGCTATCGAAGCTGGATTAGCTAGCTATAGTTTTGATGAGGGTCAAGTTGCGCTTATGGATCAAACTGCTGCACAAGGAGTTGGCGCAACAGGTAATACAACAGATCCTGCAGCAGCCTTTGGAACAACAGAAGGATGGATTGATATGTGGATTTCTGATGATGGAGATCACTTATACCAACTTCATGGATTCAGAGGCACCATTGGTGTATACGAAATCGATGGACAAAACCTGAATTTCATAGAAAATGAAACAGGAGGAAATTTACCTGCTAATAACGTACAAGGTATAGTTGCTATATAAGTAAAGTGAATTTTATAATTATTCTGCGGTCCAGCATTCATGTTGGACCGCATTTTTTATATATACACCTTGATAATTATAATTATTGAAATGTGTTTTAATCAACAATAAAAGATTGTAGCTTAACATGAATATTGTAATCACTTATCCACTTTATCATGTTAGGACTAATATTTATATACTTCTTAGGAAAGTATTTTTACGAGTTAGCAAAAAATAATAACCGAAGTGCTTGGGGCTATGCTATACTCGGTGTTCTTTCTTACTATGCTGGTACAGTTGTATTTGCCATCGTTATTGCTTTAGTTATTGAGTTCAATTCTCCTGGATCTATCGATGAGATGAATGATACATTGATGGGCCTTGCAGGTGTTCCTTTTGGACTCTTGAGCGCATGGGGATTATATCAGTTTCTCAAGAGAAGATTTGACAAACAAGCAACTATGACTAACTCCTTAAGTGACTATAATCTTCTTGATGACGACCTGATCAAAGAATCTTCCAATAATTCTTGATAGAGTTCCTACTATGTTATTAATCGGATCTTATAGATCAGTCGTGCCTGTGATAGGAGGTCAAATTGTTGATAGTGATGTATGAGGTGATTACTGTACTGCGTGAATTTTCTTCTTGCCATAGCAGCTAAGCTCAAATAGGTATGTCAGATACTGGATTTGAATAAATCTTTACTGACTAGCGCATCTAAGATGCACCATAAATAAACAGATTCACACAGATAGTAATGCTAAACTGTTATCGAAAATGAGCAGTTTCCTCACTTAGTATCTAGCTAATCGCACTTGCCTGCCGGCGGTTTTCTTTTTCATTGAAAAAAGCCTGCCCTGTACAAAATCGAACGGGAAACAAATTCTAGGCTCTACCCATTTCTTAATGGTCTATTCAGAATCTTTAAATCCCAACTGTATCGATCTACCTCTACATTGGATCCATATTACGATACATAGTATAAGATTCTAGTATAATAATTCTAGTCGTTATTTGCATACTAACAGATAAGTACCTGGAAGACTGATTTTTAAACTCAGCTGAGGAAGTGTTTTCACCCTCTTTTTTTTTACGACTCTCAATAATCTTAATGGCCAAAATCTTACATTTCTATTTGGCAGCAGAGGATTAATATTTACGTCTTTATTAATGTAGAAATAATATTTGAACTTATGAACTGATATGTTTACGACATATTTATTGATTAACATTTTTAGTTTGTAAACTGCTTTGCAATTTTTGTTAGATACTAATGAACTAGGAATATATATTGTTGGTTCATATATTGACTAAAAGTTTGCATCCTTAAAATTCTGAATTTGGTTCGTAGTCATTTATAGACTATAGAAACCTTTTATAATAGAATAATTAACAAGGATGTCAATAATCAATAGTCAATATTATATACTCACACTTACTTTCCTCTTTTTATCAATGGATTTAGTAGGTCAATCGTTGGTGACGCCAGCGGGAAAGACTTTCTATGGTGATGATTTTAAAATCTCATGGTCTATTGGAGAACCTCTGATTAATACATATCAAATAAGTGATACTTTATTTGTCACTCAAGGATTCCAACAACCACATTTTATTTGCTCACCCTGTGAACCAAAAAACACAGAGGCATTTGCGAACATATTTAAGAAATTGAATGAAGAAGGTTCATCGATATTGATAGCTCCTAATCCATTAAGCCATTTACTAAATGTACAGACAACCATCCTATTTGATGGCGAAGGATATATAGCAATCATGGATGGATTAGGAAAGGTAAGACGGTTAGAAGCTATTACTTATTCTACAATAGGGCCTTCTACGCTGTCCATAGATGTCAGTGATTACTTGCCAGGTAAATATTATATAAAAATTTCTAATGGTGTTTCTGTGCAAAGCGGAGCATTCATAAAGATTTAATTCAAACAAATTTTTCGGAAATGAATTTTAGACAGTTCACTTTATTTATACTTCTATTTATAACCAAAATGACTATTGGTCAGGTAAATTTAGAATTAGACTGTGAGGTCTATTCCGCAGTGGTCAAAGAACACTTGGATAATACAAATTCTGTTAGGATTGTACCTCTAGAGAATGTCAGCATTGAAGCAAGGATTATTGTAGAGAACGAAATCTTATATACTGAGAATCACTTGGTCAGAACTGATAGTCTTGGTCGTGTAATCTTATATCTAGGTGAAGGAGATTCCCAACAACATTTTAATTTGATTGTCGTAGAGGATTCCCTGATTGTGCCTAAAATTGATTTCAGAATAATTAATCCTCTTAATGAAGGGTATTTATTGACAGGCATATATCAGGATTGTGAACTAGAGGAGGAATACTGCATTAATTATCAAGCTGTAATTAGAGATACTCTAGGACAGGTCATTCCAGATCGTGAGGTAGGGATGCGTATTTCCATTGTAGATAAACATCATGTTTCAGCATATACAGAAGAGCACTATGTAGAATCTAATCATTTTGGATTAGTATATTTTGGAATAGGCCTAGGCGAAAGTTATGAAGATTTTAGAGAATTAGATTGGACCAAAGGTGGTCCATATTTTATAAAAGTTGAAATAGACCTAGAAGGAGGGAGTGAGTTTGAATTTGTAGGAAAAGAAAAAATAGCTGCTGTTCCTTATGCTCTAAGTTCTGGCAATGAATCTACTCAAGGAATTCAAGGAGAACAAGGCTTGCGAGGTGAAAGAGGACCAAGAGGATTTGATGGTAAAGATGGACAAGATGGACTTGTGGGTTTACAAGGACCAATTGGGCCACAAGGAATTCAAGGACCAATAGGTCCAATTGGAGCTAGAGGTTTGCAAGGAATAACAGGGCAATCTGGTCCCCAAGGACAAATTGGACCAAGAGGTGCTCCAGG
>CAZMMQ010000081.1:0-15286 GCA_964567435.1 uncultured Saprospiraceae bacterium | reverse complement strand
CAACGACACATTCCATAGTAACGGGTAAGGTTGCCATACTCGAACTGGTCGTAAATGCTACGAGCTGGGCAGGGAAAATACCTTTCACAAATTTTTTGATGGGCATCCCTGTTAGCGCTCGGATTATCAGAGGGTAGAGGCAAAGCATAACGGACATCGCCAATAACATTACGCATGAATAATTGAGTAAGGCTTTGAAGACTGCGGGATCTTTTATTTCTACGATTAGTGTAGCGATAAGTGCAAAAACAGCATAAGGAGAATAAGCTATAATGACATCCACGATTTTGAGCATTACTTTATTCAAAGACTCCAATAATTTGACAATTGGATTTTGATCACTCTCTGGAATCATAAGTAAGCAGACACTGAACAAGACCGTCACAAAGATGACTTGCAGTAGTTTACCATTGTCGCTGAGTGCAGAGAATACATTGTCAGGAACCATTCTTACGAAAAAATCTAAGTAACCACCTTGCCCATTCCTCTTGGAATTAATATCTATGCTGTCAGTTGATAATTGCTGGAAGGCTTCGAGATTAAGACCAGCACCTGGTTTGAAAAAATTGACCAAAAACAAACCTAGGACAACTGCAAATAAGGTAGTCGATAGATACCAGAGGATAGTCTTGCCGCCTAAGGCTGATAACTTTTTAATGTCTTTTAATTCGACGATACCTTTAGCCAGTGAAATAAAAACTAGAGGGACAGCAATGAGTTTGAGAATTTTTATAAAAATTGTTCCGAAAGGTTTAATGAAGTTCTGAACAAGGTAAATACCCATCTGAGATTTGCTTGCAACAAATCCGATCAGTAACCCTAGGGCTATTCCAATCAGAATCTTCCAGTGAATGGATAGTTTCTTTATACTCATTTTCAATTACTTTTTTATCTCAGCGAGGCGTTAGTTCTTTCAGGCCATCTATAATACATTCTACCTTCTGCTCAGGTAAACCTGTCGGATTAAAAATAGGTAATTTCAAATAACCGTTATTTCTATTAGCAAGGCAACCACCGCTCACTTGATGATAGACAAATGTCAAAGCACTACTCGCCTTCATGGTGCAATTAGGAGTATCTTCGAGAATGAGTAAAGAGTCTTTTACGATTTCTCACAAAAGACTCTTTCTATCTAATTTCTAATTAAACGATCAACCAATGTTCTAACACATTAAAATCCTTTTCTTCTACTCATTGGAATCTCTTCTCTTTTGAAGTTGAAGATATAATCCACAAAAACTTCTATTGATCCTATGGTTTCTGTTCTTAGATCACTCAGAGGTATATCATAAGAAGCGCCTATGTTTACTAACTTTCCAAGTACAAATTCAGCACTCAAACCAAAAGAGTCACTACTTCTATAATGGGCGCCTACAGCAAAACCATCGATAAGCCAAAGATTTGCTCCAAAAGTAAATTGCAGTGGTGCAGCTTGTTCGTATTTCAACAAAATAGTTGGCTCTAATTGCATATCGGAAAACTCTGCTTTGAAAATCGAACCAGTATGTAAGTAATAATGCCGACTTCTGTCAGTAGCAAAGTCGCTTGCTATTTGCTCAATTGCAGGAACAGAAAAACCAACAAAATATTGCTTGGTATAATAGTAAGCGCCTAAACCAATCGTTAGTGAATTGTAGCTAATATTACCTCTATCAAAAACTACATCTACTTGGTCTGAAAATCTAATCTCACTTAAGGCACTGCTATTACGATGAAATCCTACTCTCAGGCCACCAACGAAATAGGCTTCACCCAATAGGATTCGATAAGCATAATTGGATTGGAAATCTAGTCTGCTATCCACACCTATACTTTCATTTGCTACTGTAAGACCTAGTCCAACTTTGTCATCAAACAGATTAGCGTTGGCCCCTAACATGGTTGTCTTAGGAGAACCTTCTAGACCTAACCATTGATCTCTGTGATATCCAGTAATCTGTATGTTTCCATCTCCTTTAGATCCTGCATAAGCAGGATTAAAAAATAATGGGTTATTACTATATCTTGTCAAGATGGCATCTTGCTGCGCATAAATCTGCAGACAAGAACTAAATATTATTGCGATATATATTATACTGTTCATTGTTTTAGTTTTTTGATTTTATTGTCTACGAAGATCTAGATACATCGCATACTTTTGATACGTTAATCTTTGATTCTCTACTCTATGAAAATCCACGATCAGGTAATACGTTCCTTCTGGCAATTCTTCATTCCTATTACTTTTTCCATCCCAAGTGTTATCATAATCTGATTGTTCAAAGACTATCTGCCCCCATCTATTAAATACACGTATATCTATAGGTGTACATGCAGAAGGCCCACTAATGATTAATACATCATTAAATCCATCACCATTAGGAGAAAAGCCCGTAGGCACATTCATTACAGAAGGTCCACATGGATTAAAGTCAAGAATATCATGCTTACATACAAAAAACAAATCCACACAAATATCTTTTTGCCAACAGATACTATCTACAGAATTGCCTTCGTATACTTCAATGCAAATCTCATAGCTGCCAGTTGTATCATAGGCATGTGTCCAGCTAACTGTATCTGCAGCACTGATCGCTGTAAAGTCAAGTGGGCTTCCATCTCCCCAATCTGGTTCTGACATACTGAACCAATGACAACTATCAAACTGGGTCGTCATGACAGTAAGCGTTGTATCTGTAAAAGCAAGATCGAATCCTATATCCACCAAGTCACAGAAAGCATCGTAATCTGTACAGCAGAGTCCTGTAGAATCAGGTAAGCATGTCTCGTCCTCTATGAGCACACAATGTGGATCAGAAGTCGCACAGCACCAAGTAGGAAAATCCATATTCACATCTTCATTATGCCCTACTACAAAGTAACATAGACTATCCCCCGCTACGGCTCCAATATAGTCTATACAGATCCAATCACTAATCACGCCGGCGCCCAAGGCAGGACTCACCGTTATAGGATTAGGTGATACCGAAGTGCCTGCTGGTTGCAAGCCTATCATATCTATGGATTCGATAGGAAAAAATGGACTTGTATTATTCTGAATTCTGAAACAATAGCTATCCATATCACAGACTAAGGAATCAGAAACTACAGATAGACAGCTTGGTGGAGGTCCGTCACAGCTTAGGTCAAATATAGTCTCGCAATGTTCAGTGCAATTTCCATCAGCATCTGCATACAACCAGCTGAGTTGAACATTGAATGGGTTCTGTGTTCCATTGTCATTGCAACCAGAAAAGATATCGACTTGGCCTAAAGGAATATGAGTTCCTGGTGGGTACAATTCTGCTTCAGTAGAACTGATCGCATTTATTATCCAACCGTTCAAACCCTGAACAGACGTAATCGTCACTGGCGCAGTAGTTGTTATTTTGACACCTTTAAAGAAGTCTGGGCAGAAGTTATTTTCTATAGAGCCTACAAAGCAGCAGGTATCTCCTGTTACTGGATCTGGCACCAAAGTCACTAATAAGTCATCGCAGGATATAGAATCTGGATCACATACTGGTGTACATGGCTCATCGATTATAAAATACTTAGTTGTATCTGTACAACACCAAGTTACTGGCTCACCAGCAGGTATATCAGCCTCGTGGCCAACTAATACAAAACACATACTGTCTTGACCCAATGTATTATAATTCACACAAATCCAATCCGTCGTATCTCCTGTCATTAATGGCGGCACCAAACTCACAATATCTGGAGTTAGAGATGCACCTCTTGGACTTTCCCATATAAATTCTAAGGACTTTAGATCAATGTTTGGACTGGTTACATTCAAAGCTCTAAAACAATACTCGTTAAGTTCGCAATTAGTACTTTCTTCTACAATTTCTACACAACCGTATTGCTGCTCATCACAATCTCTAGAAATACTAACAGGACATAACTCTATGCAATTACCTTTAGAATCTTGCTGGAGCCAACTCATGGTTACATTCAACGGAGACCCATCATTTCTATTACAAATGGTAAATACATCCTGACCACCTAAGGGTATATGATTGCTTGAAGGATAAAGTTCAGCCTCAGTTGGTGTAAAGGTTGTTATGGTCCAACCAGGCATGGTTTGTACTTGTGCAATAGATGCAGGCGCAGAAACTGATATTCTGATTCCTTTGAAAAGATTATCGCAACCATCATTTTCTATCCAACCTGTATAACAACATTCTCCAAGAGTAAAATTATCATCTAGACCTAAATCTATATTATCACATAAGTCAGTCGTATCACAAGAGCAATCTATCTGTACAGTCGTACACATATCCTTTTGCCAACAAGAGTTATCTATGTCCTCCCCTTCGAAAACCGTTATACAAATATCATAGCTCCCATCATTATTATAAGTATGCGTCCAAGGACCTGCTCCAACTGCTGGTGTAATTACGGGTAATGTTATAGAACCATCCCCCCAATCTGGGCCAGAAGTACCGAACCAATGGCAGGAACCGAACTGAGGTGCATCTACTGTCAAAACATTGCAACTGTCTCGAGTCACTAAGAATCCTTGATTGACCAATGCACAGAAGGCATCAAAATCTGTACAGCATAGAGTATCTGGTGTACACCTAGGTGTGATTAAACATACTGGATCTGCTATAAGACAGCAATCTTCTCCTTGAGAGTCAGGTGTCTCTATATTAACCTTGGTAATATCTCCTTCTTCTAGATCACCACAAACCACTACTGTAATAGTAGAAGATTGGCCAGAATTAAGGGATGTGAACGATACTTGGCATGGTGAAACACTTACGCCTGAATTTTGCGGAAATAACTGAATTTGATTTATAGGCCTTGCTGGACTGACATTGTTCTTGACTGTTATGCAGTATTCAGTACAACTGATACTCGGATCAGGCACACAAGGACTACTAATTACAGGCAGACTGTCTCCGCAAGTCCAGAGGACAGCCTCTCCACTCAAGCCACCAAGAACGTCTAAGGTTGCCATATCTGGTGTGCATATAGGACCAGCTATTGTGAGGTTACAAGTCTGAATGGTATTCCCTTTACAATCGAAAACAATTTCGAAACCAGCATCAGGCACGACACTACCTCTAGCAACATATACTGTCTGACCCATCCATACTGCTGAACTGAAGGTCTCCAAAGAGAGTCCAGAACAAAGGGAGTTATTGTCAGTTATATAGTCTATTATCCATTGGTTACAAAAGTCATCCATTTGGCAAGCTGCTCTGATGCCACAGTCTGCTAATTCAGGCAAGACCTCACCACAAGACCAAAATTGATTAAAATTGACCAAGTCAGTAGACAAGTCTATGTCAGCATCTGGACTGCAGGATGGTGGTCCTACGCCTTGTGTACAAGATTGGAGCAAGGTGCCATCACATGAAAAAACATCTTGAGATCCTCCATCTGGTGCACCATTTTTAAAACCAACAAAAACTGTCTGCCCATTCCATGTAGCACGATGGAAAGATGCATAGTCTATAACAAACTGACATCCTGCATTGGTAGAAGCATCAAGTAATTGTCTCAGCCATATCTGACAAAGTGGATTGGCATAACAATCATCTACTTCGCACATCATTTCCTTGGAATCAGTGTCTGTCACAATTAGACAAGGTTCTTCAGGCACACAAATTTCTCCACAGTCCATAAAGGATATGTCGTCTATTGCAAGGTCTGAAAATCCATTTGCTTGTCTATTATATATTTCAATCTGAGCTGTCGTACTTGTAGCTAGATAAGAGCCTGTAATAAGCACCCACCCATCTGGAAGTTGAGAAACCGCTGTAGGGTTTATAATTATAGTTGTGCCATTTAGAAAAACTTCTACCATAGGGTCAGAAATATCCACTAAATCTGGAATGACTAGATTGTCAACCCAAGCGCAGAAATAATATGTTCTCCCAGGGATCACGGTAAGGACCTCACTCCTCCATATAGCTGCATTGGGGTTAGGCCCATCAGCGACTAAGAAGCTACCAGCTGGCGAACCTGTCGTATGATCAAAAGCTGACCAATTAGGGTTAAGCAAAGTTCCGTTTCTTCTGACATCTGCTTGGCCAGGTGACAAAGTAGACGCAAAATTTGTATAGTCACTAGTGAAATTAGTCGCAAATCCACCGCTTTCAAAATCACCATTCACAATGAGGTTCGTACCAGCTATTCCATTGGGGCAGGCTGGGCATACTGGTTCTGAACAAACTATAGTTATACATGTATCTTTTTCAAAACATATATCACCTTGACCTGCCATAGAACCAGTCCATCTAGAAATCTCAAAACAGATTGTGTTGGATCCTAGATTGAGATCCCAACATCCTACTTCAGGTTCTGGGGTTAGAAAAGGCTCACCATTAATGGATATACCAAATTGATCACAATTCTCTATATTAGAAAAGTCAAAACATGCTTCGCAATCTGACCCACTTGTCTGTAAAGATGTAGGCGCAATGAGATCATCGAAGTAGCTATAAAATTCTTCTTCTGTTACATCACAACAATCTATGTTACAGAGCGGTATAGGAATAGTATCACATTTACTTTCATAACAGCAGTCGCCAGTCACCATGTCCTGCAATCTATAGCCAAACACAAAATCAGGAAATGGTGCAGGGAAACTTGGCCCAGCAATGCAAGTTGTAATTGTTCTGGTTTCTCCAGGACCCAAGGCAGGAACTAGTGGCATTATAACACCACTAGGTACAGCTAAGAAACTTGGATCATTCTTAACTTCAAGGTGTAGTTTATCAGCTGTAAAAGCAGGGCTAGAGGTATTCGTTATCGAAAAAGTATACCGATACTTCATACTATCTTGCAGACAAGCCACCTCACCTTCAGTAACAATTACACATTCATTATCTGAATCCTCACAGCTTGTCTTATAAGTATCTGTACAGACTATTTCGTTCTGCTCTGTAATAGAATTAAAGGCATACCAATTAAATGTGATAACTGGATTTGAAGTCGCTGATGTAATCTTATCTAAGCAAAAATCTAATAGGTTAGAATAAGACCCACTAATAGTCCCACTTAGATTGGAGGGCTCCAAACATATTTTATCAGGAGTAGATGTAACTATCCAATCTGCCACGTGAGCAGAATTAATCACATGAGAACCAAAACAAACTCCTGGGATATTAATCACTGCCTCAAATTTTGTGAAGTACGGCATCTCACATTCATTAACGATGCCCACTGAATAGCAACATTCATCTGTGCCAATAGACAACTCATCTACTATTACAGCATTCGCTGTGCATGGATCACAACAGGGTTCTATATCTACACAAACAGATACAGGACTATGACAACATTCGCTGCCATCAGAAGCAATTAGCCCCATTTTCATGCACAAATTAGTTGGTGCTAATATTGGAATACTAGATTTAACTATTACACAAATCTGAGTCGTCGTTGTTGTACCTGTAGTTAAGGGGTCAGGGATTGTATTTACCTTCAAGCTATTAACACAAATAGGTCCAAAGAAAAAACCAGGGTCTAAACATTCCAAGGTAACATCACTTACATCTACGCCACTATTATTCTCAACATCAAAACAGAATTCGTAATCTAAAGGACTGTCTGTCTCAACTAGACATCTTATCTCTTTATTTAAAACCGTCATACAGGTATCTGGAATTGCTATATCACAATCAATTAACAAGGTATCCCGACATACAACCAACATCTCCTCTTCTCCTACTAATTGTTTCCACTTTATTTCGACAGTAGGAATACCTCCTGCAAGAGAATCTAATTGGGCAAAGCAGGTCGCTAAGGCAGCGGAAGTTACACCAGAAGGAATAGGTGTATTTCCTTGACCTCTTATGCATAAGGTCCCGTTAAATGGACCTCCGCAAAATCCAAAATCTAAGAGTGGGTCAATCTGAATTGTATTAAAAATCCAATTAGGGTCTATCATATTCAATTCTACCTCAATAATATCTGGGCCCCAATTATTCTTAAGATCTATCTCATGACAACACTTGTCACTAGGGTCTGGTGTATTTGTTCCATCACATTGTCCTGAGAAAAAAGTTGTTATACCAGATTCTCTCGCCTCACAAGAGTTATTATAAGTCTCACCGTCACAACCACATACGGGATCAAAAATCTGAACACAAGGATTTCCAGTAATCGGAGAGGCATCAAAGCATTCTAGCTCTAGAGGATTAGACATAACCATCAATGAATCACAATTCACTTCTGTGGGTGGACAAACACATTCCTCAAAACAGAAATTGTCTACATAGACTTTTTCAGTTATATTGCTGCCACTGGCAAAATCTAAAGGAAAAGATATTCCATCAACATTCTGTATAATATTATCAAACTGTGCTGGTGTCGCTGCGGTCCAAGACCCATAACTATTAGATGGCAGGACACCACCAGAAGATAACTCAATAGGTACACAGACTCTTGTCCAATTATTACCTATAGGATTCACTACTGCAAATCTTGAGAAGGTTCCACTAGGAGGAAAAATATTTCCTACTGGGCCATTCTCATATATGTATATTGCATTAATACCTGCCGAAGGATTTTGAGGACTGCCGCCATCATAACGAATATCGAAGCAGAACTCGCAAGCACCATAGTCTACCAACCAATCACCAGAAAAATCTACCGTATTACCCATCCATGAACTTCCACTGCCATCGGAACCAACCAGCACTTGGGTGCCATTAGTAGAGCCATCAACTTCATAGGCAACTCTACCATTTTGAGTTTTCCAATTATCTACTGAAGACATTAAAGCTGTCGTCTGAGAATCTTCAAAATCTTCTAAGCACTCATCCTTAGTAGCTTGGCATTCTTCAAAGCAAAGATTATCTACAAAGAGCTGTTCGCTTATACTGCTGCCACCTCCAAAATCAAGACTAAAAGATACAGCACTTACATTCTGAATAATATTATCAAAACCTACAGCGGTGACATTAGACCAACCCCCTTCACTATTTGACGGCAATACACCACCGGAAGAAAGCGCTATTGGTACACAGACTCTACGCCAGGTATTCCCTATAGAATTATTTACTATGAATCTTGCATGTGGAACCGCATTAGGGTCTACATTACCAGGTGGCCCATTGGTAAATATCTGTATAGCATTGCTCCCTGTAGAAGGATTTGCAGGATCACCGTTGTCATATCTAATATCAAAACAAAAGTTGCAGCTTGGTCCAAAATCTGTCAACCAATTACCTGAAAAATCTACATCATTACCCATAAAGGACGATCCACTACCATCAAAACCTGCAAGCACTTGAGTACCTAAAGTAGAGGTCGGATCTATTTGGTATGCCACCCGTCCATTTACTGTCTTCCAATTGTCTAAGCTACTCATGAAACCAGTAGGCTCAGGTTCTTCAAAATCTTCTATACATGATGATTCAGAGACACAACCAACCTCTATAGACCACTCACAACTGACTTCATCACATTCATTGACAGCAGTACAGACGAAGTTATTTATACCAGCGTTTAAAACTATGATCTGTCCTTGTTGTATTAGAGAACCATTAAAGCTACATGATATACTTGCATTTACCGAAGTAGTAATCTGCGGTACTGTATACTCATAGAAACATACTGTAGGATCATCTATGCCTGAAACTGAGCTTGACATAGGGCATTCCAAGGTTAAACTTGGTGGTGCAGTTACTGTTATTTGGTCTGTAATAGTATCCATACAGCCATCTGCACCAGTGACGCTTAGCTGAACTGTATAGGTGCCTGGTATAGCAAACTGAATAGGTGCAGGGGTAGGCACACTGTTGACTAACCATGTTTCTGTGATATTATCACCACAAGAATCACTTATTAAATCGACTTGACCACATTCAGACACTTGACTAATTGCAAATCTAGCTTGGCAAGATTCTGTATACTCACTTATACATATGTCATCCACTAGCATAGGAGTAGGCCCATCCAGCATAGATGCCACAAAAGTGCTCAGCACTAATCTATCATAGCTAGAGGTCGCAGTCCATAAGAATTGGTGTTGTTGCCATCCATCTGATTTATTAATTGTTACTGATTCTGTAATAAGCTGACAATTAGCGTTACAGTTTCCATTTATCAGCTGACTATTAGTTGCTCTAAGTATTACTTTTCCAGCATCCGTCATGAGCCCTCCCAGCTCAGCTAATCTAAATCTATAACTAAGGCAATAAATTTGGCCTTCTTGGAATAAAGGAACAGGTATGATTCCAGATTCCGATAACTGTGCGGCACTACCAGGTCCGAAGCTAGGAGAATGTAATTCTAAACATCCATTGTCTCCAAACCCGTTAATATTATATACAGGATTACCATACGCAGTTTCCCATCCATTCTGAACGGTATTAGAAGGAGGCAAGGCTCCAACTTCATTTGTAAAACTATACTCAGGTCCATCTGGGCAACATTCACAAAAAATATCTGGCAGACAGATTTCCACTTCGATTTGTTGTTCAAAAGTATCAGAACATTCATCAAATTCAGAGCTTATTTCTAGTATAGCAGTGATAGTGCCCGAGGCAGTAAATTCGATACAGGGATTCTCTTCAGTATATGTGACACCATCTATAGTCCATAAGTAAGACAGTCCGGTTCCTTTAGATGTATTCTGAAAAGACACTTTACCACATTCTTCAGTCCATTCGAAACCAGCTTCACAATCCGCAGGACAAGAAACAGTTAGGTCAAACGAACTAGCAATACCATCTTCTCCATCTACAACTAAGTAAAGAAAGTCGCCCTCTTCGAAAGTCAATGGAGGTGTGACATCAGGCGCATTAGAAGATGAGGCGTCTGTAGAGGCTATACAGTCGTCTGGGTCGCAATTGTCAAATAGAATAAAAAGATCTAGGTCACTAGAAAAGTTTTCTAGACTAAAGATATAGTCTCCATCCTTAGGAACATCAAAATAAAATACCGTTTCTGGACCTGTCAGGCCAGATGAGTTAGATGAAGAACAACTGTACTCACTTACATTATTGGA
Source organism: uncultured Saprospiraceae bacterium (assembly GCA_964567435.1). Taxonomy (GTDB): domain Bacteria; phylum Bacteroidota; class Bacteroidia; order Chitinophagales; family Saprospiraceae; genus RFSX01. The sequence continues at coordinate 4,329 of CAZMMQ010000081.1, read as the reverse complement.
ATTACCACCGGTGGTAGAAGATATAGTCTCATCACATTCTATTTCTATACCATCACAGTCAAGTCCTAAAGAAGTACATTCTACATCAATAGTAAACTCACTAATTATAGGTTCCCCTGCTGCATTGACAGCACCATCTACAACGAGATAATAGGTCATGCCAGCTTGCAATTCTGCGGTAAAAATATCAGGAGTTAACTGATCACTGTCATCTACACAAATGACATTATCACAAACATCTGTAAGCATGAAGAAATCTAAATCATCTCCAGCTGTGATGTTCAATGTAATAGTATACAACTGGGTTTGAGTAGGCTCTATTATATAGACTTTTTCAGATGATAAATAGCCTACTGCAAAGGGGTTGCCACAATAACTATCTTGGTTAAATAATCCTGTTGCATTAGAACCAAAAACCGAAGAAGGACATCCTAAAGGATCGGGATCTACACAAACTTGGGCATTAACAGTCATGGATAGGCATAGCAAGGCTAAGCCTATTAAAAGGATTGCTTTCATTGGTATTCTTGGTTTGTTATTGTTGCAAAACTATCTTAGACTGTGATAACAAATTCAAGAAATCGACCATCGGTATTGAGCAAAAGAGAATCGGGATAACTAGTAAGTATTAGTAAAATACTGATGAAATTGATTTACTCTTAATTAATATGCCTTTAGTTCCCTTGTCTAAGTATGCGTCGACACATTATTTAGGGATTGCGTGCTAAAACTTGGGCGCTTTTGATAACGGAAATTTACATGTGGAGTACGACTAGCGGGAGTATTCCGTCAGATATATTGGGTGAGAGTCCCCTTTACCTACTCGATTTAATTTTTCTTTTAAAATTGACTTTTTAGTAGCTAAATTTTCAATTTTCTTCAGTCCATGTAAATGAGCTGTCTTCAATCGATATTTTATATTTACCGGATTTTACTTTGCCTTTACTCATGCAATCAATCAAACTAAGTTTTTTTGTATCTGACTGCAGACTAAGACAGTCAAAGTTTAAAAACAAGACTAATTGCATTTCACTAATCTGACCAGGTTCTAATAAATCAACTTGTATATAGTCAAATTTGCTTTTTTCATGTTTAGCGGCGTTTCTTGAAATGGTCGTAATTTTAATATTTGAGAGAGATTCTTTTGTGTTATTTTCTAATTTGACATAAACAGTACTCTGGTTGCAGGCAACAAAGAAAAATAGTATTGCAATGAATAGCCAATATTTATTCGACTTCATAACTCTCAAATTTCTATAAGTATAATTCAGATTTCTTATTGTACGGGTTGGAATATTTTATTTGAAGTGCATTTTCATGCCCTGATGTGAATTAATGAATCCAAGATCTTCGTAAAATTTGATAGCATCCATCCTTTTTCTATCTGTAGTAAGTTGTATTAGATGAGCTTGTCTTTCTTTTGCTCTACTTATTGCCCAGTCAAACATTGCCTTACCAATCCCGAGTCCTCGTTTGTCTTTTCTAATTCTTACTGCTTCAATTTGCGCTCTTATTCCACCTTGATATGTGAGATATTGAATAAAGGAGAGTTGAAGAGTACCAATTATCTCTAAATCTTCATTCTCAACAACTATTAATTCTTGATTTTCATCAGCATCAATTTTTTTGAAAGCTGTCCTGTATTCTATAGATAAGGGTAAAGTGAAATTTTCTCTTTTACTTCCAAGTTTATCGTCAGCGATTAATTGAACTATAGAACTGATATCGCCTTTATTTGCTTTACGAAATTTCATAATTAATTTCTCATTTTTTTACTTCTAACTAACGTTATTCCAAGTTACAGATATTCAGTCCTAATTCCATAGGAGAAATATTTAATTTGTTGATATTCTTCTTTATGTCCTTTAGCATTTTGGATCTTTTTGCGTCTCTAAAAAGATAAGGATTTGGAGGTGAGTATGGTACTTTCTCCAAATGGTTTATACATTTCAAGTTAGTAATAATTCCATATTTCTGATAAAGCTGAATTGAATATTTCATTAGCTTTTGTCCAATTCTTATTAGAATGCTTTTCTGTTAAGGCATTCGATACATCTTGATAGTATTCTTGATATTTACATCTTTCCGATTCTTTTTGACTGTGTGAAAGAAAACTAATTAGTGAAAGTATTATTAGTAGCTTCATTTTTTTCTTCTGAATAGACCATTTAGGCTACACGATTTTTATTGATGGATAGTTGATTGGACGGCCTTTAGTCATTTTAGTTAAGGAGGTTTTAAATGGCGTTAAAAACAATGGCCGATGTTTGACGACTATAAGGAGGAGTTTGGCGCTTGCTTAGCTATTTAAAGCTGAGTTAGCGTTAAGAAATGGGTACAGCCTAGAATTTTGTTTCCCGTTCGACTTTGCTCAGGGCAGGCTTTTTTCAATGAAAAAGAAAACCGCCGGTAGGCAAGTACAATTAGCTAGATACTAAATGAGTAAACTGCCCATTTTCGATAACAGTTTAACATTACTATCTCTGTGAATCTGCTGATTTATGGTGCATCTTAGATGCGCTATTCAGTTTTTCTTTTTTAATTGAGCAGAACGGAATTATGATATGTGGCGTATCCCGAAGGGTATGCAATCATGATCATGTGTTATTCACTTTTCTCACTTCTGTGAGAGGTTTAGGGGTAAGAGCCCCCTTTACCTACTCGATTTTCTTATTCCTTGACATAAATAGGATATTCACTCTTGGCTTGTTTTGATTTCGAGATATCAATGTCAATCGTTAGAAAGGGTGAGTCATTTGAGGTTCTTCCTAATAACTCACCATCCATAGGTTGAGAAATCCAACTATTTCCACCCCAGATAAAATTATTTTCTCCAGTACCAGAGCGATTTGAACTTAAACAAAATGCCCCGCTAATTACTGAGGAAGTTTGTCCGCATCTAATCCATTGTTCTGTTGATGATTTACCTGTTGCTCTTGGACATAAGAGAAGATCTATACCTTCCAAACCATATTTTCTGGAGTATTGTGTAAACCAGATTTCTGTACAAAGAAGAAAACCTATTTTTATTCCATTAATTTCAATTAATTCAAAGTTATTGTTTTCTCTGTCGAACCAAGTTTCTTCATAAAAACCATCTTCTTCAGGAAAGAAATATTTTGAACGAACCTTTTGATGTCCATGTTCTTTTGTCCAAATAAATGCTGTATTATGGAATTTACCATCTTTTATTAATGGTTTTGAGTAAGCTACAATTATGTTACCTAGTTCTTCAAGTCTAGAAAGCCATTTTACATGAGCATTAATTGCTATTTTTTTTATATTCTCACTTACTGTATCAGTATTCGCAATCCAAGAATAGAAAGGCATTTCCGGCAGCAGCAGTATATCACTGTTATTCAGATCACAATGTTTTACCAACTCTATCCATTCTTTTTCAAAGAGTTCAATATTATTATTCATTTGACAAACTGTAGCTTTCATAATTTTTCATTTTTGCTGAGACATAACGGAATTAGTATATGTGACCTAACCTGAATGGTATGCCATCACCAAGTGTTGAACGAATTCGTTATTGCGACGGAGTTCCAAACCGATTTTTTAACCTTCTGTTCTTTTAATTAAATAACTAGCACGACCTTTTCACTGACCTACTTATTTAACAAATAAGTATGTTATGACTACACTTAAAAAAAGCAGGACAATAGATCGTGCTAAGAATGAAGTTACGGGTTTTGAAACAATGATAGAGTTGCTAGAGCAAAAAATAATGTTAGCGGCCTATCCGAAGCCATTTTATTGAACTATGGGCGCTGAATCGCAAGGATCAGTCTTCACATGAGTCATCAGCGGCAAATGTACGCCATCCTATTCCGTACAGCTTGGCAGACGCTGGACTCATTTGGCTGGAACCACAAGTATCTAGGTGCACAGATAGGAGCCATCATGACCTTGCACACTTGGGGTTCTAATCTGAGCTATCATCCTCACGTACATTGTATTATTCCTGGTGGCCCTCAGGTCTTACCTCGCTCATGATGCTTAGTACGGTGCCGTGACTGATGCTGGGATGTCAAGCAAGTCGACCGAAATATTGGAATGCGACTATGTTGATGTCGATGGTTTTTATGGAGTTCTTATTGAGTCGCTTATCATAATCTCCTGGTTTCTTATTGTCGGTAAAACCAAATTCTTGGCGAGTAATTAATTTAGTAGAAAGAAACCCATCATACATTCTGTCGAAAGCATAAAAGATATAATCATTCGTGCCCCTTATGAAACTATGCAAATTATTTTCTTTTGTTTGGGTATTGTGTTTCAGAATAATGTCAATGGCTTCTTCTTCTGTAAGTCTTTTATGTTTTTTTT
>CAZMMQ010000080.1:11017-15558 GCA_964567435.1 uncultured Saprospiraceae bacterium | reverse complement strand
TGCCTTCTAAGCAGACGGTCGCAGGTTCGAATCCTGCCGCGATCACATTACAAAGCCCTAATATTCAATAATCTATGAGTATTAGGGCTTTTTGTTTCTGCATTCCTGAATACAAGTTAATATATCGTCACTCTTTCTACGGCGACATTATCTTCAGCTTCCAATCTCAAAAAGTATGTTCCCAAAGGCAGATTGGCTACATCAATCTGGTTGTCAGTCAGGATTCCTTCTGAGAGTACGATTCCTTGTATGTCTACCAATTGGAAATATTCGAAATGGCGCTCAGTAGAAATAAAGATATTGTTTGAAGCTGGATTTGGGTAAACTTCAACCGAATTGTCATTCTCAAAGGTTTCATCTACGGAAGTGCGCATACTGAGGGGCTGAGCAGACTTCAGTACTGGAGTGCCATCGGTAGCAAGATAAAGATGATTATCCCATCCTACCTCTAGATTATTGATAGTATGTAACATTGGAAACTGAGGTGATATGTCTAACCAAGAATGAGCTCTATCATGGCTAATGAATAGATTTTTACCTTCAAGTATGTAGATGTTCCCTAGATGATCAGTATATAAAGAAGGCTCATCCAGTTCAGCAGAAAAAGCAAGCTCCACATAATCAAATGATTCAGCTTGATCAAAGGTTCTGCCTATGTAAAATTGACCTAAGAAGTCTTTATAAAGTATATATAGATGACTGTCTTTAAAAGAGGTCACGAAATCTATGTTAATATAATTGCCAAAGGGAGGGTCGATTTTTTGAAGAATTTCACCATTGAAATTACTCTTTTTGACTGATTGATTTTCTCCCTTCATATATACGTGTCCAATCCCAAATTGAAGATCATCTGTGTATATATCAGAACACCAGGATGAACTGCATTGAGATTCATAAAGTGTATTTGATAAGCCAGAGTCTGTACTTACAGCTATTGACTTACCTGAAAATAAATAAATATGATTGTCTTTTATTATTGGTCCGTATCTAAGAGTGGTCCAGTTTGTAGTATCATGCTTAATCCAAGTTTCTCCTTCATCCACAGATATGCAGCTATTCGATATAATGCGTCCGTTGGGCAGTGACGCGTAAGAAGTAGAGCAGGGCCATGGGATATCTAGCGCATGCCAAGATTCGTTTCGATTGGTTTGCTTATAAAATACATCACATTTGAGAAACAAGTTATTTTCTGAAGCTACTTCTATACTATACGAAGACGGATTGCCAACAACAAGATTGAGGTCTTTGATGAAGTTAGAACCCGTCGAAATTTGGGACAATGAACCGCCCCTATCGTATGATACATATACTCCTGCTTTCTCATGATACCATAAATCGTTTACAGTCCATCTTAAAGTGTCTGATAAAATTGGACTAAATGTTTCCCCATTATCCAGTGACTCAAAATTGTCTCCCTTACTTATTATCTGAATTTTACCATTTCCTAGGGCAATAGATTTTGTTTTCCAAGAGTTAGCAACTATATCAAATTGTGACCATATTCCAATTGTATCTGAATAATTATCATCCACAAAAAGTCTTCCATCTTGTTTATAGACCGACCCAGGAGAAACCCATCTAGGAGAAGGCGAAAAAATGCGTAGAAAAATGATTTCTTCGAGATCATGGTCAATATTTGCATGAAAAGTTAGACCACCAAAAGTTACTATACCAAGGTAATGATTGTCATTTTGTGAATAATTAGGTGTAAAAGCACAGAAGGTAACTGCCCATTCTTTTTTGATTATTAATTGTCCATTTTCAGAAAATAATTTAAGGTGTCTATTATTTCCAATAAGAACATTTCCATTGGCAGCAAACTCGAAATCTCTAATTTGATTCCAAGCATCATCTATTATTCCTGTAGAGATAAGTGAACTATTTTCTATATCTACTTTATATAAAATGTGCTTTAATGCTACAAATAGTTGCCCATTTTGATCTTCTTTAAATAGTATGTTACCTGGTATTTCTTGGAGCAAATCCCCCTGATAGAGTATACGCCATGTATCCCCTTCGTTATCGGATATGATTAACATCGGCGGGTAATTTAAGGTGCCTATTATGTCACCCTCGGAGGTTACTGTTTCTATTTGAGTTCTTTCAGCATTATGAGGCTCTAATTCTGTCCAACTTATTTGAGCAAATAAAGATATGTTCAATGATAATAAAACCAGAGTAGGTAGAAGTTGATTCATGATTATAATGTAAAGTGTGTAATGAAAATTATTACTTACAAATATTATGTAAGAACTTTACAAATCCAATCAGATCTTAATTATTAGGCTAGCTATGTCATAGAAAACATAAGATGATTGAAGTATTTATAAGTAAAGTAGGGGGGTAGTCAAGGGTTTTAACAGGACGCAATTTATTTAACCCAGATAATGATAGATTTTTTTTAGCTTATGTCTATAGTCTAAAAGTCATCAATTACTTTAATTATATTATTCGATTCATTACATTACAGCTAGCTAGAAAACAAAAGAAATAGAAATGAAAAGAGTAATCTTATCACTTGTAATCCTGAGCTTAGTAACAACCCTACCAGCACAGGACAAAGACCTATGGTCTGCAGACAACTTCAGTGGCCTCAAATTCAGATCTATAGGGCCAGCATTCATGTCAGGTAGGATAGCAGATATCGCTATTCATCCAGAGAATGAGAGCATCTGGTACATCGCTGTTGGATCAGGTGGTGTGTGGAAAACTGAGAACGCTGGTAACACCTGGACACCGCTCTTTGATAATGAGAGTTGCTATTCTACCGGATGTATTACGCTAGATCCTCAGAACCCCAGTGTCGTATGGCTAGGTACGGGAGAGAATGTAGGTGGACGTCATGTCAGCTTTGGTGATGGTATCTATAAAAGTGCTGATGGTGGGGCGACTTGGTCTAATATGGGACTCAAAGATTCAGAACATATTTCTGAGATAGTCATACATCCCTCCAACAGTAATATTATGTGGATTGCCTCTCAAGGTCCTCTTTGGAGTAAAGGCGGTGAGCGGGGTGTCTACATGACTACAGATGGTGGGAGTACTTGGAATCGTGTACTCGGAGATGATGCATGGACGGGTGCTACCGAAATTGAAATCGATCCACGTAATCCTGATGTGCTTTATGCAGCAACCTGGGACAGACATCGGACAGTCGCTGCTTATATAGGTGGGGGCCCCGGTACTGGATTATGGAAATCTGTGGATGGCGGAAAGACATGGAAAGAACTTACACAAGGATTGCCCTCATCTAATATGGGTAAAATAGGCTTAGCTATATCTCCTCATAATCCAGATGTATTATATGCAGCAATAGAACTGGATAGAAGAAAAGGAGCGGTGTACAGGTCATCAGACAAAGGGGCCAACTGGACGAAAATGTCAGATGCCATCTCGGGTGGAACAGGACCTCATTACTATCAAGAGCTCTATGCATGTCCACACAACTTTGACCGTATATATCTCATGGATGTACGTATACAAGTATCTGATAACGGAGGCAAAAACTTTAGACGGATTTCTGAGACCTATAAACATTCAGATAATCACGCCATTGCTTTCAAAAAGAATGATCCAAATTATTTACTTGTAGGAACTGATGGCGGTATGTACGAGTCATTCGACTTGGCTAAAAATTGGAAGTTTTTCAGTAATCTACCACTGACACAATTCTATAAGATAGCTGTAGATGATGCAGAGCCCTTCTATAATGTCTATGGAGGAACACAAGATAACAGTACAGAAGGAGGTCCATCACGGACAGATAATATTCAGGGCATCCAAAACGGTGACTGGAAAGTCGTACTTAATTGGGATGGACATCAGCCAGCATGCGAGCCGGGCAATCCTGATATTATGTATGCTCAACGCCAACAAGGTACACTTAGCCGTATAGACCTAAAGCGGGGCGATGTCATAGATATTAAACCTCAGTCAGCACCAGGAGAACCGTACGAACGATTCAACTGGGATGCACCTATAGTGGTAAGTTCTAATAAACCACAACGGATATATTTTGGTTCTCAGCGAGTATGGAAGTCTGAAAACAGGGGAGATACCTGGGAAGCTTTATCGGGAGACTTGACCAGAAATGAAAACAGGATTGCCTTGCCTATTATGGGCGCTGTCCAAAGTTTTGATAACCCATGGGATGTCTTCGCTATGTCGACTTATAATACAATAGCCAATATTGCTATATCTCCTAAGAACGAAGATATTATTTATGCAGGTACAGACGATGGGCTCATACAGATGACTAGTGATGGTGGTAAGACATGGACAAAGAAAGAAGTCTCGTCCATATCTGGCGTGCCTTCCCGTGCTTATGTCAATGATATAAGAGCAGACCTGCATGATGAGAATACAGTTTATCTGGCGATGGATAATCATAAGGAAGGTGATTACAAGCCATACTTATTTAAGAGTACGAATAGAGGAAAAACTTGGAGTAAAATAACGACAGGCATATCTGACCGTAATCTAGTATGGAGAATTGTACAGGATCATGTTGATGCTGATTTATTATTTATTGGAACTGAGTT
>CAZMMQ010000080.1:0-10917 GCA_964567435.1 uncultured Saprospiraceae bacterium | reverse complement strand
GGATACTATGTCGCTCCTAATCCTGAATTTGGTGCTTTGTTTACCTACTACCTTAAAGAGGGTAAGAAGAGCCAAAAGGAGATAAGACAAGAAGCAGAGAAGGAGGCTGTAAAGAACAAAAAAGCAATAGCGAATACCTCATGGGATGACCTAGATAAGGAGCTGAACGAAATTAAAGATGAACTCTTTTTGATTATAACCGATAAGCAAGGCAAGATTGTTAGAAGAATACCTTGCAAGGTATCTAAAGGTTTTACACGCGTGGCTTGGGACTTAAGATATCCGTCATCAGATTTGATTGCACTGAATCCACGTCCACGTGGAGAGTTCGAGCCAGAACCACAAGGCTTGCTAGCGCCTCCAGGACAGTACACAGCACAATTAGTTAAGTTGTCTAATGGGACAGAAAGTAAATTGGCAGATGAAGTTACTTTTAATGTAACTCCATTGTATCAGCCTTCCGCTGATGCACCATCACAATCCAAAGTAATGGACTTCTGGGCGGACTATACTGAACTGCAGAGATCAGTCGGTGCCTTCCAGTCGGCATTCTCTAAGAAGTCCTCTCAAATTAATGCCTTAGACAGAGCCCTTAAGCAAACTAATATTCCTGCCGACAAGTATGCCAATAAGTTAAGTTCTATTAGAAAGCGTCATACAGAACTAAAGACGGCAGTCAATGGAAGTAGCGCAAGAGCGCAGATAGGAGAGAAAGACCTCCCTACTATAGGAGAGCATATGTTTTCATTATACAGAGGTATATCTAATTCTACTTATGGACCAACAGATACACATCTCGATATAGTAAAGTGGGTGGAGGCAAGTATATCTAATTATAATTCTGAGTTGGATAGAGTAGATAGAGATATCAAAGAGATAGCTGTTTTAATCTTGGAATATGGCGGGCCATATATCGAAGGTATGTAGCTAAAGTGGTCGTATGCTTTGTCGTTTTCGAAATGAGATTGCGTTAAACCAACGATTGTATTTCAGATTATTGTACTGGCTGATTATATTTAGTTATCAATTAGACACTCTTTAAATTATTATAAGATTATGAATCAAACTTTATTCAAGCTTCTTTTAGCGATGATGCTCTTACCGGTGTTCAGCTATGCTCAATCGTTGACGAGTTATACTTTTATAGAAGAAGGCGAGAATGCGTCTGTCATCAAAGTCGTAGATGGTGATGAAGGTATGCGATTATTTGCGACGACTGATTATGAATTTGAAAATTCTGATGGTCAGCCATTTAACTTATGTAGACTGCATGTATTAGATTACAATGACAAAAACCAAATAACCAATGGAGAGACTTTTATATTGAGTTCCCCTGATTTGGCTAATATCAATTATCGAAGTTTTAAGATTGGTAAGAAGGAATTGGGATCACGAGAAGACATTCGAAATTATACAGAACTTGTAGAGGCTTATCCTGAGTTGTCTGATATAGACTATCTTGATGACTTCAATAAGAAGAGACCAGAATCATTTTATAAAAGCACATTAGAACTTGGTTTATTTAAGAGTAAAGTAAAAGGCTTTAAGTCACAACAGTTTAAGAAAGGGGAAGCAGCAGCGATAGAGGCTAAGGAGAATAGAAAGAAGAAGAAAGGATTAAGGGGGAAGTTGGGTAACTTAGTTCAAGACGTCAACAAAATAAATACAAAGGCAGCTGGTATGGATTTTCAATATGTACCTACAGGAGAAGTATACCATGACTGGGAAGACAGCTACAATGGCGGTCAAGACAAGAAGAATTTCTGGAGAAATATAATCTGGATGAGTTCTACTGAGACTGGAAACTTAGTGGCGCTTAACGGATTAAATCTTAAGGATGATGATATGCATGAGTATCGTAACAAGGAAATTGTTGTTCTTGCTCCAACAGGAGAGTTGATTACAAGGTCGGAGATAAAGACTGATGAAGCTTGGAATGCTGTACAAAAAGTAAATCAATACAAGACGTCTGCTAATCATGCAACTGAAATGGATTTTACCGCAGTCATTTCTAAGCAACAGTATCACAAGAAGAAGAATCCTGAGGCCAATAAAAAACAGTTAAATGTAATGGCAGTTTCTGGAGATGGATCTATCAAATATAATCACACCTATGACTTTCCGTTAGAATTTTCTGATGTGGATACAGTCATAACTAATAACAATGGGGAGACAGTTGTTATGGGTTATATGGAGAGATTTTATAACAAGTTTGTTTTGGTCTCTAGTCCATCTGGACAAAAGGTCCATTATCTGCAATTAGATAAGAAAGATGATTCGAGAACTGCGATTGACTATATATCTTCTGACCAAGGCCAATATGCGATGTATGCCAATACCAATTCTCGATCTAAGCTGGTGGATAAGTATTATATCTATAAATTAGTTGGCGAGCAGATGTCCGATCCTATGATTATGGAAACCAATGAAGCCAAGAAAACGGCATCCATTTATGAGATATTGGTCAATGAAGGCGAAGACGTTTATGTGTTGACTAGAGAGAATGTAACTGGATTACAAGATTTTAAGTGGGAGATGGCTATGCCACATTTATATAAAATCGAGGGTAATACTTTATCAGAAGTTACAGATATTACTAAAGACAAAATGACAATGAGGTCCCATGATATGACAGTAAAAACAAAGGTGTATGAAGCAGATGATGCATATTACTTTTTAGCAAGTGAGTTTAGGACTGACGAAAAAGGGAAATTAATTAATGGACGATCATTAGTTAAGCTGGCAAAAAATTAAATAAGAATTAATCTCAATGAAAAGGGCATCCTTCTTCAGTTGGATGCCCTTTTTTATATTTAAACTTTTGTAGAAAAAATCAAAATTTGAAAGTAGATAAAATTAATGCGTACAAGGAAGTCTTTCGTAATCACTTGCAGATAACCCAGTCATACAACGAATTGTACAAGTATGAATGTTTGCAAAACTTTGAAGCCAATTGGGATTTGTCCGCATTGGATTTAAAGACCATGTATGATAACTCGTTACAGAGTAAATTGTCAGGTAGACTGTGGGGTGGGAGTCAGAATTCAGCTAAGGAAGTCATGTTGCTCTTTTTGGATATGGACAAGGAATTTGTCAGATCTATGTTTAGAGATTTGTATAATGAAGACAAGGATCTTGGTATGCGTATCAATCGGTTTGTCTTTCATTGTGATCAAATGTTGGAACAGCTTCAATCCAAGCAACCAAAATGGACGACTCACTTTCATGGAGAGAGTGAAGTAGCATTCTATTTGGCATTTAATAACCCACAAGTATATCCTCTGTTTAATTATGGTCCATTTGCTATAATGATGCAAAGGTTGGAGGTCAAAAGTGTGCCAGAATCATATGAGTTAGAGCGCTACTTCAAACTCTGTAAAGGATTGTATACTTTACTTAAGCGTGATATTCAGTTAGTGAGATTGCATAAGGAAGTTAGAGAAGCAGCTGGATATTATGGAGATGATACTGTTATTATGGTGCATGATTATTTGGTAGTGTGTGCTGGTCATAAGGAGTCAGTTGCATAAAGCAGGATGCGTTTTGATCAATACTTCATAGTAGATGAAATTTGTTTTGTTTAAAGCGTTGATTAATTTATATTATAAAAATATGAATAGTACTTTAAGAAACATCTATATTTTAATCATATAATCAAACCATTATTTATGGACAATTTACCAGGCAATGAGATGCAAGATGCGAGCCTAGCACTCAATCAAGCATCCCGAGATTATTTATTAGAGACTGCAAAATGGGCTAGATTTCTTGCCATTGTGGGGTTTGTGTTTATCAGTCTCATGACAGTTGCAGTTATTGCAGTTGCTTTATATTCATCTTCACTTGTGGCAGTGCTTCCTATTGGCGGAGGTATATTCTTTATAGTTTATCTTATCATAATGTCTTCTATTTATGTGTTTCCAATACTCTTTCTATACAGATTTGCTAATCACACTAAATTGGTAGTTAAGAGTAGTGATATAGAACAGTTAAGTACAGGTCTAAAGAACCTTAAGTCATTGTATAAGTTTATGGGAATTATGATGATTGTAGTGTTGATTATTTATGGCTTGATGTTTTTACTAGGAGGTGCTAGTGCTATTATGGGATTAGCGGGTGGGGGTTGATCCTAATATCAGAACAAGCTATCAATGACCACTTGTGTATCAGCGACTTCTTTGCTATACATGTTTTCTTCCAGAGGGTAGTTAGTGATCATTGTAGTGAAGACTGTTTTCTTGGTTTTGGTGGTAGATAGGAATAACGCTTTTCTGTTACGTAGTGTAGCGGCATAAGATTTGTTAATACAAAAGTTGGTAATGTGGAATTTACATTCGCATATATGTATGATATTATCAGCTCGGTCTATAATTATATCTATTTGGAAGCCATTAGTATCAGTAGTACTATCATGTCTATGACTGTAAGTCTCTGTATATAATGCAGGTATGCCTAAGTCGTGCTTGATTTCGTCTATGTGCCTTAAGCATAGATTCTCAAAAGCATACCCTTTCCATACTTTATAGGATTGCTTATTGGATAATTGCTGCCATATTCCATTGGTAAGTTTTTTTTGTGGTGATATAAATCGATGGTAGAAAGTACAGTATTCATCCAGCAATCGGTATATCGTACCTCTTTTCTTTTTGCCAAATGGCAACTGCTCTTCTACAAATTCGGATAAGATCAGATCTTTTATAGCTCTGGTGAATGGACCGCCCGCTTCTACTTTGCTTTTGGCAATGAGCTCCTTTCTTGTAAGTCCTTGTTTGTGCTTAGCTAGAGTTTTGATAATGGTTTCGTGATCGTCTGGATTTTCGTATAAGGCTTTGAATAGGTTGTCATACTCTGAGTAGAGTAGGCCATCTTTGGTAAAACATAGTCTCTCTATTGCTGTCGTCGGGCTATCTCCTTTTTGAATGTGGTCTAGATAGAATGGTACGCCTCCACATACCATATATATCTCAGCTATAGCATTGTGGGTTAGTTTTATACCTTTGTTTTTTAAAAATTGTTTTGTTTCTGCCAGAGTAAAGGGTTGTAGATTAATCTTATCAGTTACTCGATTATGTAGTCCTCCTTTATCGTTGTATACCTTGTTAGTTATCCATGAGGTCGAAGAACCACATATGACAAGAATGTACTTATTTTCCTTACTCAGGTAATCATTCCATAAGTGGGCTAATTGTTGTAAAAATCCTGACCGAGGAGTTGTTGTCCATGGAAGTTCATCTATGAATATGACTTGTTTCTTCTGTGATTTCTTTCTTTTAAGATATCGTTTGAGTAGAAGAAATGCTTCTTGCCAATTCTTAGGAGCAAGTATGATTGCAGATTTGGAGTACTCATTAAGTTTCTCAGTAAAATGAATAAGCTGCTGTTCCATACTTCCGTCTTTGATACCTGTCATGCTGAATACCATTTGGTTTCTATAAGCACTATCAATGAGAAAAGTCTTTCCTATTCGCCTTCTGCCGGTAATACCCAAGAATCTTGAGTTTGAAGATTTTGTAAGTTGGTTTAGTATTCTGACCTCTTTATCTCTTCCAGCTATGTTCATTATAATTGTATTTATCTCTTAATTAATTATAGATAAGTACAATAATAAAATATATAATTGTATTTAACGTAAAATTAAAGAAAGATAAGTACAAGTATAATAAACTATAAATGTATTTAACTTATTCAAAAATGCAGATAAGTACAAATATAAAGTATTTTGAATCTGCTTAATTGAATACTGATTGCTTGGAAAGTTAATGCTTATGGCATATCAGCGTGTGTATTATCGCCACTTACACATTTAGTGTGGCAAGTTTTTTTGAAAGAGGAATCGTTTAATGCCCCCTCTACATTGATTATCAGTCATTTATATATTCTGACCTTAAGTTTTAACAAATTATATTATTACTTAATATGTAAATACAAGTAAAACAGCTATCTTCATATTATAGAAATCTACAATATGTTCTCTTTCGAAAATTACTTACCCTTTACTTCATTCAATGAATCAAGTATCTTCTTCAAAGCGTCTGAAGTATTTAGGTGGGGATTTTTACTTGCTGATACCAGTGATGGAAAAATCTTCAAACAATTGTATTCCTATCATAATTATTACATAGAAATCGAATTCGGAGAAAATTACGAGGAAATTAAGACAATTGAAGCCATTACCATAGAACAGGCAATTCCTAAGTATTTAAATGAATTTAATATTCAGAATGCCATTTCTGATCTTATGAGTTAGCAATTATAAGTGTTCTAGCAAATTAAGTTCTACCTTCTTCATTCCCGTTGTTAGCAACAAGTTCTCATTCTCTTAAGCCTTCATATGGTCCCTCAGGTGCATTAAGCATTTTCATGTCGATCTTGGCAATTTTAGGATGATCATGGACCCATTCTCCATATTCTTCTATTACACCTATACGCTTATTGCCTTTAGTTGTAACCCCTCTTTCAATACGCAATCTGAAAGCATCACCTTTGAAATTCGTGAACTTAGGGTGGGGATATCCTCTGAGCACTTAATTCCAAGCAAATAATGCTAATAATAGAGATGGATATTTTTTTGATAAAGTCGGAATGTTCTATATCTAAAACGAAGTAGTGATATCATGAATTATTGCTTAGTTCATTTATTGTACACTTTATACAGTGCACCAGCACGCTGTGCTAGTGTATCACAGAGCGATTGGGGACTAATCACTTTTAGATTTTCACCATAGGATAAGAGCAAGCTCTCCAATTCAAAGTTGGGAACCAAAGTCAGTTGGAATATGCCATCTTCTAGTTCTCTCTGCGTATGATGTAATGGCTTAGTCCGAATATAATTTTTAGTGAGGCCATAGACTTGAATTGTTATCTTCTCAATTTTTTTGTCTGCTTGTAAGGTGATGCCTACTATATCATGGAAGTAGGCATCCGGGTCAAAATTCTCTACTGTCTTATACGGTTGCAGAGTTTCAGAGATATTTTCTATCCGTTCAAGTCCATAAGTTCGCAAGCCTTTCTTATGATTGTTAGCATACAAATACCAGCGGTTATCGTACTCTTTGAGCAGGTGGGGACTGATAATAATAGTCTCACTGTCTTTACCAAATGGCTTGTATTCAATAGTTAGTGCTACTTCGTCTTTGATGGCACCATATAACTTATCCAACCATTTTTGGCCAGGGATGAGACTGGGTTGTTCCAGATGGACGATCCGCTTAGATTTTGTGGTAGACTCAAAGGCCAGAAGCTCTAATTTTTGGATGATATTTTCTATACCTTCCAAATGTTGGAATCCAGTGAACTGTCTAAGCAGAGAAATTGCATTTTTAAGTTCATCACTATCAGATCTGTTCAGCGGAGCTTCCGTAATGCTATATTTTCGATCAGAGTAGTAATAGGACTTTTCGAGACGATCATATTCTATAGGTGCATGATATCCCAAGGCATTATCACTCCTCATGTTTTTCAAATCCTGCTTTATCGTTCTTTCGGATAGTGTTATCTTTTTGTCCATCACCATTTCTATTTCTGATGCACAAGCTTCTGCTAGTGTCTTCCAATTCCAGGCCTTATCTACTTGACGCAGACAACGATCGATAACACGGTACCTGATTAGTGCATGTTTGTTAGTGGACATTTATCAATGATTTTATCGTGCAAATATAATGCATGATATTCTTCATACTTGTATTATCAAACAACAATTATTGAATCACCCAATAAAAATGAAGTAATGAACAAGAATTGGAATGTACAGATCAACGAGCAAGGAGACTTACTAATACACGGTATCCAAAGCAACAACGGCGTTATCGATCTCTTTGGAAGTCAGCAATCAGAATACGGCATCTGCATCTATAGTCACTATCTGCGCTCAGTCCGTCAGATACTTTCAGGCATATTCCCCAATGCTGGGATAAGAAGTCTAGAAGCTATAGAGAGAATCATCAAAGAAGAGTTTTGCGACAATCGGTCAGTAAGCATATTTAAGAGTCTTCTTGACAAAGCAGGTATCCCTTACAGAAGCTACAGCAATGCCGCATAAAAAATAACCCATGTCCTCATTAGCCTAATTGCACTGATGTACTATGGCACTATAGTGATAACCACCACAAACCACTTAGTAGGTATATACACCTATTGATACACAAGGGCATTGCCTCTATCTTTGACCTTGAATTAGTCTGTCCAGAGACCGAAGGAATTTTATGTCAAATATTAGAAAGGGTGTTATTATAAGTTTCTTGTGCTGCACATGTCTTGCATGGCTTAATGCGCAGGAGCAAAGTGCACTTCCAGCTCAGCGTCCTAAAGTAGGATTAGTCTTATCTGGTGGTTCTGCTCATGGATTTGCCCATATTGGTGTCCTCAAGTATCTCGAAGAAGCGGGCATAGAATTGGACTATATTACTGGTACGAGCATGGGCAGTGTGATAGGAGGACTGTATGCCATGGGTTTATCAGCCAATGAGATACAAGATATAGCTGCTGGTCTGGATTGGGATGTTATTATGAGTAATGAGATCCCACTTAATGAAGTCGCACCTGTCGAAAAGCAATTTCATGCAAAATCCCCAATTTCACTATTGTGGAAAGACAATGGATTCAAATTGCCTGCTGGATTGATAAGAGGTCAAAAGCTTGATTTGGTGATTAATCAAGTCTACTCTCCAGCTGTTGGGTTAGCTCATTTTGATGATCTACATATACCTTTTCGTTGTGTAGCCATTGATATTGAAGATGGATCTATCGACGTTTTTGAAGATGGATTTCTTGGAGATGCCATTAGAGCAAGCATGTCTATACCGACTGTATTCCCACCTAAAGAAATTAATAATGTACTCTATGTAGATGGAGGATTGTATAGGAATTTTCCTGTGGAAGAGGTCAAGGCTATGGGTGCTGATATTGTCATTGGTGTATATGTTGGATCTGACAAAAAGAAAAAGGATGAATTAACGTCTATGGTAGATGTGATGAGACAGGCCGCTTCTCTGGCAGGTATCAATGATTCTTATAATCAGGTGGAAATGGTAGATATATTCATAGAGCCTGATGTCAAAGATGAAAGTAGTTTTGACTTTAATAGACATGCAGACTTTATAGAGAAAGGATATGCGGCATCTAAGAAAAACAAAAAGCTTATAGAAAAACTGTCCAAGACCTTGAGTCATTACGACTCACCACAGAAGAATCCTAGATTAACTTATTCCAATACAATTCGATTTAAGAAGATACATACGATGGGATCGTCTCCTGTATTTAATGAAATGATAGATAACTTCACAAAATTTTGGGAGGGATATGCGACGCCTGTCTCAAAGATAGACGAAGGCTTGTCATTACTATATGGCACGAAAAATTTTTCTAGTATTGACTATAACTTGAGACCGGAGGGTGATGACATTCATCTTGAAATAGATGCCAATGATGTGACGCCATATAGCATAGGTATTAATGTTAATCAATTTCGAAATTTTGGGACAGGTATTATTTTATCAGGAGAGGCAAGAAATGTATTTGGCAAACCTTCGAGTTTGCATTTAAATGCAAGGATATCGGAGAGGCCTGGTGTCCAAGCAGGATATATGATCAGATTACCCTCATTGCCATCTTGTCTCTTTAGAATATCTGGTAAGTGGGAGCAGTTCGCGTTGCCTTGGTTTCAAGGTGCAAGAGTCCTTAGAAGATATAATTTCAATCAGTCATTTTTTAGAGCAGAATTACTCAAAGAATTGAATAATTCGATATTAATTAAATCTGGAATTACCTTCAGAGAAGATTTGATCCGACCTGAGAATAATGCAGACTCAAATATTATTCAATACAAGACTAATAGAAGTGAGGTGTTCTTATCTATGGAACATAACACCTATGATAGACCTAGCTACCCGCGAAAAGGATTTCAGTACAATATAGATGTCAGATATATATTTAATAATAGAATAGATATAAATCAAACGGATTCGGGGACAGAGTTCTCGTTTCAAAATGATAGTAATTATTTCAGCATAGATGCCAATTATAATAGGATAAAACGTTTAGCTCACAATCTCTTTCTGCAAATGAATTTACATGGAAGAATATCTAACGGTAATACCTTACTTGATCATTACCGAATCGGGGGACCGAGACAAGAGAAAAGTTTTACCTATGGGTTTGCTGGTATCAACGAAGGAGGTATTCTCGCAGGAAATCATATATCTGGATTTATTGGTCTCAGATGGGAAATGACCTCCTCATTATATGTGACGCCTAATGTGCAATATTTTTATGGCGATAGATTTGAGCCAGATAATAGAATTGTCTCTCAGACATTCGGATTTGGACTTGATCTAGATTATAATTCTCCAATAGGACCTATCAATTTGATTATTGGATATTCAGGATATACTGATAGACTAGACCTTAATTTTGGATTGGGGTATAGACACATTCTTTAGTACTCTATGCTTATTATCTACAATTGGATCAGTTGTATCCAATTGCCTTGCTGATCATCGAATATAGAATCCCATCCCCACGCTTCTTCAGTAGGTTCTTTTTTGAATCTTACATCAAGATTGACTAATCTAATGTATTCTTCCTTAAGATTAACTACACCAAAACTCATGATTGGAATACCTGCTTTGTAGAGGCTTTCCTGGTAGGTTTTACTTATGGGATGCTCATTGGGTTCGAGCATGAGCATAGTTCCATTTGGATCAGAAGGTGATACCACAATGGCCAACTTAGCACTATGATCTATCATTTTACTCTCAAAACCGAGCACCTCTGTATAGTGCTTATGTGCCTGAGAAGGGTCAGGCACTGGTATACTAGTCATGGCAATTTTCATATCGATTTATTGTTATATGTAATGTAAGTATAATTTACCGTTCTGTCTAAATAGACACTTTCCAAATCGACCTTGTGGAGATTTCT
>CAZMMQ010000079.1:0-15746 GCA_964567435.1 uncultured Saprospiraceae bacterium | reverse complement strand
TGAGTTACTGTGCATCATAACTTCACTGTGGTATCTTTAGGTACAATCAGTTTTAGTTTTTTAAATGGCTCAAAAATGTATTCTAGGTACTCCTTTTCCATACCAATTCCATTGTCTTTAAATATAATTTCAATGTGAGAATCTGAACGATGAGAGCCAATCTCTATATTTTTATTTTTGTTGTTATTGTATTTGATGCTATTCTGGATTAGGTTTTGGAAAACATGGAACAGTTCTGTGTCTGGAATTTTAAGGTCATGATGGACTTTGATTTTTAGTGATATCGAATTATCTTCCAAGATGCCGTTAGACTCTAGTACTCTTCTGAGTATAATATCTGTAGTTGCATATTTTGGTTCTTCATCATGGGGAGCTGGAGACCTGAATTCACTAATGCCTTCTATCAGGCTATTCAATTGAATTGCACCTGAAAGCGCCATTCGTAAATATTCTTTAGCGGCAGGGTTATTAATTTCAGTAGTTTTATCCAGTAAGCCTAGATAACTTGTTATTGTTCTGGTTGGGGTCTTCAGGTCATGTGATGCCATTAAAGTAAATAGCTCCATCTCATCGTTTTGCCTATTGATAATGCGATTTTGTTTAGTTAATTCAGAAAAAGCTTTTTGGTTTTCTTTCAGAAAATTTTTCAATCTACTCATCATTATATAAGTAATAAGCCCACAAGCGAAGAAGGCAAAGAACATATTGATGAAGTAATCAAATTTGAAAAAACCTTCAGAAATTAATGGTGGTTGTGTTTCGAGTAAGATAAAGGAAGTTAGAAAAAGAGTAACGATAAGCAATATGCTTAAAAATAGCTCTAACTTTTTCTCAAATAGAATAAAGGCAAATACTATTAGAATTGGAAAAAGAGCATGTAGGTCTGAATTTCTGCCATAACTAATAACTGGAATAAAAACCATAACATTTGCACAAGTGAACACTATCCGTGTTGCCCACTTATTCTGACGTTTGTAATTAAGATATAATCCACCCATTAAAGCTACAGTCATGAGACTGTAAACAAGCATGATTTTGTGGTGACCATAGTTGATGAATGAAGGGTAGTAACTAAGGACGAAGGGAACAGTAATAATTATTATCAGATTGGTAATAGAAGTACGTAAATCTTCTAAAGGATGAACCCCCTGATCTAATCCGATTCGATATAATCTTCTGAAAAAATTCATTTAAGATAGAATATTGAATACTAGGTGTCTTATCACACTAACTCATGGCAGTAAAATACATATGTTTTATTAAAAAGAAAGCGTAAAACACTTTTTACAACCACTTGTTAATAAAACTAACAATCGTTAGTTTTATACTTTAAATATCACAATTATTGGTTTTATATATCAATTTAGCGAGGATAAACAAGAAAATAAGAGAACTATGGACGTAAAACAGCTATCAGAAAGATTCCAAAATCGCATAGACGATGGTCAAAAGATAGAGCCTAAAGATTGGATGCCTGATAAATACAGAAAGACTCATATTCGTCAGATTTCTCAGCATGCACATTCCGAAATTGTAGGTATGCTACCAGAAGGTAACTGGATTACAAGAGCGCCATCATTAAAAAGAAAATTGGGACTTCTTGCTAAGGTGCAAGACGAAGCTGGGCACGGACTCTACTTATATAGCGCTGCAGAAACTCTAGGCATATCTAGAGATGAGATGACAGAGCAATTACTTTCAGGTAAAGCCAAGTATTCCTCTATATTTAATTATCCTACATTGACCTGGGCAGACATCGGTGCTATTGGCTGGTTAGTAGATGGGGCTGCTATCATTAATCAAGTCATGCTGACGCGTACCTCCTTCGGTCCTTATGCCAGAGCAATGGTTAGAATATGCAAAGAAGAAAGCTTCCACCAAAGACAAGGCTACGAGATTATGCTAACTCTTTGCCAAGGCACAGAAGACCAAAAAGCAATGGCTCAGGATGCGCTGAATAGATTTTGGTGGCCATCACTCATGATGTTTGGTCCAAGAGATGAGGAATCACCAAATACTGCACAGTCGATGAAGTGGAAGATTAAGAGAAAAACTAATGACGAACTCAGACAAGAGTTTATAGATATCACTGTTCCGCAGGCCGATTACCTCGGTCTCAAAATGCCAGACCCTGAAATCAAGTGGAATAAAGAAAGAGGCCATTATGACTACGGAGAGATAGACTGGGATGAATTCTGGCAAGTAGTTAAAGGCAATGGCCCTTGTAATAAAGAAAGAATAGCAGCCAGACAAAAAGCCTGGGATGATGGTCGCTGGGTGAGAGAAGCAGCAATGGAATATAGTCGGAGCAAGGAGGTTATAGAAAAAGAAATTAGAAGTCAAGCAGGATAGAGGAATCTATTATGTGGTCCATCTGTGCAAATGGCCAGGGTCCACGGTTCACGTTATATAGTGGAAGGTGTTCAGAATCATAAACCATATACCCTAAGCCCTAAGCCCAAAAACCTTATGCCATAAACCATTACCCAATTCAAAACCACAAACCACTAAAATATCATGTCTAACAAAAAATCTGAGAATCCAAACCCAAGTCCTTCCGAATACCCGCTCTTCGAAGTCTTCATCCGTTCTAAGAATGGACTTGACCACCGTCACGTTGGCTCGTTGCATGCAGCTGATGAAGAAATGGCTATGGAAAATGCCAGAGATGTATACACTCGCCGACAAGAGGGAGTGAGTATATGGGTCGTAGAATCCAAGCACATCCATGCCTCCAACCCAGAGAAAGCAGGAGAGCTATTCGAACCAGCTAAGGATAAAGTTTACCGTCATCCTACTTTCTATGAATTGCCAATAGAATTAAAACATATATAGATGTCCGATAGCTTGTATAAATACTTACTGATGTTGGGTGATAATGCGATGGTCCTAGGTCATCGGTTGTCAGAGTTGTGTGGTCATGGTCCAAGTCTGGAGACAGATATAGCTTTGACGAATATATCTCTGGATTTGTTCGGTCAGGTAAGGAGTTATTTTCAATATGCGGCTTCATTGAGAGGAGAGGAGACGACAGAAGATACGATTGCCTTTCTCAGATCCGAAAGAGAATATCTCAATGTCATCCTACTAGAACAACCTAATGCAGACTTTGCACATGTAGTCGTTCGTCAATATTTCTATGATTTATTTCAAAGTATGTTGCTGCCAAGACTACAAGAATCAAGTGACGATCAGATAGCGGCTATCGCAACTAAATCTATTAAGGAAACAAAGTATCATCTGAGATTTTCTTCGCAATGGATAAAGCGTTTGGGTGGAGGAACAGAAGAAAGCCATCAGAAAGTCAAAGATGCTGTTATACACCTTCTGCCATTTACGCATGAGTTTTTTGCAATTTCTCCTGAAGAAGCAACGATGCTCGAACAAGGCAAAGGAGCAGATATGAATTCTATGAAATCTGATTATTATGCTACAGTCAATGCATTGCTGAAAGAAGCAACAATAGACATACCCGAATTACAACCCAGAGTCGTAAAAGGAAAATCAGGTATTCATTCCGAACATATGGGATTTATTTTGAATGAATTGCAATATATGCAAAGAGCTTATCCTAACATGACATGGTAATACCTCAACCATATATAGAGGAAGATTCTTGGCGTCAGATACTGGAATCAGTTTCAGATCCTGAGATTCCAGTATTATCTGTTTTGGATTTAGGAGTGGTCAGAGAGGTTAGAAGGAATGGTGATGATGTCTTAGTAAAGTTAACGCCTACTTATTCTGGTTGCCCAGCGATGGATACCATGGCTGCTGATATCGTCATGGCAATGGGAGTACAAGGTATAAAAGCTAAAGTAGAATTGATTTTGTCACCCGCTTGGTCTACCGATTGGTTGTCTGAAAATGGCAAGAGAAAATTAGAAGAGTATGGTGTAGCAGCACCCTTGTCAGAATCCTTAGATAAGAGAGCACTCTACGATGGAGAACGCCTCGTAAAATGCACCAACTGCCATTCCACTAATACAAAGTTGATTAGTCAATTTGGTTCTACAGCTTGTAAAGCCTTGTTCCAATGTGACGACTGCTTAGAACCCTTTGATTATTTTAAATGCTTAGTGTAAAGGCGCAATGGGTATAAAGGAAGAATAGGTTCTCTAGGTATATGCAGAGTTTAAAATGGGTTCAAGTATTAATTGCTATACAGTCGAGGTAAATAAGGAAGTAAAAGATGAGAAAGAATTTAAGCAGGATTTTCGCCTTACTAGTCAGATTACTAGTACAACTGTTTCGATTCCTTCAAATATTGCAGAAGGCAATGAACAAAATAAGGTTAAGCAAAGTATAAATTATTTTTACATCGCTAACGGCTCATTAGCACAGTTGATTACACTGTCAATAATTGCCTGTGTAATAGGCTCTATGAATATAGAGAACTCAGAAAAGTTGATTACAAGAGCTAAAATGATTCAAGCAAGAAAAAACTGGACCAATGAAAAACCAATTTGCTCCCACTAAACCCAATGTCCACAATAGACCATTAAACCCATAAGAAATGAGTAATTTAATTCTATTTGAAAAAATTGACGCTGTTGCAAAAATCACCTTCAACAGGCCCGATAAATACAACAGCATGGTCGCAGGTATAGCTTTGCCCTTGCTAGAACATATAAAGCAATGCGCTAAGGATAAAGAGATAAGGGCTGTCTACTTAACAGGTACAGGAAAGGCATTCTGTGCTGGACAAGACCTGATGGAGGCAACTGATAAGGAGAATCCAAAAGAACTGGATTACTTTGTGGAAAATCATTTTAATCCAATTATCCGCTCTATACAAGGATTGCAAAAACCAGTGGTAGCTGCTGTCAATGGTGTCGCTGCAGGAGCGGGTGCCAATATAGCTTTGGCTTGTGATGTTGTGGTGGCTAAGGAGTCAGCCTCATTTATCCAGGCATTTAGTACAATAGGATTAATCCCTGATTCTGGTGGCACCTACACGTTGCCTAAATTGATTGGTTATCAAAAAGCCTTGGCAATTACCTTATTAGGAGAGAAGATATCGGCAACAGAAGCGGAGAGAATGGGTATGATATACAAGTACTTTTCAGAAGAAGAATTTGAAGAAGCTTCGTGGAAGATTGCAGTGAAGTTATCTCAGATGCCTACCCAAGGGTTGGCACTCACTAAATTGGCTTACCAGCAAGGCGTAACTAATACGATGGACCAACAGTTGGAAGTCGAAAAGAAATATCAAGTACAAGCTGCTAATACCCATGACTTCAAAGAAGGCGTTGCGGCATTTTTAGAAAAGCGTAAACCAAAATTTCAAGGACGATGAAGGTAGGTGTAATAGGTGCAGGGACAATGGGAAGTGGCATAGCTCAAATTGCAGCTGATAATGATTGCAAGGTAGCGCTATATGATATGAACAAGGAGGCACTAGAGCGGAGTGCCCATAAATTGGAAAAGATTCTTAACAGATTAATCGAGAAGGGTAGGATAGATGGTGTTAAGAAAACTTCTATCCAATCTAATATCTCTTATGTCCAATCATTGGATACAATGGCTGACGCTGATTTGATTATAGAAGCGATAATCGAGAATCCAGATATAAAAAAGAAAGTCTTCAGAGAACTGGAGTCACTGGTCTCACAAGATTGTATACTGGCTACTAATACATCTTCATTGTCTGTAACAGATTTGGCAGCAAGTTTGGATAAGCCTGGTAGATTTATAGGTATACATTTTTTTAATCCGGCACCACTGATGAAATTGGTAGAGATTATTCCTGCAATACAAACTGGCAAAGAGACACTAGATAAAGCCAAAGGCATCATAGATGGTTGGGGTAAGCTAACAGTGACTGCCAAGGATACACCTGGATTCATCGTCAATAAAGTAGCAAGGCCATTCTACTCAGAGGCACTCCGTATTGCCGAAGAAGGCATTGCTGATTTTGCTACGATAGATTGGGCAATGAGAGACTTGGCGGGTTTCCGTATGGGTCCTTTCGAATTAATGGACTTCATCGGTAACGATGTCAATTACATTGTTACCGAAACAGTTTTTAAGGCCTTTTATTATGATCCACGATATAAGCCTGCCTTAACGCAGAAGAAATTGTCAGAGGCAGGCTATCATGGACGAAAAGCAGGACGAGGCTATTATGACTATAGAGACAGTGCTCAGGCTCCAGTAATTAATAAGGATATGGAACTGGGACAGGTTATTTCTTTTAGAGTTATTATCATGCTTATCAATGAGGCCGCTGATACCCTTTACTTAGGTATAGCTAGTAAAGAAGACATTGAGACAGCTATGACTAAGGGGGTTAATTATCCAAAGGGACTACTAAGCTGGGCAGATGAGATAGGGATACAGAATGTGGTCGACAGCATGGATGCTTTGTATGAAGAATATAGAGAAGATAGATATAGATGTTGTCCTTTGCTCAGGCGATTGGGTAGAGAGAATAGAACTTTCTTTGCGGCAGAAAACGCTTAGTTTTTTCTTCTCGACCGAAGCGGAAAGAACTATTAAATATGAAAGAGAAGGTTCATTGTTAAGAGAGGTCTTCGTAAAGTTGACATGAAAAATTGGAATAGTCTATTTATAAAATGTTATTAATATGAAACTACAGAATTACGTCACAGGACAATGGATTGATGGGGAAGGTGAAGGAAGTCCCATATACAATGCCGTTAATGGACAATTAATCCATTATGCTTCTACCAAGGGGATAGACTTTGCAGGCATTTTGGCATATGGTAGAGAGGTAGGCAATCCTGCATTGAGAAAAATGACTTTCCACGAGAGAGGGATTATGCTGAAGAAACTAGCGCTCTATCTGTCCAAACGTAAGGACAGTTATTATGAGATAAGCTACATGACAGGTGCGACCAAAGCTGATAGCTGGATAGATATAGAAGGGGGATTTGGAAATCTGTTCGCTAATGCTTCTCTCAGACGTCAGTTCTCTAATCAAAATTTTCATATAGATGGAGAAGCTATAGACCTCTCCAGGGGTGGTACTTTTATGGGGCATCATATCATGGTGCCTAAGAGAGGTGTTGCTGTACATATTAATGCTTACAATTTCCCAGTTTGGGGAATGCTAGAAAAGTGTGCGGTCAATTGGATGGCTGGAGTACCTGCAGTCGTAAAGCCAGCTACCTCTACTTCATATCTTACAGAGGCAGTGGTACGAGATATTATTGTCTCAGGGATTTTACCTGAAGGCGCTTTGCAACTTATCTGCGGTTCAGCCAGAGGGCTATTAGATCATGTAGAATCTCAGGACATTGTCACCTTTACAGGGTCTGCAACTACAGGCAGGATGTTGAAGTCTAATGACAAAGTTATTTCAGAAGCGGTACCTTTCAATATGGAAGCGGATTCACTAAACTCTTCCGTCCTAGGACTTGGCGCAACACCAGGTACACCCGAGTTCGATTTATTTATAAAAGAAGTTCGCCGTGAGATGACGGTTAAGTGTGGCCAGAAGTGTACCGCAATCAGACGTATAATTGTACCTGAGAATCTGATAGAGGATGTTCAGATAGCGCTTGGTAAGGCATTGAATAAAGTCACCATTGGAGACCCTAAAGTAAAAGGGGTAAGAATGGGTGCTTTAGCAAGTAAAGATCAAGTGTCTGAAGTAAGAGAACGCGTACAGGAATTAGCAAAGACAGCAGAGATTGTCTTTGGGGATTTGGATAAAGTGAGCCTTATGGAAGCTGATGCGGAAAAAGGTGCCTTCCTCAGTCCAATGCTTTTACTTGAAAAGAATCCTTTCAAAAATACTGCGGTGCATGATGTAGAAGCCTTTGGTCCTGTTAGCACGATGATGCCATATAAGACCACTGATGAGGCTATAACACTAGCACAGATGGGTAAAGGTTCTTTAGTATGTTCCATTGCAACTCCAGATGATAAGGAAGCAAGAGAATTTGTACTCGGCGCTGCAACTCATCATGGTCGCATCTTAGTAATCAATGAAGAGAGTGCTAAGCAAAGCACAGGTCACGGTTCACCACTACCTTACCTTGTTCATGGTGGTCCTGGTCGCGCTGGAGGCGGAGAAGAGATGGGCGGTATGAGAGGCATTAAACATTATCTTCAGAGATGTGCCATACAAGGCTCACCTACGACTATCTCTCACATTACTGGAATATACCAACCTAATGCAGACTACAAGGAAAGTCCCTTACATCCATTCAGTTATGAGTTTGAAGATATTCAGCCAGGCATGTCTATCAAAACGCATAAGCGTACTATAACCGATACTGACATTATCAATTTTGCCAACATTACTTGGGATCACTTTTATGCTCACACAGATATTACCTCACTAGATGGAAGTATATTCGAAAAACGTACAGCTCACGGATATTTTCTACTAGCTGCTGCAGCAGGGCTATTTGTGATGCCAGATAAAGGGCCAGTTGGTGCTAATTATGGGTTGGATGAGTGCAGATTTTTAAGACCTATCTATCATAATAATACTGTCTATGTAAGACTCACTTGTAAGGAGAAGATGGATAGAGATACTAAAGGAAAGAACCTTCCTGCTGGTGTGGTTAAGTGGTACATGGAAATGTTTGATGAGGATGATGAATTGGTAGCGATGGCTACAATATTGACACTGGTGCAAAAAAAGAATCCATATATTTCTATAGATGAAGAGAGTCTTAGATCTCGATTAGCTAATCTTACAGAAGATACAAAAGCGAAATGGGGCATTCTCAAACCTCAGCATATGATAGAGCACCTTGAAATGCAATATCAAATCTCGATGGAGAAAATTCATGTCAGATTATCTACGCCACCCGAAAGATTGGAAAAGTTTATCGAGTTTGTATATAATCATCAACCTATGATGAGAGGATTCTATAATACTATGCTTAAGCGAGATGAACTAGAACCATTGAAGTATGAATCTCTTTCAAAAGCGATAGATAAATTATTGGAGACTCGTGAGAAGTACGAAACTTTCTTTAAAGAAAACAAGGGTAAGCTGACACTCAATCCTACTTTTGGACCGATGTCAAAGTTTGAGTGGGATATGCTTAATAGAAAGCATATCCATCATCACTTTAAGCAGTTTGGACTAGTGTAGGTCTCTGCTGCTGATGAATTTTTAATGATGAGATATTAAACTGTTGTTTTCAGTTCCATAACCTACGCTATCATTTTCTTTTTGATGACTAGTAATTGGCAACCCACAAAAGCCTACTTTGATATTATCTAACATATGCTTAGCTAGGATGTGTCAGGAAGGACACAAGTTACAGCTTCGTGAACCAAGATAAATTTCACGAAAACTGTCCCCAAGTGCTCACCTCAAATTCTTCCATCCAGCTTGGTGTGCCATTCCAATGGCATCAGTGAGGAAGCCTATCTCTCAATAAACCATAAGTGAATGTACCAATAGTAGCACTTAGGATTAATACAATTATAACAGAGTAACCTCCTCCTAATAAAGTGAACATGGGTCCTGGGCAGGCACCTGATAGAGCCCATCCTAAACCAAAAATAATTCCTCCACCTAAATATCTTGAGACACTTAGATCTTTATCCTTTAATAGGATGTATGATCCCTCTGCGTTCTTAATGCCTTTTCTCTTGATGACTTGAGTCATGAATATTCCTGAAATCAGGGCTGATCCTATGATCCCATACATGTGAAAGGAATCAAATCTGAACATTTCTTGAATTCTGTACCAAGAGATAGCTTCCGATTTGGTCATTACAATCCCGAATAGAATTCCGGTGATTAAGAATTTTAAAAGTTTCATTTTTTGTCTTTTAAAAGATTATGGGAAATAGAAGGTGGGTCATCGTAAGACCTCCTAGGAAGAATCCGATTACTGCTATGAGAGAAGGTAACTGAAGATTTGAAAGGCCACTGATTGCATGGCCTGATGTGCACCCTCCAGCCCATCTGGCGCCGAAGCCTACAAGAAAACCACCTGCAACAATGACCAGTAAACCTTGAAAAGTAGCTAAGCTATTCCAAGCGAATAGCTGCTGAGGAAGTAATTCAGAACTAAAGCCAATGCCTAGTTCTGATAAGTCACTAATGGTGCTTTCTGATATCTGAATCCCTTGTGGATTGGCTAAATACTTAGTGGCGATAAAGCCACCAATGATTGCGCCCAAAGCAAAAATCACATTCCATATCTGACTCTTCCAGTCAAAGTCAAAGAAAGATATTTTCTTACCTGCACCTCCAATAGAACAAAAGGTTCTCAGATTTGAACTCACTCCAAATTCACCTCCCGACCAGAGTAAGAGGAACATGACCAAGGTGATTCCTAATCCTGATGCATACCAGGGCCAAGTTTGACTTATTAATTCAATCATATTATCAATCTTTATTTTAAGTAGTTATAAACTTGTCGGACATACATAGTCGGTGACTCTGGCATCAGATCCTTTGATGGCTTTAAAGCCGCCCTCTATGTTGATTAAGTTGTGATAGCCTCTTGATTTCAAAATCGAAGCTGCAATCATCGATCGATATCCTCCGGCACAGTGAATCAGAAAGTCCTCTTCCTTAGGAAAAGAGGCTAAATGCGTATTGATTTCACTTAAGGGAATATTGTTGGCGTCTACAACATGTTCAGATTGAAATTCCAGGGACTTTCTGACATCAATGATTGGCTTTCCCTTACTTATTTGATTTTGGCCTATGGCACTAGCATTTGCATTGCGTACTCTATCCAGTTCTTTACCCGCTTGCTTCCAACTGTCAATGCCCCCCTCCAAGTAGCCCAAAGTATTGTCAAATCCTACTCTAGCTAATCTGGTAACCGTTTCTTTCTCTCTTCCTACAGGCGCTATGAATATGATAGGCTGGTGCACATCGACAATGAGTTCTCCCACCCACGGGGCAAAACTACCATCCAATCCTATAAAGATGCTCTTGGGAATATATGCATTGCTAAACTCCAATGGACTTCTAACGTCAAGGATAATTGCACCCATTTCTTCAGCAATAAATTCAAATTCTTTTGGATTCAGTTGTTTTAGGCCAGTGTTATATATTTTATCTATATGCTCATAACCTTCTTTATTCAACTTCACATTCAGTGGAAAATATGCAGGGGGCTTTCCTAAGCCCTGCGTAACTTCTTTGATGAATTCGTCTTTTGTCATATCAGGCCGCAAGGCATAATTCATTTTCTTCTGATTGC
The DNA here is from genome assembly GCA_964567435.1 of uncultured Saprospiraceae bacterium. GTDB lineage: Bacteria > Bacteroidota > Bacteroidia > Chitinophagales > Saprospiraceae > RFSX01. Next base: position 4,587 of record CAZMMQ010000079.1, on the reverse strand, counting down.
CTAAGGTGTCTACTGTTTCCTTCATCATGTTTTTACCACAAGCACTACCTGCACCATGAGCAGGATAGACTAATATGTCGTCAGGCAAAGACATGATTTTGTTTCTCAGACTATCATAGGCATGAGAGGCAAGATCTTCTGTAGTGAGGTCAGAGGATTTTTGAGATAGGTCTGGTCTTCCCACATCGCCAAGGAATAGAGTGTCCCCAGTAAATATAGCTGCCTCCTTTCCGTTCTCATCTAAGAGTAGATAAGTCGTACTCTCCATTGTGTGCCCAGGGGTATGCAATACTTTGATGGTTACATCTCCTAGTGTGAATGTCTCTCCATCTGAGGCTATATGTGCATCAAATTCTGGATTTGCATTTGGCCCATATATGATGGGAGCACCAGTTTTTTCTGCAAGTGTCAAGTGACCACTTACAAAGTCGGCATGAAAATGTGTTTCAAAAATGTACTTGATCTTCACCTTGTCATCTTCTGCCTTTTTTAAGTATGGAGACACTTCTCTAAGAGGGTCGATGATGGCAGCTTCGCCATTGCTTTGGATGTAGTATGCACCTTGGGCAAGACAGCCAGTATAGATTTGTTCTACAGACACTTTATTTGATTTTATTGAATTCATAATTCGAATTTCAGCTTTACTTTTTGATTCTTGTGTAACATTTGTTACGGTGGATGATATTTTCATTTTCTTGATCACCTGAACTACAAAGGATATGATGATTCCGATAGATAATCCTGCCTCCACATTGATCATTATGGTACTTAAGGCCGTCATGAAAAAAATCAGAAACCCTGATTTTGAGTTTTGATAAAGATGTTTGGCTTCATTAATATCAATTAATCCTGACACGGCCACCACTATAATTGCCGCAAGTACCGCCATGGGCAAATAATAGAAGTAAGATGTGAGGAGCATCAGCGTCACTATGACTAGCAAGGCACTAACGATGGAGGCTATGCCTGATTCTGCACCAGCCTCGTCATTGACTGCTGTTCTAGAAAAGCCACCTGTGGTAGGGTAGGACTGAAAAAATGAACCAATTATATTGGCCATCCCTAGGGCCATAAGCTCGCTGTTGTTATTGATTTTATAATTTTTTCGCTTGGCTTCTATGGTTTTAGCCACAGCTACTGATTCCATATATCCTATGATAGATATGATGAGAGCTATTGGCAATAAAGCCATTACATGACTAGTGTCAAATTCCATAATTGAAAAGGACGGCAGACCTGAAGGAATATCTCCAATAACGTCTACTCCATAGAGCTCGAGATCAAAATGTGATATTAAGAGTATGGAGCTAATAATGAGAAAGAGCGGTGTCGGAAACCGGGAGAACCACTTCCTGCTTACTAGCAATGATAAGATAGATCCCAATGCAATTAGAGTGGTCAATAAATTCAGGTCTTGTAAGTTGGTACTTATGTTGTATGCGGTTTCTATGAAATTTCCTCGGGATATATTTAAGCCAAAGAGTGAATTGAGTTGACTACTGATAATAATCAACGCAGCTCCAGTTGTGAACCCTGAGATCATCGAGTGAGGAAGAAATTTTATGATGTTACCCATTCTCAATATCCCCATGCCAACTTGAACAATACCAACCATTAACGCCAGAAGAATGGCTAGAGCTATATATTCTGAGCTTCCTTCTACTGCCAAAGCGCCGACTCCTGAAGAAACCAATAATGATATCATGGCCACGGGCCCAACCGCTAGCTGCCTGGAAGTACCGAGAAGTGCATATATGATCAAGGGGACGGTAGCTGCGTACAGCCCATAAATGGGAGGCAATCCTGCCAGGACAGCATATGCCATGCCTTGAGGAATTAGCATAATGCCCACGGTCAGTCCAGCTATGAGGTCCTTGGACAACCAGGTCTTGTTATAATTAGCAATAATATCTAATAGAGGAAAATACCTAACCATGTTGTAGACTTTAAATCAACGTATAGATTCTCGATTCAAAGTTCGATAAGTATGCAAAGACGATTGGTAACAAATGTTACCGAGAAGCTAGGCTATTTGAAAGAGGCTATTTTTATTAGCGATATCTTATTTCTATGTGATGAAATTTGCCCAGTAAGCTGTAGTTTTTTGATGAGTCTGGAGATAACCACCCTGGAGGTATTAAGATCATTGGCGATTTGATGATGAGTTATCTCGAGATCATTTGTTCCTAAGACCATCGCCCTGTCTTTCAGATATTTGTATAGTCTTTCTTCCATGTTATGAAAGACGACAGTATTGATGGCTTCCAACATTTCTTTGAGTCTAATATCATAGCTGTCAAAAACGAATTTTCGCCAAGTCTTGTATTTTATGAGCCACTCCTCCATCATGTGAATTGGTATCATGCAGATTTCGGTTTCTTTTTCTGCTACGGCTCTGATCTTACTTTTTTTATCTCCTAAGCAACAAGTCATGGTCATACTGCAGGAATCACCGACTTCTAAATAATAGAGTAAAAATTCATTCCCTTCTTCGTCTTCATTCATGACTCTAATGGCACCATTCATTACCAAGGGCATAAATGCAATGTTGTCATTAATGTTCATCATTACACTTCCTTGGGCTATGGTTTTGTATCGTCCTATTTTGTCAATTTCTTGGAGCAATTGATCTTCAAATATGTGTTGATAACTTAATAGTAATTTTGAATTCATCGTGTAAATGAGTGGTGTATGAGGAAAGATAAAAGAAGCCTTAACAAGTAATGTGTCTGATAGACTCTTTGCCTTTGCGAATGGTAAATATTATTTAACGGTTATTTTTTTCATGACGTTGGCGTTTTAAAATCTGCTGGCCCCTAACTGATTGGTTACATGTGCCATTGTTGGTAATAACCAGCCTGGGATCATGATCGCTGTTTTGACTTGTTTTATCATCACAATCGCTATTAATTCAGCGTTATGATTCTACTTTAATTGTAATTATTATTCATCAAATTTTCTGCTCTATTATAGTAGTTTACTAACTGCATTTCTCGTCCATAAATTTCTCCTAACTTGTCTTTGAATAATTGCAAATTTTGTCTAGCAGATCCTTTAGCATTAAATTCAGTTGATACCATTAAGTCAATAAGTTTAGGAATAGATTCGTATGTGAATTTCTGTTGATTGTAGATTTTGGAAAACATAAGTAATTCATCATAATCAAAATCTACAATTAAAGGGTGATTTTTAGCAATATCCCATGTATCACTTGCAGGCATATCACTCATGATGGTTCCTCTGCTAAACGCTTCATAAATAGTGGATTTGTCCTCAATGAAATTCTCAATGAATATATTATCCTTAGATAGACTATCTAAAGTATTAAGAATTTCTCCGTGATAAGGCACCCACTCATCTAAGAGTCTCTTATTTTCATTTAGTTCTGATTTTATTTTTGATAATAGCTTAGATGCCTCCTTTTTGTTTTTTTTATCTTCAATTCTTTCACTTAAATACAAGCCAAGTACCACACTAAAAACAATTAAGAGTATCTGGGTGATATTCTTTAATATGGAATCTTTCATATTTTATATCATTGGTTTTGTAGTAAGCTTGTGTTTTACTATTTCCAAATTTAATCATTATTATGATTGACGGTTGACGCTGCTACTAACCCTCCTCAATCAGTACCTATCACTATTAAGTCATATTTTTCATGCTTAGAATTTAATGCGCATGGGATGAAACAGATTTATATTTTCCTTTACACATAGGACAAACTTGCTTGTCACCATCTTTCTTTAACCTAATTCCTGTTACGTTCGTTTCAACAAACTGCTGGACAAATGCTTTTTGGCCTTGCTTATTATGATTGATATTATCTTTAGTTTGATCCTTTACAAATTCAGTATACTGTCCATCGTATTCTTGTACTCCCCAACAGTTAGGGCAAGCACCAGCATTGACAATATCTTCATCCGAAAGTATTCTAGATTTTTTCTTCTTTCCGAAAAGTTTACTAAATAACCCCATGTGATATTTGTTTTATTTACTATATAATCTACGTGTACAAAAAATTTTATGGCTTGATGATTTCTACTCCTGTCTTGGAAACGGCTATTTATTGTATTATTAATTTTGTTGTGTGTGATTTTTTACCCAAGAATGTAGTTCTGACAAGATAAACTCCAGAAGACAAGGAAGTTGTATTGAGGATTAATGGAGAATTACCTTTGTGCAACTTTGACAGGACAGCCCGACCTTCTAGATCGATAACTTCTATCGAAATATCAGAATTATTGTCGATTGTAAATTGTAATTCGACAAAATCATTTGCTGGATTGGGATAGAGAAGTATTTCTTGATCTGCGAAATCGTTGTCGATACTTGATACCATGTTTTCTTCTATTACAAAATCCAAAATACCAGAACCAAAGGTTGCAAATCTTACAGTATTTGATGATTCGACATAATCTACATCTATGACATTAAAAAAACCGATTCCTTCGGCTAATGAAAACCATTCTTCTTGCTCTACATCAAATGCATAAGCACCCAAATCTGTTCCAGCATACACAGTTTCTCCTCCTGGCGTTACGATCATTCCACCAGTTTGGGCATCTACTCCAGAAGGGTAGATGCCAG
>CAZMMQ010000078.1:0-15997 GCA_964567435.1 uncultured Saprospiraceae bacterium | reverse complement strand
GTACCCGGAGCGGGACTTGAACCCGCACGAACCAAGGTTCATTGGATTTTAAGTCCAACGTGTCTACCAATTCCACCACCCGGGCATCGTGTTTCTTTTCTATGTCTAAAGAATGTTCTCCAGACGGTATGTCAAAAAAAAGACCATCTCGCTATAAATCGATATGGTCTGATATGGAGCGAAAGACGGGATTCGAACCCGCGACCCCGACCTTGGCAAGGTCGTGCTCTACCAGCTGAGCTACTTTCGCAGTTTGGAAAGATAAAGCGAAGTCCTCGGTTATCGGGACTGAGCTACTTTCGCAGTTTTTATGTAGCATAATATAAACTCCACTACTTTATATCAATTTCGCCCTAAGAGCTTTTTCTAAGGGAATGCAAATATACTATACCTTGACTGAATATCAAATAGTCTTAATTCTATTATTAAGCCAAAGTGAAAAAATCGTAATTGCCACATTTACAGATACTTAGATCCTTCTCTGACGGTCAATTTACTTAAACAGTCCTTGTTGCCTTGGATGAATTGAGTCACACTTGATGGGTTATATTTGCTATACTGCCTTAGTGCCCAACCCGAGGCTTTATTTATGAAGAACTCACTACTGCCTTCAGTCTGTAGTATAAGTTTAAATAAAAGTGTGTCATTGACGTCTTCCTTATACTTTAACTGGAAAATAAGCGCTGTCCTCTGCAGCCACATATTATCTGACGACATCATCTTCTTAGCTACTTCCTCGGCTAAGGCAGGATGTGGTAAGAGTATCGTTCCTACCATGGTACTAGCAAGAAAGTCTACGCTATCCCACCATGATTTAGAAGTTATTAGCTCTTGCACAAAGTCAAGGTCTTTGATCTGAAATTGTTTTTTGCATTTACCCATGAGTTCCATAGCTATCATCTGATATTCTCTATATTCAAGTTGCCATAGTTCTTGGACTATATTTTTTATTTCCTCTTTGATAGATGGCTTGTGGTCTAGCCAGATAGGTCTTAGTAGAGCTGTTCTATGCGGTGCGGATATACCAGCAAATTTGAAATGATGCTTCATATACGCCTCCATAGCTTTAGCCTTTGTTGGGTTACTATATTTAGAAACGGCCTCTTGTATTAGTTCTACATGCGGGTTGACCATGAGCTTAGGTTGTGATTCTTGTAATATATATTTACACCAAAGTATTGATAGCAAAAATATGAAGCCCTTAGCAGAAAGGATGAGACCGGAGTCGTTGGCTGACTATATCGGTCAGGAAGCCTTACTTGGTCAGGACGGTGCATTGACCACAGTGCTTCGAACTGGCCGTATCCCATCTATGATTTTATGGGGACCTCCAGGTGTAGGTAAGACAACGTTGGCTTATATCATCGCTAATAGTTATAATCGACCGTTCTTCCAATTGAGTGCAATCAACTCAGGTGTGAAGGATATAAGGGAGGTGATTAAGAAGGCAGAGTCAAAATCACTATTTGAGCAAGTGCCCCCTATTCTCTTCATAGATGAGATACATCGCTTTTCTAAGTCTCAGCAAGACTCCTTACTCGGTGCAGTAGAGAAAGGTGTCGTTACATTAATAGGTGCTACAACAGAGAACCCTTCGTTTGAAGTTATCTCTGCCCTATTATCTAGATGTCAGGTCTATGTACTGGAACATCTCAGCAAAGATCATCTTATACAAATGGTAGATAGAGCGCTGAACCAAGATTTTTATTTGAAAGAAAAAGACATTAAAGTTTCTGAGTATGAGGCGCTACTCAAGTACAGTTCAGGAGATGGCAGACGGTTGTATAATGTATTGGAGATAGCAATAGAGAGTTTCGCTGATGATGAATCTATAGATATCACCAATGAGGTGGTAGAAAAACGGATTCAGAATAATATGTCCATGTATGATAAGAGTGGTGAGATGCATTATGATATTATATCAGCCTTTATCAAGTCTGTTCGTGGAAGTGACCCTAATGCCGCTGTATATTATTTGGCTCGTATGATAGAAGGTGGTGAGGATCCTCTATTTATTTGTCGACGGATGATCATACTAGCTTCGGAGGATATAGGGTTAGCCAATCCTAATGCCTTGCTTCTTGCAAATAATGCCTATCAAGCTGTTCATCACATAGGTATGCCGGAAGGAAGGATCGTTATGTCCCAATGTGCGGTTTATCTGGCGGCATCTCCTAAGAGTAATGCCTCTTATGTGGCCATCAGAAAGGCACAAGCTTTGGTCAAAGAAACTGGTTCTCTGTCTATCCCTCTTAAGTTGCGCAATGCGCCTACAGCCTTAATGAAAGATTTGAACTATGGGTTGGATTATCAATATGCACATGACTACAAGAATAACTTTGTCCAAGTGGAATATTTGCCTGAGGAAATAAAAAACACTTGCTTATATGAGCCTGGAACAAATGGTGCTGAATCAAAAATTGTAGAGCAACTCAAAGCCTTGTGGAAAGGGAAATATGGTTCGTATTAGCTAAAAAAAAGCGGCCCTTGCCATTAAAATAGTAAGGACCGCCGGAAATCAGCATTACATTACTTTTAAACTTAGTACGTGTAATTTACGAAAAAAGCCTTCGATAAATCGAAGGCGTTGTGTGTTATAAAAAATAGGTTTGAAAGTTCTTCTTGATATATCTTTTAATTGATAGTAACTTTGGTCATAATCACTTCTGGCTGACCCTTTACAACAAACCCAAGTTTGTATTCGCCTTTATCAAATAGGTTTTTCTTTATACTTAGCTGATTTGACATTACTGGTAATTGGAAAATCAAATCTCCACTCATCGTATATATCTGCACAAAATCAACGTCTTCTTTTGTTTCGAAATCTAAAGTAGATGTCGCTACATTATAGTCAGCAAATAAAAACAACTCATGTTTTTCTATTTCTGTAGTTGGTGTATTAGAACCAAATATTACTGAACTTGAAAGAAGGCTGATTGTAATTAGTGTTATGAGTTTCATGTTATTGTCGTTGTACTTATAAGACAGAGATTTTTTCTTTGTCACTCATACCCTATCCACTACAAGAAGTACTACACCCTAACTACAGACCCTCTACAAGATCAGTTTATGGCAATATTTTTGTCAGGCACTTTCCAATGTGAAATTACTTAATAGACATCTTTCAAAGACTAAAGGTGTTTTTTAGCAACAGAGGCAAAGTCAGGCAGTTTTTTGATGTGCCACTTGTCTAATATCTTTCCATCTTTCATCAATACCACACCTGGGTTGGACCTGACAATGGTCTTTAATAGTATATCATCTGCCGTTCCGTATCTAACGCCTAGTTGAGTATCTGTATCAAAATCTTTGATTTGCATTTCGTCAGCACCGCCTATGGCCATGATAATCGGAATGTTCTGTGCTTTAGCTGCATCAGTAAATGGTTTGAGCTTGCTGTGTTTCTTCAGATAATCTTCATCCCATATATAATCAGTATAGGATTCTTCTTTCTGCACGACTTTATCGAAAGACTTTACTATTGAAGACTCTTTGCTTCCTTGTATGAGTATAGAGTCAATATGCCATAGAGAATCAGATACAATTCTCTTTTTCTCTACCGCTTTACCTCCCTTCAATTTGTAATTAACGACCAACAACATTGGTCCATCATTATTGAGTATTTCATCAGTGAGGTCATTTCCATTTGTATCTTCTATTTGGAAGTCGCTGATTTTTGTCAATGGAATAGATGGTTCAGATTTAATCTGATCTTCTACACTGTATACACCTTTATATGATTTGTAATTGCCTAGATACTTGTCGTTTTCTACAATCAGCGATTCTCCTGTCTCATTATGCTTGAGTTTCCAGTGTGTGATTTTTGTTTCATTTAAGGCGTCTGCTTCCAAGGCAAATTGCTTTCTGACATCCTTGCCTTTATTGAATGGTCTAAAATCTGCGTGTGGTATATCCCAAGCATAATTACTGATACAGTATATCAATAGACCGATCGTACTAATACCGACAATTCCAGCTCTTATCGGTTTATTAAATAACTGGTGCATGGTCTTCGTCCTAAATAAAAAGAACAAAGCAGGGAAGAGCAATGCGACATCTTTGAGGAAGGAGGTATATGGTTCTAGCTTGATAAAATCACCAAAGCAACCACAGTCCGTTACCTTCATATTGGTCTTTTGGTAATCCCCCCAACTTCCAAAGTCAAAGAAATTGGCACCATTTGGTACATAGCCAGTCAAATAAGTAAAGCCAGTCAGGAATGTAAAAAAGGCCACTAATAAGAAAAATGCCCAGGCTGTAAATTTTCCACGCATGCCCATAATGAGCATGAGTCCAAGAATAATTTCAATTACTATCATGGCTACCGAAAAACCAATGGCAGATTCTGAAAGCGCAGGAAATATGGGTGCAATGAATTTCATCCAAGTACCTTGAAATGTACTTTCGAATTCAGCAAAGTATTGTTCCATCTTATAAGCAGTACCAAGAGGGTCTACAGCTTTTACCCAGCCAGAGAAAAGGAATAATACCCCACAAAAGTTTTGAAGTAAACTCATGATGAAATATCCTGGCTTTCTGAATGCCTGCTGTCCATTATAGCTTGCCATAGTCTGGTCCGAATCACCAGACTCAACATAAGCAGTTGCTCTTCTTGTCTTTATTATACCAAAGTACATCAGCATTGTTAGAACTATGGATGCAATTCCAATTCTGATAAGTAACGTTGTTAAAGTCATTATTTTCTTTCTTTATTGGTTAACAGGTGGATTCACCGTTGATTTTTCTGATAATAAGATCATTGCAAAAACAGCATAGTTCATCATGTCTTGATAATTGGCTTTAAGGCCTTCTGATATTTTGGTCTGGCCATCATTTTCTTCTATCTGTTTGATGCGCAATAGTTTCATAAGTATAAGATCCGTGATACTTGTCACTCTCATGTCTCGCCATGCTTCACCATAGTCATGATTCTTTTTAACCATGAGTGCCTTGGTCTCGTCGCGAAATTTTTGATAATATGTATTGGCAGTTTTGGGTTCCATATCATAGTGTCCTTCCTTTGCAGGTACATTGAGTTGTATCATAGCCATGATACAATAATTGATGATACCTATAAATTCGGACTCAACGCCTTCATCTATTTTTTGAGTCTGTTTTTCTTGGATACTTCTTATTCTAGATGCTTTGATAAAAATCTGGTCAGTAAGTGATGACGGTCTTAGAATACGCCAAGCTGTACCATAATCGTCTGTTTTGAGCTCAAAAATCTCTTGACAGCGTCCCATGACTTTATCGAATTGAGATGAGGTATGATGCAATTCCATTATTTTTAGCAAATATACATTGACATTGTATAAAAAATAATTTTATCTATATCTATAAAATACTGATTATTAACCTGTTGTGAAATTTTTAACACTACAGACTCGGCATATCTTAGTTCAACACAAATATCAGTCATTGTAAAGATCATCTTTCAAATTCTTTCAACATAAAAAGTCAATAATCTGTTAATCGTCATCCTCATAATTACCAATGTCCTTTTGGCTATCATCTTTCGATTGCTTCCAAAGTATGGTGTGACCAACTTATATGCAATTATCGTTAATTATTTTACCTGCTTTATATTGGGTAGTAGCATCAATGGAGCTCTGACTATACAGCATGATATAATCGGTATGCCTTGGTTTCCATTTGCACTTTTTTTGAGTTTGATATTCATTATGTTTTTCAATGTCAATGCTTATACCATCCAGAAGGTAGGGGTAACAGTTACAAGTGTATTTCAAAAATTATCCTTAATTGCTCCTGCATTAGTAGGCATACTCATATTTGGAGAACCTGGAAGTGCCAAAAAGTACATAGCCATCTTATTAGCGATATTATCGATTATATTGATTAATTATTCTGATAAGTCAGACCCAGCGCTTAGCGCAAAAATGAAGAAGTATTGGTATTGGCCTTTAATCGTATTTTTTGGAAGTGGCCTAATAGAGTCTGTGTTGTTTTATGCACAGGAGACAGGCCAATTGGAAGATGCTGGATTAGTATTTACATCTAATCTGTTTTTTATGGCAGGGTGCTGGGGTGCTTTGTTTGTATTATTGAGAGGTAGATATGATATTAGGTGGATGGATGTGGTAGCTGGAATTTGTTTAGGTATTCCCAATTTCTTCACCATATATCTAATCATTGTTGCTTTGGAAACAGGATGGGAAGGATCTAGCTTTTTTCCGCTTATAAATGTAGGAGTCATTTTAGGAACTGCTGTTGTTGGTATTACCTTGTTCTTAGAACGATTTAATAAGATAAATGTCATTGGCTTTATCTGCGCTTTGCTTGTGGTGGTTCTTATCTCTTTATAAAAAGTATTTGGATGTCCAATGATGCTTATAGAACGGTGAAGAAAATGACTACAGGTCTCTTTAAAGATCGAGGTTCAAAATTCATAGGCTACGTATTTCCTGTTGAAAATGAAATACAATTTCAAAAAGTATTACAAGATATTAAAAGTGAGCATTTCAAAGCTAGGCACCACTGCACTGCTATTAGACTGAGGACAGGAATTGAAAGATCCAGTGATGATGGCGAGCCATCAGGCAGTGCAGGCAAACCGATGCTTAATCAGTTGCTCAGTGCGGATATCGTAGACGTTGGCGCTATATGTGTCAGATACTTTGGAGGCACTAAATTAGGTGTTAGTGGATTGATAGCAGCTTATAAAGGTGCTGTTATAGATGCGCTTAAAATATCAGATATAGTTGTCCGTTATGAAACCAGAGAATTGGTTATTCAGTTTGATTATGGAGTAATGGGTACATTGCTAGATACTTTAAAACAATTAGATATCATGGTGATTCAAAAGCAGTTTGATGCAACACCATCAGTTGTTGTTACCATTAACAAATCTGAAGTTACTTATCACATAAATCGTATCAAAGCATCAATGTTAGACAGGCCAATAAGAGATATTGTAGATGAAGACATTATCCCTGGTGTGACTTTCAAGCAATAATGGTTTTAGATCAAGCTTGTCGTTTTGTAATCCATCCTCCTATTTTTCTAAATAGCCACATGTCTTTTATTCCAGAAAAGCTGGAATCTTGTAAGGCTTTATATGTGGTAAATATGGCTACAGGTACAAGAACCAGATTTGCTATCCAAGCTCCAAAAATAGGATGTATCTCGCCAGACGCCGTTAATCTGTCTCCCATTATATTCAGTATGATGAATAACATAAAGAATAAAATCGCCGTAAGTAATGGGTATCCATATCCTCCTTTTTTGATGATACTCCCTAGAGGTGCCCCAATAAATAAAAAGACAGTACATATTAGTGCCCAGCTAAACATCTGATGCAATCTCAATACATACCTATTTTTGGTTTTACTTAAGACGATGTTGTCATTTTTATTCTTAGTAATGGTGTTTGATTTTTTATCCACCAGATATTTCATTCTTTTGGATAGTTTCCCAGTTTCAGTGTATTGAAAATAGTCAAGTAAATTATTTACTGATTCAATTTTCAATGATAACTCCTGAATAGCAGGATCCTTAAGTTTTGTTTTGTTTTTGTTTGCTTTGACCTGTTTGTCTTTTTCTGCAATGGCAGAGGATAATTTTTCAGGTAATTTTTCTTCATCATCTTTTGATATTTGCTTTGATTCAGCATCAGTATCTATTGCAGACACCTCCAATAATTGACCATAGTCATATCTATTCTCTTGTATTGTTGTCTCGATTTTATATGAAAATGAATCAATGCTTGCTTTGAGTTGAAGCGCATTGAGCAAGTCATATTCTCTTCTTGAGCTATTGAAGTTTTCGGCTTCGAAATCAAATTCTGATAGATCAAAGACTTTGCTCCAGGATTTAAATTTAGTTCTAACAAACTCATGTTGATTCTTATCTTTCCTAGCAGAAGTCAATTCGCGGTATTGCTCTCCTAGCCCAAGGTCCATGACAAATTGATTAGTACCAGATTTAGAATACATCCTTCCATCCTCTGCTATGAGCATATTTATTTTTTTCTTGTCCGTCCCAGAATTGTCATAGATTATAATGTCACTTATTCCTTGTCCATCTTGATCTTTCTTTCCGACTCTAATCGTAAAATTTTTAAAATCATAGCTAAAGACACCTTCTTCTATATTTAGTGTTAAGTCTTGCTTTTTGATAGAAAACAGACGTTGAAAGAACTTATGGTTGGCTCTAGGCTTGAGATAGTTAGAAGCAACCAGTGAAAGCATAGAAGTCATAATAGCCAGTATAAAACCTCCGGCCATAATCCGAGTCAAAGACAATCCAGCAGACTTCATACTAGACAACTCATATTTCTCTGCCAAGTTGCCGAAGACCATCACTGATGATATGAGTATAGTCACAGGTACTGCCTCCGGGATGATTTTGACAGAAAAATAGAATATGAGCTCTAGAATGACTCCCAAAGAGATGCCCTTTCCGATAACTTCATCAAGATGCTTCCACAAAAATTGCATGACCAAGACGAACTCTACGGTCAGGAAAGCCATGAGATATGGCGGTATAAAACTGGATAATATGAGTCTGTCTATCTTCTTCATAGCTTGATTATCACAAAAGTCGTCTGTTAAACGGATTAATAGTGACTATCTTTGTAAATATATTGTGTTTAGTGTAACAATAACAACTACGTTACCGTCAAGAATTTAGTCAATGCAGATCGAAGAATTCAACAACTTAGTAGCCAAAATGCAGGATAAAATGTTTCGATTGGCGCTAAGAATCGTCAAAAATGAACCAGAGGCAATGGATGTAGTTCAAGATTCTTTCGTTAAGATATGGCGCAAACGAGAGCATCTTACGACAATAGAGAACAAAGAAGCCTATCTTATGACCGTTACTCGGAATATGGGTATTGATAAGGTAAGGGCTAGAAAAATGGAAACATCAGATATAGATGAACATTGGGATATAAAATCTACATCTGCAGATCCGGAGAGAACCTTGGTTGGAAAGCAGCAGTTGGGTAAAGTGATGGAAATTGTAAATAGTCTGCCAGAAAACCACAGAACAGTTATACATCTTAGAGATATTGAAGGCTATACATACAAGGAAATAAGTGAGATGACTGGATATAACCTAGAAAAAGTCAAAGTATATCTTCATCGTGCAAGAACTAAATTAAAAGATAAATTAAAAGGTATCAGATAGATGCATATCGACAACATCATAGAAAAATACTGGGAAGGTTCTACCACTTTGGAGGAAGAACTGCAGCTCAAGACATACTTGATGTCTGATGATGTAGCTGAAGTGCATCTGCATTTGGTGGAGCTTTTTAAGTTTAATATGAACTCCAGCCAGCAAAATATGCCAAATAAGTTGTCCGGTGAAGATGTTATTGCCTTGGCTGAAAGTACAAACACTAGTTTGTCAGAGATAATCCTTATAGATAGACTTTTAGAAAACTATTGGGCAGGAAACTCAAGTGAAGAGGATGAAAGTCGTCTGATTTCATATTTCCATTCAGAAGATATCGCCAAGGAGCATCAATATCTTAAGCCTCAATTTGACTATTTCAAAGAAGCATCTGCTGTGAAAGCAACTTCATTCATAAATGCTTCTGAAATAACACATTCATCTGGTGGAGAGCAAAGTTCAGATGATGTTGAATCACCACAAGAATCTAAGAATTCCAGAGTGAGACAACTGATGCCAAGATTGGCTTCTCTTGCAGCCGTTTTTGTACTCTTAGTGTCAGTCGTGTTTTTAATGCCAGATAGCTCTACCAACAGAAGTCACACCTATGCGGAATCAATAGAAGCTGAAGAAGCCTTAGAAGTGACAATGGAGGCGTTGGCTTTTCTTGGTAAGAAATACGATAAAGGGTATGCCCCAATGCAACATATTAAGCAATTAGAAAAAACAAACGTTTTTAAAATAAATAAAGCTCAATAAGCTAATACTAAATCAATGAAAAGTATATTAACAATCGTCACAATAGCTATCTCATTCTGTAGCCTTAGTGCTCAGCAGTCAGCTATCAATAGCTTCTTTGAAAAGTATTCTGATAATAGTGCCTTTACACAAATTAATATTAGTCCAAAAATGTTTGAGATGTTCTCTCAGATGGATACTGATATCGATATGGATGCGGAGACCAAGGAAATGATTAAGTCTTTGAAGGGTCTGAAGATTTTGACCACAGAAGAAAATCCTACAACAATCTATAAAGAGTTCACATCAACTGTAAAGACGTCAGATTACGAGGAGCTTATGACTGTTAGAGATGGTGATTCGGATGTGAAGTTTTTAGTAAAGGACTCGGAAGATGGCAATATAGTCAACGAGCTTCTTCTACTAGTTGGTGGCTCAGATAACTTTGTGCTTATGAGTTTTTCAGGAAAAATTAGATTAGATAAAATCGGCGACCTCGCTAAGAATATCAATTTTTCAGGATCGGAGCATCTTGAGAAGTTGAAATAACCCCAATTAGAAAAGATTGAAGTGAAAGCTTCAGTCTTTTTTATGTTCTATACTATTTCAGGATCCAATTGATTGCGGAGCAAATCTTCCTGAGTTTCTCTCTTCCTAATCAAATAGTCTTTTCCATTGTGTATAAGGACTTCCGGTGGTCTATATCGGGAGTTATAATTAGATGTCATACTAAAGCAATATGCTCCTGCATTCTTAAACATTAAGATGTCATCTTTAGACACCTGACTTATTTTTCTGTCTGCACCAAAAGTATCAGTCTCACAAATGTATCCAACCACTGAGTAAATTTTGCCCTTGCCGTCTGGCTTAGAAACATTGACAATATCATGATATGCGTTATAGAACATTGGTCTAATGAGATGATTCATCCCAGAATCAACGCCAACAAAGGTTGTCGCAGGCGTCTGCTTTATCACATTGACTTTTACTAGAAAATATCCTGCGTTGCTAACCAGATACTTACCTGGTTCAAATTTAAGTGTTAGATTTCTATCGTTTTTTTCACAGAAGGTATTAAACTTTTCACTGAATGCTTTCCCCAATTCTTCTATATCAGTTTCTAATCCACCTTCTTTATATGCTACTTTAAACCCACTCCCAAAATCTACAAATTCCACTGAATCAAATTTGGCAACGACGTCCAATATCAGTTCTGCAGCTTTGATGAATATATCAGTATCCAAAATGTCAGATCCCGTATGCACATGTATGCCATTTACATTGATATTGAAACTAGATATGATCTTCTCTAAATGCGGTAATTGATGGATTGAAATACCAAACTTGGAACCAATGTGTCCGACAGAAATATTTCGATTTCCACCGGCCATCATGTGTGGATTTATTCTGATACAAATAGGAACATTTGGATAGGTGTCTCCAAAGTATTCTAGCATCTCTAGATTGTCTACATTGATGCCTACACCCAAATTTACGGCATCAGCATATTCCTCCTCAGAAATGTTGTTAGGCGTAAAAAGAATGTCAGCTGGCTCGAACCCTGCAGCTAAGCCAAGTTTTATTTCTTGTATAGAGACACAATCAAGAGAAGTGCCAAGGTGTTTCATGAGTTTTAATATAGAAATATTGCTCAAGGCCTTACAAGCATAATTAATCCCAAGTTTTGGCACATCGAATGCATTGACAAATCGCTTATAATTGTTTTCTATAGCCGATGAGTCATATACGTATAGTGGGGCACCATACTTGTTTACTAAATCCAGTACATTTAAACCTTGTATCTCTTCCACGTTTATATAGAATTAAGGCCCAAAAGTAGGTACTCGGGCGGTATTATTTTAATATTATGGGCTCAAGATAAAATAGGAGAAAATTAAAGGTTGATTTCAGAAAAAACCATACAAGAGGTATTTGCCATGGCGCGGGTGGATGATGTCATCCAAGAATATGTAAATCTTAAAAAGAGGGGTGTCAATTTTATTGGCCTCTGCCCTTTTCATGATGAAAAAACACCTTCTTTTACAGTCTCTCCAAGCAAGAACATCTATAAATGCTTTGGCTGTGGGCAAGGAGGTGGTCCTGTTCAGTTTTTAATGGAGCATGATTCACTATCCTACCCAGAGGCTATACGACAACTAGCGCAGAGATATAATATTGACATCGAAGAAGATAAGAATGTTGATGCGGACCAAGTTGCGGAACAACTCCGTCAGGAAGAGAGCTATTTCATTATCAATAAGTTCGCCGCTGAATTCTACTCAAAGCAGCTTCTCGAGACTCAGAACGGTAAGGCTATTGCACTAAGTTACTTTAAGGAAAGAGGCTTCTTGATGGCAACTATTGAGAAATTCGAATTAGGTTATTCTCCTGAGGAATCAAAAGCCCTGACAGCGAAAGCAACCCAACTCCAATATAAGGAAGCTTATCTTAAAGATCTTGGATTGACCTCGCATAAAGGGTATGATTTCTTCAGGCACAGGGTTATGTTTCCTATACATAATGTGTCAGGCAAAGTTGTGGCCTTTGCTGGAAGAACACTAAGCAGCCAAAAATCTCAACCCAAATACATCAATTCTCCAGAAACGCCGATTTACAATAAGCGAAAGACCTTATATGGATTGCATCTTGCAAAGTCAGCCGTCAGAAAAGTGGATAACTGTCTTGTTGTAGAAGGGTACACGGATGTCATAAGTCTCGTTCAAAATGGTGTAGAGAATGTTGTCGCCTCTTCTGGTACAGCGTTTACTAGAGAACAAGTTTTGCTTATTAAGAGGTACACGGACAATATTACGTTTTTGTATGATGGGGATGCAGCAGGAATAAAGGCCGCCCTCAGAGGGCTAGATATCGTATTAGAAAATGGGATGAATGTATCCTTAGTCTTGTTGCCAGATGGAGAAGACCCTGATTCATACGTACAGAAACTTGGTAATACTGCTTTCGAAGAATTCTTAAAAGATAATGCTAAAGATTTTATTTTCTTTAAGATGGATTTACTTTTAGAAGAAGCTGGCAACGATCCAGTAAAGCGATCTACTATGATAAAAGATATCATTAGTAGTGTAGCTAGACTAAGAGAACCCATCAAACGAAGCTTGTATATACGTCAATGTTCCCAGTCTTTAGGCATAGATGAATCAATCTTGGTAAAAGAAGTCAATAAGCAGATTAGAAATCAAATTAAGCAGAAGCAGCTTGAGCAGAAACGGGAAGAAAGGATGCAGCAAATAAGGAAGATGAGAGAAGATTCTGTAGTATCATCTTCTGGTAATTCAAGTCCTTTTCCAACTAAACCTCCTCCATTCGAACCACCTGATAATTATCATGAGTTAGACCATTATCCTGAGGAGAAAGTTCCTCACCGACAGCCAGACTTTGTCGTACCTCAGCATGATTATCAAGAATTGGATCTGGCAAGGATAGTTATTGCATATGGCGATAAGATGATCATTCAAGATGATGGAGAGGAAATGTCTGTAGCAGAGTTTGTATATACCAATATCAGTGTCGTATTCCAATATTTTGATAATCCTTTATGCCAGAAGATAATAGAGGCAGGATTTAAGTTTACAGAATCCAGTGAAGACAATTCCGATATAACTCAGCACTTTATTAACCACACAGATAAGGCTGTTTCTTCATTTGCGGTAGATAGAATCAGCAGTCCATATGAGTTAGCTAACTGGGAAAATATTGGAGTATATCTCAATCAAAAAATGCCTGATAATAATTACTTGGAAGATAGTCTACAAGCCATTCTGAGATTTAAACTAAAGAAGTTATCCAAAGTATTGGATAAATTGAAGGAGAGAATTAATAGCAAGGATGTAGATGATCAAACGAGAATCACTCTCCTCAAGGCATTCAAAAAACTGCAAGAAGAAAAGAAGGCACTAGCAGAAAAACTTGGGAACGTGATTCTGTAATGATCTAAGTTGCGATATGTTTAGTTTAATCAAAAAGACCTTAATCAAATGATTAAGGTCTTTTTGAATGAATTATTCTTGATATAACTATACTGCTTTATTGGTACAATTCAGATCTTCAAAAGCTTTGGTCAATCTTTGCTTAAATGTCAACTCCCCTTCTCTAAGCCACTTACGAGGATCATATTGCTTTTTGTTGGGCTTATCCTCTCCATCTGGATTACCTATTTGAGTCTGCATGTAGCCTACTCTTGCTTCGTAGTAGTCTCTGGTTCCTTTCCAAAAAGCCCATTGAAGATCTGTATCGATATTCATCTTTACCGCCCCGTAAGTAATGGCTTCTTGTATTTCTTCTGGCGTAGATCCAGAGCCACCATGAAAAACAAATTTTATCGGTTGGTCAGCTTCTAGATTATACTTTTGCTTAACAAATTCCTGAGAATTTTTTAAGATAATAGGTTTTAATTCAACATTACCTGGTTTATATACGCCGTGAACATTTCCAAATGCTGCAGCTACAGTAAATCTGTCACTGATCGCATTTAGTTTCTCATAAGCATAAGCAACCTCCTCTGGTTGAGTATAAAGTTTTGAGCTATCGACATCTGTGTTGTCTACCCCATCTTCTTCTCCACCAGTGACTCCAAGCTCCATTTCTAAGGAAATCCCTATGTCATGAAATCTTTTAAGGTACTCTACACAGATTTCCAAATTCTCTTCTATAGATTCTTCTGATAAATCGAGCATATGAGAAGAATATAGCGGCGTTTTGAATTTTTCGTAATGTCTTTCAGATGCTTCTGTAAGACCACTTATCCATGGCAAAAGTTTCTTAGCACAATGATCTGTATGCAGAATTGTCGTCACTCCATAAGCTTCAGCCATATAGTGTACATGATGCGCTGCAGAAATCCCTCCAGCAATTGCTGCTGATTGGTTTTCATTGGATAGTCCCTTTCCTGCAAAAAAAGTAGAACCTCCATTTGAGAGTTGAATTATTATAGGTGAGTTAATATCTCTTGCAGTTTCCAAACATGCATTGATTGTATTGGTTCCTACGACATTAACTGCTGGTAAAGCATAATTATGTTCATTAGCGTGGTCTAAAAGTGCTGTGACTTCATCACCATGTAGTACTCCTTTTCTAAACTTTGACATAGATAAATTTTATGAGAATTAGCGTATTAGATTATTTCTTGAGCAGCTAGATATCTTTCAGCGTCAAGAGCAGCCATGCATCCTGTACCTGCTGCAGTTACAGCTTGTCGATATACATTGTCTTGTGCATCACCACTTGCAAATACACCGGCAACCTTCGTCTTGGTATTGTCAGCGCCTGTAATAAGATATCCAGAGTCATCCATATCTAACCAGTCTCCAAATATGCTAGTATTAGGTTTGTGGCCTATTGCAACAAAAAATCCTGTTGCTGTTATAGTAGATTCTTCATTTGTCTTATTGTTTTTTACTTTGACGCCTTCTACACTATCCTTCCCAAGGACCTCAAGCGTTTCAGTATTCCAATAGACTTCTATGTTGCTCGTGTTCATAACTCGCTTCTGCATAATCTTAGATGCTCTCATCTCATCCCTTCTAACAAGCATATGTACTTTTGGGCACAGTTTGGATAGGTAAGTTGCTTCCTCCGCAGCTGTGTCACCACCGCCGACAACAACAACTTCTTGTCCTTTAAAAAAGAACCCGTCGCATACAGCACAGGCCGACACTCCTTGATTCATAAGTCTCTTTTCAGATTCTAATCCCAACCACTTGGCACTAGCACCTGTAGAAATTATGACTGTGTGAGTTTTGATTTCTTCGCCACTCTCAGTAGTTAGTACATGTACTGGTCCGTCAAAATTTACCTTTGTAATCATTTCACCTCGGATATCAGTTTCGAACCGTTCGGCTTGCTTTTTGAAATCCATCATCATTTCTGGTCCAGTTCGGCCATCAGGGTATCCAGGATAATTTTCTACTTCTGTTGTGATCATAAGTTGACCTCCAGGTTCTTTTCCTGTGAACAACAACGGCTTTAAACCTGCTCTAGCAGCGTAGATGGCTGCTGTATAGCCAGCTGGCC
Organism: uncultured Saprospiraceae bacterium; assembly: GCA_964567435.1. GTDB lineage: Bacteria > Bacteroidota > Bacteroidia > Chitinophagales > Saprospiraceae > RFSX01. Next base: position 88 of record CAZMMQ010000078.1, on the reverse strand, counting down.
CTGAGCCAATAATGGTACAGTTACGTATTTCTTCAGACATATTTTCTGAGTAATTTTTTAATAATGGCACAAAAATAAGGTTCTTTTA
>CAZMMQ010000077.1:5956-16029 GCA_964567435.1 uncultured Saprospiraceae bacterium | reverse complement strand
TCCACAACATCTTCACATACTTTTCTCCATTGATAAAGCCAGTACCCCAACTTTCAAATCCCTTAGTCAATGTCTCTACATCGACAGCATCTTCAGCCATGCCATCTGCCATCGCAGCTTTTACTCTATCTCTCATAATAAGTAACATCTGGTGATAGTCTTTCAGGTTTTGCTTGTTAGACAACTCTCCATGTCCAGGAATAATCTGCGTATCCTCATCTACTATCATGAGTGCTGCTTCTACCGCAGCTATTAACCCATCTGGTGAGCCACCCATATCTACATCTACAAAGGGAAATCTGCCCACAAAGAAAGTGTCACCCATATGCAATACGTTAGACATCGGAAAGTAAACAAAAGAATCTCCATCAGTATGCGCATTGTGGACATGGATAAGTTCTATAGACTCTTCTTTTGTGTGAATAGTAAATTCTTCGTTGTAAGTCAACTTGGGCCAAGCGATTACAGGTGACGCCGCAGTAGTCCGACCAAAGGGCCTTATCTGATCAGTACTTAATCGCTTTCTTACATTATCGTGTGCAATTATGGTAGCGCCTTTATTACCAAATATTTCGTTACCTCCTGTGTGGTCGCCGTGCCAGTGGGTATTAATCAGGTACTTGATTGGCATGTCTGTCTGCTCTGCTATAGCTGCAGATATTTTATCTGCCATATAAGCAAACTGGTCATCTATCATGATTACTCCATCATCATCCAAGAAGACGCCAATGTTGCCACCAGACCCCTTGAGCATTATTATCCTGTCAGTCACTTGTACTGGAGTGATGGGTGTTTTCTCTCTTTGGGCAGTTACAATACTTGCCGTGACAAGAAAGATTATAAGTGTTAAGTATTGATTATGTAGCCAGTTATTCATAGAGTTTTATTTTGTTATGACAAAGGTGCCTTGCCTATTATCCACTGTCAGATGCAGTATGTAAATGCCTGAGTTAAGTGAAAGTTTGACCCCATTAGATGGAGACTGTTGTGTATGGATTATTCGGCCAGCTGTATCATATAATTCAATGCGGTTGACTTTATCAGATAAACTTCCATTGATTATTAACTGCCCTTCATTCACTGTTACTGTTAGTTCATCCTTAGTAAATTCTGTAGTACTTGTAGATTCTGGGCACAACTCTAGATTCATACGGGTTAAGGTCTTATCCTCTATATCCAATGGAAGTGATAATGTCTCATACCCTTCTGCAACTATCATCGCATTATACTGACCGTCATCAAGGAAGCGGAAAAAATATCCTGACAAGCTATCAGAGAATACACTGGAATTATCTACATCATGATTCTCCATAATTATTTCTGCACCTAATGGCTCACCAGTAACGCAATCGACTACCTGTCCATGGAAGCCAAACATCGCCTCTTCCATATAAGTCAATAGTGCTTCTCTATTGGCTTGCCAGAATGTTGGCAGATCAGCAGAGTTCACTAATTTACTTGAAGACAACTCTATTGTCCATTCTCTTGCTCTGACATAATAATTCATCAGATCCTGTCGACCACCATCTACTTCAAACCAATCCCAGCCATGTGTAATACCGTTTTCCAAATCTGTAAAATAGTTATCAGGACCATTCACCTGACACAGATCTGCATACTCTCTCGCTTTTTCTATCCACCAAGAATCATCTGCTGCTCTTCTGGACCAGGTATCCCAAGGGTAACTCACCACCTCTGCCCCACCGTGAAAGTTAGCTGACAGATGTATGTTATTCGCTTCGGCAAAGTCAATAAAAAACTGGGTCTCATCTTGAGTCGGTCTGTTATCGGGATTCATCCCATTTTCAGGATCAGGAAAATTCCTATTGAGATCTATAAAGTTGGCATTACGTCTGGTAGCGCCTTGTACTGTAGAATTATCATTGGTATAAGTGCCATCTGGATTTGCAAGTGGATTAATATAAATATTGACCTCATCCATCAAGGTTCTTATTCTATTATCTGTCTCGTAATTGCACAAGAGTAAATCTATTAGCTGAAGCATCATAGGGAAGCCCGTAGTCTCATCACCATGCATTGTAGAGGTATATAATAAATTGGGTTCGTCTTGACTATCATCCAAACCATCTCCCAACTGAGCCATCCATATCTGCCTGCCACTTTCCAGAGTGCCGATACTGAATACACGACATAAGTCTGGATATTGGCTTTGGAAATTATTCATCATTTCTACATAAGCCTCATAGGTAGGATAGAAATCCATATCAGGCATACATTCAGATCTATACACTGGCAATTCTTCAGGCCCTAACATGGTGAGCTCTACTTTGGGGCGCTCAATATATGTGAAGGCAATATTTTGTTCCATCAAATAATTGTATCCTGAAGCGGTGGCATACATCCTTGGTGCATGATGGGTGCAACCATGATCTATAGTTAGTCCTTCGTGTTTATCTAATTCCATCAAAAGACTGCTGTCATCTATGATGACCTCTATGCCTCCTTGCTTATCGAAGATTTCTTGTGATAATACTTCTTGGGCATGAGATTCTGCTAGAATCAGAATCATTAATAGTATACTAGTTAAAAGTCCTTTGGCTAAGCGCAACATCTTCCTGATGTCGCATTTGTGATTTTTCGTCATCTAATTTGTCTTTGAATCCTACTAAATGCAAGAGTCCATGAACCATGACTCTATGCAACTCCTCTTCTGTTGTTGTCTTATATTTTAATGCATTATCCTTTATCCGCTCTATACTTATATATATAGTTGCCTCTAGTGGACTTTCCTGTAATGGAAAAGTGATAATATCTGTCAGAGTATCGTGCGACAAATATTTCTTATTAATTTCCAATAGATAATCATCAGAACAAAATACATATTCTAATGAAGAAATCGACCGATTGTTTTTTATAGCGATACTTTTGAGCCATTGATATACTTCTGTCTTGTGTTTAAGGTTATAATCGACATCTGCAAGGCAAACAATAATCTCACTACTATCATGATAATTGTGTGGATCTGTCATCTCAGAGATTAACGGGCTATACTGTTTTGAAATGCATCACTACCGTTCGCCCACTATCAAGAAATTTGATTTTATCTGATAACTGCTTCATGATGAATACACCTCTACCACCACAACATTCCAGGTTATGGGCTAAAGTTGGATCTGGAACTTGGTGTGGGTTAAAACCTTTTCCTTCATCAGATATTCGGATGACGACTTCTTGTTTTCGCTCTTCGCAGTTGACACTGACAAATTTGGATTCATCTTCTTCGTTGCCATGTATAATTGCGTTATTGACCGCTTCTGTAAGTGAAATCAATATATTATCATGTACCTGTTGATCAAACTTACAGTTACACATTAATTTCTTAACAAAAGACTCAATGCAGCCAATTTGAGTTGGACATGATTTGATTCTCAACATCAGTTCGTGATGCATGCAGGTGGTTGGTTAGGATAGATAAATATAAATAGTTTACTTCTCTATTAAATATTACTGACCTTTTAAAGCTTTGTAATATTCATCGACTAATTGTTTGTAGAATGGTCTTAAAGCTGGCGATACTTTTTTATACATTTCTACTTCTGCTTCTCTCTCTTTGAGATATTCTTGTAAAGCTGGTGGCAACTCCTTCTTATATTCCTTGCCAGTTTCAGCTTTTCTCTTTTCGTCCTTGTCACGTTGCTTATCCGCTTTCTCAGCTTCAAGTAGCCTTGTGACGATTTCTTGTTGTCTAAGTAACAATTGATTATCTAATCTTTTGTTTACCAAGTCTGTTTCTACTTTGTCCATTGCATCTATAAGTTCCTGCAGTGCAGGGTCTCCTTTTCCTTGCTCTGACTTTTCGTTCTGTAGATTTTCGAGTGCTTTTCTGAGGGCAGCCTGTCTTGCTGCTGCTTTTGCAAAATCTTTAGCGCTTCCATTCTTGCCTTCTTTTCCGTCTTTTCCGTCTTTGCCTTTCTTACCAGCCATGGCCTTCATTTGCTTATTAAGTTCTTGCTGGCCCTGGGTGATTTTATCTATAGGTACTTGTCCTGGTTTTCCACTTCCGCTTCCTGGTTTATTACACATTTGCGAACCAGACATCATACCTGACATCTGCTGCTGCATTTGCTCCATTGATTCAGATAACATCAGTGCCAAATCATTGACATTCTTCATTGTGTGCCTTTGGTTGGCCTGCGCATCATTTCTCTTCCTTTCTTCTAGTTGGTCTATGCTCTCTGTTATATTTGATTTGATTTCTACGACTTTTTCTGAGACAAAACTTTGAATCTTATCATTTCTTCTTGCCAATGCCTCAAGACTATCTTGAATCATTACAAAATCATCTTTCAACTTAAATTGTTCCTGAATGTGTCTAACATACTTAGGGGTATTCAAGGTTGTAATTCTGATATCTTCTATCAATTCTTCCTGATCAAAGGAGAGCATCACCAAGTTTTCCAATAGTTGTCTAAGAGCCTTGATATCTTCTTGCATCTGTTCTTGTTCAGAAGACTCCATTGCTGCTGACATCCCTCCTGCCATTTTTTTCATTTTTTGAGCAGCTTGCTTCTGCTTCTGAGAAGCCCCCTGATTATCCTGCTGCTCCATTTTCTCTTGACTCTGCTCCATGTCCTCCTGGATATCATCCATTTGTTCTTCATTTTCGTCTCCCAAATCTTTGGGGCGCTCTAACTCTTCATTCTTCTCTTCAAGCTCCTTCATCTCCTCTTCCAACTTCTCCATTTCCTTATTCAATTCTTCTTGTTCTTTCTCCAACTGATCTTGAGGCTTTTCTTCTTTGGCTGTTTCTTCTGATAACTGCTCTTGTTCCTCTGCTAACTCTTCCAACTTTTCTATCATGTCCTGCATCTCCTTCTCTACTTCCAAATTCTTGAATAATTCTAATAACCTTTCCATCTCATTTTCTACCTCTTCGTCGTTCATGGTCATCTGCTCCATTTGCTCTAACATCTCATCCTTGTCAAGCTCCTCCATTAATTCTTTAATCTTTTCCATCAGCTCTTGAGTCTCTTCGCTCATGGCCTCTTCAAACATTTCTTCTAACTTCTCTTGTTTCTCTAGAATATCTTCTTTCTGTTCAGAGAATTCATTTTGATTCTTAAGATTTTCCTGGAATTTTTCCTTTGCTTCCTGTAGTTTCTCCTGTAATTCTGCTTGTCTTTCCAATAGCTTCTCTAACTCCTTTTTGTCCTCCCAAGATGGTTCTTGCTTCTGCAGCATTTTCTCTCTTAGCTTCTTCAGCTCTTCTTTTATCTTCTTGGATTCATCCAAAGCATCTTTAAGCTTTTCCTTTATTTCTTCCTCATTCGCATCCTCTTGCTCCTCAAATTCTTCTACTGTCGGCTTTTCATACTCCATAACAGAAGTACGAGCTGACTTAGATCCATTGACACCATCATTATCTTTCACTTCAAAGAAGTAGCTGACTTTGTCTCCAGGCTGGAGTTCTAAATCTGCAATATCAAAAGTGTAATCGTATTGGACCTCTCTTGCTGACGGCTTGGTGAGTAAAGCAGATTGGGTCGTAGACTGCCCATTTGATTTTGTCAGTGTATAGTTGAATGACAAACTGGTCAGGCCATAATCGTCAGAGGCATTTCCAATGAAATAGGTAATAGACTTTTCCAGACTATCTACAAAGCTCTCCACAGAAATCTCTGGGTGCTGATCTGGTGTAACGTTTAAAGTATAACTAATGGAATCCGGGCTAGGAATTTGTTCATTGGAAATGAAAATTTTATAGATATCATCCTTCATGATTTTTCTCACATATCGATATCTGTTATCAGATCTCCTATTCGCTTCCTCTATAAGACCTAAGTTGGCAAATTTCAATGAGACAGCGTCTGTATTGTCTGCCTGAAAATTCCATGTCACTTTGGTACCTTGTGGAATGACAACATCTCCGATATTACTCATGGTCTCATCTTTTCTTCCAGTGTATCCGGGGTAATCCAAGTAGAGATCAAAGCCTGCCATATTTGGCTTAAGCAATACGGCAACATTATGGTCCTTAGATTTGACCGAACCTGAATAAAAGTGGAATGGAATATCCTTCTGAACATTTTTGAAAGTGTATGAAAAGGTGTTTCTATCTACCTTTTTCATCCGATACTGGAAATTTTCTACATCTATGAAAACTTCATCTGGCAGTACTTCACCATCCACTTCTGTCGTCACCGTTAGGTCTTCGTACTGTATCACTTCATATGTGTCTCCATCAGTACTGAAGTGAAAAGGAGCTGCTCTTTCAAATTCCTTGTCGTTATTTATCAATCTATGAGTCGGTTCTGTAATCAAACTTGGTGCTCCCAGAAGGATGACCAATAACATCATGGCAGGAGGCAAGGCATACCTGAGATACTTTTTATTGTTAGTCAAATCAATAGCTGATCTGAATGGAACGGGTTTGATGGCTTCCGTTTTTTGATTAATAGAGGCATTAATCAAATCCATGCTTGTGCTAGATTCGGCTTGCTTTTTAAGTTGTAAAACGTTCAATAGCCTGTCCTCTACATCTGTAAAGTGATTTCCAATAATCTGAGCGGCTTGTTCATGATTAATCCGCTTTCCAAGTTTGAAATATTTACTTAATGGCAGCAATACCCAATAACCTAGAGATAGAATGGATGTGGCAATAAATCCAAAGAATAGTCCTTTCCTTACTCCTGAGTCAAAGTAAGCATAGTGTTCTAATAAATTTATTGCAATGAATATGGCCAGGATAAGCGCGGTAGTGTATAGGAATCCCCTAATTATCTGGTTGAGGTAGTACTTTCTTGTAAATTTATCTAGTTTGCTTAAAAGCAAATCGTAATTACTCATATAACTCTTTACTTAGTCTGACCACACATGGCAAGATTGCCAATTTTCAAAAAGATGTTTGATGATGATTTTCGCCTTTATTTCAACTAAATAAACGACATATAAATTCCCCACAAATCATCTCATCCTTGAAAATTATTAAATCTGGTAAAATTATGCAATTCTCTTTTACACCAATCAATCATAACTGGTTGAATTTCAGTAAATTACATAACATATAAAGAAAGGTTATTGTTTTTAATTTGTGATCAAAAGACTTCTAGAGGACACCTATCAGTGGTCGAAGGTCTAAAATCACTCTATTCATCCAAAATCGAGCAGTCAATTTTCTCATCAATCCAATGGCTTAATTTACGCTGTAATTTGAGCTTGTTGGCAGTGGTCATATTCTTGATCCTAGCATCTCCATGAGACTTGTCTTTCATGAAAAACCACAGAGATTCTGATCCTTTGACTTCAGGTACTGCAGTAGCTGACCATGTATCATTTGCTCCATTGATGTAAATAAATGGCAATGAGGTTCTTTGTGTCCATTCGAATACCTTGTTGGTCAGTGTTCCATCAAATTTGACGGGTAATTTGTCTGGAGTAAATATGGCAGAAGGATTACTATTGACATCCAGATGATGAATTAACTTTTTGAATGGCTCTACCTCAAAACCGTAGTAACCCATCTCCTCTGCAGACTGAAAATAATGTGATCCAAATCCCTCCATACTTGCATCAGAATAGAACTCTAATCCTACGATATCTACGAAGTGCTGAAGTAGCGTATCCGTATGAGCATCTGTAGAAGGAATATGTGCACAATCTGCACCCCATTGCCAGAATGAAAACGGATATTCTAGAATGGCATATTCATATGCTTGATCCAAATTGAGATAGTTGAATTTCAGATTCTGGCCTTTGGCAAACCACTTGAGATAGGACTTCATCTCATCAGCCTTTTCCAACATAACTATCTGATAATCATATATATATGATCTACACTCTTTGGTGCCTACTTCATCGAGAAACTCATAGATTCTTTTGTCTTCTGCACTATGATTTATAGGTGCTACGTAAGGTATAGATACATCTACATCTTCGGGATAAAAGTATCTGTACATGATGGTGGTCGTCCCTCCTTTACTTATACCGGAACTTATCCATTTGCCTTCATAGATTTGTCTAAAAAGCTGATTGATATGATGTAAGTCAGCCGTGACTTGTTCGAAATTGAGGTAATCATAATCAAGCGTATCAGGAGACGATTCCAGAAAATATCTGTGTTCAATATTAATCTGATTAGCACCAGTAAGTCTAGCAATTTCTGTCACTCTATTAGAAGGTCTACCATAACCATTTGTGATCATTGCAGTAGGGGCTTCATAGGACCTATGGCTAAGAAAAACTCTCTGATAGAAATGTCCTTTTGCGTCATCCTTATGATCTAACGGCTGTCTAATCTGAAGCTCATAGGCCGCTTCGTACCCATCTGGAGTAGTTATTTTATTAAAGATGACATTGGGTAACTCAAATAGTTGTTTCTCCAATTCGGATTGCGCCAAGGCTTGCAGACTGATGATAAGACCTAAGACAAATAGTGCATTTTTCTTCATGTTGACCTACTTAGAGTGGTTTATAGTATATCAACTAATATAGAACAAATTAAAATTCTGACTCCATTCATTACGGTAAACTCAAAATGCATCAATCCAAAGTTTTTAAAGTTATAGGTATGTTTCTTTTGAAATAGGTGAACAATAATCATTCTATCCTTTTTTAGATAGAGGACTCAAAAGTCTACTGATGAAATATCAAGGGAATACTAATGAATACTTCGAAATACTGGAGCATAGCAGTGCGGTCAGTGAGGCATTGAATAATCCAATAGATAGTCAATTGTCTCTGCTATGGTTTCAAGAAGACGAAAATGAAGTCATCATTGATAGTCATCCTTATATTTTCGCTAAAGATACCTTGATTTGCCTGACTAATTTTCACAAAGTTGAGGTTAAAAGAATCCAGAGTGCCAAAATGTTAAGATTTAATTCGTCTTTCTACTGTATCATTACGCATGATAGCGAGGTTGGCTGCAAAGGTATTCTCTTCTTTGGATCTAAAAGTCTGCCCATACTTCAGCCAAAGGGTGAAAATTTGGAATCACTTCAAAGCTTATCTAAAATGGTATTATTAGAAATGCAATCTAGAGATGAGCTTCAGCAGGAGATGTTACAGATGTTACTCAAGAGATTCTTGATCCTATGTACGCGTATATATAAAGCCCAGGAACAAATTGAAGTAATACCAAAGTTGGAAGTAGATATTGTTAGAGAATTCAATTTTTTGGTAGAGAAGCACTTTAAGGAAAAGCATAGTGTATCAGAATATGCTGACATGCTCAATAAATCACCTAAAACTTTATCCAATCTCTTCGGAAAATTCCATACTAAATCTCCTTTAAAAATGATTCAAGACAGAATCATGCTGGAAGCGAGAAGAATGTTGAGATATACTGAAAAACCTGTTTCAGAGATTGGGTATGATCTTGGATTCAATGATATTCAGTCATTTAGTCGCTTTTTTAAGAAAAATGAGGGCCATTCGCCTTCAGACTTTAGATTAACATAATAAGTGTCTTCTCACCTCTCAATTGCCTAACTTTACAAGAAATTGGGCGGTGTGCCTTACCAAAAGGGAAAAATTGTAGAATAATGATTGGATAAGAAGCAAGCGTATTGATATTTGTGCCTCGTTATATTTTATTGGTGAAGTTTTTTATGCTTATGCTTCATAATTATCTATCATCAATGACAAACGACATTTTTCTCAATTTTCTTAAAATAATCGTTAAGTGAAGCAACTTAATACTAAGAATTATCATATTAAATAAAAAAACTATTATAAAAAATGAACAAGTTATTCTTATTACTACTAGCGTTTTCGGCAATTGCACTGAGTTGTGTGCAAGATGATTTTCTTGATGACTTTGTAGAGCCTGAATTAAGAATCAGCGGTCCTTCTCAGGATTTGGAGGTAGAAGAAACATTTCAATACACTTATAGATACTTTAATAATGTAGGTGCAAGAGAAGAAGTACCTGTCACTTGGACCAGCGATAATCCTGCAATTATTAGCATAGACGAGAATGGATTGGCAACTGCCCTAGCTGCTGGAACTGCGACAATCAGTGGTAGTGTCGATGTCAATGGCATTACAAGTACAGATAATGAGGTAATCTCTGTACAATCTCCTCCACCACCACCTCCTCCAGGAGGAGACGG
>CAZMMQ010000077.1:3829-5856 GCA_964567435.1 uncultured Saprospiraceae bacterium | reverse complement strand
GGTGATGGATCAGGTGGAGACGGATCAGGAGGTGATGGATCAGGTGGTGATGGATCAGGTGGCGGAGAGCCAGAATTAAGAGTTATCGAAGGTGAGATTATGACAACGACTTTCTATACGCTTGAAGGAGATTTCACTTTGGCTGAGACTGAAGATGGCGGCTTGTTCCTAGACATAGCAGATAATTATAGAGCATCTACTGGCCTGCCAGGATTCTATGTGTACCTCTCGAATAACAGAAATTCAATTGCTAATGCATTTGAAATTGGCAAAGTAGATACCTTCCGAGGTGAACATAGCTATGAGATAGAGGAAGTTGGGATAGAAGATTATAGATTCATAGTCTACTGGTGTGCACCTTTCAATGTTAAGATTGGTGAAGCCGAACTTAATTTGTAATAGCTATAGAATAAACTCAAAATGAAAAATTTATTTGTTGCTTTTGTAGCCACGCTGTTATTTTCATCTCAACTTAATGCAGGTGGTCCTTGGCCTACTGGCAAAGGGAACGCTTATATTAAGCTATCTGAATGGTGGACAGTATTTGATGAGCACTTTACGGATACAGGAAGGGTCGATCCAAATACGACTAGTGGTATATTTAACACGTTTATCTATACAGAATTTGGTTTGTCAGATAGATTTACTGCCATAGCAAATGTACCCGTTGTCAGTAGAAGCGTCATCAACAATGTAAGATCACTGACTACCAATGATATTATATTCCAAGGAGATGCGATTACTTCATTTGGTGATGTAGAACTAGGATTGAAATATAATCTATCTAAGTATGGAGCAAAAATTCCTATATCTGTAACATTGACACTTGGGATTCCATCCGGACAGTCAATAGGTGGTATAAATAACAATCTTCAAACTGGAGACGGAGAATTTAATCAGATCCTAACAGTAGATGCTGGGACAGGATTTAATATTGGAGACGCTGCTGGATATGTCAGTGGATTTGTTGGTATCAACAATAGGTCAAAAGGATTTTCTGAAGAGTTCAGATATGGTGCTGAAGTAGGACTAGGATTATTCAATAAGAAATTTTGGTTGAGCGCTAAATTAAATGCTATAGAATCATTTAAGAATAGTGATATAACGTCTTTAACCAGCACAAGTATATTCGCTAATAACACAGAGTTCATTACTATGGGACTAGAGGCTAATGTATATGTTACTGAAAAATTTGGCGTATCTGCTGGATTTGCAAATGTTACAAGAGGAGAGATAATCGCTGCAGCACCTGCATATAATGTAGGGGTATTCTTGGATTTAAAATAAATAAGGTTTTTTGGCTAGCGAAAACTTGAAAGTTTTCAATTTTTTGAATCCCCTTGATACATCAAACATCAAGGGGATTTCTCATTATACTAAGTTCTCAGAATTCAGAGCGGGGTTCTACATAATCAGGTGTCCACCACTTAAAATACAAGCTCTAATTCGACTCTAAGATTAAGATATATGTATTTCGTTATCCCAGCAAGTTTTACTTGCTTGGCAAAATCATAAATTCCAATTTGATTTTTTGGAGGGCAAGTCTGGGGAATTCTGATTAACGTTGGATTTATGACTTGAACATGCAAAAATTGATTAAGGAGACAAACTAATATAATTAGCCAACTACTTCTATCTAGTCGTTTCTCGAAGAACCTCTTGTATTTGAGTAACTATATTCTCATCAACTATATTTTCTTTTCCCAGTATTGCAAAAGAAAAGTTTTCAGCCATAATCTCTTCAGGATGAATGATGTATTGGGTATTCTTGCCTACCTGATCAAAAAAGTCTTTCGCATCTGACATACCATGAATCACTGGACCTTCTTTAGAGAGTAGAGGTTGCATACTTTGCTTATCCAGTTCCAAGAATCCTATGTTCAAATAATTAAAGAAACTGCCACCCTCATAGGCCTTCTTAGCATACAAAATCATCATACATGGTACTTTCTCATCCCCACCAATGTCCAATAATATATATGAATCTGTTTGGACTGCATCAGGGTTAGTAATTCGGTAGGGTTTTA
>CAZMMQ010000077.1:0-3729 GCA_964567435.1 uncultured Saprospiraceae bacterium | reverse complement strand
GCTTTGGTACTGCCTGCTTTTCCCATCCTAGAATCTATATCAAAATCACTCCAAGCCCCAGTAAAAGCATCTTCGGTTGTCAATAGACTTTGAGCTTCTTCGAGTTCAGCGAATTTTACCTGATACATGTCATGTACATCATCACTATATGTCAATGTCATAAGAGCTATTAGTAACGCAATTGTCATTATAATAATTTTTGATTTCTTGGCTTCCTATTCATCTAATTCTAATATTGACTGCCTTGAGCGGTTTACCGACAGCTTTGTTACATCTGGTCGAGAGTAATGACCTGACGGGTCAAAGTTTTGTCTTTCCTCTAAGACACGATTAATATTCAAATCCGCAAAGAAGACCCCTTCTTTATTTACCACGGGTTCTATCACCCACAGTCCATCAGGGCCCATAATTCCAGAGCCGCCATTGGCTATATCATCAGGTGCTTTATCTCTCATCATCTGCGCATGAGGGACGTGGTCTCCAATGTTATTCTTTTGAAATAAACCTGAAACTGAAATAACAAATGACCTCGATTCTTTGGCAATGAACTCTGTGATATCTGAAGTATTGCGCAGACAACCAGGCCATACGGCAACATGCAAATTCTCACCCTGCCCATACAATGCTGTCCGTGATAAGGGCATCCAATTCTCCCAGCAATTAAGGCCTCCGACTGTAAATTCCTCAAGTTGGTGTACACGTAATCCGTTACCATCCCCAGGTGACCATACTAACCGCTCTTCGTAGGTAGGTTGTAATTTTCTGTGTACAGATTGTATAATGCCAGTTTGATCAATATACACTAATGAACAGTACAAGCTGTGCCCTCCTCTATCGGATGCTTTTTCTATTGTCCCTAAGTAAACTGCAATATTATTTTCGTTAGCTACGGCGCATATGCTGTCTAAGTCCCCAGCTTCTATGTCTACAGACTCTTGGACGTAATGCGCATATATCTCTTTTTGAGTCTGGTTATTGAATTCAGCGCCTCCAGTAGAAGACAACCAAAATGGATAACCAGGTAATAGTCCTTCACCAAACACGACAAGACTAGCTCCGCCTTTTGCAGCTTCCTTTATTCTATCTATAACACATTCTATTGTGCCTGCTTTATGTAACCACTTACCAGAGATCTGTGCCATTGCAACTTTCATATTATCTTACTTTCTTTTCTGTTGTTCCATATATCCCAACGTAAGGTAGGTCATTGTCTTCACACCAGTAATGAGACCAGACTCATCTATAAAGAAATCTGGCGTATGATGAGGGGCCGCATCAAACTCAGAAACATCAAGTGGCTTCCCCCCAACGAAAAAATACATCCCCGGTACTTCCTGTGCAAAAAAGGAGAAATCTTCTGCTCCAGTAATTGGGTTAGTGATAATTACATTCTCCTCACCTGCTGCCTTATTAAGGTAAGGGACCATATCTCTAGTTAGTTGATGATTATTAAAAGTAATTGGATAGCCTTTATCTATTTCTACTTCTACTTCTGCACCTGAGGCCTCAGCGATATTAGTCAATGTACGACGGATACGCTTATGGATATCTGCTTGCATATCTTTATCTAGGGTACGAATGGTGCCCAGCATCTCTACCTCCTCAGGTATAATATTATTCCTTAGGCCTCCTTTTATCTTTCCTATAGATATAACACAGGCTTCTTTGGTCAATTCCATCTGTCGACTGACAATGGTTTGTAGCCCCATAATCATTTGTGCTGATACGGTTATCGGATCTACGCCACCCCACGGTCTGGAACCATGAGTTTGTTTTCCTTTGACGACAATGCGCATACTATTGACCGCTGCCATTATACCACCTAACTTATATCTTACTTTTCCCACATCTAATCCTGCACTTACATGCTGACCGAACATGACTTCTATACCATACTTGTCCATCATCCCTTCCTTAATCATGAGCTCTGCACCACCCTCCTCTCCTGGAGGAGCCCCTTCTTCTGCGGGCTGGAAAACAAAAACAACTTTACCTGTCAATTGGTCCTTGATTTGAGTCAAGACTTTTGCGGCACCAAGAAGCATCGCAATATGGGTATCGTGCCCACAAGCATGCATTACACCCACGTCTTCGCCCAGAAATTCGTCTTTGGCTTTGGAAGCGAAGGGAACCGGTGTTCTTTCTGTTACTGGTAGGCCATCTATATCAGCCCGTAATCCTATTACAGGACCTGGTTTGCCAGAGTCTAGTACCCCTACGACTCCCGTAATAGCTATGCCGGTCTCTACCTCCAAGCCTAGCTTCCTTAGTTCTTGAGCGATATGTTTACCGGTGTTAAATTCACGGTTAGATAGCTCTGGATGTTCATGATAATGACGGCGCCAATCTATGACTTCTGATTCCACCTGGTCTATCAATTTAGCGACATGCATATCATCTACTTGTGCAAAATTCACTGTAGATAAGGCTAGAAAAAAGAGAAATAATCTAGTTTTCATGATATATACTTTCTGTTAGTGAGGAACAAGATAACATCAAGAAAGCATATGTAGGGTTATGATGGGGAAGATTATGGAATTCTTTACAATTAATAAAAGAAATGGTACAATTGAGTTTGCAACTACAATCTAAATTCAATAGGCAGCTCGATTCTAAAACCCAGAATCGCTTCTGCATAATAAAAAGGCTGATATCCTTGTACCGTAGCTTGCTTGTATGCGGTCAATACTGCGCTATCCAATTCTGGGCTTACACTGTCTTTAATCTCTACATCTACTATTTCACCATTCCGATTGACTGTAGCTTGTAACACGACAACACCTTCTTCACCATTTTGCCTTGCTGAAGAAGGATACTTTAAAGCTCCTGCCAAATACAGCTCCATTTGCTCCTTACCTTGAGTAGGCACCGGGAATTCATTTTCCTTAAGATCTGCTTGGATGTAAGATCCATCAGGATTTTGTAAGTATATTTTTGTCTCGTTGATTTCGATTCTACTTGGGCCCCTAGTTGCTTCCTTTACCTTACATTGGAAAAATAATCCAACAAGAAAAAAAGCAAAAATTAATTTACACATAGTTAAGAGTAATTTATTATTCTACCATTCCAAGACTAGACAATGTTGCCATATTAAAACTACCTGCAGGCAATCTATGAAGGACTTGATACTTTTTCAGTGCCTCTTTAATGCAGGCCTGATCATCTTCCAGACAATGATAACCGTCCTCCAATAATGCCGACCACAATTGCTTTATAGCGTCTTTCATATCTTTACCACACACTATTTCTTGCCAAGCAGATCTAGTTGTGGACGCTTCTACATTCTTGTTCAATCCTTCTAGGACATATCTAACAGTCTGTCCTTCTACATAATCTTTTGTAATATATCTTCCGTTGACCTCAGACATGGTGCTGACTTCCACTAAGCAATGAACTAACAAACCATTACGATCAGGCTTCTTGGTCCAGACTTTCTCACTGACTTCTGTAAAGGAAAATAAACTAGATGGAATCTCTTCTCCTACACTAAACCGAGCAATTGTATCTGGCACAAAATCAGAATACTCTTTAACTATAGCTTTTGAATAGCATTTCCCTGGTTCATTAGGCATTGATTCTTCATACAGTCC
The DNA here is from genome assembly GCA_964567435.1 of uncultured Saprospiraceae bacterium. GTDB lineage: Bacteria > Bacteroidota > Bacteroidia > Chitinophagales > Saprospiraceae > RFSX01. The sequence goes on along the minus strand of CAZMMQ010000077.1, from coordinate 139 downwards.
TTGTGGAGAACTACCATCAAAAGAAATTGGCTGTCTTAATTGCTTACTTGTATTACAAGAAACAAAGACAAAATAAAGCACGCTGGTAATAATCGTCAGTTTGTTCATATTTCGATTTTTATTCTAGTAAATATAGTAA